>DATDJP010000165.1:0-13636 GCA_036520475.1 Polyangiaceae bacterium | reverse complement strand
AGCTGCATGCACCATTCACATTGCTTAACACGACAATTTTCGTCCTCCGCACCGCCCCCTAGCGCGCCGATTCCGCTCCAACACGAGTCCAAACGCGTGCCACGCGCGAACGCGCGCCGACGCGCCGCTCAGAGCCCATTTCGGTGTATCCGAGCACGCCTTGACGAACTCACCGACACCACGCCCGCAAAGCTGGCCAGCGAAATCGACGCACGACGTTCGCTTTTTCAACGCGAAATGGACCCATCCGGGGCGCGACGCAAGCCGCGCGGCGCTCATGATCTTTGCGCGCTCGTGAGCAGGATGCGCATAGCCGCGTTTCTCACGGCTCCGCGTGTCGGGCGCTCGGAATGCTTCGCGTCGCGACAGCAAGGACGGCGCATGCGCGATTTCGAGGGACATTGTTTTCGATACTCGCTGCCTCGCGGGCTCGTAGCTCGGCCTTCTTCAATGGGCCGCGCAGGCGTGACATCAGCGGGCCGGATTTGGGCCACGACACCCACACAAGTCGGTGGGGAGAGCTTACGAGGCGTGTGTCAGGATGAGAACTGCACCCACATGTTTTCCCCCATACCACGCCGAAACGGCGTGTTCCTCCCGGTTCGGCGCAGCCTCGGACAATCGCGGCGCTTCTCAAGTCTCCGGCGGCAGCTCGAACCCCGTCGCGTCGCGCCGCCGCGGGAGGGCGCCCGATGCGTGAGCGATCCGGATCATCTCCTCGAGCCAGGCCAGGCGCTGTTCTGCGCTGGCCTGCAGAGCGAGCACGAACTTCAACTGGCGCTTGCCCTCCCAAGTGCCCCAGAAAGCGTCGGGGGACTCCGAGGACCTGTCAGACATTCTGCCTCGTGCGCTCCCGTATCGCCTCCAGCGCTTCGATATCGACCTGATCTTGCGCGCGCCCGGCGATCCGCTTGAGCGCGATCAAGTCGTCAATCGCGGCGATTCGGACGAACGTGTCGGCCACGGGCACCGTTACGCTGCGCTCGTACATGCGCGCGAAGTCGATGGGGTGTTCCACGAACACATCGACCTCCCGCATCGGCTGCGTGGGGTCCCACATGGAGAACACTCGCATGCCCTTGTCGCGCACCCACGCTCCGCGCATCGCCGCGTCAGCGAACTGCTCCGCGAGCACTGGCGCACGCGGCCTCAGCCCCGTCGCGGAAAGCACCCGCATGGCGCGCTCTGCTTCCGCAGGTTCGAGGTCCACCATCAAGTCCACGTCCGCAGTGAGCCGTGCATACCCATGCAGCACGGTGGCGAGCCCGCCGACGGCCACGTAGCGCACGCCGCCCTCGTTCAGAGCCGCGAACAGCGGGACAAACAGCGTCATGATCGGCCCAGTATAGCGCGGTTCAGCCCTTGATGCAGACGACCTGCTTCAGCTCGCTCACGATCTCGACGAGATCTTCCTGCTGGGCCATCACACGATCGATGTTCTTGTAGGCTTTGGGCGCTTCGTCGATCACGCCGCGATCCTTGCGGCATTCGACGCCCTGAGTTTGCGCTTCGAGATCGCGCACCGTGAAGCGTTTGCGCGCCTCGGTCCGGGTCATGCGGCGGCCGGCGCCGTGAGACGCGGATTCGAACGCATCGACGTTGCCCTTGCCGCGCACGATGAACGATTTGGTGCCCATCGAGCCGGGGATGATGCCGAGCTCCCCCGCCCGCGCGCGAATGGCGCCCTTGCGCGTCACGAAAAGCTCTTCACCGAAATGCCGTTCTTCGGCGACGTAGTTGTGATGACAGGAAATCGGCTCTTCGAAGCACACCCGCCGCCAGAGCCCCTTCAGCGCGCCTTGCAGGCGTTCGAGCATGAGCTCGCGGTTCAGGCGAGCGTAGTCCTGCGCCCAGAACAGATCGCGGCGGTAAGCCTCGAAGGGCGGCGTACCCGCGAGGAACACGGAGAGATCGGGGTCCGGCAGCTCGGCGCCGTGAAAGCGGCGACGCGCGTTTTCCATGTGGTACTCGGCGAGCGCGGCGCCAATGTGGCGACTGCCGGAGTGAAGCATGACCCAGACCGAGTCCGCGGTGTCGAGGCACAGCTCGATGAAGTGGTTGCCGCCGCCGAGCGAGCCGATCTGGGTGGCCGCGCGCCTCGGCAGATGATGAACCGGCGCAGCGAGCTCGGCAAAACGCGCGAACAACTCACGCGCGCGCGCGGCGAGTGCCGCGCTGGCTTCGGACCAAACTGGTTCGCGGTGCTGAGCGCGTCCGACCGGCACGACGCGTTCGAGAGCGAGGCGCACGCGCCGCAGGTCGTCCGGCAGCTGGCCGGCGGTGAGGTTCGTGCGTACGGCCGTCATGCCGCAGCCGATATCGACACCGACGGCAGCGGGCGCGATCGCGCCGCGCATGGCGATCACGGAGCCCACCGTGGCGCCGCGTCCGGCGTGCACGTCGGGCATGACCGCCACGTGCTTCGCGACCCACGGTAGGCTCGCGACCGCCTTGAGCTGCGCGATGGTGCGCGAATCGACTTCGTGTGGAGACGCCCACATGCGAATGGGCACGGCCGAGCCGTTCAAGGTGACGGGGGGCATGCTGCGGTGCTCTCTGTGGGAGGCGCACAGGGATCGTGCTCCTCGCGGAACCAGGCCGGGACGCGCCGCCAGCGCGCCTCCTCATCTGCATTGAGCTCGCGATACTGACGAAACCTTCCGGCGGCAGTCGGCGTGTACCAGTAGAAATGGGATCCCACCTGCGCGACACGACGCCCGGACAGAAACTGCAGCAGCCGTTGCCGCGGTTCTGGCAACGGTGCCCGACGTTCGGGCGAAGCGTAGACGCGATGACGATGACGCGCGCGTCGCAAGATACCGTACGCGTCCACGAAGATTTCATAGCGGTACCAGCGCGAGCCGTCGGTGCCGAGGTCCACCATTCGCAAGAGATGACAGAACACGATGTGACGGCCCGCGGTGGTGCGGGTATCGAAGCGCTGAAACATTTCACTCTGGACCTTGTTCCAGGGTCGATCGATTTGACGCTCGAGCCAGCGTTCAGCAGGTGAGAGCTTGTCTGCGAAGCCGCGGTACACGGTCTCCCGACACGGAAACGCGTACTCGTCCCGATCGGCGTCGTTCAGCAGAGCCTGCTCGATCTCGCGCTCACGGGTGCGCTGCGTCGCGTTCGAATGGCGGCGCTCGAACTTGTTGTAACCCGCGCGCCCTCCTTCGATGACGGTGCGGGCGAGGTTCTTGGTGGACATCAGTCAGTGCTCCAGAATTGGTTCAGGTTCGGAGTAGGCGGTCGGATCGCTGCAGAAGCGCAGCTCCGGTACGCGCTTCAGATCGAGCGCGTCATTCAGGCGCGTGCGCAAGAAGCCGCTGGCACGCGCCAGCGCTGCGCCTTCCCGCTCGTGCTCGCACGACGGATCGAGGGCGTACCAGAGGCGCGCCCGCGAACCGTCGCGCGTGAGCTCCACACGCGTGATGCGAATGCTGTCGAAGATCGGGTTTTGCATTTCGGACTCGAAGATGGAGTTGATCTCTTCGCGTATGAGCGATTCCAAACGATCGTGACGAATACTGTGAACCCGCTTCTCGGCACGCTCGTGCGGAGCTCGGGTTCGATCGGACTTGCCCATTGGGCGCACCTTGGCTGAGCCGAGCGTCGCGCAGGACGCTCCGGTGAATTCGCGAAAACGCTCGTTTCACGCGGGCACGCGGACGGACCGCCGCACGCTGAAACAGCATGAATCAGGCTGCTTTCGCAGCCACTGGGGAACCGAGCGTGACGCGTGCTCTCACGCCCGCCACTCGGCCGCGCACGCTACGCGAAGACTGTGGGTCAGCGCGTAGCGGCGACGGAGACGATCACACTTGGGACTAGTTGTAGCAACGACAAGGGATGCGCCTCCTTTCAGCGCCAAGGTATCGGCGCGTGAACGATAATCTGCCAGAACCGCGGTTCATGGTCAAGTGAGTATTGCCGAACGGGCGCTCAACCGGTTTGGTCAGCGGCGCGTTCGGCTTTTGCCCGGCGTCGGCGTCGGGCGCTTCGCCATCGTGCCCGAAGACGAGCGCTTCTTGTACTGGCTGGCGAGCTTGGCAAGCCGCTCGTCCCAAAGCGGTACGCGCGGCGACGCCTGGCGCGCCTGCTCCACGATTTCGAGCGCCGCGGCAGGTTGCTGCAAGCTCTGGCACACCCCGGCGAAGAACGACGCGTAGATCGGCCTGTCGAGCACGGCGCCGAACGCCTCGTAGCGGGCAAACGCGCCCTGCAAGTCGGAGAGAGCGCGCGCATCGCCCCTTCGCGCGCGCAGCCACGCCGCAAAAAAGTCGGCGACGATGCTCCACAAGGCAAAGCTCTGTGTTCCGCTGAGACGCGTCAGCTCACAGGTCAGCTCGGCGACGCTCGCGTCATCGTCATGCCACGCTTCGATCTGAATCAAGAGCGCCAGTGCCGTAGCCACGACGTGCGGATGCGCGAGCTGTCGGGCCAGCGCAAGGGCTTGCCGGCCGTACGCGCGCGCGCCCTCGCGATCCCCGGACAGCCACTCGACGCGACCCAGAAATCCGAGGCAACCAACGGCGGGATCGTCACCGAAGATCTGCGCAAACGACTGGCACTCGCCGAAATCGTACAGGCTCCGGCTGGTTTGGAGCTCACGCCGCGCACTGGCGAGATCACCCTGGAAATAGAGGACGATGCCGCGCAGCGCATGGCCGGTCATTTGCAGCGGACGAGCGTCCATTTCGTTCGCACAGGCCACGCACCGCTCGGCAATCTCGCCCGCCGTATCGAAGTGCCCGCGTGCCAGAAAAAACTTGTAGAGGCCCGCGAGCGCGGCGAAGCGCTGTGGCACGCCCACGCCGGCGCAGAGCTCGAGCGCACGGCGGTAGGTTCGTTCCACTTCGGTCGCGGTCCAGCCCTGGACGTTGATCAGCGGCTGGCCGAGGCTGATGAGAATCGAGAGCTCTTCGGCATCCCGGGCGGCGCCTTCGGGGAGATGCTTCAGCAAGTGGAGGGCGCTCTTGAAGTGGTCGACGGCTTCGGGGTAAGCGTAACGCTGATCGGCATTTTGCCCCGCCGCCGTGTGGTAGCGGAGCGCCTTGTCCGGCACCTGGCCGTGCTCGTAGTGATGAGCGAGCAGAACGAGCCCCGGTTTGGTCGCGCTGTGCTCCAAGACCTCGGCGATGCGCCGATGGTTCGCGACGCGGATCGCTACCGGTAATGCTTCGTACAGCGCTTGTTGGTAGAGAGCGTGCGCAAAGCGATACGTTCCGGCTTCCGAGAGCGCGTCGCCCGGCGCGCGCTCCAAGAAACCGTGGTGGATCTGCGCCTCGCACTCCTGGACGATCTCGGACGGCTCCGCGTTCAGGCTCTCGGCGACCAGAGCCGGATCGAACTCAGCCCCCACCACGCTGGCTAGCTCGAGCACGCGCTTGGCGTTCGCGCTCGCGCGCGCGAAGCGCTTGCGAATGAACGCCTGGAGCTCCCGCGGCACTTGCCAAGTCTCGCTGTTCTCTTCGAAGACCCAGCGCCCGGTTTCCAGGGTGGTGGTCCGGCTTTGCTGGAAGTGCCCGAGGATACTGCGCAAAAACAGTGGGTTTCCGCCCGTTTGCTGCTGCAGCGGCCGGGCCACGTCCTCGGCCCATGATGGCTCGCCGAAGCGCGCGTTCACCAGCTCCGCAACTTCGCTGATGGATAGGGGATAGAGCGCCACCTCGTGCCAATCCACTGGACCCGTGAGTGACAGGGTCCAGGGGTTCTGCGAAGGCGGCCCTTCGAGCCCCGAAGAGCGGCTGGTGCCGAGCATCAGCAGGCGCGAGCTGCCGCGGCGTTTCGACAGGTAGCCGAGCAGGTCCAACGTGGAGCGATCGCTCCAGTGCAAATCCTCGACGGTCAGCAGCACTGTCCGCTCCGCCGAGAGCGCCTCGATCAGATCGCCCATCTCTCGGAGCACTCGCCCGAGCGCGCCGCCCGGCACTTGAGCATCCGACAGCGTCCCGGGTGCGCTGGTTACGCCGCGTAGCTGCGCTAGCCAAGTGGGGGCATGCCGCTCGGCGAGCGCACCGAAGCTCTCGGCGTCGGCACCCCGTGCCAGGCGACCCAGTGCTTCGAGCAACGGCATATACGGTTCTCGCGAACCGTGGTGCGCCGCGCAATGTCCGTGCGCGAACCAGCAGCGCCCCGGCGGCTCCTCCTCGAGCCCGCGCAAGAATGCATCGAGCAGCGCCGTTTTTCCGATGCCGGGCTCACCGGTGATGAGCAGAGCTTGGCTGACGCCCGCCTGGGCTTGCGTAAAGGCCTGCTGCAAGAGCTCGAGCTCGAACGCGCGGCCTATCAGCACCGGACGCAGCGCGGCTCGCAGCGGGTGCTCGAGGACGGGCGCGATGAAGCGGTAACCGCGCCCGTGCACGGTCTGGATGAACTTCGGCTCACCCGAGGCATCGCCGAGCGCGGCGCGGATTTCACCGATGCACACCTTCAAGACCGCTTCGCTGACGGTCACTTCCGCCCAGAGCTCGTTCAGAAGCTCGCTCTTGGTCACCAGACGGCCGCGCTCGCGCACCAGACGACCGAGGACGGCGAACGCTTTGGGCTTCAACGACAGCGCACGATCCCCGCGCCACAAGCGCTCGTCGCGCAGGTCGAGGCGAAACGCGCCGAAGGCGTACTCTTGCACGTCGGCACCCACTGAGCCTGGTTTGTCCGAGGGGCTAGCGGTGTGCATAGCGAGATTCGAGGGCGCGAAACCGGGACGTTGCCCGGCGCGCGGCCATCCACTCCTGTGCGTAAACCCTCCCTCCGCGCGCGGCCAGAGGAGGCCCTGGCCCGGCCAATTTGCCCGAGTTTGCCGGCACTTGTGCGCTTACCATTTGCTTACCCTTTACTGACCGGTTGGCTCTCGGACTCGATGTTAGGGTGCAATTCGTTCGCGGATGAGAAGCATTCGACTCCGCGGGTAGCAATCGGACCATCGAGCGTGGGGACGCGTTCTTCCCTGGCGTTGCCGGGTAGGGACACGTGTTTGCCCAGCGCCCGCTCATTCTGGCACGCCCGACGTCCGAGCAACGACCGAAGAGGAGGTTTGACCATGCACCGCTTGAGAATCGCCCGTTCGATGTTGCTGTGTACGGTGGCTGGCGCGACGGCAAGCGCGGCTCAGACGCGCAGCGTCGCGAGCTCTGCGACCGTCGCTCCCACGACCGCAGCGCCGGTCAGCTCCGTAACGGTCGGCACATCCCCTCCGCATCCGCCTCCAGGCGGAGGGTTGGGCTACAGCGCGGGCTGTCCCACGCCGTCGCTGAACATGTGCCAGGACGGCAGCTACCTGGAGTCGGCGTGCGCGGCGACGCACGTCACCGAGGAGGGAACTTGCAGCGTCCTCGTCGAGGAAGCGATGCGCGCGCGGGAAGACGAGGCAAAGCCGTCGATCATCGTCAAAGATTTCGCCGCGTCGGGTGTGGACCACGTGATCGCGGATCCAGGCACGCCAAGCGAGCCCTATTACACGCCGGATCCGTACTCCGTGACGAGCATGTACGAGGCCGTTTCATACGGCGCTGACGTGCCGGCACCCGCGCAGAACCTGAACGTAGCCAACGATTTCTTTTTCAACGTCTACGAGGGATGGATGAGCAACCAGGCTCAGGTGCTCTCGTGCGAAGAGTACGTGTACGAAAAATTCTTCGACTTGAACATTTATCATCGCCTGCTGGGCGCGGACCTGAACGACCCGATGGAGGCGCTCACGGTCGCCTTCGGACCGCTGAATAGTCTGCAATCGATCGGCACGCGGCACCTGGCTTCACCCGAATTGCGGGGGCTCGATGGCCGCGCGTTCGGCAAGTTCTTCATGGACCAAGTGGTATCGAAGAACGCGTTCTTCGACATCCCCGCTTTCCTCGCGCAGAAGGTCAAGCTCATCGAGCTACCAGGGCCCAATCTGCATCAAAGCATCGCCAACTATTCCGAGCTCGGCGAGGCGCTGCTCGCCACGATCGAAGACAATCGAGACTCGACGGCGTCCGGCAAGCACAGCTGGCAACGCATGCAATGGATGTGGCAGAACCTGATGTACCACCCGCCCGCCGGCCTCGGATTGAAGACGCCCACGCCAGGCGGTAGCAGCCCCGATCCCGGGTCCACCGTCGCCGTCACGCCAAGCAATCCCATTGTTGGCCCTGGCAAGCTCACCGGCGTGGGCGATCCCGCTGCGGCGTTGCTCGGCGTGGTTCCGGGCCACGAGCACGTGCGCCGCCACTTGCCGGACGAGCTCAACGAGCTGTATCGGCTGCAAATGCGCCTGAAGGAGCAGCTCCGAAAATGGCGCGAGACGAACCTCGAGTACAAGCACAGTGGCTGGTCTCCGGTCTCGCTCTTGCCCGCTGGTCAGGGCGCGTTCCAGGGCAGCGGGAGCGGCGGCTCCGGCGGCATCCTTGGCAGCGGCTCGATCACGGTCGGCATGCACACCGATCCCAGCGGTCCGACGTACACGGCGCCCGGGGTTGGTGGCGCCGGTGGTAGTGCTCCGGTGTTCCCAGGCAACGTCGCGATCGATCCCCCCAACGACACCGAAGAGACGATCGTGCGACGCCGCATCGTGAAAGAGATCACGACCATCCTCGACGAGGCGCTCTCGCGCGGCTGCCTCGACTCCGGGCTCACCCCTTGCGACTGGTCCCCGATGTCCTTCGCGCGCGACGCGCACGCGAGCTTCGCGGCGGCACAGGAAGCAGCGTACGACAGCTGCGTCGAAATCGTGGAGGGCGTCGCCGTCGGCAGCGATCAGCCTCCGACGGACGGTTTCCTACCGAATCTGCTCGGGCGCACGTACACCTTCGTTCCGGCAAACAGCGAATACGCGTGCGCGGTGTACGTGCCAGAGGAGCTCACCGCGCAGGAGCTCGAGGATCTGCCGCAGCAAGTCGAGCACTGCCGTGAGCAGCAGCTCAAACAGGAGGAGCTGGAAGCCAAGGAGGAGCTCGCCGCGAACAGTCCGCTTTACGACGACGTCACGGGAGAATGGCTCAATCCTGGCATGATCAAGGAGGGTGGCGAAGACATGGGCAACAAGTACTTCGGCCTCGACTACGGCTACAAGTTCGGCTGGGAGCTCGACATGTCGAGCGGCGTGTGCGGCATGCAAGCCTGGGCGGGTGCAGAGTTCGACGCGGGCGCGACCGTGTTCAAGAAGCATTTCACCATGGTCGACTTCGAGGCCAGCCTCGATACGGCCGACAGCGACGACGACGACAAGGTCATCGACATTCACGGCGAGATCTTCGGCAAGAGCATGTTCGACGACATCGTCGTGGAACAGGGCGACATCGAGCCGCTCCTCGAGTGGAGCAGGACCCGAGAAGTCAGTGAGAGCAAGGACGCGACGCTGATCGAGCAGCGCTTCGTGATCGTCGTGGTACCGGTTCGGCTCAGCGCGGGCATCGCCGGCAGAATCGGCGCGGAGCTCGGCATCAACGCAGAGCTCGCCGGATTCACAGACGGGACGTGTCCGCGCATCGCGGTGGGTGGGCTCGTGAAGCCGTTCATCGGCATCGACGCGTTCGTGGAAGCAGGCATCGACATCTTCATCGCGTCCGCGGGCATCCGCGGAGATTTGACGATCATCGAAGCCGGCTTGCCCTTCGAGCCGAAGGTCAGCGTGACCTTGGCGGGCGGGGAGGTGGAAGGCAACGACATACAGCCCGTGAACCTCACGCTCGACGTCGACACCAGCCTGAAGCTCGAGCTGAGCACGCTGTCCGGAAAGCTGTCGGCCTTCGCAGCGGCCGGTCCTTGCCCGCTGTGCGTGAAAGGCAAGTGGACCATCGTCGAATGGAACGGCCCCAAGTGGAGCAAGACCCTGATCGACGAGAGCTACAGCGCGCCGCTCGCCTCGCTCGACCTCGTCTACTGAAAGGAGCCCTCATGAAACGCCATGGCAAATGGTGGGCCCTCGGGCTGTGCCTGACGGTCTGCGCCGGTCTAGCTGTCTATTACTTCGCCGGTCGTTCCCCGTTCGGGGCGGCCAGCGCGTACCGTGTCGCCTTCGCGGAAGGCCTGTACGAGTACACGCTCTCGTATCGCACCAAACAGCAGGGTAACGTCTTTCCCGTTCCGCAGGGCAGCGGGAGCGCAGCTCAGGCGACGGGCTCGGTTCTGGCGGGAGAGCTCACCTTGAAGGCGAAGCTGAAGCTGCGCTCGTACGGCAGCGGCTACGGCCCGGACGGCCAGCGCACCTTGCTCGCGGTCGGTCTCGAAGACTGCTCCGGCGCGCTCCAGCTATTGGGGCAAGACGTCTGGCCCGCCCCAAACACCTGCGATGCACAGTTCCGCGGGCACGCGTTGCTCGCGGAGCTGGACAGCCGCGGCGTGATCCAGCGCGTCTTGCCCGATCCGGACGCGCCGGCTCTGGTGAACGACACGCTGCAGACGCTGCTCGCCGAGCTCAGCGCGACCATCGAGCCGGGAGCGCGGTCCTGGCAGGCCCGTGAAACGACACCGCACGGCGAGGCCGAGAGCGGCTACACGATGGAGGGCGGCTGGCGCGACGCGGTGCTCCGGGTGCAGCGGAAGCGTGCGCGCTACCATGCGCTGAACATCAGCCAGACCCTCGATGCCGTCCAGCAACGCGTCGACGCCACGCATCGAATCCAGCTGGCGAGCGAGGGCCACTGGCTCGAGCTGATGGGCAACGAGCGCATCCGAGCCCGGCAGGGGGACCGCGAGGTGCTCCAGGTTTCGACGGAGATCGAGCTCCGCTTCGCGTCGCGCATCGATTCGGAACAGAAAGCGCCGGACCTCGCCAAGCGCCGCCCTCGCGCTCTGGCCGATCGCGGCATCCACGAGCAGACGGAGCGCCAGATGCTCACGCGTCGCGCGCAGGGCCTCACGGTGGAAGAGGCCGCGCGTGTGCTCGCCGAGTTCGGCAACGCGGGGGAGGTGCCGGAGCACAGCCGGTTTCTCTGGCGCATCACGGGGCTCTTGAAGCTGCACCCCGAGCAGTGCGCCAAGCTCGAACCGCTATTTCTCGACTCCGCCGCGACCACCAAGCGCCGGGCCCTGCTCCTGGACGTGCTGGCGGACGTCGGACATCCCGAGGCACAAGCCAGCTTGCGACGCCTCCTGGAAAGCGAGCAGGCCCTCCGCGATCCGAACTACGCCCTGCTCCTCCAGCGCATCTCGTTCCTGAAGCATCCCGAGCCTGAGAGCGTGCGCTGGGTGGAAGCCCGTTACGCACGCGGCGCGCAGCAAGGCGACTGGAACGAGCGTCACGCGAGCGCGTACACCCTCGGCTCACTCGCAGAGGAGCTCGCGAAGTCGGGTCGAACCAGCGAGGCGGGCCGCATCAACGCCACGCTGCGCCAGAATCTGTCGAGCGCAGCCAGCGCACGCGAGACCGCGCACGCATTGAACGCGCTCGGCGCCACCGGCAATGCCGACAACCTGGGTATCGTCCTCGGTCACGCCACCAGCACGCACGGCACGGTGCGCACCGCCGCGGTGTTCGCGCTCGGTCGCCTCCCATCAGCGGAAGCCGGGAGCGCGCTCGTGGAGCTGGTTTCCGATCCGGTGGTCGGCGTCCAGGCTCGCGCGCTCCGCGCTCTCGAGTCACGCCGCCTTTCCAATGCCGAGCTTCAGGGCATCGCCCAGGACATCCGCGCCGGCGCGCTCCATCGCCAGAACGTGCGCGCGATCGTCGAGCTCGGCCGCCGGCACCTCACGAACCCGCAGGGCGGCGCATCCAGCTCGCAAGCGGCGGTCGCGCTGCTCCGGGCCGTACTCGACTCCGGGGCAGCCGAGGCGCAGACGCGAGCCGCGATCCGGCGTCTGCTCCGCACGGCGTGACTCCCCGCCCCCGAGTAGGCGGCAGTAAGCGGCAGTATGCGGCTGTAAGCGGGACTTCGCGCCCTGTTCGTGAATCGATCCGCGGCTCGGCCAGAACTCGCGTACGCTGGCGGATCCACCTGTGCTCGAGCGGCGCGCATCGCGCATCGCCCAGTGCACCTTCAAAGGACGCCCACGTGCGACATTCCATTCTGCTCACTTTGATTTGCGCCAGCCTCGTCTCGATCGGCTGTAAGGACCCTGCCGAGGAGGGCACTCCAGCGGGCGGTGGCGATGGCGCTGCGGCGGGTGCGTGCCCGCTCTCGCTGACGGATGGCACGACGTACAACGCCGTGTCCTGCGATATCTCCGGTAGTGAATCGTTCGCCGCCGGCGTGTATCAAATTCAGATCTCCGCGCGCTTCAACACCAACCAGCCCATTCGTTCGGTAAACTTCACTTTGAACGATCACGACGGGGCGAGTGAAACGCACATCAAGACATTCCCAGTGGGAACAGAGCGGCCCTCCGTCAATGCCTCCTATGCCGTCACGTTCCAGGACAAATGGAATACCCTCGAACAAACGAACGTCGTCGGCTCCGGGGCCTTCGTCGTTACGGAATATGACCGCACGAGCAAGCGCATCTCGGGCACCTACGACATAGTCGTCAAGCAAGGCGCCGCGTCCAAGACCATCACCGGAGCCCTCACCCACGTCCCCATGAAGCAAGCCGACTGATGTCGCGTCAGCGAGACTCGTAGACGTTTCCTGCCGGAAACTCGACCGCCGTCAGGAAACCGCCATTGCCGCAACCGGTATCGATGCCGACCACGTTCTCGCCGGCCCAGAGATCTCTGGGATCCTCCGGTGTGTACCCCGAGAGCTCCGGCGGCAGATACTCGGTGCGCGTGTGACCGAACACGACGCGCTTGCCGCGATAGTTTCTAAAAAAGTCTTCGTCTCGGAGCCACAGCAGGGCGACGGGCGCGCGCACCTCGCTCGGATGCATGAAGCCGTCCGGCCCGCGTGGCAGCCCCGCATGCACGTAGATGGCGTGCTCGTCTTCGTACCAGAACGGCAAGCTCCGAAACCAGTCGATGACGTCGTCCGGAAAGAACTCGGCGCTCTGCAGCAGCATGCGCTCGTGCGGCCTTGGAAGCTCACCTTCTTCGGGAAACGGCCCGCTGGAATACGAACGCAATGCCGCCAAACAGCCGTTCGCGGGCGGCAGCACGAACTCGTCCCAACCCCGCTCCAGGACGCGGAGCCACGCATCTTCATGATTGCCGCGCAGCATCACGATCTTCCCCGACGCCGAGCTCGATAGCTTGCGCACGTATTCGACCACCTGCGCCGATTTCGGCCCGCGATCGACGTAGTCGCCGAGGAATACCAGGGTGTCGTCCTCATCGAGCGTCGGCAAACAGCCGAGCAGCTTGAACAGATGTTCGAGCTCGCCGTGAATGTCCCCTATCGCGAACGTTCGCCCTGCCATGTGGTTCAGCGCATCAGGATACTCCGGAGCCACCGGCGGGAAAAGCGCGCCGGCTGCCCGGAATCCCTCGCGAAACTCCGCCTTCCGCCTGAGTTTCCGGGCCAGCGATGCAACGGGCTCGCCCACAGAGCGACCTCGAGGAGCCGGCTTCGACCTGGAACGCGTGCGCATACCGCTGAGGCCGGAGCGCGTGGTGAGATTCAGGGTTTCGGCTTGCCTGCGCCTTCGATGTGGAATTCGACCCGGCGGTTGTTGGCACGACCTTCTTCGGTTTCGTTCGTGTCGAGCGGCTTGTCGAATCCAAATCCGGTCGACGTGAGCTGCTTGCGATCGACGCCGTGCTTCATGAGCCAGTTCGCCA
>DATDJP010000164.1:0-35280 GCA_036520475.1 Polyangiaceae bacterium | reverse complement strand
CTTCTATGCCTCGGGAAGCGACTTCTCCACAAGGCTCACAACTTTTCAGTCTCCTCCCCCGCACCCCCACCTCGCTACTACTGCGACGGTTTCGCTTCGCTCCCTCAAGAGAGATACAAGGGAAGCTCTGGCGCACGATCAGTGCTGGTCGTGCGTGAAACTACCCTCTACGAAGCAGGAAGGGCTTACGCCCGACGCCCGAGGAGGGCGGTGTTGGCAGTAACTGTCAACACGCTGTAGCTCGTCACTCCGTTGTACGCTGGCTCCTGGTCCTCGCGATGCTGAACGCCACGCCGCCGCACAACCCCGCGACGAGCCCGATCACGCCTGTGTAGCCGACGCAGGAGCAGCCCATTGCACCAGTGAGCACGGCGAAGCCTGCAGCAGGGAACAACAATTTGCGGCTACAGCGACGACTTTGCGCATACCAGCCGATGCCGGCTCCGGCCAGTAGTCCACCCGCGGAGCACGCGTACAGGCACACGGACACGCACCCGTCACCATGACAGACGTGCCCGATTCGGCTGGCGCACAGGGCGAAGCACAAAGGGATGACGCCGGCGAGCACACCAGGCAGCACGGCACGGGCAGGATCGCGGCCATACCAAAGTAGTGCGACGCCGCCGACGAATAGACCTGCGCCCAAACCAAAGACGGGGAGCGGACGGTTACCGAGGGCCATGGCGACGATCACGAGCAAAAGAACGGGCGCAAAGCCAAGCACGGCCCGCTTGAGTCTCGCGAGCTCGTACGCGCGCCGGGCGCGGCGCATGAGATCTTGCTCAGTCCACACGATACAGTCTCCAGAACGCTTGCCGCAGGCGCTTCATCGCGCGTTCGCGCCGCTTACGCAGCGTAGCACCGCTCACGTCGGCCGCTTCCTCCATGAAAGTCGCCAACAGGACGTCTTGATCTGCGGGTGAGAGTGCGCCCATAGCTGCCGTCGCAGCACGCACTAGGTCCCGCTGTACGAGGTCTCCCTCCAATGTTTCCGAGGTGAGCCGTGTGTTCACGCGCTCATCGAAGTCCTCGCGCCGCCGCCGTCTACGTTGACGCGCCGTGCGACTCTCCCAAGCAGCAATCGCGAGCGCCCAAGGCAGAGCACGCCGCTCTGGGTCGTAGTCCGATGCGCGCGCCAAGATCTTTTCGAGTGCTTGCTGCGCCGCATCCTCGCCCTCGGCCTCGCTTTTCAGAAAGGTGACGCAAAAGTCTCGAACGGCCGGCCAGAGCACCCGGAATATAGGAACGAACGCGCTGCGGTCACCCCGTGCCAGCCTGGCCATCAGGACGTCGAGGTTCCCTGCGCTATCGCCCATTCCCGCGCCAGCCTTACTATCGCTCAGGCGAGCACGTCACTCGGAAACCGGTACTTGCCCCGCACCAGAATGCCGTTTTGAGCGAGGGCAGAACGCACGTTGGATTAGGCACGACAGCCGTGAAGCGTGACAGGTGAACTTCACGTATTTCAAACAGGAACGGCCGCGAGCGGGCAATAGATGCGCCCAATTCGCGGCCGCGGTGACCGGCTGGATCGGCGAAATGTCCGCCGCAATCAGTGATGCGAGTGAGACGAAGGGTGTACGACGACCTTGCCGCGGATCATGTTCATCCCGCAGCGAAATTCGATCTCGCCCGGAGCAAGCGCCGGGAGCTCGATGATTACCGCCTTATTCGTCGGCAACTCGCGCCGGATATTCAAACTCGGAAAGACGACCTCGCGCGTGCAGGCGCTGTAGTCCTTGCGAACGAACTTGAGCCGGAGCCGCTCGCCTTCGTGAGCTTCGATGCGATCGGGCTTGTAGCTGCCGTCGACCACGATCTCGACGGTTCTAACCTTCGCCGGCTCCGCAGCGGCATCCACCGCGAACAGGCTGACAGAAGCAGCGGGTGCCACGGACAGGATGAGCGCCAGGACGTATTGTGACTTCGACATATTTCCTACTCCTCGACTTTGAGACACATCCTGCAGACGTCGACGCGAGTAGGTCCTTACACTTGCAGATCCGGAACAGAGCTCTCGACGGCCGGCTGCAAGGGTGCACCGCGCTCACCCAGCGGTGCGGTCGTGGCCAAGGGTACGGCAGGCCGCGCTCGTTTCAGCCGCAGGGCATTGCCTACGACGAAGACGCTCGAGAGCGCCATCGCCGCTCCTGCGAGCATCGGTGAGAGCAGCCACCCGGTAAGTGGGTAGAGAGCACCTGCGGCGACCGGAATGAGGAGCGCGTTGTACGCGAAGGCCCAAAACAGGTTCTGATGGATGTTCCGCAGCGTTTGCTGAGACAGAGCTATCGCGTTCGGCACGCCGCGCAAGTCCCCGGACACCAGTACGACGTCGGCACTCTCGATTGCGACGTCTGTGCCCGTACCCAGGGCAATTCCTACATCCGCTTCCGCAAGCGCGGGAGCGTCGTTGATGCCGTCCCCGACAAAAGCGATCTGCGCCGAGCCTGACCGCAGCGCTTTGAGCGTCGCAAGCTTCGCGTCCGGCAGCACATCAGCGACGACGTCTGAAATTCCGAGTTGTCGCGCGACGGCTTCGGCGGTCTTCCGGTTGTCGCCCGTGATCATCGTGAGCCGCACGCCAAGCCCGCGTAGCGCGTCGAGCGCCTCGCGCGTACTTGCCTTGATGGGGTCGGCGACCGCCACCAGCGCTGCAAGCTGCCGGTCAATTGCTACGTACAGTGGCGACTTTGCGTCCACCGCCAGCGCACTTGCTAGTTCAGAGAACCCGCTCGCGTCTACGCCGAGCTCCGTCATGAAGCGCGCCGCGCCCACGTGGACGACACGCCCATCCACCGTGCCCGAAACGCCGAAGCCAGGCTTGGCTGAGAAATCGACGACCGCAGGCACTTGGAGCTCACGGCTTTGGGCAGCGTTGACGATGGCACGGGCGAGCGGGTGCTCGGAACGCGCTTCCACGGCAGCCATCAAGGTCAGCACCTCCGCTTCTGAAAACCGGGACTTCACGACAAGGTCCGTGAGCGCTGGCTGCCCTTGAGTGAGCGTTCCGGTCTTGTCGAAGGCCACCACGGATACGTTACGCAGCTTCTGGAGCGCTTCACTATTTCGGAACAGCACGCCGAGCTCCGCAGCACGGCCGGTACCAACGATGATTGAAGTGGGAGTCGCCAGACCCATCGCGCATGGGCAGGCGATGATCAGAACCGCTACCGCGTTGACCAGGCCGAAGGTCACAGCGGGCTCAGGGCCGAACAGGAGCCAGATCAGAAATGTGAGCGCTGCTAACACCATGACCGCGGGCACGAACCAGGCGGTGACTCGGTCCAGAGTGGCCTGGATCGGCAACTTCGAAGCTTGTGCGGTTTCGACGAGGGCGATGATCTGCGCCAGCATCGTGTCCGTTCCGACCCGCGTAGCCCGAAACGTGAAACTGCCGTTCGTATTGAGAGTGCCGCCAACCACCGTGCTGCCCGTCTTCTTGTGCACTGGCGCAGGCTCACCCGTGATCATCGCCTCGTTGACGTAAGAGGCCCCCTCCACGATGACACCGTCCACCGGCAGCTTCTCGCCCGGACGAACGACGACGATTTCGCCGGTGCGCACGGCTTCGATGGGCACCTCGAGCTCGCGACCGTCCCGCAACAAGCGCGCAGTTCTCGGCTGAAGCCCGATGAGCCGCTGGATTGCTTCTGAGGTGCGCCCTCTGCTCCGGGCCTCCAGGTAACGCCCGAGCAGGATCAACGTCACGATCAGGCTCGACGCTTCGAAGTAGACGCCAACGGTGCCCTTCGGCATCCAGCTCGGCAAGAAGGTCGCGATCACCGAGTAGCCGTATGCAGCACTCGTCCCGATGGCGACCAGTGAGTTCATGTCCGGCGCGCCGCGCAGCAGTGCGGGGATGCCCTTTGCGTAGAAGCGCCGACCGGGGCCGAACTGAACGAGGGATGCGAGGGCGAACAGTATGTAGCCCAGGTTTGCCGTTCCGATCCGTCCGTGCAGGAAATGGTGTACGGCCGGGCTGAAATGTGAGCCCGTTTCGACGACCATCAGGAGAAGACTGACCGCACCACCGAGCAGGAAGGATTTGCGGAGCTGACGGATCTCCTCCTCGCGAGAGGCTTGCTCCTGCCCCGTAGTCGCTGCCCTATCGACTGGCCGCGCCTCATAGCCGGCACGGCGAATGGCATGCAGGAGAAGCTCCACAGAGGCCACTGGCGCGTGGGTCACCCGCGCGCGTTCGGTCCCAAGATTGACCGCGGCACTCGTTACACCGGGAACACGGAGGAGTGCCTTCTCCACTCGCCCCACGCAGGACGCGCAAGTCATGCCTTGGATGGAGAGGTCGAGGGTGCTCTCAGCGTCTACGCCTCGTGGGGCCGGCATGCTGCGGGGGAAATCTGTTGTCATGAAGACGTGCTCCTTTTCTTACTCTCCCGTAAGACGCAGCCATCCCCGGCCGATTACCCGAATTTTCGAGACGCCCAGTGTAATGGCGGTTCGCCCCGGCCGTCGGCGGGGCATGAACGACGACACTTCTTTCGCCGCGCTTTCCCGGGCAGCCGCCGGTTTGCTGCTCGGGCTCCTGGCGGCCTCGTGTGGGGACCGGCGCGTCCCAGCACAATTCCCGGCAAGCTCTGCAGCTTCCCCTTCCACGTCACACGGCGTCATGGTCACGGAAAGCCGCGCACTTCGTGCGGACCCGCCTCTTCCCGGGGAACACGTCCGCGGCTGGGACGCACTGGAACCCGCGGAGGAGACATCCGAGGTGCACCATGCGCACTGAGCACAAGCTTGGCCTCAGCGGGATGGGCTTGGTTCTGCTCCTGGCAAGCTGCGCAACGACGTCGGCGCACCGAGATTACGGCACGGTCGGCACACTCTCCCGGAGTGCGCTGCCGGCCGGCGCAGAGAACGATCTGCGCGGCGCAACCGCAAGTGACGCACGCGCGCTCCTGGCGCAGCCGCTTAGTGCCGACGGGGCGGTACGCATCGCCATGCTCAACAACAGAGAGCTGCGGGCGACGCTCCGTGAGCTAGGCGTCTCACGCGGCTTGATGGTGCAAGCGGGTCTGCTGCCGAATCCGCGTATCGAGCTGGACTTGCGTCGACCGACCGACCGAACGCTGCCGCTCCAAAAGGAAGTCATGGTCGAATACGATCTGACAGATGCCATCCTCGCCCCGATGCGTGCTCACGCCGCACGCGCGGATCTGGAAGCACACCGCCTTCGGGTCGCCGCAGAAGTGGTCCGCTTCGGCTACTCCGTTCGCGAGACGGTGTACGCCGCCCAAGCAGCACAGGGCCGTTGGAACGTCGCCACGCGCATGCTGGACGCCTATGCCGCGTCCCGCGACGCCGCGCGCGCTTTCCACGAAGCAGGCAACATCACGGAAGCGGACCTCGCGACACAGGAAGCAACCTATGAAAGTGCGCGCGCCACCGCCGCCGAGCTCGAGCTCGACGTCATTCGCGAGCGTGAGCGGCTCAATCAGGTGCTCGGGCTGCACGGTGCCGACACGCTCTGGAAGCTCGCGCCACTCAGCGGCTTGCCTGCCGTGGCTGAGCTCTCGAGTGACGTCGAGCGGCGCGCCGTTCAGGCCAGTCTGGAGCTGCAAGCCGTAAAGAGCCGCGCGCGCGGCGCCCAGCGTCGAGCCGATCTCTACCGAACTCAGGGAATTCTGCCCGACATCTCCGTGGACGTACACGGCGAGCAGGATGAATCGCAATGGGAATACGGCGGCGGCCTCAGCTTCACGGTACCCATCTTCGATCGCAAACAGGGCCTGGTCAGTGCACAGGAAGCCGACTTCGACGCGCAGATCGAACGCGCCCACGCTCTGGGAACCAACATTCGCTCCTCCGCCCGGCACTTGCACGCCCGAGTGCTGTCGCTGCGCCAGCGCGCCGAACAGTACGAACACGTCATCGTTCCAGCTCGGAGCCGCGTGCTCGAGCAGAACTTGCACCAGTACAATGCGATGCAGATCGGCGTCTTCCCTCTCCTGCAAGCACTGCGTGAGCGTCAGGACGCCGAGATAGCCCGCATCGACTCAGTCAGACAGTACCTGACCGCAAGGGCTGCGCTGGATGCGCTGCTGCAAGGCGTGCGTGTTTCGGAACCGGCAAGCGCTACTGCGCAACTGTCGTCGGCCACCGCGGCCGAAGGAGGTCACTGATGAACCGTCGAGCTTTCCTGACCGCTTCCGGTGTTGCTTCGGGTGCTGCCGTGCTCGCGCAAGCCGCTCGCCTGCACGCGCAAACCGCGACCTCCTCTTCGCGGAGCGCTGTAGCAACGCAGCACACGACCGCTGCTGCCGGCGGTCCACGCGTCACGACCCCGAACGGCTCGACACTGCCGTGGCGCGTGGTGGACGGCGTCAAAGTGGGGCATCTGGTTGCAGAGCCCATCGACCACGAGTTCGCACCAGGTCTGAGAGCGAACTGCTGGGGATACAACGGCGGCACGCCTGGACCTACGATCGAGGCTGTCGAGGGAGACCGGGTGCGAATCTACGTAACAAACCGGCTACCTGAACCCACGACCGTGCACTGGCACGGCATCATCTTGCCCAATGGCATGGATGGCGTTGCCGGCTTGAATCAGCGCCCGATCCCACCGGGAGAAACCTTCGTGTACGAGTTCACGCTCAGGCACGCGGGCACATTCATGTACCACTCGCACTTCGATGAAATGACGCAGATAGCGCTCGGCATGGTCGGCATGTTCATCGTTCACCCGAAGCGCGCCCGCGGCCCGCGTGTGGATCGCGACTACGTGCTCATGGGACACGAATGGAAGATTCCCGTCGGAACGCGCCGTCCCGACCCGAACGAAATGAGCGACTTCAACGTGCTCACCTTCAACGGCAAAGCCTTTCCGGCGACCGCGCCGCTGCACGCGCGGAATGGCGAACGGGTGCGCATTCGCCTCGGCAATCTGGGACCGATGGATCACCATCCCATTCACTTGCACGGCCTTTCGTTCAAGGTGACGGCCACGGACGGCGGTTACGTGCCCGAGTCCGCGCAAGTTCCGGAAACGACTGTGCTAGTGCCCGTTGGTAGCACGCGAGTAATCGAGTTCGTCCCGGACGAACCAGGGGACTGGGCGATGCACTGCCACATGACCCACCACGTGATGATGCAAATGGGACACGGCCTGCCGAACATGGTCGGCGTCGACACGAAGAAGCTGGACCGCAGAATGAGTCGGGTGCTGCCGCAGTACATGTCCATGGGCGCAACCGGCATGGGCGCAATGGGCGAGATGGAGATGCCGATCCCACCGAACAGCCTGCCGATGCGCGGTGGAACGGGACCATTTTCGTACATCGACATGGGAGGGATGTTCACGATCCTGAAAGTGCGCGATGGCGGCGCTGAATCGGACTTCGAGGGCTGGTACAAGTACCCGAAGGGCAGCGTTGCGGGCGCGGCAGACCCGGCGCGCATGAAGCAGGACGGCATCGACCTTTCGCGTAGCGGCGGCAAGAAGCGTTGAATGACCTGCTCGCTGTGTGCAGGATGTACGCGGCGACGAGCCTGCTAGAGATACTGCATGGCCATAATGCAGAACGTCCTGCCAACGAAGAGGACGAGGCCGCGAGGCCGGCGCACCGAAAATCGCTTGTGTAATGAGTCTCGCGGCCCTGCGTCTGTAGGGTTGCGAGCCCGCAACGTGGGCATCCAGAAGGAGACTCATGAGCACTACAGAGCGGACGGTACTGACGGTGGAAGGAATGACATGCGGCTCCTGTGTGCGGCACGTACAGCAAGCGCTCGAGGAGCTGATCGGCGTGTCCACAGTCGTGGTGAGCTTGCCTGAAAGCAAAGCAGTGGTTGATCACCAGCCCGGCGTTCCTGGGACTGAGGCGCTGCTGGATGCACTGCGCGAGGCGGGATACGACTGCGGCGTGAAGTCGTCGGCCTGACAAAAATGACGCCTTCGACGTGTCACGCTCCGCGCCGCAGCGGCCCATAGGAGCGACGTGGGTTCAACGACCGAGGTAAGGACGTCGTGCGGCCGGCGTGCTGCCGGGCTCAGAGGCGTTGCGGGCGCTCGCTGTTCTTGAGCACTTCCTCGATACGCGCCACGTCCGCCACGCGATGGACGCTCGCCGGGCGCAGGCGATGCACGAACGACAGACTCGAACCAGCGCCGCCGCGGCCGATCTTCGACGGTGGCTCCCCGAACATGTCGCGAAACTTGCGCGTCAGGTGCGGCAGGTCGGAGAAGCCTGCGCGATGAGCCGCGAGCGTCAGTGACTCGCCACCCGCGATCGCGAACAGCACGTCGCGCATGCGAAGCCAGTGCACGTAGGTGCGGAGCGAGACGCCCATGCCCTCGGTGAAGAGATGCACGAGCCGGCTGACGGAGAGATTCACGTGCGCGGCGAGCTCCGCGGCGCTCGGCGGGTCGGCGAAGCTCTCCTTGAGCAGCGCGGCGACCTTGTGCACGCGCGCGTCGCGATAGCGTTTGAGGGGCGGCACGCACGACAAGTCCCCGAACACGCTGTCCCACAAGGCGGGGAAGGGTTCATCGGCGGCGAGCTTCACGATCAACTTGCGACGTAGCGGTTCGGCGATGTGCTCCGGGAGCACGCATACGCCGGTTCCGCCGGCGAGCCAGTGGGCGACGCGCGCGTACTCGTCGCTCTCCGGATCGACGAGCAAGCTTACGACGGTAGTGCCGCGCGCGTCTGTGCTGTGCTCGACGCTGGGCGCGACGATGACCGCTGCCAGGCGCTGGACGCCCTCGGCAGAGCGCATCTCGAAGTCACCGGTGAGGCCGAGCTTGATGGACGCATGAAACCCGCGATGCGGAGCGTCCGACAGGTCGCGTGCGATGCTCAATGCGCCGTCCGGCCAGATCTCGAGACGGCGATCGTGCCCCCGCGCGTTCCGTTCGAACCAGGCATCGACTAGCTCGGCATCGCGCGCCGCAAAGACACTGTCCATGGAAGCGACCCCCAGAAGCTTACTCGACGCCCTGCCGATGGTCCATGCGCCACACCATATGCGGATGACTTACGGCAGTTTGCGCGGCGTGGCGAGCACTGGCCAGCGGGCCAGCACGCAGCGGAAGGACCGAACCGTCGACAGGGCGACCGCGTGGGCGGTCGGTGTAGCGACTGAGCGCCACCTCACCCTGTGGAGGCGCGTCGTGTTGGATCCGCCGGCGCAAGGCGGGATGAGTTGCAGAACGCCTCGCCGTCAAAGCCGGACGCAGGCCGCACTCAGGAGCGCGCAGAACACGCCGCTTTAGTTCCCAAATCAGGTCGGGTAAGCCGAGCGTGCGGAATGCAAGGCAGGGTCACAGCATGGGGCAGCGCCGCGGCGGTGGGCATGCTCATCGCATCGCCGACTCTCGCGCAGCCGCTCGCGGCCGCCGACCGTTACGAGGTCTGGGCGCAGAGCGAGAGCCACCTGCAGCTCTTCCGCCGCGCGCTCCTGCCAGGGCCCAATGGCGCCATCGTCTCGCGCCAGACGGTCGCGCCCCTGCACCAATACATCCGCGTGAACGCTCGTGACGTGGACATCGGCTCGAACGACGACGCCTTGGACGTCGAGCTCGCGGCGTGGGGCCGCTTGTGGCTGGGCGAACGCGAAGACGAGCCCGCCGTCGACGGCGACGTGCAGCTCGCGAACGCCCGCTACGTGCATGGCCCGTTCTCGCTCCGGCTCGGACGCCAGGTCGTGGCCGGCGGTGCCGCACGTTACGTACGCTTCGACGGCGCCGCGGTGGAAGCCGAGCTCGGCACTGTGGCGAGTGCGCTCGCGTACGGAGGCTTCACGGCGCTGCCACGCTGGGATGCGCGTCACGGCTACGCCTATTTGGGTGCCGCTGCCGATTCGGA
This sequence comes from Polyangiaceae bacterium, assembly GCA_036520475.1. Classification (GTDB taxonomy): domain Bacteria; phylum Myxococcota_A; class Polyangia; order Polyangiales; family Polyangiaceae; genus DATDJP01. The sequence goes on along the minus strand of DATDJP010000164.1, from coordinate 25,462 downwards.
TCTCCGGCACCCGGAGGTCTTGGCGGCGCTCGACCGTGACAGTCACTGGCTGGCGGGTGGGCGCCTCGGACTTTCACCGGCATCGTCCGCGCAAGCAGGAGTGTCATTCCACGAGCAGCGCGAGCGGGGCGGGCTCGCGCGGCGAAACCTGGGCGTGGACGCGCGCGCGAAGCTCGGTCCTGCCTCACTGGCGGGCAGCGCGGTCATGGAGCTCAGCCAGCGCCAGATTGCAGACGCCCGCGTGTGGGTGGATACGGCGTTGAGCCGCGCCTTGGACGCGTCCGTCGAATACCTGCACATGCAGCCGGCGCTGTTTTTGTCGCGCCAGTCCGTGCTCTCGGTGTTCGGCTCGGACGGGTATCACGAGCTCGGCGGCACGCTGCTCGCACGCGCGACCGAGCGGCTGACATTCGACGCAGGCGCGTGGGCAGAGCTCTACGAAGACGATGAGCCGGGCGCGCGCGCCGAGCTCTCGACGAAGGCGGCGCTCGGACGCTACGGGCGTACGCTGCTGATGCTGACGTATGGGCGACTCGCAGCGCCGGACAACGGCTATCACACGCTGCGCGCTTCCGCGGCGCAACGCTTCGACGCGCAGTTCTCCGGCACGGTCGAGGCCTACTACTACTGGTACGACGAGGCGATCCGCGGGTACCGGAGCTCGAGCGTGTATGCAGCGACGGTCACGTATCACGTCCGCGACGACCTGAGCCTGCTCTGGGGTGCATCGCTCGCGCGCTCGGCCTACGCAAGCCACGACGCGCAGACTCAGGCGCGCCTCACTTACACGTTCGACTTCACCAGCCGGAGGAGCGAGCCGTGACGGAACACGCTTCGCGGTGGTCGTGGGCGCTGCTCGGCATCGTGCTGCTGGTCGCGGCCCTGGTCGCGGCCTGCGAAACTCCAGAGCCGCCGCGCTTTCCGCACCAGTCGCACCTGACGAAATCGGACTGCGGTGGAGCGTCGCAGGCGGAATGCCTGAGCTGCACGACCTGTCACGCCCCCTCCGAGCGGGATCGCGCCCACATGCTCCCCGACGAGCGCTTGTGTGCGAAGTGTCACCGTGACGACGCGCACGAGATCCGTCATGTGGTCCGTCCGCCTCCCGAGCGCCCGTACGGCACGATCGCGTTCAATCACCTGAAACACCTGAAAATGAGCGGGATCCGCGGTCAGTGCGTGTCCTGCCACGCCGGGGTGGTGGATGCTTCGGAGCCGCGTGTGCCACCGATGGCGCAGTGCTTCAGCTGCCACGAGCACGAGCAGCAGTGGAAGCGGGGCCAGTGCACGCCTTGTCACGAGCCGCGCGAGGTCAGAAAGATCTTACCGGAGACGTTCTTGCGCCATGACCGCGGTTTTTCACGACGCCACGGCGTCCTGGCGATGCAGGAAAAGGCGCTCTGCCAATCGTGCCACACGCAAGCTCAATGCGACGATTGCCACGACGTCACTCAAGATCTCACCATAGAGCGGCGTCGTCCGGAGCGCATCGAGCGTCAATTCGTGCACCGCGCGGATTTCGTGACACGCCACGCCATGGAAGCGCAGGCGCAGCCCCGGCGCTGCGCGAGCTGCCACACGCCCGAGTCGTGCGAAGCGTGTCACGCGGCGCGCGGGGTGAGCGCCAACCGCTTCGACGCGCGAAATCCGCATCCGCCGGGCTGGATCGGCGCGGATGCGCGCGCGCGCAGCTTCCACGGCATCGAGGCGCGCCGCGATATCTTGGTCTGCGCCACCTGCCATGACCAGGGCCCGGCCACGAATTGCATCCGCTGTCACAAAGTCGGGGCGTACGGCGGCAACCCCCACCCGCGCGGCTTCAAAACGACTCGCACGCCGAGCGAACAGATGTGCGGGTACTGTCATGGGTGACGCGCGTTCACTGCCCAGAGGACTGTGCGCGGCTCTGGCGGCAGTACTGGTGTGGCTTCCCGTCAGCTGTCTAGAAACGCGCGAACCGAGCGCCGACGATAACGCGCGGCGCTGTGCGTCGTGTCACGGAGACGCGAGGCGCGGAGGCGATTTCCTGCAGCGCGCCGCGCCTCCGAGCGACATGCGCGGCGCTCGCGAGCCAAGCGCGGCGGGTGTGGGACCGCACCTGAGCCACGTCTATGGCTCGGACACCCATGGCGCGGTGGCGTGCGTCGAATGTCATGTCGTGCCAGAGCACACCGACACGCCCGGGCACGCGGACGATCCGTTCCCCGCCGAAGTCCGCTTCGGCAACGTCGCGAGTACGCGAAATCGGGCGCCACGTTACGATCGGGAGCTGTTGCGTTGCAGCGACACGTATTGCCATCAGAACGAGGAGCCGAGCTGGTCGGAGCCGCGCCCATCGAGCGAGGCGTGCGGCTCCTGCCACGGCCTGCCGCCTCCCCTGCCGCACCCGCAAAATCCTGACTGCTCTTCGTGCCACGGCGACGTCGTCGCCGAGAACGACCGCGTGATGCGCGAACCCGCGCGGCACGTCGACGGCAATGTCGACGTCAGCATCGAGCTCGGTTGTGCGTCGTGCCACGGCAGCGTCAACCCCGCTCCGCCGCAGGATCTGACGGGCGGAACGGATCCCGCGCTCCCGGGCGTCGGCGCTCACCAGGTGCACCTCGCAGGCAGCGCGCGCGCGCGCGCCGTCCCTTGCAACGAATGCCACCGCGTCCCGGAGCGCTTTGCCGATCCCGGTCACGCGGACACGCCACCGCCCGCCGAGGTGATTTTTTCAGGAGCCGCCAGCGCGTTCGGCGGATCACCCGCCTACGCGAATGGAAGCTGCCAGAACGTGTCGTGTCATGGCGGCTACTTTCCACGCGGCGTGCGTTCGGGCGGGACGAACACGGCGCCCGTTTGGACACAGGTGGACGCCACTCAGGCCACCTGCGGCTCCTGCCACGGCTTGCCGCCGCCGCCGCCGCATCCGTACGGCTACCTCAATCCGGTGTGCAGCGCGTGTCACGGGAACATCGCGCCGGATCGGACGTTCATCCGGCCCGATCTTCACGTCGACGGCGTGGTGACGTTCGACGTTCGCTGACCAACACCTGTCACTTCCGGCGTTTGCCGAGCAACGCGTGCAGCGCGTGGAACGTGAGCAGCCCAATCACCAGAAATGGCGCGGCTTCTCCGTGAACGGCCTGCGCGACGTTGATGATCCATCCGGGAACGACGAGCGCGAAGGTCTCCGCCTTCCATAGGATCGCCCCGCTCGCGGCGATCACGACGAACGCGAGCCAAGCCGCGGCGTACGCGAACCGCTCCCAGTAACGAAAGCCTTCGAACTTTGGCTCGGGGCCGCGACCCGCGAACCATTTGCTGTGCTCCCATAGCGCCCGCACGTCGCGCATACCGGGCAGCGGAGAGCCGGGGCCGCGCGCACCCCGCCGGCGGCCGAGCACGCGGAAGGCGTGAGCGCCCGCCGTGAGCAGCATGACGACCGCCGCAACACGGTGCAGCCCGCGCACGACCGGCGCGTCCACTACTGCGAAAATCTGGTGGGAGGCGTCGGACAGCGGGTACTTGAGCGGCACGCCCGTCACGAGCAGGATCCCGACGACGATCAGCATCACGACGTACGTGAGCCTATCGACGCCGTGCAGGCGCCGCGCGGTCTCCACTCCCTCTTCGCGCGCCGCCGCCGTGCGCGACCGCGAGAGGCCCCTCCGCAACGACCAAGCCAAGCCGTGCAGACCGACGAGCGCAAACACGCCGCTGAGCGCGGAGGTGATCGACACCCGGGTCCAGTACAAAAGCGGGTAGTGTTTGCGGTCCCGCCAATCGCCGTGCGCCCAGTACGCCGCGAACGCCGCCGGCGCGTTCTCGTGGCACTGGCGACAGGTGTCCAGCTTGCGTCCGGCCGAGACGGGCGAGCGCACGTCCGCGACGGGCGCGAGCTCGTGATGACCGTGGCAGTCGTAGCAGGCGGCGACGTCGTGCGAACCGAGAGCGTGGGCGCGGCCGTGAAAACTCGTCAAGTGACTCGCGAGCTCCCCTGCGTGGCACTTTCCACAGCGCAGATCCGTTTCGAGCTTGTACTTGGGTTCGGTCTCCTGGATTTGATGCGCGCTGTGGCAGCTCGAGCACGTGGGCGCGTTCGGCTTGCCCGTCGCGAGCAGCTTGCCATGCAAGTCCTGCGCGAAGCGATGCAAGATACCTTCATGGCAGTCGCCACACGTGGTGACCACGTGCCGGCGGTTGACCTTGGACGTGGGGTCGTTCGTGCGGCGAATATCGTGCGTCCCGTGGCAGTCGACGCACGACGGCGCGAGCATCAACCCGCCCTTGAGCACGGCCCTGCCGTGTACACTTTCGGCGTATTGATTCGGGGCGGATGGGTCGAGCCCCAGATGCCGCGCGAGCTCCGGGTTCTTGTGACAACGTCCACAAGTTGCTGGCACGCGCAGCTTGTGGAGCCAGGAACGCGGATCGTCTCCAGCGAAGATGTCATGCGCCCCATGGCATTCCGTGCAGCGGGCCGCGGGCTCGCCGCGCACGCGTTTGGCGTGGATACCCGCGCCGTGAGCCTTGGCCTCTTTCTGATGGCACGCCGTGCACACGGCGGGCTTGTCGCCGTAGACGCCGGGGGAGCCCGTGCGCGTGTGCGGAGCGTGGCAGTCCTTGCAGTCGAGCGTCTTGTGCACGGACACTTTGATGGTCTCGACGCGCACGTCGTACGCCATATCCGTGCGCTCCGCGATTTGCATGGCCGGCTCGTCATCGCCACCAAAGCCGGGAACCGCGTCACACCCACCGAGCAAGCTGGCAAGGAGCGCGGCCACCAGACGCCGGAGCGGAGAGCGACGCCGAGCTGGCGATGCAGCGAACGCAGCCGTCGCCCTCACTAGCCCTCACCTTTCGGCGGCTCGCCGGGATGCGTTCCCGCCTGAGACTCGGACGTGATGCGCTCGAGCTCCGCCGGGTGTTCGTGGCGCATCTCCTCCTCGGTGAGATCGCCGGCGAACATGGCCGGGTTCACATGCGCGGTCTTGAAAATGACGTGATAGAAGTGCCAGACGACGATCGACAACGTGGCGAGCCAGGCCTCGTAGAGGTGGACGACGTCCGCCAAGCTCCAGAGCCAGAGCGGGATGTGGCGTAACGCCCAGCCCTCGAACCACAAGATCGCTCCCGTGACGATCATCAGGATCGAACCCCAGATCAGCGCCAGGTACTCGACCTTCTCGACGTACGAGTACCGATCGAAATGGCCCGGGTGCGGCCGCCGACCGAGATAGTAGAGAACCTGCTGCTTGACCTCGGACAGGTCGCGTTTTCTGGGCAACAGGGCGCGCCACTGCTCGCGCCCGCGCCGCGTGCGAACCAGGTACCCCGCGTGGTACACGCACAGCACCACGAACACGATCGCCGACACGCGGTGGGCGTAGCCGCGCACGAGGAAGCTCAGCTCGGAATTCATGAGTGGCTTGACCCAGAACGCTGCCGGGTAGCGCAGCGCGAACCCGGTGAACACCAGCGCAAAGAAGCTGATCGCCAGGATCGCGTGCTGCCAGCGTTCGGAGCGAACGAAGCGCACGTAGCGCCTCTTGTCGCTGCGCCGCCGGTACTGCATACGGACGACCTTGGCGTAGTCGAGGGCGTTGTGCGCGAGCATGAGGCCGACGGTGACGCCGATCAACCCGAGGTAGAAGAGCCGCACGTTGCGCACGATGCGCCCTTCACGCGTACCAGCGCTCATTGGCCGGTGCACGCCGCCCACCGCGTAGTTCGCCCCGGCGTTTTCGTGACACTTCCCGCAGCTCTCGGGCACGTTCTTGGGGTTGACGCTGCTCCGTGGATCCGACGAATGCAGGATGCGATGCGCGCCATGACAGCTGGCGCAATTGGCGACCGTCGTCACGCCGAACTGGTCGGCCAAACCGTGAAAGCTCTCCTTGTACGTCTCGCGCTGCTCGGCCTGTAGGCCGTACTTTTCGTTGATGCGCGTCGCGCCATGACATTGTGGACACGTGCTCTTGCTGATCGACGCGGCGAACACGCGCGACTGAGGATCGCGGCGCTCGCGGATGCCGTGCTCGCCGTGACAATCGGTGCACACCGGAGTGTCGAAGCTGCGGCGCGCCAACGCTTGCCCGTGCACGCCCTCGCGGTACTCTCGTTCCGGACCCTTGTGGCACGTGCCGCACGTCGCCGGGACATTCCAGCGATTCACGCTGGACAGCCGATCGAGATGGGAGCGCACGGCGTGACTGCCGTGACAGCTCACGCACGTCGCGGCCTTCGTCAGCCCGGACTTCTGGATCGCGCGATAGTGGATGCTGTCTTTGTAATGTTGGAATCCAAGCGCTACCGCCTGACGATGGTCTGGGGACGGCGCGATCTTGGTGTGGCAATCGCCGCACAATTCGGGGATGCGCCTGGGATGCACCGTGCTGTCGCGATTTTTCGCGGGCAGCGTTTCGTGCGTTCCGTGGCAGTCGGCGCAGGTGGCCGCCGCCGGGCGCCCGGCCTTCTGCGGTGCGTGCACGCTGAGGCGGTACTGTTCGCTCGCCTTGGCGTGGCAACCCCCGCAATCCACGGGCCCGAGCTTCGGCTCGTGCAGCGCGGGCTTGGCGTCGACGTGACAGTCCACACAGCGCTCTTGGCCATGCACGGACTGACCGTGCTTCTGCATGTTGACGAGCGGTGCTTTCGCCTTCGTTCCTGGCAGCGGAGCGCGGGCACGCGCGCCCTTTGCAGAGTGGCACTCCACACACGGCACGTTTGCGGCAGCAGCCTTCTCCACGGCCGCGGCCCGCCGCTTCTGCTCGGGCCCCGCGGAATCCGCAGGCGCGCCGAACGCTGAGAGCGCCCAACAGCAGCTCGCCAGTACAGCGGCGACCCCCGACAGCCGAACCATGCTCCCTCCGTCAGAGCGAGCGCCCTCGAACTTCACGCCCTCACACGGGCTCTCAGTCCTCGAGCGTTTTCGCGTTCTCGATCAAAACCGAATAGCGATAACCGGAGCCGAAGTCTTTATCGACGTTCACGGTGCCTTCGAACAGCACCTGCGCACCCAGCGCGGGCACCGCCTCCGTCGTCACCGTCAGATCGCGCGTCGCATCGCTATTGCCGGTGCCGTCCCGCACGTGCACGAACGTCTTGCCGAGCACGCCCGGAACGCTCTTTACCACGACGCCGCGCACGCGAACGGGCTTGCCATTCAAGCTCTGACGCTGGGCGTGAATATCCGCAACGCTGCGACCGCGCGGGCCTTCGGCCCTTTTCAGCTTGCCGACCTGCACGGCGTCTCCACTACGGAACGGCGTGGCGTGTGCCGCCTGGACCTCCGGGGAGTCGGCTTGCAGGGCCCCCTGATCGTCGTGCGGGTTTCCGACTGCGGCCTGGGGATGACCGCTGGCTTCGTGCCCGTGTCCCGCTGATCCTGAAGGCTCGTCGAGAACCCCGAAGTAGATGGCGTCGAACTTGCGTTTGAGCGTCGGGCTCGTGAAATTGGTCATGAGCTGCGTGTTGCGCAACGCCACGCGATCGCCCACTTTCACCGGCGCTGTCGCAATGGCTGCCCACACGGGCGCGGAATCGCCGCGATCGAGCCGCAAGTACGTGTACTTGTCGACGTCGATGCGCTCCAGCGCCGTACCGGCGATTGTTTCCGTTCCGCCAACGGCTTCGAGCGCCGCTCCGGGGACGGCGTCTTTCTGATTCTGCGCTCCGCTAGTTGGGGGTTGCGGAGTGGAACGGAGCAGCGCAATGGCTCCCGCGGAAGCGAGGATAATCGCGGCCGCCACGGAAAGGACGACTGGGTTTTTGCTCGGCATGGCCCCTCGCGAGAATACGCGCGCGCCGTGCATTAACCAAGACTTTTGGTGTGACTGAGATCGTTCGTCACCCTCAATGAATGTCGATTCGAGAGCAGTCCACCCCGCGGAACGACAATCTTGCCACGCCGTTCCACGGTCGCTGCACCGGACGAATCTTGGGGAGGGCAGTCGAAATGCGCTGCGCGCTAGCGCCCTCTGATCGATGATGGCTCGTCTAGTCTGGCGAAGAAGGTACGTTTGCGGGGCTCGAATTCCTCAGCGAAGCCCGACAATGGCGGAAGGGGCCGAAAGGGCATTTTCTCGCGGCGTCGGCTGTGGGTGGCGCTCGCGCTCGTGGTCGTCGTGATCGCCGCCGCCGCCGGGACGCGCAGCGTCCAACGCCACGTGGTTCACAATCCGGACTTTTGCAGCTCGTGTCACGGCACGGCACTCACGCAGGTCAAGGGGAGCGTACACGACGAGCAGCCATGCACGGCCTGCCACGAAAGCAAGGCTGGAGAAAACTTCCGGCAATGGCTGACTGGCCTAGTCTCCGAAACGTCCGTCGCGCACGGCAAGATCAAGCCGGCCTCCTGCAAGAGCTGCCACGCGAGCGGCACGCTCGAGCCCTGGCACTTGTCGCGCACTGCCGGCCACCGCAAACACGTGCTCGAGGCGAAGAAACCGCTCGCGTGCGCCGAGTGCCACGAAGCGAAGGGGCACGCGCTCACGACGAAACCGGGTGCGTGTCAGAAGTGCCACGACCAAGTCGCTCTTTTCGACCACGGGCCGAAGCAGTTGCCCGGCCTCGGCCAAACTATTTGCCTGTCGTGCCACAACTACGTGGCGCAGACCGCCCGCACGCCGGCCACGGATTGCCAGCGCTGTCATGGTGGTGGCCAGGTGCCGCGGCGCAGTACGCGCTTCACCGCTGTGATCGAAGGCCAGAAAATTACGCCGGCGATGATCCACGGCAACTTGCAGGCGTGCGGTCTGTGTCACACTCCGCACGCGAAGCAGCCAGAAAAGCGCATTTCCGGCCGCGATTGCTCGCGCTGCCACACGCAGGTTTCCAAGGAGCACCACATGCAGGTGCGGCCGAAGGATTTCGATTGCGGCAGCTGCCATCAGGTGCACGGGCTCCGCACCATGCTCGGGGAGAGCTGTGAACGCTGCCACGAACAGGCCAAACCGGCGTTTGCGACCGCGCTCGTCAAGGGCCACGAAGGGTGCGACAGCTGCCACGAACCCCACCAGTTTGCGGCAAGCACACAAGCCTGCCGCGACTGCCACAAAGAGGAGACGGCGCTGTTGAGCAGCGTCAAAGCCGAAAAACACCAAGAATGTCAGAGCTGCCATCGCCCGCACGAGCCGGCAAAACAAGCCCTCTGCGCCGAGTGCCACCAGCGACAGGGCGGGCACGGTCACGAGAAGTGCACGACCTGTCACGCTCCGCATCAAGGGAAACAAGAGACCAAGGTATGCAGTAGCTGTCACGAGCCCCAGCTCGTGTCGCTTCGCCGCGGTACGCCGCGCCACGGCGCTTGCGCCACGTGCCATGCCCCACACGGCGCGGGCTCAGCGCCCGGAGCTTGCAAAAACTGCCACAAGAATCAGACGCTGCTCGTCTCGACCGCCAAGCCGAGCGAGCACCGCGGCTGCGCGTCGTGTCACGCAAGCCACGCGTTCACGGCGACCATGAGCCGCTGCAGTGAATGCCACGCCGAAGCGAAAACTGGCGCGCATACCGGCGCGTGCTCCGAGTGCCACGCCACGCATGGCCCGCCCGTGGGCAAAGCAGCGAGCTGCGCCAACTGCCACGCGAGCATTCCGCAGCCACGCGGAGCGCACGCGCCGTGCAAGAGCTGCCACACCGCCGCCCACGGTCCGAAGAGCGCCACTCCGGCGTGTTCGACCTGCCACGCGCCGCAGAACGTGAGCGTCCGGGCCTTCAAGGCCGAAAAACATCGCGCGTGTGCTTCGTGTCACGCTTCCCACAACCCGACGAATCCCGTTGCGTGCGGCCAGTGTCACGCACCAGAAGCACAAGGGGTGAAAGCCTCGAGCCACCGCTGCTCGTCGTGTCACGAGGCACACTCGCCACCCCAGAAGTCCAACCAAGCCTGCGCCAGCTGCCACAACAACTTCGTGAAGGCCGCTGGCGGCCGGGGCCCCAAGCACGCGCAGTGCCGGTCGTGCCACGAGCCCCACGCCGTAACGAAGCCCGCCTGCCAGTCGTGCCACACGGCGCGTCCCTCGTTGCACGGCACGAAGGGGCACGAACGCTGCGTGGACTGCCACACCACGCATCAACGCTACACGGCCGATCGCGGACCCTGTTTGAAGTGCCACGTACGGCAAACCAACCACTTTCCGGAAGCGAAGAACTGCGCCGGGTGCCACCTTTTCAAGTAATAAGCGGGGTGCCGACCGGAAGGTTTCGCATGGCAGAGGGCGCACGATGACCAAGAAGGTTTTGCTCAGCTGGGTGTGCCTGTTGGTGCTGGCCGGTCTCACCGCGTTTGGCTGTGGGCGGCAGCGGAGCGCGCGACCCAAGCCCAAATCCCTGGCCTCGACGCAGATCCCCCTGCCCCGACCGCACGAAGACGATCCGAAGCAGATCCTCGCGACCATCACGAGCTCGGCACACGCCAAGCTCGATTGTGGCGATTGCCATGCTCCTCCGCCTGCGGGCTCGGGCAAGGACCTCGGCGAAGCGCGCTGCGACTCCTGCCACGAGGAGCAGGTCAAAGCTTACGCCATGACCATCCACGCCACCGCGCGCAGCAAGGGGAAAAAGGGCGCCGCCAATTGTCAGGACTGCCACGGCACGCATGACGTGCAGCCGTCCGCCAATCCTGCCTCGCACACGTATCCCAGACGCCTACCGTGGACCTGCGGCAAGTGCCACGCCAACCCCGAAGTGGCCGTCAAGCTCGAGATCCGCGAACCGCTAGCCGTGCGCCAGTATATCGACAGCGTGCACGGTCGCAGCCTGCTGGCAAGCGGACTTCTCGTGGCGCCGGCCTGCAACGACTGCCACGGCCGAGCGCATCAACTCTACGAGGCCAAAGACGCGCGCTCGACGGTGCACCCGAAGAACATCGCGAACACCTGCGGCGGCTGTCACTCCGAAGCGCGTGACGAATACCTGAAGAGCAAGCACGCCAAAGTGCTCGCAAGCGCGCAGCCGAAGCTGAACCCAAGTATCGAGAAGCCCGGCGCAAAGCATCAGCCGCCGACGTGCCAGACGTGCCACACCGCGCACTCCATCGTCGAGTCAGGGCGCGGCTTGCGCCTGGAAAGTGATCGCATCTGCGGGAAATGCCACGAGAACCGCTTGGAGCGGTACCTGGAGACGTATCACGGACGCGCTCACGCGCTCGGGGACCGGGATGTGGCGGCGTGCCACGACTGCCACGGCAAACACGACATCCGTCCCGTGGCCGAACCCGCGTCGATGCTGTCGGACCAGAACCGGCTGAGTACGTGCCAGCAGTGCCACACGAACGCGCCGCCCAACTTCGCCGATTATCGCGCGCACGCCGATCACACGGACCGCAAGAACTACCCGGGCCTGTACTGGTCGTTCATCGGCATGACCGGCCTTCTGGTGGGCACGTTCGGCTTCTTCGGCGTGCACAGCCTGCTCTGGCTGGGTCGTGGTTTGATTGAACGCCAGCGCGACCCGCAAGGTTTCCGCGAGCGCAAGCGCCGCGCCCGAGACGAAAAGGGGCAGCGGCTGTACACGCGTTTTCGACCCGTCGACCGCTTTTGCCATTTCCTCGTCATCATCAGCTTCCTGCTCCTCGTGATCACGGGCATGCCGCTCAAATTCCACGAGCAGCCGTGGGCGAAGGCCTTTTTCGACGCCATCGGCGGTCCTGTCGTAGCCGGCAGCATGCACCGCTTCGGCGCCATGCTCACCGGTTCCTATTTCCTGATCCACATGCTCAGCTGGATCGGACCGATGCGCCGCAATCGCGCCCAATTCAGCGGCGAACAAGGCGGCTTCAGCGCCAAGCGCTTCTTGAGGTCTTACGTGTTCGGACCCGATTCGCCGTTTCCCCGGCTGCAAGACGGCAAGGACCTCTGGGGGCATTTCAAGTGGTTCTTGGGCCGCGGGAAAAAACCCAAGTTCGATAAATTCACGTACTGGGAGAAATTCGACTACATCGCCGTGTTCTGGGGCGTCACGGTGATCGGTCTCTCGGGCCTCGTGCTCTGGTTTCCGACCACGTTCACGCGCGTGCTGCCGGGCTGGGCCATCAACATCGCGCACGTCATTCACAGTGACGAAGCGCTGCTCGCCGCAGGCTTCATCTTCACGTTCCACTTCTTCAACAGTCATTTCAGACCGGAAAAGTGGCCGCTCGACTCGGTGATGTTCTCGGGCCGCTTGACCGAGGCAGAAATGGTCCACGAGCACCCGGCGCAGTACGAGCGGCTCGCGAAGGAAGGCCGTCTCGACGACATCGAGGCGCGCGACGAGTGGCAAGACTGGAAGTGGGTGTTCAACCCGTTCGGTGCCGTGGCGATCTTGCTCGGCCTGGTGCTCGTCGTGGCCATCTTATGGGCGCTGATTGGTAGCCTCACGTGAAGCGAGCGGAGTGAAAGCCGCGCCGATCTCGAAGGCGGTGACGACCCCACGCGGACGGCCCTCATTGAAGTCTCGGCGAAACACCGTCGCAAAGTGCACAAGTGCACAAGTGCACAAGTGCAAAGTGCACAAGAGAACTTGACTCAGGCGCTCAGGGAACCGACCATCACTCACTTCGGGCTGTAGGGAACCTGTCGGGATGGAGAGGAAATCGACCATGCAGAGGGTGAAAAGCGCTTTAGTGTTGTGCGGCGTCGTAGCGGTCGGAACGGCGTGGGCCTGTTCGGGTGACGATGGAGACAGGGGGCCCGCAGGGCCCGCAGGGCCCGCAGGGCCCGCAGGCGACGCCGGACCAGAGGGGCCACCCGGTACCGGTAGTCCCTTCGACGGCGGCCTCTCCGCGTCGTGCATGTCACCGTGTCACGGTTTCAAGGGCGTGGTCGAACAATGGCGATCGAGCACGCACTACTCGGTGTTCGTTGCGAACCTCGGCGGAGAAGAGGTCGAGACGTGGACGGGTCCGCGCTCCTGCGGCAACTGCCACGCGATGGACGCAATCCAGCTTCGCGCTGCGGGCACTGTCGGTTTTAGCGGCACCACAGGCCCCGTGAACGTCAGAAACGGCCAACTCGGCTACTTCAACACTGCCAGCAGCAATCGCTGGACGGAATCGATCTACGCGGGAAACGCATCCGTGGCTGTGGTCGGTTGCACGACGTGTCACAGCGTCTCTCCGGGGACGGACCCGCACTTGACGGGCGCGAACTACACGCCGGGCTCCTTCCCCCTGATCGCACCCAGTGGGGCCACGGATCAGGCCTACATCGAGAAAAGCGCGGCCGGCACCGCAAACGGCACACCCGCGGGCAATTACGGCGTGGGTAACGCTTGCATCTGGTGCCACAAGTCCCGCAAGGACGTGACCAACTACATCACGGCAGCGAACATCGTCTCCACGCACTGGGGTCCGCACGAGGGCCCGCACGCCGACATCTTCACCGGCGAGGGTGGGTACGAATTCACGGGTCGCGAATACCGAAACTCCAGCCACCAAGCGCTCGCCACGGGCTGTGTCGAGTGTCACATGCCAAAAGTGGCAGACAACGCCAACATCGGTGATCACTCGTTCGCGCCACGCCTGAGCTCGTGCCAGCGGTCCGGGTGCCACGCCAATGCGACGACGTTCGACGTGGGCGGCGGAGTGTCGCAGATGACGGCGGGCATCCGCGATCTACGGCGCGCGCTCGCTGAGCGGAATATGCTCGCGCGAGAGGCGGCCCCCACCGAAACGATCACGGGCGATCAAATCGGCGACGCGTTCTTCCACGAGGATATCCCGAAGATGCCGAGCGAGACGCCGCTGACGGCCAATGAAGCGGGCGCCCTGTACAACTACCTGATCCTCGCCCGGGGCAGCGCCTTCGGTATCCACAACCCCGTCTATTCGAAGCAGCTCATCTACGACTCATACTTCAGCCTCAAGAGCGCGGGACCGCCATCCATCGCGGTGCGTCCCTGATCGAAGCAGCTTAGCGCCACGCATCCACACGGAAGCGTGGCGCGCCGCCTCATCGAACACGGAACCAGCCGTCGATGTGCTCCGTGAGCGCATCGGCGACGATTCCGCGTTCAGGCAAGGTGTTGGCCATGCCGTAAATCGGCGCCATTCCGCCGCTCTTCTGGGGGTCATTGCGCACCGCTTCCACCGCTTGCCGCAAGTCCGCAATGAACCGCTCGGCGACGCCGGGTAGCGTGTGCCTCAAGGTGACGCACAGATGTACGCCTGCGGGACGGTGAAGACCGTTCAAGCTCCAGCCGCGTTCGGTCATTGCATCCAGAACGCGGAAGATGTCGAGCTGGTCGTCCGTCGCTTGAAACCCAAGCACGAACAGCGGGTTGCCCACGAGCCGTAGCCCATCCACCGTCGTGAGCTCTCGCTTCAAGTCATCCGCCGTCTTCAGGATGCGGCGCGCGGCCTCGATGTAGCCCGCCTCCCCCATCGACATCAAGGCCGCCCAGCACGCCGCGCTCAGACCGCCCGGGCGACTGCCGGCGAAGGACGGCGACGCATACAGCCCACCGCACCAGTCGGTGGACGTGAAGTACTGGAAACGCCGCAGCTCGGCGCCCCGGTACAGGATCACGGACGTACCCTTGGCGGCGTAGCCGAACTTGTGCGTGTCGCAAGACATGCTCGTCACGCCGCGCAAGCGGAAGTCGAACGGCGGCACGGGGTAGCCGAGCTTTTCGGCGAACGGCAGCACGAAGCCGCCCAGACAGGCGTCGGTGTGAAAACCGATGCCGCGCTCGAATGCCAGCTCGGAGAGCGCCTCGATGGGGTCGATCTGGCCGTACGGAAACGACGGAGTCGAGCCGACGATCACGATCGTATTCGGCGTGATCGCGGCGCGCATGGCCTCGACGTCCGCGCGCATCTCGCTGTCCACCGGCACGCTCACCAGCCGCATACCGAAGTAGTGCGCCGCCTTCTCGAACGCGACGTGCGCCGTGCTCGGGATCAGCATTTCCGGCGCGGTGATGTTCTTCTTGGCGCGGAAGTAGTCGCGGTACGTCTTCATCGCGAGCTGGATGCTCTCGCTGCCACCCGACGAGAGCGTGCCGCACACCCCTTCGGGCGTCCCGGGGTCGTGACCGAGCGCCGCTGCGCCGAGCATGTGCGCCGTCATCGACACGATTTCGGCTTCCATCTTGACCGTGCTCGGCCACAGATCGGAGTGCAGCGGGTTACTCTGAGAATGCAGCGCGTACACGCGATTCAGGAAATCGATGTGCTCGCGATCGCCGTGGTACACGGCGCCCGACGCGAAACCGGACTGCCAGCGCTCGCTCTCCGCTTCGGCCATGGCGCGCACCTCGTTCAGCACCTCCTCGCGGGACCTGCCCTGCGCCGGGAGCGCGGCGTTCGTCCCGAAGCGCTCTCGCCAGGTGTTTATTGTCACGCTGTCCGTTCGCTCATCCATGGCTCGACACTTTCCTGGATTCGGGTTGTCGTCGGCTCACGTGCCGGCATTGAGCCAAGCGTACGTTGACTTGGTTTGCTGATAGAAGCGCAAGAACGCTTCGAACTTTCGATCGTACAGCGACCGCACGGTCGGGTCGGGCTGAAACACGCGATCCACTTCGACCTTGGCTGCCGCGGCCTTCCAGTCGAGGTGACCGAGCGCTACCGCCGCGATCAGCGCGGCGCCGCGCGTGTTGGCCAACACCGGATCTTTTACGCGCTCGATGCGGCGGTCGAGCACGTCGCTCAATATCTGGCACCACAGGTCCGAGCGTGCTCCGCCGCCGGCGAACCGCAAGCTCTCGAAACCGGCCGGAGACTGCCGCTTCACGAAGTGCTCGGCGGCGCTGAGCATCCAGCGCGCGTTCAGCGCCACGCCTTCGAGCACGCTGCGCACGAGGCAACTGCGGTCCGTGTTCAGGCTCAGATTGGTCCACGAGCCACGGACGTGCAGGTCGTCGACGGGGGTGCGCTCGCCGTTCAACCACGGCAGGAACAACAAACCTCCGCTGCCGGCCGGCGCGCGCGCGGCCAGGCGATCGAGCCGCGCGTACACGTCGCGCGGCACCTCTTCGGAGGCGAGCTCGTCGCGTCCGTACAGGACGCGCTCGACGAGCCAGCTCAAGCACTTGCCCGCGGCGTCTTGCTCGGTCGCCACCCAGTAGCGATCCGGAATCGCGGACGGCAGGGACGCAATGTTTCGCGTCAAGTCGGTCTTTTTGAACGGTACGTGACAGGAAATCCACGCCGAGGTGCCGATGTACAGGTGAGCGCGATAGTCCTCGACTGCGCCGGCGCCAATCGCAGCGGACGCCGTGTCCGCGCTGCTGGTCACGACCTTCACGCCCTCGTGCAAGCCGAGCTCCCGCGCGCATTCCACGGTCAGTGTGCCGACGACGCTGCCGGTCGGCACCAGCTCCGGCAGCTTGTCGCCATCGAAGCCCGAAAGCTCGACCAGCTCGGGATCGTAGGCGACCCGTTTCAAGTCGCGGTTGTCGGTGCAGAAGTAACCGGTGGCCGAGGCGTACGACGCCGTCGCGCGACCCGTGAGCCGGAACGTCAGGTAGTCCATCGGCTCGAGGAACTTGTAAGCGGCGCGGTACAGATCCGGTCGCTCGTGCTTGATGGCAAGGATGTGTCCCACCGGATCTTTGCCGGTGCGCGAGGGCACGGCGCCGGTGAGGCGTATCCAGCGCCACAAGCGCCACGCGTTGTACCCGGTCCCCGGCACTTCCAGGCCGCCCCCGACTTGCCGCGCCACGTACTCCGCGCCGCGTTGATCGAGCCAGATCAGCGCGTTGGCGAGGTGCCGGCACTGGGCATCGACAGCGACCGTGCCGAACCACTGGCTAGAAATGGAGATGGCTACGATGTCGCGTACCGCCGCGACGTTCTTGGCCACGATGCTCTGGATGCCGTCGCGGATGGTTTGCCACCACTCCTCCGGATCCTGTTCCGCACCTCCACCCGGCACGAGGATCAGCCGATTGGGCCGAAATTCGTGCAACAGCACTTCGCCGTCGAGCGTGACGAGCGCGACTTTCGGCCCACTCGTGCCGAGATCGATGGCCAGAACGTACTGCTTCAAGTCCAACCGGCTTGCCACTCTAACGCGGCCAAGAGGTCGCGGGCGTCCTAGAGTCCTTCGCAGGCCGCCGCTTCTTCGGTCGTGAATCCTTCGCCCGTCTGTTCGCCCTCGAAATAGCTTTGCAGCGGCTGCGTGTCGTCCAGCAGGTGCGCGGTATAGTCCTTCAGGTTCAGCGACGACTCCTGGATCTCCGAGCCGCGCCACGGCTCGGTCAGCGCATACGTCAAATCCTTGCCGTCGAGCCCGATCGGCGGAATGGACACGCAGTGGCTGCAGTTGTCGATCCGGAAGAACGGCATGAAGTAGGCGAGGTTATCGCGTGAGTCGTACACTTGACGCAGGCGCGCAATGTCCTGCTCCCAGAGATCATGGATGCGCGTGTACGGCGGGTACATGAAGAAGCTCTCGTACGAGTAAAGCGAGTAGTTCAGGTCCCTGCGATAGACGGTCAACGCCAGGCGGTCTTGCGGGTACTTGTTGGCGAGCGCCACGTTGATCAAACCGAAGTCTTGCTTGAGCTGCGCCACGGTCACGCCCGCGAGCTCGCCGTCCAGCGCGTCGATCAGCGGATCCAGGTTCCACGACTGTCGCACCTTCGCGTGCAGCGGGCCGGAGTTGCCGTCGCTCGGGAAGATCGGCCCCGAGTCGTTCAGCAAGTAGCCGCACTGCGCTCCGCTCATGCCCTTGCGGAAGTAGTGGTAGTTGATGATGGCGCCCGCGCCACCGGCGCTGCAACCCGTCACCAGCATGCGCGGCACGACCGGGAACGTGGTGTTCGCCCAGCCGATCACGCGCATGATGTTGTCGTGACCGTTGTGCCGGAACACCTCCACTTCACCGTTCGGGCCGCTGTACGTGATGACGTTGTTGCCGGTGTGAATGTCGCCCGTGCAGTACGGAATGAAGATCTTGTTCCAGTCGTGAGCCGGGTTGAGCTCAGCCTCTTTGCGCGCCAGCGGCAAAAACTGAAAACGGGCCATGTGATCGATCCCAGGCGGCAAGCCGCGTGGATTGGCCGCGCCGCGCAGGCCCCCGTCCGGCGAACAGCTGCCGTAGTCCCAGCAAGCGCCGCCCGGCTCGAGCATGAAGACGAGGTTGTTCGAGGTGGCCGAGTAGTTCACGAAAATCGAGTACTGGCTGCCGTTGCTGCACACGGCGCCGGGAATGTCCACGCGCTGCCAGGTGCCGGGCTCGGATCGCGCTGGGACGGGCGCGCTTGCGTCGGCGATGCAGGGGCCGGCCGTCTTCAATTCGGTACCGGCTTGGTCGTCGTCCCCGCCACACGCGGCTAGTGAGAGCAGAAGGCCGAGCGCGGCAGAGACCTCTAGAACGCGGGTATTCAGACGTAAGTTCATGGGCGAGCCGGATTATGCTCGGAAGCCTTCCGTCTTGCTTGAATGTTCTGGCTGTCTCGAATGTACGGGAGCGGCAACGGTGGACGTCAGGCCTCTGCGTCCACCCACAGCACCGACAAATCGAGCTCGATCGCGTCGAACGGCTCAGCGCGCACACGCGCGTCGTCCCGATGAGCGGCGACGCGCAGCCAACCATCGGGGCCACAGCGCAGAACTTCCAGAAGGCGCTGATCGGGATTCACCAGCCAGGAGTGACGCACCTGGGCGCGCGCGTAGATAGACAGCTCATCCTCGATGCGGGTCCGGCGCAGGCAGCTGTGTTTGCCGACAGACCCCATCGGCCGAGCACGGCTGCGACAATGTACCGCAGCGACGAAGCCACGCGTTCGCATCATGTTTCGATGATGCATCGCTTCGGACACGAGATTGGTCTTCACACGCGGGCTCATGCTCGGACACTGACAGCCGTGGCTGCGCTGTCGCTCGCCGTACTCGGCGCGTGCGGAGACGACGACCCGCACGGCGGCTCGTCCGGTTCCGGGGGCCGCGGAGGCTCGTCCGGGAGTGGCGGGGCGACGGCCGGCACCGGGGGAGGCGGCACGGCCGGCTCGGACGGCGGGTCGAACGACGCGGGAGCCACCGCAGTGACGATTCGCTTCAAAGCGAAGGTAGGCGATGCCGACTTTGCGTGCGGCCAAGAGTACCCCAATCAAGGCTCTACTGGCGTGCGAGCGCGACCGCTCGACTTCCGTTTCTACGTCGAAAACCTGCGAATGATCACGCGTACGGGCGAAGAGGTACCAGTCACGCTGGACGCCCGCTCGCCGTGGCAGAGTCGAGAAGTGGCGCTGATCGACTTCGAAACCGGCGCGGCGCAGTCTTGCAACGGCGATGCGGCGACGAACACGACCATCACCGGCAGCGTACCCGCGGGCGACTACACGGGCATCGCTTTCGTGAACGGCGTGCCCGAGTCGATCAACCACTCGGATCCGGCGTTCGGTCCCGCGCCCTTGCAAGCTCCGGGTATGAACTGGAATTGGCTGTTCGGATTCCGCTTCTTCATCGCGGAGCTCGCACACGCGGACGCAGTGATGGATGCCGGCGCGGGGGACGGCGGAGCGCTACCCGGTCTCGGCCTCCTGCATGCCGGCAGCACGGCGTGCAGCGATGGCAGCGACGCCGGAGGCGGCGGACACGGACATGGGGGCGGAAGTGACGCCGGTGGCGGGCACGACGCTGGAGCCAGCGACGCCGCTCACGGGGACTCGGGTGCGCGACGCATCACGTGCGCCAAGCCAAACCGCAACCAGGTGCGCTTGAGCGGGTTCGATGCGCAGCGAAGCTTCGTGGTGGCGGACATCGGCGCGGTGTTCACGCAAACGGACTTGACCCTAGAGGCCACGTGTCACTCGGGTAGCGAGTACTGCGGTCCGGTGTTCGATAACCTCGGCGTCAACTACGCCACGGGAGCGCCGCTCCTCACCCAATCCATTTATCGCGTCGAATGACAGCGCCGACCAGGATGCGCACCGCAGACCTGCCCGGCTCTTACGAGGCCTGGGGCTGGGTGGCGCGTGCGCTCAGCGCTGCGGCGATCCTGGCGGTGGCCGGCGGGTGCAGCGATGACAACGCGGGCGCCCCGCCCCATTCGCATCACCATCACGAAGACGGCGGGCACTCGCATGACGACGCCGCCGGGCATGCCCACGATGACGGCGGTACACCGGTTTACGACGGCGGACCCCCGCCGGACGGCTCCGTGATCGGCGACTTCCAATGGAATCTGCCGCCCGGATTTCCACTGCCCGCCGTCCCCACGACGAACCCCATGAGCGTGGAGAAGGTCGAGCTCGGCCGCCATCTGTTTCACGACACGCGCCTCTCGGACAATCAAACGCAATCGTGCGCGTCGTGCCACGAGCAACGGTTCGCTTTTGCCGACGCGCGCGCGCGAGCGGTGGGCTCGACAGGCATAACGCATCCACGTAGCTCGATGAGCTTGACGAACGTGGCGTACACTTCGACGCTCACGTGGGGCCATCCCCTCATGAACGAGCTGGAACGGCAGGCCGAAGCTCCACTGCTCGGCGATCAACCCGTGGAGCTCGGTCTGAAGTCGCTCGCGCAAATCGAAGAACGGCTGCGCCCGGTGACGCGCTACCACGAGCTGTTCGCCGCGGCGTTCCCGGGCGAAGCACAGCCCATCACCGCGGCCAACACGCTCAGGGCCCTGGCCACGTTCGAGCGAACGCTCATCTCCGGCCGCTCTCCCTACGACCGGTTCCTGTATCAAGGACAGAGTGATGCACTGAGCGAGTCCGCGAAGCGCGGCTATCAGCTATTCAACGCTGAAAAGTTCGAGTGCTTCCATTGTCACACCAGCTTCAACTTGAGTGACCACACGAACTACGAGGGCAAGGCCTTCGTGGAAATGCCATTTCACAATACGGGCCTTTACAACATCGGCGGCACGGGCGCGTATCCGGCGCCGAACACGGGCGCGCACAGCGTGACCGGAAACCCGTCGGACATGGGCAAGTTCAAGGCTCCCAGCCTGCGCAACATCGCCGTGACCGCGCCGTACATGCACGACGGCAGCATCGCGACCTTGTCGGAGGTGCTCGATCACTACGCAGCCGGCGGACGCCGCATCACGAGTGGCCCGCACGCCGGCGACGGCAATCTGAATCCGCTGAAGGATCGCCTGATTCGGAAGTTCGACATGACCGAGCAGGAACGCGCCGACGTGCTCGCGTTTCTCGAGAGCCTCACGGATCAGGAGTTCTTGACGAACCCCGCGTTCAGCGATCCGTGGACGGCCGTTGCTGCACCCGCTCATTAGAGAGGCGCGGCGAGTGGCGAGGATGTGCTGATCGGCCGTGCTCTGTGCTCAGGGCAGCGGCGCCCGCGACTTGCGGAGTAGGGCCGCCTTCAAATCGAGCCGCGATGCGCGGCGGATCTCCGCGTCACGATAACGGCGCTGCTCGGCTTCCGTCTCGGCGACTATGGGAGGAACGGGACGCGGGTTGCCGCGTTCATCGACTGCCACGAACGTCATGTACGCCTTGGCGACGTACGTGCGCTCTCCGGTATGCGGATCTTCACTCTCGAGGCGCGCGCCGACTTCCATGGAGGTGCGCCCCGTGTAGTTCACGCTCGCAAAGATCGAGATGTGATGTCCAAGCCGCACCGGCGCGAGAAAATGGAGCGCGTCGATACTGGCCGTCACGCACACGCCGCGCGCGTGACGCGAGGCGGCGATCGAGCCCGCGATGTCGATCCAGGCCATGAGCTGGCCGCCGAAGATGCTACCGAGCTGGTTGGTGTGACCGGGCAGCACGATCTCGGTCTTCTGCACGCGCGACTGGGAAGCGCGACGGGGCTCGAGAGGCGTAGACATGAGGGTTCGGCATTTGCCACGCCGCCGTCCGCGCGCGCAAGCGTCGCGCCCTTCAGCCGTCCGAGCGAGAACGCCCGAGACGACGATCGGCTATCGGCCGTCTGGCCGACGACAGTCATCCTCACTCGGCTTCACACCCTCGCGGCTACGTGTTGCCGCAATGCGTAGCCCAACTGAAGAGTGAGTGTCGCATGGAACGCTCTATATTCGCGGCGGATCATCGGGTATGCTCGAGTGTCGACGGTGTTCGCGACAACCATGGTCGCGGCCGGGGAGGAAATTATGAAACGTCATTGGGTCGCAGGCTGCTGCGTTGCATTGCTGATTGCTGCATGCGGGAAACTGACCGAGTCGCCAGAAGGCGCTCCCAACGGGGATCCGGATTCGGGGGTCGATCCACGCGAACCCGAAGACCAGCCCGAACCCGAAGACGAGCCGCTTCCTCCTGAGGATCTGGGGCCCGTCACGCAAGCGGCGAAGGTGCCGCCGCCGATCAGTGGAGGAACGTTGCTCATCACGCGCGATGGGCAGCGCGTAATTGCTGCCGATCCGGATCGCGACCGCATCTCCATCGTCAGCCTGCGGCACCGTAGGGTGCTGCATACCGTTGCGCTCGAGACGGGCGACGAGCCGGGTCGGGTCGTGGAAGATGCAGCCGGGAGGATCTACGTCGCACTGCGACGTGCCGGCGCGGTGGTGACCCTGAACGGGACCGACGGCGTGGTGTTGCAACGGCAGGCGGTGTGCGGCGCGCCGCGCGGGCTCGCGTACGATCCCGAATCGAATCAAGTCCACGTCGCATGTGTGGGGGGTCAGCTCGTGACGCTCGCCGCCGACTCGGGAGCTATCGTCCGTACCGTCGATCTCGGTCCCGGTCTGCGCGACGTGGTCGTGCGCCGCGGTCGCCTTTTGGTGAGCCGGTTCAAGTCGGCCGAAGTGCTGAAGGTCGCTCCGGACGGACAAGTGCTCACGCGGGCGGCAGCGCCGGGAATCGAGCGTCAATCGGATCCGCTGGTGATCGACCCAACCGCGATGGACGCGGGGACTCTCGTCGAATCGGTCGAACCCGGCGGCGCTTGGCGCATGGTGGCGCGCGGAAGCGAAGAGGCGTTCGTGTTGCATCAGTATGCACTCACGACCCCGATAAACGTGAACCGCACTCGTAAAGACGCCGGGAGTGAGCGCCCGCCCGGCGAATCCGGTCCTTACGGAGCACCACCCGGAGGATGCGGCGGTTTGCTGCAGCCCACAGTCGGCCTCGTCAATCCCGACGGCTCGTTTCAACCGAGCGCACCCATTTCCCTGCCCGTCGTGGCGGTGGATGCCGCGGTGTCTCCCGACAATCGCTGGATCGCCATCGCACACCCCGGCACTCCCGATGCGAATTTGCTAAACGGGAGGATGAGCCCGATACACGGGCCAGGGGCGGTCTCGATCGTGGATGGGAACGATCTCGCTGCCCACCGGGACAAACCGAACCCGTGCAAGCGCCCCATGTTCCTCTTGCCGGTCCCCGGCCAAGCCACTGCCGTGGCGTTCAATCCCACCATCGGCGACGAGGTCGCGATGCACGGAACCTGGTTCGTGGTGCAGACACGCGAGCCAGCGCAGTTGGTCTTCTATCGAGATCCGCTAGGGGGGACTACGACCACGGTGTCTCTCGGCGGACCGTCGATGCTCGATACCGGGCACGAGCTGTTCCACCGCGATACGGGCGCGGGTATCGCCTGCGCGTCCTGCCATCTCGAAGGGTCCGAGGACGGTCGCGTCTGGAAGTTCGATCCAATCGGCGATCGGCGAACCCAATCGCTCGAAGTGGGGCTGAAGGACACCGCGCCGTTCCACTGGGACGGAGACATGACCACCTTCACGACCTTGATGAACGAGGTGTTCGTGCACCGCATGGGCGGCGCGCCGCAGACAGAAGAACGGAATCAGGCGCTCCTCGACTGGATCTCCCAGCTCACGCCACCGGCGCGCATTCGAGGCGCGAGCGACGCCGCGGCGCTACGGGGGAAGGCCCTGTTCGAGTCGTCCGCGGTCGGCTGCGCCGCTTGCCACGCGGCGTCCCATAGCCAGAGCTTCTTCGTCGGCACCACGCCGGCCGGTCACGCGCTTCAGGTGCCGAAGCTCACGGGCGTTGGTTTCCGTGCACCGTTCCTGCACAACGGCTGCGCCAAAACCTTGCTGAACCGCTTCGATCCTGCCTGCGGCGGCGGGGACCAACACGGCAAGACCTCGCACCTGAACGCCGCCGCAAAAGCCGACCTCGTCGCGTACCTGGAATCGCTTTAACGAGCTCGAGTCGCTCGAGCAAAAAGCCCGAACCGTGCGCTGCACGGACTCGGGCTTTTCGCTGAGCGGAGCCTCCGCTCAGGGCGCGATCTGCTCGTGCGCGAGCTCCCAGCGGTCCGGAGAGCGCCACAGCCGCGAGCGCAGCAGCTCACGCTCGTACAGGAGCTCCTTCGGCAGCCGATCGTAGAAGCGATCGAACAGCTCCTCGTGCGACTGGGCTTCCTTGCGGCCCGCTTCGCGGCCCACTGCCATCAGCTCGTAGAAGCGATTCGGGTCGAAGTCGAGGCCTTGCCACTGCAGGTCCTCGTGACGCGGCATCCAGCCGAGCGGGCTCTCGACGGCGTACGCGCGGCCGCGCACGCGATCGACGATCCACTTCAGCACGCGCATGTTCTCGCCGTATCCGGGCCACAGGAACGAGCCGTCGTTGCCCTTGCGGAACCAGTTGACCATGAAGATCTTCGGCGGGTTCGTCAGGCGCGAGCGGAACTTCAGCCAGTGCGCGAAGTAGTCGCCCATGTTGTAGCCACAGAACGGAAGCATGGCCATCGGGTCGCGCCGCACGACGCCGACGGCGCCGGTCGCTGCCGCCGTGGTCTCCGAGCCCATGGTCGCGCCGAGGTACACGCCGTGCTGCCAGTTGAATGACTGCATCACCAGCGGCACCGTGGTCGCGCGACGGCCGCCGAAGATGATTGCCGAGATCGGCACACCTTCGGGATCGCTCGCGGCCTTGGACAGCCACGGGTTGTTGCTCATCGGCGCGGTGAAGCGGCTGTTGGGGTGCGCCGCCTTGTCCTTGCCGTTCTTGTCCCAGGGCTTGCCCTGCCAATCGGTCATGCCGGCGGGCGGCTCGCTGCCGATGCCTTCCCACCACACGTCGCCGTCCGGCGTCATGGCCACGTTGGTGAACAGCGTGTCGCGCGCGACGGTGCGCATCGCGGTCGGGTTGCTGGTCATGCTCGTGTTGGGCGCGACGCCGAAGTAGCCGGCCTCCGGGTTCACCGCCCACAGCCGGCCGTCCGAGCCGACCCGCATCCAGGCGATGTCGTCGCCGACCGTGAACACCTTCCAGCCCTCGAAGCGCTTGGGCGGGATCAGCATGGCGAAGTTGGTCTTGCCGCACGCGCTGGGGAACGCGCCCGCGACGTACGTGACCTGACCTTCGGGGCTCTCGACGCCCAGAATCATCATGTGCTCGGCCAGCCAGCCTTCCTGGCGACCGAGGTAGCTGCCGATGCGCAGCGCGAGGCACTTCTTGCCGAGCAGCACGTTGCCGCCGTAGCCGCTGCCGATCGACCAGATGGTGTTGTCCTGCGGGAAGTGGCAGATGAAGCGGCGCTCCGGGTTGCAGTCGAGGATCGAGTGCAGGCCGCGGTTGAAGTCGTTGCTCTCACCGAGCATGTCGAGCGCGACTTTGCCCATGCGGGTCATCGTCCGCATGTTGAGCA
>DATDJP010000163.1:0-8345 GCA_036520475.1 Polyangiaceae bacterium | reverse complement strand
GGCCCTTCCGTACCGTGCTGATCCCCATCCCAGTCGCGCGCGCTACTGCAGCCACTCCGCCGTAACCGATCGCATCCGCCTCCGCGCCCGCCCACACTCGGACGCCTCGCTCGTCCAGCGTCGCCTTCAACACGCGCCACTTCTGACGAACCAAGCGCTACGCTTCCACCGGCGAACGTAGATCATGTCAGCTCGATGAAGTGGACCCCGAATCGACACGAATCGATCGATTCGCTAACTCGAGCGCCTTCAGGTAGGAGAGCACTTGAGCGACGTGGATGGGGGCCAGCGTTTCTACGGCCTTCAGCTCGACTATCAAGGCACGGTGTACAAGTAGATCGGCGCGCGCTTCGCCGACCGGCTGTCCTTTGTAGTGCACAATCACAGGAACTTGACGTTCGAATGGAATGGCGCGACGGCTGAGCTCCGAAGCTAGCGCTTCCTCGTAGATCGATTCGAGGAAGCCAGGACCGAGAACCTTGTGAACCTCGAGCGCGGAATCGACCACCGCTCTGGCCAAGCGGTCGAGATGCTCAGTCGGCTCCGCCAGCGCTGAACGCCGCGCGTTCGAAGATGCGTCTTGCACGGGAGCTCATCGGTTCACCCTCTTCAAGCGTTCCCAAAAAAAGAGAGCATCAACACGCGACAAGCGGTATCTCGTGTCAGCCGGCTGCAATCCCCCACGCTGGGTATTCGCATTAAAAAATCTGGCGAGCATGGCGACCCCGTGGCGCCGTGGCGGCTAAATCCGAGCGCGCCATAGCGTCCCGCTGGAGCCCGTTTCAGGCCCCGCTACAAAGGACCCACGGCGGTCGTGTACCACTCCCAGAAGCGACGCACGCCGTCTCGGACGGACACCTCCGGCGCGTAGCCGAGCAGGCGCTGCGCTTTGCCGATGTCGGCGTACGTGTAAGCGACGTCCGCGTCCATCATCGGCGCAGGCACGAGCTTCGCTTTCTTGCCTGCCAGCTCTTCCAGAGCCTGGACGAAATCTGCCAAGAGGACCGGTTCGCCGCGGCCGAGATTGATCACTTCGTAGCCCAGTCGGCGGTCCGCCGCTTGCACCACGCCTTGCACGATGTCCGAGACGTACGTCCAATCGCGGTGCATCTGGCCGTTGTTGTAGAGCGGCACTTCGCGGCCTAGCCGCACGCTGTCCAGGACCTTGAACGCCATCATGTCCGGGCGGCCACGCGGCCCGTAAACCGTGAAGAAACGCAGCGCCGTGAAGTCCAGGCCGTGCAGATGGTGATAGCTGAAGCCGAGCATTTCCGCGGCGCGTTTGCTGGCCGCATAAGCGGCGAGCGGACGATCCGAAGGGTCGGTCTCGATGAATGGAATCACGTTCGTCGCGCCGTACGCGGACGAGGTGGAGGCAAACACGAAATTCGGTTTGCCGTACTCGCGCGCGGCGTCGAGCAGGTTCAAGGTGCCGGTCAGGTTCACGTCGTAATAGAGCCAGGGATTGTCCACCGACGCGCGCACCCCGGCCATCGCTGCCAAATGCACGATCGCGTCGAACCCGGACGCGACCAGCTCGCGCAGCGCGGCTCGGTCGCGGATGTCCAGCTCGCGGAACTCGAAGCGCGCGGAGTCGCGGGCAAGCGCGCGTACTTCGGCCAAATTGGCCCGTTTGCGCGCCGGATCGTAGTAGTCGTTCAGATTGTCGATGCCGACCACCTGGTCGCCGCGCGCGAGCAGCGCGTCGGTCGTGTTGCTGGCGATGAAGCCCGCAGCTCCCGTCACCAGAATCCGTCGCGGTGAGCTCACTGTTTACGCTTCCCGGCGGATTCGGCGATCAGCTGCTCCGCATGAATGCCGCTCGACTGCAGAAATTCCTGCACCGTGGCGTTGTCCCCGTGCACGAGCTCCGCGGGTGAGCCCGAGACGGCGATGCATCCCTTCGAGAGCAGGTAGATTTCGTCCGCGATGCGCAGCGCGCCCGCCATATCGTGTGAAATCACGATGCTGGTTACTCCGAAACGATCGCGGGTTTCAATGATCAACTCGTCGACCATCCGCGCTGTGATCGGGTCGAGGCCGCTCGTGGGCTCGTCGTACATCAGGATGGCGGGCTCGAGCATGAGCGCGCGTGCGAGCGCGACACGTTTTCTCATGCCGCCGGAGAGCTCGCTCGGAGCACGCTTCTCCGTGCCTTCGAGGCCGAGGATCTTGAGCTTTTCGAAGACACGGTCGCGGATCTCCTTGTCGCGGAGCTTCGTGTGCTCACGCAGCGGGAAGGCCACGTTCTCGAGCACGTTCATCGAATCGAGCAGCGCCGAGTACTGAAACACCATCCCGAACTTCTGTCGCATCTTGTTCAGGTCGCGTTCGCCGAGCGCGGCCATGTCCTGGCCATCCACGTAGATGTGGCCGCTGGTCGGGCGATCGAGGCCGATCAGGATCTTGAGCAAGGTGGTCTTGCCCGCGCCGGAGCCGCCGATGATCACGGCCACCTGGCTCTTGCGCACCCGCATGTTGATGTCCCTGAGGGCCTGGTAGTCACCAAAGCGCTTCGTCAGGTTTTCAACGATGATCTGGGGTTCGCCGTCGCTGGCCGTACCCGCTCCTGCGTCGGCCCGCGACGGCGGCTTCGGCGCGTGCGGGCCGGCGGACTCGGCGCGTTGACTCACGGACGAAAGGATAGCCGAGATGACTCTTGACGCGGCAGGGGTTCCGACGGCAATCCCGATCTATGACGGAACAACACCTTTCCGCTCTGCTGACGACCGCGGAGGCCAAGAAGGCCAGCGACGGCTGGGTGAAGCCTCCCGAGGGGCGGCACCTGACGCTTTACACGGCTTTCAACGGTGCCAGTTTGACGGTCAGCCGCGTCGAGGCCGTTCGCTCGGAGGGCGGGTTGGTGCGCGCCAGGACCGCCAAAGGCGAGACGTTCGTGCTGGCGTTGGCGGACATTTTCGCGGGCGCGATCGACGCTTCGCCGAGCTCTGGACGCAAGGCCGGCTTCGCCGCGACGTAGGCGCGGAGGGTCGTGTTCGCGTGGGCGTCGGTCATCGCGGCAGCGTTGGGCGGTGTGCTGGCCTTCGTGGTGGGCCGCGTGCTGGGGGTGCGGCGGCGTCACGTGCTGGATGCGCTGGCCCGCGCGGGCATCGCTGATCGGGGGCGTGTAGCGGACGCCATGTACCGTTCGCTCGGACAGGGCCTGTGTGAGCTCGTGGCACTTGGTGTTTGGCCGGCCAGGGCGCTGGCGGGGCGCGTGCTCATCGAGGAGGACGTGCGCGCTGTGCTCACGCGCGGGCGTGGTCTGGTCGTCGCGACGGCGCATACGGGCAACTGGGACATGCTGGCGTGTGCGGCGGCTCAGCGCTTGCCGCTGACGGTCGTCACGAAACGGCTATCATTGGGGTGGCTCGACCGTTTTTGGCAGCAAACGCGCGCGCGCTACGGCGTCCGCTGGGTCTCCGTGGGAAGCGCCGCGAGCACGGCGCGTCGCGCGCTGGCCCGCGGCGAGGCGGTGGCGATGCTCATCGATCAAGCGCCGGAGCGCAGCCGGGCGCAGCTGGTGATGCCGTTTTTGAACCAGCTCGCCGAGGTTGACCTCGCGCCCGCGCTGGTGGCGATGCGCGCGCGCGTGCCCCTGGCCGTGGTCGTCGCGGAACGGTTGCAGGGTGGCCGTCAGCGCGCGGTGCTGCTCGGGCACTTCGAGCCGCCCGCGCGGCCCAGCCGGCGCTGGGCGGAACAGACGATGCAGAGCGCGACACGGGCGCTGGAGGCGCATGTTCGCGCGCGCCCGGAGCAGTGGCTGTGGATGCATCGCCGCTGGAAACGCAGCGCCATCACCGCGCCGAGGGCCGGAAATCCGGCTGCTCGCCCCGCGCCGCTCGTTTAGACTGCGGGACTCATGGGCGATCCTCCGCCGGACGCACACGCCGAGCCCTTGCCGCTCGGTGACAGGCCACGGGAAGCCCTGGCGGCGCGCTCGCGGTGCATCGCGGTGCGCATCGGCGCGGGCCTGTACGCATTTCAGGTGGAAGAGGTCCAGGAAGTGATCGCCATGCGCAGCCTGACGCGCGTGTTCCATGCGCCGCCCGCCCTGGCTGGCGTGACGAACCTGCGCGGTGACGTGTTGGCCGTGATCGAGCCCGCCGTGCTGCTCGGCGAAAGCGGTGCTGCCGTCGTGCCCAACCCGCTGCCGAGCGACGAGAGCGCGCGCATCGTCGTGGTGCGCGAAGCGGGCGGGCAACGGCGCCGGGCCGGCCTGCGCGTCGACGCCTTGAGTGGCCTGCGCGAATTGCCCAAAGACGGCCTCGTGCCGCCGCCGAGCACCCTGAGTGAAGACGTGCGCGCGCTGATCGTGGGAGTGATCCCCGCGCCGCCGGCGTGCGCCGTGCTCAGCGTGGAGGCGCTGCTCGACGCGCCGCATCTGGCGTTCGTGCGATGAGCAGCGTGGAGCTCGAGCGCGCGTGCGCCCAGGTGCTGGCGCTCCTCGAGCAACGTCATGGGGTCGGCCTGCGCGGCACGCACATGCCGGCGTGGTTCACGGCGCGGCTCGGGCGTGCCCTGGAAGCGCTGCAGCTGGAGGACGGAATCGACTTGGCCGGGGTGGTCAGACGCTTGCACGAAGACGCGCCGCGACTCTCGGAGCTGGCCGACGTGCTGCGCGTCGGGGAGACCTGTTTTTATCGGGATCCAGAGCAATGGGCTGCGCTTCGGACGCGCTGGTTGCCGGGCGTGGCTGCGCAGAGCCTGCGTGCCGTCTCCGTCGGCTGCTCCACTGGTGAGGAAGCTTGGACTCTGGCGATGCTCCTGGATGACGCGTGTGCCAAGACTGGGCGAACGTATCGCGTGGTCGGCATGGACCGCAGCGCGCCTGCGCTCGAATCGGCGGAGGAAGCGGCGTACCCGAGCAGTGTGGTCCGCGCTCTGCCAGCGGAATGGGTGCAGCGCTATCTGAGCGCGTCCGGCGACACCGTGCACGTGAGTCGAGCGCTGCGTTCGAACGTGCGCTTCCTGCGCCGTGATCTGATGACCGGGCTTCCGCCGGGAGAGTTCGAGCTCGTCATCTGCAAGAATCTGCTCATCTACTTTGGGGACGAGGCCGGGACCCGGGCCCTGGAGCTCTTGTTCCGCGCGCTGTCGCCGGGCGGTGTCCTGGTGGTGGCGCGTAGCGAGGTCACGCGCGTGCGCCGCCTGGGCTACGCCGCACGCCAGCTGGCCCCCGGAATCAGCGTGTTTTCTAGGGGTTAGCTCACCGTCCGGCTTGCCCGCCTGGCGTGGCGGCGCTAGCAGGCTGGGGCGCCCATGGCTGACGAACCCCTGATTATAGGCACTCACACCTTCGGCTCGCGACTGTTCGTGGGCACGGGTAAGTACAAGGACGTCGCGGAGACGCGGGCGGCCCTCGCTGCGTCTGGAGCCGAGGTCGTCACGGTCGCGCTCCGCCGGGTCGATCTGAATGATCGCAAGTCGGGCTCATTGATGGAGCTCGTGCTCAGCAAACGCTGGACGATCTTGCCGAACACGGCGGGCTGCTACACGGCGGACGAGGCCATTCGCACGTTGCGGCTGGCACGTGAGCTCGGCATCGCGGACATCGTGAAGCTCGAAGTGATCGGCGATCCGCGCACTCTCTACCCGGACAACGAGCAGACGCTCGCGGCGGCACGGGAGCTCGTCAAAGAGGGCTTCACCGTTTTGCCGTATTGCATCGATGATCCCATCATCTGCAAGAAGCTGGAAGACGTGGGCTGCGCGGCCGTGATGCCGCTGGCGGCTCCGATTGGCTCGGGGCTCGGCATTCGAAACCCCTACAACCTGCGCATCATCCTCGAGCACAGCAAAGTACCGGTGATCGTCGATGCGGGCGTCGGCACCGCCAGCGATGCCGCCATTGCCATGGAGCTCGGCTGTCACGGCGTGCTCATGAACACGGCCATCGCGGGCGCGCGCGAGCCCGTGCTGATGGCCGAGGCCATGCGTGAAGCGGTCTCTGCCGGGCGCAAGGCGTTCTTGGCGGGACGCATGCCGAAGAAGCTGTACGCGAACGCCTCGAGCCCCGAAGCAGGCGTCATCGAATGAGACCGGCCGACGGCGCCAGTGGCTCGTGATGCAGCACAAGTTCACGGCGTACCAGCTGCGGTTGTTCGTTTTTCTGGGCGTCGCGTCGCTGTTCGAGGGCTATGATTTCTTCGCGCTCACGCAGATTTTGCCCAATTTGCGCGCGGAAATGGGCATCGATCAGCGCGGCGGCGGCGTGCTCGTCACGTTCATCAATCTCGGCACGCTGATCGCCTATCTGCTCGTGCGCAAGGCCGACCGCTGGGGTCGTCGCCGCGTGCTGACGGTGACCATCGCCGGCTATGCGGTGTTCACGGGACTATCCGGGCTCGCGCCGAACGTGATCGTGTTCGCGATCCTGCAGATGCTGGCGCGCATCTTTCTGATCGCGGAGTGGGCCACGAGCATGGTGATCGCTGCCGAAGAATTTCCGGCGGCGCGCCGCGGCATGGTAATCGGCGTGATCACCGCGATGGCGAGCCTCGGCTCGATCGTGTGCGCGGGCGTGGTGCCGCTGCTCTTGAAGACGGAGTACGGCTGGCGCTCGGTGTATTTCGTCGGCGTGATCCCGCTCGTCGTGCTCGCGTACGCGCGGCGCGGTTTGCGCGAAACGGAGCGGTTTACCGCCCAGATCCAGGAGCTGCCGGCGGGCACGCGCGCCGCCGAAAGCCGCTCACTCTTCGAGATTATGAGAACACCGCACCGCCGGCGCGTGCTCGAGCTCGGGCTGATCTGGTTCATCACCTACATCTGCACGCAGAACGGCATCACCTTCTGGAAGGAGTTCGCGCTCGCCGAACGCGGCTTCACGGACGCGGACGTCGGCCAAGCCATCGGCCTGGCCGCGCTGGTTTCGATGCCGCTCGTGTTTCTGGCGGGCAAGCTCCTGGATGTGATCGGCAGGAAGCCGGGCGCGGCCTTGATCTTCGGTGCCACGTCGATCGGCGTGTTCGGATGCTACACCTTGCACGGCAAGTGGCCGCTCACGTTCATGTTGATCCTCGGCATCTTCGGTACGAGCTCGGTGCTTCCGGTGCTCAACGCGTTCACGACGGAGCTGTTTCCGACCGAGTACCGTGGCGATGCGTTCGCCTGGTCGAACAACCTGCTCGGCCGGGTCGGCTACGTCTTGTCGCCGCTGGCCGTCGGTTTCGCGGCTAAATCCGTGGGCTGGGGGCCGGCGGTCGCCACGACGGCGCTGGCGCCACTGATCGCGCTCGCGTGCATCTTTTGGCTCTTGCCCGAGACGCGCGGCAAAGAGCTCGAGGACATCAGCCCCGTATGACGGCTGACGCAGGGCCGCAGAGAGAACGCTCAGGCGGCTTCTTCCTGCATGTCGCGCCCGCTCTCCTGTACGTGCTCGCGATTTTTTACGCCGGTTCGGTGGCGCAGGGTCCAGAGCTCGATGTGAGCTTCATAGCGCCCGACAAACTGCTGCATGCGGCGGCCTTTTTCGGCATGCAGCTCACGATGTTTCGGGCCGTACGCTGGAAGCGAACGGAGCTCGGCACCGCCCACCACGCGCTCGTGGCCTTCGGGATCTGCTGCGCGGCGGGTGCAGGGCTCGAATTTTGGCAAGCCACCTTGCCGCACCGCAGCGCCGAGTTCGGCGACTGGCTCGCGGACGCCTTCGGCGCGGGTGCGGCCGCGTTGCTGCTGCGCGCCGTGTACGGGCGAACGGCGCCGGCCTGAGGTGCGGGGTTGCTGCGGCCGCGCTTGATCGTCATCACGGACTCTGAGCTCGTGCCGCGGCCCGAGCTCGAGGCACGCGTGACGGCGCTCGCGAGTCTGGCTCGGCCGGGCAGCGTCCTGGTGCAGCTGCGCGATCGCACGCTGCCGGCGCGCGAACGGCTCGAGCTGGGGCGTCACTTGGCCAAGCTGGCGCGGGATCATGGCCAGCTGTTCGCCGTGAACGACGCGCTCGACCTGGCGCGGCTGCTCGCAGCCGACGCGCTGCACTTGGGCGAGCACAGCGTGAGCACGGCCGATGCGCGCGCCCTGCTCGGTTCGATCTGGATCTCCCGGGCCTGCCATGACCCCGCCGCAGCGGGGGTGCCGGGCGCGGACGCGGTGCTCCTGTCGCCCGTGTTTGCGCCCCGCAAAGGTGCGGCCGCGCTCGGCCTCGAAGGGTTGCGGCTCGCGCTGCGCCACGCGCGAGGCCGGCCCGAGCCCGGGCTGGTCTATGCGCTCGGCGGCGTCACTCCCGAGCACGCGCAGCAAGCACTGCGCGCCGGCGCCGACGGCGTAGCCGCGATCGCTGCCGCTCTCGTGGATCCGGACCCGATCCCGCTGCTCGAGGCGCTCGGCATCCGTTCGTCGAGCTGAGC
>DATDJP010000162.1:0-28227 GCA_036520475.1 Polyangiaceae bacterium | reverse complement strand
TCGTCGCGGCGCTCGCGCCGAGCGGTCTTTTCGTCGTCGGCGAGCGCGCCGTGGGCTTGCTCGCCATCCTGTTTCGTTCCGCTCGAGGCGCGCTCCGGGACGGGTAAGATCGGGATCGAATCGCCTTCGCCCTCCGGCACTCCGCGTTCTGCGAGACCGTGGCCTTCGTCGGGTCCCCCTCTGAGAAACAACAAGCTGCCGCCGATCATCAGCACGAGCAGCGCAGCCATCGCGAGTTGGGGCCGCATCGCGTAGCCCGCGAGGATCGAGATCGCGCGACCGAAGCGCTGCCGGGCAGGCAGCACGGCGTGCGCCTCGCGCTCGGCAGCCAGGATGTGTGAAACCAGACTTTCCGGCGGCTCGATCGTCGGCAGCACGCCGACTTCGCGCGTGGCGCGCAGGCCCGCATCGATGCGCCGGCAGCGCATGCAGTGTTCGACATGCCGCTTGGCCGCGAGGCTCGTGAGCTCATCCAGCTCCTGATAGATCTGGTCGAGCACGATTCTGTCGAACTTCTCGCAATCCACGGCTCAGTTCCTTGGCGGGCGCTCAGCGTAGGGCGCGCGCGTACTCCTCGTAGTCGGTCAGCGCTTCTTGCAAGCGATCGAGCGCGTACCTCATGCGACTTTTTACGGTGTTTTCGCCCACGCCGGTGATCGCAGCGATCTCGCGAAACGGCAGATTGCCGATCTCACGCAGCAAAAATACCTCCCGCTGCTCGTCGGGCAAGGCCTCCACGGCCCGCACGATGGATCCGATGACTTCGGCAGACCCGGCCATACGCTCCACGCTAGCTCGCGGATGAGCGTCGGCAACACTGTCGCCCAAAACACGCGAACCGCTGTCGGACGCGGGCTGGTCGAGCGACGCGTGCCGGCGATGCGCGAGCTTTCTCAGGTGATCGGTGCAGAGGTTTCGGGCGATCGTGAAGAGCCAGGTCGAAAAACGCGCTTCGTGCTTGAACTCGGCAGCGCTCTGGACGACTCGCAAAAATACGTCCTGCGTCAAATCGGGCGACGCATCGGTGTGTCGCACCTGTCGGATCACGAAATTGTAGATGGGGCCGTGATAGCGGCGCACGAGCTCGGCGAAGGCCTCACGGTCTCCGCGCTGGTAGCGGACCATGAGCATCTCGTCGGTGGCTTCCCCGCGCACGCTAGCCATCTGCCGAGTGGACTCCGGGGCAGCCGGGCCGCTCGCAGCCGCGAGCCGACCGCCGTGCAGTTGGCGAAACACTCACGCCCGCGCCGAGAGCGACTTCACCCTGGTAAGTGACGCGACCGCGCGAGCGGCAGGCTCGGGCACCTGGGGTGACGACAGGCTGGGGCACGGCTCGAGTACGCGCATGGGGTCTGAGATCGCACGCCGAAACTCTTTGGTCGGAGCGCGAAAGCTACCGTAGCGCTTCGTCCCAGTCGGCGGCAAGACGGCCGCAAAGTACGCCCACATCTCGCGCGGCTGTCCCGCGAAGGTGAGAGCGAAGCGACACGCGCGAAGGCGCACTTCGTTAGGTCTAGAGTACGCTCAGCTCGTGGGGCTTATTGCCCCCGAGCAAAGCTACGTGCAGGCGCATATTGCAGTTTCCGTAGATCCTGCACATAAGGGGACTCTCACAAGGGTGAGTTTGCGCTCTGCTCCTTATTCATCGAGAGGGTGAACGATGCGACTTCACAAGGCCTGTTGGGTATTCTTGCTCGCTGGGTTGACGGCGGCTGTGCCGGCGTTTGCACAAGACGCGGGCACGAAGCCCGGCACGGAAACGAAATCAGCAACCGCGACGGGCACTGCAAAAGCAGCCGGCGCGGGCGCTAGCACGACGGCGAAGCCGGGCGCGACGAGCGCGGGTGCTACCACCGCAGGCGCGACGGGCGCCGCGGGTGGGAGCACTTCTACGACGACCACCAGCACGAGCACCGGAGGGACGTCGGCAGCGACGGGATCCGCCGGTACTTCGGCGAGCACGGCCAGTACCAGCACTGCGGCCTCCGGCGCTGCCGGTGCGACGGCCGGCGCATCCGCGGGGATGGACGGCTCGACGTACGTGGTGCGGCTCAGAGACCTCGAGCAGCGGATCGACGAGCTCAAGGAGCAGATCCGACGCAGTCACACGCGCCTGAGCTTGCTGAGCGACACGATTCTGTCCGGCGGCGTCGGCGGCGCGCGCGCGGAAATCAGGTTCGTCAACGACATGAGCACGGCGTTCAAGCTGACGCGCGCTCTGTTCGTGCTCGACGGCGCCGTTCAATACAACAAGCAGGACGACACCGGCGCGCTCTCGGACCAGAAAGAGATCCCGATCTTCAGCGGCTCGATCACGCCCGGCGATCACACCCTGCAGGTGCTCGTCCAGCTGCGCGGACACGGCTACGGCGTGTTCTCGTACCTGCGCGGCTACAAGTTCGAGGTCAAGGGCAGCCACTCGTTCACCGTCACCGAAGGCAAGACCATCGAGCTCGATGCGGTCGCCTGGGAGAAGGGCGGAGTGACGACGCCGCTCGAGCAGCGGCCCGCGATCCGCTACCAGGAGCGCATCAAGAGCGGCCTGACGGATGGGGCGACTCCCGCGAACCGGCCTGCCAACGCCACGAGCAGCGGCAGCACCAGCACGGCTCCCGGTAAAGCGAACGCGTCGGGCGGCTTCTCGATCGGAACAGGGGGCAAGTAATGCGTCTCAGGCACGCCCACGGTTGGGCGCTTGCCTCCGCGCTAGTCACGGTCGGGTTCGGTCTGCCGGCTGCGGCGCTGAACGCTTCCGAGGCGCAGGGGCGTGCGCGGACGGCAATCTCCAGCGCAGAGGCGGACATCGGCAAGATCAGCACGGCGCTTTCGCGCGCCAAGCGCCGTGATCCATCGATCGTCGAACGCATCGCTGCGGGCGACATGCTCTATCGCACCAAGGACTACGAGCGCTCGATCGACGAGTTCAGCAAAGTGCTCGAGCTGCACCGTCAGGGCAAGGCACCGGAGGCGGCGCGCGCCGACGCGTTGTTCTTCCTTGGCGAGAACTACATGAAGACTCGCCAGTACTTGTCGGCGCGACGCCACTATCGCGAGATCGTCGAGGCTGCGCCGCGCTCTCCGTACGATTCGTACGCAGGGCGCTCGATCAGCCGGCTCGTCGACGTCGCTCTGCGCACGGACGATCTCACCACTCTCGATTACATCTTCGCACGCCTGAACGCGCTTCCGGCGAGCGACGCGTCGGGCTCGCTGCAGTACGCGCGCGGAAAGGCCTTGTACGCACGCAAGGACTACCCGAGCGCGCGCGCCGCGATCAACTCCGTGCCGGCGGGCTCGGAGTACGCGCATCAGGCTCAATACCTGATGGGCGTGATCCTCATGCGGGAAGCCATGCCCGCTCCCAGGCCCGAGGACGCGGCGGCCGCGGCGAAGCAGCCTCAAGACGACGCCGCGCTGCGTGCACGGTTTGCGGCTCCCATCGAGCAGTTCCGCAGAATCACGCGCATGCCCGCGGACACCGAATCGCACCGGCACGTCATCGATCTGGCGTGGATGGCGATCGGCCGGTTGTTCTACGAAACGGACAACTACCTGGACTCGGCGGAAGCTTACAGCCACGTGGATCGCACGTCGCCCGAGTTCCCCACCATGCTCTACGAGCTCGCGTGGGTTTACGTACGCCTCGGGGACTATCAGCGTGCACAACGCGCGCTCGAAGTCCTCACGATCATGGATCCGGAACGGCTCGAGATCGCCGACGGTTCGCTGTTGCGCGCCGATCTGATGCTGCGTTCCGGGCAGTTCGAGAAGGCCCTGACGCTCTATCAGAGCGTGCGTGGCAAATTCGATCCGATCCGCGAGCAGCTCGACCGCTTCCTGGCGAGCACCAACGACCCCGCCGTCTACTACGACCGCCTGACGCGCGACGAGCTCGAGGCCGGCGAAGAGGCGCTGCCACCTCTGGTCGTGCAATGGGCGCGCGAAGAGGCGGAAGACGAGCGCGTGTTCTCGATGATCGACGACGTCACACGCTCGCGCGACTTGATCAAGAAGTCGCGCCGGCTCGCCTCGAAGCTCAACGCGGTGCTGGGTTCGTCTACCCGCGTGAAGGCATTCCCGGAGGTGCGGGCGCCGCTCGAGCAGACGCTCGGCCTGATCAACAAGGTCGCGCGCGCGCGCGTCACCTTGGCGGAAGGCATGGACGACGTGCACCAGCCGAGCGCTGGCGAGCTCGAGCGCGTGCGCGCAGAGCGACGCACCTTGATGCGGCGCATGGGCTACTTGCCGGTCACGGACGGCGACTTTTCCGGGCGTGACTCGAGCGGGGATCGTCAATGGGACGAGGTCTCACAGAAAGTGCAGGGTCTTCAGCTCGAGGCGGATCGCTTGCAAGCCATCATCAATGGCCTCAAGCGCGTCATGAAGGAAGCCGAACAGCACGGAGTCACCAAGGATCCAAGCAGCCGGCAGCGCTTCCAGGCGGAAATCGTCGCCAACGAGCGTGAGCTCGAGGGTTACCGCACGCGCATCCAGCAATATCGAGACGCCATGGACATGGGGCGCGCACAGGTCGGCTTTGGCGACCAGCGCTTCGTGGAGGACGACAACGTCCGCCAGCGTTTCCGCGCGGTATTCGCGCGCGAGGTGCAGCTGGCTGCCGCCGGACAAGGCGGTGGCAGCGCCGCGTCGTACGCGCGTTCGATCCAGGGGACCCTGGCGCGCGCCGACGCCGTCGAGGGTCGGCTGGAAGGCATCAAATCCGGCCTCGAGCGCGACGCGCTCGGTAGAGCCAATGCGTTGCAGAGCAAGATCGCAGAAGAAGTCGCCAACATGGAAACGTACGCCGTCAACCTCGACGGCCTGGATCAGCAGGCGCGCGTCCTGGTTGGCGAAGTGGCAATGAAAAATTTCGGCTTGGTGCGCGATCGCTTGAAGAGCATCGTGCTGCGCGCGGATACGGGCATCGTGCAGCAGGCGTGGGAGCTCCGAGAGGAGCAGCGCATTCGCGTGAACAATCTGCAGCGCGAACGGGCCCGCGAGGAACAGAATCTGAATGACGAACTTCGAGAGGTTCTCGACGACGCGGAGGACAGCCAATGAGTAGGCGCAGCACGGGGGGTTTGCTCGCCGCAGTCGCTGCGATTCTCGCAGCGCTCGTATTGCCAAGCCGGGCCGAGTCACAGCCCAAGGCTCCGGAACAAAAACCTGGCTCAGCGCCGGCCGGTGCAGGCGCTGCACAACCTGGTGCCACGCCCGCTGCCGGCGGCACCACGGCCGCTGCCACGCCGACGGGCGCTGCTCCGGCTGGGGCAACGCTGTGCAAGACCACGCGCCGCATCGCCGTGAGCGGCAAGCTCAAGTCGGCAGCCAAGCCGCCGCCGCGTCCGACGCCGGCGCAGCTGCGCGCGCTCGCGCTGTTGAGCGACGAGGCGAAGGAGTACGAAAAGGGGGCCAAGGAGTTCCGCGACACGCTCACGATGATCGTGCGCCATCACTACGAGGAGCGTCGTCGTCGTGTGCTCTCCGCGCTCGATCGCGAGATCGCGACGGAGAAGAAGGGCCTGGAGGACGCGCGGGATACCGCCATTCAGCGGCTCGAGCAGTTCATCGCCACGTACAGCGGCGACAATGCGCACCCCTCGGCGACGCCGGACGCCATGTTCCGCCTGGCTGCGCTCTACGAAGAACGCGGCCGCGCGCAACAGACCGGTGAAATCGAGACTGGCCTGGAGCCGGCGATCAATCTGTACCGCCGCATCATCCGCGAGTACCCGAAGTACGAAGAGATCGCTGCGGTCCATTACTTCCTCGGGCATGCCTACACCGACTCGGCGCGCCTCGAAGAGGGACAGCAGGCGTGGCG
The DNA here is from genome assembly GCA_036520475.1 of Polyangiaceae bacterium. Classification (GTDB taxonomy): domain Bacteria; phylum Myxococcota_A; class Polyangia; order Polyangiales; family Polyangiaceae; genus DATDJP01. The sequence goes on along the minus strand of DATDJP010000162.1, from coordinate 22,403 downwards.
GACCCTGGTGTGTGCGAACAAGTACCAGGTCAAGGATGATCCCGCGGATGCGGGCAAAATTCAGGTTCAGTCCTTGCCGCAGGATCACGACGAGAAGTTCTGGACGGAGTGGTACAACGCGCACCCCGTTCCGCTCGATCAGACTGGTCGCGGCAACGCGGCGAAGGCGCCTGTCAAGCCGGTTGCGCGTCGCGGAGTGATCGGGCGCGAAGAGCTCGGGTACGTGGATCCCTATGCTGCCTGCACGCCGCTGCCGCAGCCGACGGACACCGCCGACGAGCCGCGCTACCTGGCCGAGATCTGGTGGCAGCTCGGGAACTTCCATTTCGATCAGATCGACCCGAAGGCGGGGCCATACAACCTGAACCGCGCTGTCAGCGCGTACGACTACTCCCTGCGTTACAAGAAGCCGCCGATCTACGGCGTCGCGATGTACAAGCAGGCTTGGACGTTCTTCAAGCAGCAGCGCTATCGGACCGCGACGGACTGGTTCGTCCGTCTGCTCCACTACACGGACGAGCAAGAGGCGAAGACCGGCGATCCCGGCGCGGACTTCCGCGCGGAAGCCTACACGTACATCGCGGGCTCGCTCACGTACGTCGACAACGAGGGTCCCCCCGCCGACCATCCGTACATTCCACGTAACGACGTGCTGGACACGGAGACCGATCCGGTCGTCGCCGAGCAGAAGATGGCCATCGCCATCGAGCGCGTGCAGGATCCGAAGCTGATCCCGCAGGACAAGAAGTGGAGCGTCGAGATCTACAAGTCGCTCGCGCAGGAATTCATCGAGATCACGCAGAATCGCAACGCGATCGCCACACTCGAGCTGACCCTCAAGAAGTACCCCATGAACCGGGACGCGCCGGTCATGCAGAACAAGGTGGCGGAGCTCTACGACCAGCTGTCGAGGCTCGCGCCGGAGGGTTCCGAGGCGCGCGCGGAGTACGGCGCCAAGGCGCTCGAGGCGCGCACGAAGCTCGCGAGCTACGTGGGGACGACGCCCTGGACCGACGCGAACCGCGACGATCCAGAAGCGCTGTCTCAGGCGGAGCTCCTGGTCCGCGGTGGCGTCAAGCGCGCCGCGGCGGATCACACGAACTCGGGGCGCTCGTTCTACGAGAAGGCGCTCGAGCTCAACGACGCCGACGAGCAGAAGCTGCTGCTCAGGAAAGCCGTCGACGAATACCGCATGGCCGAGACGGCGTGGGCGGCCTACCTCGAACAGGATCCGCAAGCGCAGGACACGTACGAGAGCAAGTTCTGGCTGGCCGACGCGCGCTACTGGAGCGTCGTGCTGCAGGTCACCGTCGGCCAGACTCCGACGGCAGCTGAAGTGCAGTGCGCGCGCGAAGCCGCGATCGAAGTGCGCGATTCGAACGAAGACGACAAGTACATCCAGCCGGCTGGCTACTACGTCGTCACGATCGCCGAGAAGGTGCTGGAGGACTTGTATCGCCAGCACGAGGAGAGCAACGGCGCGCGTGGCCTCGAGAAGCGCGATGAGCTGCGTTTCAGCGGCGAGGGCGACCAGCGCAAGCCCATCAAGGATCCGATCCCCCAGCCCGTGATGGACGCGATTCAGGCGCGTGACGAATACAACGCCCGGATCCCGCTCGAGCGCGATCCGCAGCGCAACGGCCTGCTCTACGCGTTCCAGGCGGGGGACATGTACTTCGTGTACGGCCATTTCGACGAGGCCAAGAAGCGCTTCCGCCCGATCTACGAGGCCAACTGCGGCAAGAACGAGTTCGGCTACAAGGCGTGGGAAAAGCTCGTCAGCATGGCGAACTTCGAGCTCAAGACGGAAGAGAGCCGCAAGCTCGTCGAAGGCAAGAGCTGCGCGTACAACGAAGACACCAAAGCGAGCGAAGAGAACCTGCGCAAGCCGGTGATGCAGGGGCTCGCGTATCAGGACGCGCGCGCTCTGTACGAGCAGGCCGAGAAGATGCCGGACGGCCCGGAGCGCCAGAAGAAATGGCGTGAAGCGGCCGCGAAGTACAAGGCCGCCCTCGACGCAGCACCGGGACGCGACGAAGCGCCGGAAGCCGCCATGAACGGCGCCTACGCGTACAAGCAGGTCGGCGAGTACGACAAGGCGATCGAGATGTACGAGCTGTTCCTGTCGCGCTACGGCGACGAGAAAGCGCTCCAGCGTCTCCGCAACGGCGACCCCGCGGCGAAGCCTCCCGTGGCGCCCGATCGGCAGAAGTACGAGACGCGCGTCAAGTACGTGAAGAATGCGTACGACGCGCTGGCCGGCGCTTACGTGCTGTTCTTCAACTATCCGCGCGCCGCGGACACCTTCGACAAGATCAGCACGCACGAACACTTCCAACAGAAGGACCGGCGCGAGGCGGCGCGACAAGCTCTGTCGCTGTACGCGAGCCTCGGTGATCGCGGCGGCATGGAGCGCTCGCGCGAGCGCTTCCTGAAGCTGGGCGCTTCGCCGAAGGAAGCGGCGGAAGTGGACTACATCGTGGCGAGCTCCGAGCTCAAGAAGTGGGACCAGTTCAGCCCCGACACGGGCGCGAACGCGAACGCGCGGCGCAGCGCACAGCGCGCGATGGACGACTACTACGCACGCAATCGCAACAACGCGGCGGCTGCGGAGTACGTCGTGCGCGCTGCGTACTACAGCGCCAAGACTCGTAAAGCGGTCAACGCCCCGGACACGAACAAGAACTGGCAGAACACGATGGCCGCGTTCGAGAACTGGCGCCGCCAGGCGCCGCAGAAAGACGGGCGCTCGAGCGCGCTCGGCTCCGCCGAAGCCGGCATGGCAGCGGAAGCCGAGTACACGATGCTGGACGAGGAGATCACGCGCAAGTTCGACTACGAAACGGGTCACCAGCGTTTCAAGGGCACGCCGGTCGAGGTGATCAACCAGTACAAGAAGGCCAGCGTCGAGGCGAAGGCCTGGTACGACCGCTTGCAGAAGGTCGTGGACACCTACGTGTCTCCAGAGTGGGCCACCACGGCGGTGGCGCGGCAGGGCTCGCTCTACGACTCACTGCGGACTGGCCTCTACAACGTCCGCCCGCCCGAGCTCAAAATGTTCGACGCCAAGCAGGAGAGACTGCTCAAGTCGGCAGAGGAGAGCGACAACCTCGAGCTCCAGGAGAAAGCCGACGCCATCCGCGTTCAGGTCCAGCAGGCCTGGCGCGATCGGCGCGAGCAGGAGATCAACAGCGCCGACAACGTGATGGTCGATCGTTATGCGACGGCCGTCGTGCTCGCACGGCGCTACAACGTTTCGAGCGGTGGCGTCACGCGCGCGCTTCGGCGGCTGGCGTTCTTCACCGACATCATCGGTGAAGCCAAGATGAAGCAGTACACGGCCAACGTGAAAGACCTGAACTACACCGAAGGGATGTTCACGAAGATGCGTCCTGGGCAGGTGACGGCACCGCCTCCGCAAGGCACGCCGCCGCCTTTGCCGGTCGTGGGGCAGTGAGGAGGAGCGGGAGATGAAGAACCTTCAAAACAAGGCAGGCCGTCTGTGCCTGGTGCTCGTCGTCGCTGGCGCCTCGCTGGCCTGCGCGGGCCGTTCCGGCAAAGGCTCGGAGTTGCCCGAGGGCACCCAGGTGAACACGCCCGTAACGGGCGGCCCCGGCGTGGTAACGAGTCCGGAAGGCGAGCAGTACGCCGTTACGGACGCACCCTCCAGCGGGGAATCCGCGAACCGTCCCAAGATGAGCGGCTCGGCAGCCACGGCGCACGCCGCAGGACTTTCGGCGTTTCAGAACGGGGATCTGGAAGGCGCGCGCACGCAGTTCACGCGCGCTAGCGACGCCGACGCGAATGCGTATCAAGCGCACTACTCGCTGGGCGTCGTGCGCGAGCGTTTGGGTGAAGTATCCGGTGCGCTCACCGCCTATCGAAAGGCAATCACGGCCGTTCCCGACTACGAGCCGGCGATCGTCTCGTACGGCGTGCTCCTGGCTCGTACCGGACGCGCGACGGAAGCGGAGAGCTACCTGACCGAGCGACAGAGCCGCATGCCGAAGAGCGCTGCCGTCACCGCAGCGCTGGCGGAGGTGAAGTCGATTCAGGGTGATTCGGGCGCCGCGCAACGGCTCGCGCAAGAATCGCTCAAGAAGAATCCGGACTACCGTCCCGCCATGGTCACGATGGCGCGCGATCACTACCGCACACGCCGGCTAGATCTCGCGCTCTACACGCTCCGCGGTATCCTGGACGGTTATGGCCCGGAAAATCCCGCTCGCGACAAGAACAACTCGGAGGCGCGCTTGCTCCGCGGGCTCATCTACAAGGAGCAGGGTCAGCGCGGCCCGGCGATCGAGGAATTTCGCAAAGCGCTCGCTGCGCGACCGGATCTCGTCGAGGCGCGCGTACAGCTCGCCGCCTATCTGCTCGAATCCGGCAATGCTCCGGAAGCCGCGCAGCTCCTGGAGGCGGCGCTCCGCTACGACAAGAACAACGTGCTGGCGCGCCTGAACCTCGGGGACGCCTATCGGCTCCTCGGCAAGACGTCCGAGGCGAAGCGCGAGTTCGAGTGGGTCACGAATCGAGATCCGAGCCTCGCTCAGGTCCACTACAACCTCGGTCTTCTGTATCTCTTCAACGAGAACGTCCCGGGCATCAATCCGCGCCAAGCGACGGATCGCGCCATTGACGAGTTCGAGCAGTACAAGAAGATGCGTCCGCGCGTGCAAGGTGGCGCTCCGGATGACACGGACGAGCTCATCACTCGCGCCAAGAGCAAGAAAGCTTTGCTCGAGGAACAAGCGAAGGCGCCTCCTGCTGCGCCCCCGGCAGCAGCCCCCGCGGCAGGTGCGGCGGCCAAGCCCGGCGCCGCGAGCACGACGAAGCCCGGTGCGACGGCCCCGGCGGCTGCCGCAGGTGCAGGTGCGACCAAACCCCCGGCCGGTGCTACACCGCCACCGGGATACGGCGGCGCGCCCGCCAAACCCCCCGCTGCTCCGACTCCCGCCAAACCCCCCGCTCAGGGAGGCACGAAGTGAAAGCTCGCTGGATTGCTGGTTTCGTCATGGTGCTCGGAGCGTCGCTGCCGAGCACGGCCCTGGCTCAGAAGAAGGGGCGCGTCGTCACGATCAGCGAAGTCACGATCGTCGGTCGCGTGCAGAAGCCGATCGCGGCGGTCGACGTCAGCCGCATTCAACCGAAGCTGACGTTGGCGGAGCTCCGGCAGCCGTTCATGGACCGCATCGAGCGCGCGGTGTACCGCGACCCGTTTTGACGGCGAGCCATTCTCTCCTTCGCCGTCAGTACTTTGGTCACTGCCGTCTGCCTCTGGGCGGCCGCCACGCGCCTTCGAACGGTGAACCGCGGCCTCGCGGAGTGCCGTGCGCTCCGTGAGCAGCTGAAGCGGGGCAGGGCGCGTGATCCCGGTGCGGACACGCTTCGCACGGAGACGTGGCTGGCCGAGGTGCTCGCTGCTCCAAGCTCGCAGCTGGCAGTGGCCCTCATGAACGAACGGCTTGCGGACGTGCGACGGCAAACCGACGTCGGCTCCGAAGTGCCGCGCGTGTCCGCACGTATCGCACTCACGGCCGGCACGGCGCTCGCCGTTCTCGCGCTGCTCGTCGGCCCGCCGGGTGTGGTGGCCGCCGTTTGGGGCGGCGCGACGTTCGGCGTCGCGCTCGCGGGTGCAGTGGGCGCTGCCCAGATCGGCCGAATTTCGCGATCACGAACCCGCGAACAGATCGAAACCTGGAACTCGCTCGTCAAAAAGCTGGTCGCCCGGGCGCGCGTGGCCGAAAGCGACAAAGCGGAAATTAGTGAGCATGAGTAGACCCGTGGCGCGGCCACGGCTACTCTCACCAAGAACTACGGAACTTCCGAGGGCATGCGCTGTCTGAAGCGCGACGCCGCATCTCTCAGACGACACCCAGAGGTTAGTGATGACGCAGCAGCCTTATCCGCACGGTTCCGGCCAGTCTCAGCGCCCCGGTCAAATGACCGCAGTGATGCGAGCCGTGGCCCCCGTCGGCCCGAAGGTGCTGCGCATCGGCCTCGTGCAAGCGGGCCGCGTCGTCGAAGAGCGCATCATCAAGCACCGGACGCACGTCACGATCGGCCCGAGCGAAAAGAGCATGTTCGTGATCGCGGCGACGAACGTGCCGCCGAACTTCCGGCTCTTCGAGCTCGTGGGCAACGAGTACTACCTGAATTTCCTGGACGGGATGTCCGGGCGCATCGCGCTGCCGACGGGTATTTCCGACCTCGCGGTCCTCAAGGGCCAGGCGCGACGCACGCCGCAGGGCGCGTACCAGATCCGCCTGACCGAGGATTCGCGCGGCAAGGTCGTGGTCGGCGACACCACGTTTCTCTTCCAGTTCGTCGCACCGCCACCCGTCCAGCCGAAGCCGCAGCTGCCGGTCGCGGTGACGCGTGGCGCCAGCTCGATCGACTGGCGCACCACGATCATCGCAGCCTTCTCGTTCTTGCTGCACTTCTTGATGATCGGCGCTTTTTACTCCGACTGGCTCGATCCCATCGTCGACGATGAAATCAGCGTCGCCGGTCTGGTCGACTCGGTGAAAGCGCTGCCCCCGCCGCCTCCCGTCGAGGAGGTGCCCACAGAAGAAGCGCCCACGGAAAAGGGCGAGGACAAGGCGGCAGCCAAGCAGCAGCAAGCGGGCGGCAAGCAAGGCGGGCCGAAGGGACCCGGCAGTGGCGCGATGAGCGCCAAAGAAGCGGCGGGCCTGAGCCGCGATCTCGACCAGCTCGAGATGGCGACGCTGGGTGCGCTCGCCGGTGAGGGGCCGGCCACGGCGAACGTGCTGCGTGGCGGTGAAGTTCCGACGGGCGCGCTCGATGCGGCCGCGTCGAGCGGTGCCGGCGGCGGCGCTGCGGGTGATCTGCGTCTCGGTGGCGGTGGCGGTGCGATCCGTCCTGGCAGCGCCGGCGGTGGGCTCACCGGCCTTGGCTCCACCGGCAAGGGCGCGGGCGAGGGGACGGGCGCCGTCACGAAGGTGAAAGGCCCGACTGGCTCCGCTGCTGTCGGCGGTGCTGCCGTGAGCGGCGGCACCGTGAGCAACGCCGCGCGCGTGGTCGCCGGTATGAGAGCGGGCTTCCGCGCTTGCTACAACCGCGGCCTCCAAGAAAATCCCGACGCTCAGGGAAGCATCCGTCTGACCATCCGCGTCGGTCCCGGTGGCGAAGTTCAGGGCGTCAGCGCCGCGCCGTCAGGAAATTTGCCGGCGTCCGTCGTCGGCTGCGTGCAAGCACGCGCCAGCGCAGCGCAGTTCGCTCCGCCCGAGGGCGGTAGCGCTGTCGTCGTCGTGCCTGTCACCTTCGTGAAGCAGTGAAATCGGGAGCGACGTAGCGAAAGTCCGAGGGGGAGCGCTTTTGTTGGCCGGTCGGCGGACGGGCCCTGAACGCGAGCACGTCCCAGTGCATCAAACTAAGGCAACCTGTGCCGCATGAAAGCCAATGCCTGAACCGAAGATCGCCCGGAAGCCAAACGAAAACGGTGATTTTTCCGTTTGTCACAGCGCGTTGACACCCTGCACAGGGGTTCCTATACTCGGCCGCGTTCTCAAGTTTCGAGGGAGGCTCTTATAATGGGCTTGACGAAAAAAAGCTGGGCCGTCGCCGCAGGTATCACGGTCGTAAGCGCTCTAGGTGTCGCCGGGGCGCAAACAGCGGCTCCAGCAGCTGCTCCGCCGCCTCCGGAAGTCGGGGCACAGCGCGACGTGACGCTCTCGCCCGCGCAAATGTCCACCGAGGCCAACAATTACATGGCCCGGATGGAGCAGGGTGCCGCAGGGGTGCGCGCGCAGCTTACGCAAGCCCGTGAGCAGCGCGACGTGGTCAAGGTTCTCTGTCTGAACGACAAGCTCAATCAGATCGACGTGGCCATCCGTTCGGCTCGCGATCGGATGACGACGTTGAAGGGCGCGGCGGGGCGTAACGATCTCGACCGTTCGCGGCACGAATTCACGGTTATTCAGGTCCTGAGAGACCGGGTGCAGGCGCTGGTGGCAGAGGCGAACCAGTGCATCGGCGAAGAGACGGGCTTCATCGGCGATTCACAGGTGACGGTGAACATCGATCCGAGTATCCCAGACACGGATCCTTCCGAACCGCCGGACGATCCGTTTGTCAGCCCTCCGCCGGTGCTCAGCGAGCCGCCGTTTCCGTCCAGCCCCACGCAGTAGCTCTCGCCGCGCAGTCGGCGATCACCTCTCGTTCCCCGCTCTCTCGCACCCGGTCAGGTCCTGAGTTGTCATGAAACTACGTCCAATACTTACGGCACTGTGTGCCGTTTCCGCACTTTCGTTCACTGCTTCCGTGGCTTCGGCGCAGCAACCGTGGATATCAGACCGCCGGTACGGCGAGGGTGTCGGGATTCGCGTCGGAAATTTGGAGCTGCATCCTGGGCTCGCAGCGGAGTTCGGTTACGACTCGAACTGGTTTCAGCGGTCCGACAACGAGCCGTCAGGGACCGTCGCCGGCGGAGCGGGAGGGCGCGACCCGGAAGCTTACTATCGCTTGCGCATTACGCCGCATCTCACCTTGTCTACATTGAGCCCGCAGCGTCGCGAAGCGGAGGGCATGGGAGGCGAGCCGCCGAAGCTCAACTTTCAACTCGGCGTTTACGGTGCCTACAACGAGCTGTTCAATGCTGATTCGGACCACGCTCCGGAAGACGACGGTTCGGAGCAACGGCACGTCAATGCCGGGGCTCAGTTCGCGCTCGACGTCCTGCCCAATGGACCGATCGGGTTCGATCTCTACGGCAACTTTGTGCGTCGAATCGAGCCCTCGAACTCGCCTGATGAAAACTTTGCCTTCGATCGTCATTCGTTTCGTTTTGGCGCGGGCGCAAGTTGGCGGCCAGGTGGCGGTCTGTTCTCGTGGCGCCTTGGCTACGAAATTGCCTATCACGCCTTTCTCCAGGAGGTGTTCGAGCAGCCCTTCAACAACGCTCGGCACACCATCAAGAGCCGCACGAGTTGGAAATTCCTGCCTCGTACAGCGCTGATTTCGGACGCGGAGTACGGCCTGGTTCGCTTTTCGAATCCGGACCAGACCTCGCAGAACGACGGTGAGACGCTGCAGGGTAGAATCGGCATCAACGGCCTCGTGACCAACCACTTCGGGGTGTTGGCGATGGGTGGTTGGGGCGCGACCTTCTACGATGATAACGAGAGCGGGTTTCCGGCTAGAAACTACGACGGTCCAGTGGGGCAGGCCGAGCTGCGCTGGTACATTACGCCCGCGCAGACCCTCGAGGCCACCTCCGCCATGGTCGGCTTGTCGTCGGTCGCGGTGGGCTACAATCGGACCTTTACGACCAGCTATCTCGGCACGTTTTTCGCGCGCGATCGCGCTTACCTGAACTTCTCGTACTTCATCGGCGGCGTGTTCCTGGTAGCCGTGGACGGTGGGTTGTCGTGGATTCACTATCCAGATACTTTCATCGACCGAACTGGCACACCGGAGCTCCTCGAAGAGACCTTCACGGAAAAGCGGATTGAGGCGCAGATTTTCGGCGAGTACCGGCTCTCGGATGCCGTCGGTATCAATACGACGTTGCGGTACGACCAAAACATCAGTCGTGAGGTCGGCACCCCGCCGGTCGATGACCTCGATTTTCAGCGATTTCAGGCCTACTTGGGCCTTCGCTTGTTCTACTGATGCGTGCTAGCTGAAGGCGCCTTGAGAACACACCGCCTGCCGTTCGTCGCCGCATCACACAGTCGTTCCCGCGCTCTCGTCGCCTGCCTGCTAATCCTGATGCAGGTAGTGGTTGCGTGCGGTTCGAGCATCGACAATTCACGCATCAAGCTCGCGCCGCCCGAGGAGAGCACGACCATGTCCCCGGGGGACGTGTTCAAGATGGAGATCGTCGGCGAAAAAGATCTGCCGGAGGAGTATCAAATCGCCTCCGATGGCACGGTCGACTTGCCGTACGTGCATCGCTTGCACGTCGCCGGGCTCGAGCCGCAGCAAGCAGCGCGGCGGATTCGTGAGCGGCTGATCGAGGGCAAGGTGTTGAGCGATCCGACGGTGATCGTCAGCATCAAGGAGTTCAGCACCAAGCGCATCACGGTGCTCGGTCAGGTGTCGAAGCCGGGTAGCTTTCCGCTCACACCGGGCTTGTCGCTGATCCAGGCGATTTCACTGGCGGGTGGTTTCAACTCCATCGCCAACAAGAACAGCATCAACCTGACGCGCAAGACGAAGACTGGCACGCGCACCGTGGTGCTGAGCGTGGAAGCCATCACGGACGGACGTTCGCCGGACGTGCCGCTGCAGGGCGGCGATCAGATCTACGTCAACGAGCGCATCTTCTAGTCGGCGGTGCCGCTCAGGTCGCCCGTGTAGCGGAGCGCGAGCACGATGCGGTAGCGCGGCGTGGTGATGCCAGCGAAGTGATCCGACCCGGTCGTCCCATCGGGCGCCGTGCGTTCTTCGGCGGAGAGCGGCATGCCCGTGCCGGCTCCGAGTTGAACGCTCAAGTTCGCGGCGCGAAGCGGCCGCGAGCGGGCGCTGAGCAGCCATTCGGCAGGAATGAGCCGGCCCTCGACGGCTGTTCCGTTCGGGGTGCGGCTCGCTTGTGACGCGAGCACCGGCAGCACCGACGCCTCGGCGCTCACGCTCAAGAGCTCGTTCGGAAAGATGTCCATGCCGAGACCCAGCGACGCCACCAGCTGGGAGCCCATGCGCGCGCTGCCGAGCTGGGTAACCGTGCGAACACGCGCGCCCAGGTGTACGGCAGCGAAGAAGGGACCCGGCTCGGCCACCCACGTGGTGGCGGGAGCGAGCACGAAGCTGCGATCCCCCGCGAGCGCGTCATCCGTGCCGAGTGGCAGCAGAAGGCGCAGCGTCGCTCTGGACGACAGCGACCAGAACGAGACGTTCTGTAAGAGTTGAAAGCTCGCCCCGAGCCGTGGATCCCTGAGAGCCTGGGCGCGTAGGGGTTCGGCGCTTTGCGTCGTGATGCCCTGCACGCCGGCTCCGGTCTGGTGCACGGTGAATGGCAGCGCCGCTTCGACTTCCAGGTCCGAGCCGAGGCCAAGGGCAGCGAAGGCCGTCGCGTTCAGGGCATCATCGACGACCGCGATCGCGCGGCCTTCAGGATCGGGTGACGCAACGTGGAGCTCTACGGGACGCGCCAGGTAGGTCACGCCGAGTCCCGCGATCCACTGACGCTCGCTCAGCACACGGGGCGCGTCGATTCCGATGAAGCGAGTCGCCGTGGGTGCGAGCCAGAGCGCGTCCGCGTCGATGCAGGGCGAAAAAACGCTGTCTTCCGCGCAAGCAACGGCTGGCGTCGGCGAGCTCAGGAGTAGCAGCAAACAGGCAGAACAAGCCCGCGCACGCGCCAAAGCCGAAGGGAACCTGCATGTCGGAGGCATGAGTGGGGAGCGTGGCGTTCGAGGCTTTGCGGCGACGCGGCTTCGGATCTATAGCGCCTTTTCGTTGCATGCGACGGGCGAGATGACTGGCCGCACTCTGGTAAACGGCGCGCTGCTCGTGCTGGGTTCGGCTTCGCCGCGGCGGCGGGACATCCTGAACGGGCTCGGCATTCCGATCGAGGTGATCGCGGCCGAGGTGGACGAAACCCGCGCGCCGCAGGAAGCGCCCGATGCGTACCTGGAGCGGATCGTGCGCGCGAAGCTCGAGGCCGTGTGCGAAACCGTGCGCGCCCAAGCGCGGCCGCAGCACGCTGCGGTGCTGGTGGCCGACACCACGGTCGTGATCGACGGCGACGTGCTCGGGAAGCCGAGCGACGTTGCGGACGCCGAGCGGCTGTTGCGGCAGATTTGCGGACGCACGCACGTTGTCAAGACGCGCTATGCCATCGCCTGCAGCGACGCGCTGCCGGGCCCGGCGCGCGAACGCACGGTAGAAACGCGCGTGACGTTGCGGCGCGCATCCGACGACGAGGTGCGCCGCTATGCCGCGACTCGGGAAGGCCTCGACAAGGCGGGGGCCTATGCCGCTCAGGGGATCGGCGCGTTTCTCGTCGAGCGCGTCGAAGGCTCGTACACGAACGTCGTGGGGCTGCCCGCGTGTGAAGTCGTCAGCGACCTGCAGGCCCTGGGCCTGCTTCGCGAATTCCCAGCAGCCGCGCCGTGAGTCGGGCCCCGGTGCAGCGCTCGAGCCGCGGCTCTGCCGTCGCGATTTTCGTGGTCGCGCTCGCGGTCCGCGGTGGGGTGGCGCTCTGGGGCGGATCTCGTTTTACCCCCGCTGAGGACGGCCATTTCTATCACGTGGTCGCCACGCGCATCGCGGAGGGGCTGGGCTACACTTGGCTGTGGCCCGATGGCGCGGTCACCTACGCCGCGCACTATCCCGTCGGCTATCCCGGACTGATAGCCTTGGGCTACTGGCTCTTCGGAGCCTCGCCTGGGGTGGCGATGGGCGGCAGCGCCGTACTGGGAAGCTTCGCCGCCGTCGCGGCCGCCCGCATCGTAAGCAGTTACGTAAGTGCGACCGCGGGCCTTTTGGCGGGTCTCCTGGTCGCTTTCCATCCGGCGCTGGTGGCCTACACGCCTGCGCTGATGACGGAAGGCGTGACCGCGTCGCTCCTGATGATCGCCGGCTGGTTGAGCGTCTACGCCCGGGCAGCGGCTGCACGACGCCGGGCGCTTTTGCTCGTGGCGCTGGGCTGTATCAGCGGTCTCGCCGTGCTCGTACGCCCGCAGTGTCTGCTGCTCGCCCCATTGTTCGGCGTCATGGCGGCCTCGGGCGGGCGTGGCCGTACGACCGCGGCGGCTCTGGTGACGGGGCTTGCCGTGCTCGTCTGCACGCCGTGGACGCTGCGCAACTGCGAGCGGATGGGTCGCTGCGTGTTCGTGAGCGCGAACGGAGGCTGGAACCTGCTGATCGGCACGGCGGCGGAGGGCCGCGGCAGCTGGGTGCCGCTCGAGCGCATCGGTGTTCCGGAAGCGTGCCGCAACGAGTTCCGCGAGGCCTTCAAAGACCAGTGTTTCGGGCACGCGGCGCTCGAGCGCATCCGCGAAGCACCGCTCGCGTGGCTTTCGCTCGTGCCGGACAAGCTGAGCGCCACGTTCGACTACTCCGGCGCGCCCGGCTGGTACCTCCACGCTTCGAATCCGCGAGCGGTGCCGGAGCGCGCCAAGGTCTGGCTCGGCGCATTCGAAACGTTGGTCGAACGCGTGCTGCTGGCCGTCGCGCTCGGCGCGCTGGCTCTGCGAACGGGGCGGTTTGCCGCAGTGCGGGTCTGGATCGCGGCCGCCGGCGCCGTTTCGCTCCTGGCGCCGATCGCGTGGCCTGCCTACCTGGCCGTACCCGTGCTTGCCGTGCTCCGTGGTCGCCGCGTGCTGGAGGATCCGGCCGCGCTGCTTGCGGGGGGCGCCGTGTTGGCTACCGCGCTCGCCCACGCGCTCTTCTTCGGGGCGGGCCGCTATTCGATGATCTGCTTTCCGATGATTGCCGCGCTGGCGGGCAGTGCTTTCGGACCTGGGCTCTACGAGTGGTGGGCCAAAGCGCGGCTGCGACTGCCTGGCATCGATGGCCTTTTGACACGGCGCTCCCGAGCGGGTGATACTTCGTCGCGAAGGAGCTAGTCGGATGCCGCTCATCGAGACCGAGGAGGCCGCACGGAGGCTCGCACGCGCGATCGCCAGCGATCTGTCACTCTACAACGAGGAAAAGATCATCCGCGGGATCGAGCAGGATTCGCTCTTCGACGAGCTCAACGAAGAGATCGAAGAGGGCCGCGCGCTCTACAAGAGCCGAGTTTCGCCGGACCTCTACCAGCGCAACTACTACGACCGCGCGCTGGTCGACATCCTCGTGAAGTCGAAGGGGCACATCAAGAGTCGCATCTGGTAGCTGGGCGCAGCATGCGCCAGCGGTTCGTGCTGGGGGACAGCCAGGACCCGGATCGCATCGACAAGGTGATCGCCGGCCTCTTGCCCGAGACCTCGCGAGCCACCGTACAGCGCTGGATCGCCGAGGGGCGCGTGCTGCTCGACGGACGACCCTGTCGCCCGCGCGACGCCGTGCGCGCCGGCAGTGTCATCGAAGTTGACCCCGGCTCTGCGCCCGCGTCGAATGCGGAGCCCGAAGCGTCCGTCGCGTTCACCGTGGTGTACGAGGACGACGACCTGATCGTCGTCGACAAGCCCGCAGGCCTCGTCGTGCACCCGGCCCGGGGTCATCGTAGCGGAACGCTGGTCAACGGCTTACTCGCGCGCGTCAGCTTCGGGCCGCTGGCCGCCGATCCGCGCGATCAGGCGGGCCACGTGCGGCCGGGGATCGTGCATCGCATCGACAAGGGGACGAGCGGTCTGCTCGTCGTCGCCAAGCACGAGCAGGCGCGCGAACACCTCAAGATGCAGCTCGCCAGCCACAGCGTGGAGCGTGTGTATCACGCGCTGACCTGCGGCGTGCCGCGGTCCGGCACGATCCGGAGCTTGCACGCGCGTCATCCCCGCTCGCGGTTGCGCTTCTCGTCCAAGGCTCTGCGGGGTCGCTCCGCGGTGACGCACGTGGCGCTGCGCGAGGTGTTCAGCGCTCAGGCCGCGTTCGTCGAATGCCGGCTGGAGACGGGGCGCACGCATCAGATTCGCGTCCATTTGTCGGAGCAAACACGAACCCCCCTGCTCGGCGACGCCCTGTACGGCGGCGTGCCGCGATCCGGCGCGCTCTGCGAGATCGCGCTCGAGCTCGGGCATCAGGCGCTGCACGCTGCCGTGCTGGGATTCGAGCATCCGCGCAGTGGGGCGCCATTGCGCTTCGAGTCCGCCCTACCGGACGATTTCGCGCGCGCCGTGCAGCGGCTCCGCGCGCTCGCGGGCGCGTGAGCGGTCAGGCCACGTCGCGCGGGGCGTCGCGCGGGGCGTCGCGCAGGAGGGTTGGAAAGCGCACTCGGAGCAGCGCCAGTGCGGCGAAGCCGACCAACACCGCCCACCACAGGGTCGCGAACCGGACCAGGATCATCGACGCCGTCGCGGGGCCTTGAGCCACGCCGCCGAGACGCACGAGCTGCTCCTGGATGAGCGCTTCGGCCACGCCCAGCCCGCCCGGCACGGGCACGATCGCGCCGGCCAGCGTGGCGGTGGCGTAGAAGAAGACGCAGAGCGCGGGGTCCACGGGCGCGCCGAACCCGCGCAGGAGCAGAAACAATGCGAAGCCCTCCGCTCCCCAGCCGATGATCGAGAGAAACGTGGGCCAGAGCAGCGCGCTCGGCGTCGCGACGATGCGCAAGCTTTCGTAGCCCTCGCGCAGCTTCGGCGCAAAGTCGCGCAAGCGGGTGTCGCCACGTTCCAGCCAGGCGAAGGCGGTGAGCGCGGGTGTCCGCCACAGGATCAGCGTCATTCCGAGCCCCACGGCGGCGCTGCCCGCGATCGCCCACGGTAGGCCGCCGTGGAATGCGCTGCTCCCCGCCACGATCAGCGCGATCACGGCGATAACATCGGTCAAGCGCTCGGCCACGATGATGGGAGCGGTGCGCGCCGCCGGGACGCCGTGCGTTTCTGCGAGGACGGCGCTCTTGAAGACCTCGCCCACTTTCCCGGGAGTGATGGTGAGCACGAACCCGGACAGAAACACGAGCAGGCTCTCGAGCTTCGGCACACCGCGCACGTCGAGCCGCGCCAGGTAGTACTCCCACTTGAGAAAGCGCAGGCCGTAGTTGAAGCTCGAGAGCAGGAGCGCAAAAAGGAACGCGGAGTACTGGAACGTGGCCAGGCTCTTTTGAATCTGAGCGTAGCCGGCGTAGAGGACGAATACCCCGTACAGCCCGACGCCGACCAGCATCACCACGATCACTTTGCGAAGGTGTCGCTTCATTTTTGCCGCAACCTGCGCCAGCGCGAAATGACGTACGCCGCACCGAACACCGCGAGCACGCAGCCGAAGAGCACGATCAGCCACGAGGGAGCCGCATAGTTGCCGCGTGCGAGTCCGGGGGGCGGCCGTTCCACGATGACGCGCGCCGACGGCGCCGCCTCGGGCACCGGGGTGGTGGGGATGTCAACGGCGCGCATCAGGCAAATTCGCCTTAGTCGTCACGTGTGGCGCCGGCAACCCCTTGTCCAAAGGGATCCGGACCCCGTCGCCGGGGACCGGCGAAAGAGCTTGCGATGGCACACGGCTCGTGCGGAAGATGCGAGCGTTTCACCGTGAATACCGCGATGCAGGCCCAACCGCTAGTCCAGGCCGATGACGCCGAGCTGCTCGACCGCTGCTCGAAATCCATGCAACTCTTGAAGGAGCAGGTATCGCGAGTCGTCGTCGGGCAGGAGGCCGTCATCGAAGCGATGTTGGTCACTCTCCTGGCCCGCGGGCATGCGTTGTTGGTCGGCGTTCCCGGTCTGGCCAAGACGCTGCTCGTTTCGAGCGTGGCGCGCGCGCTCGGTCTGTCGTTCGGCAGAGTGCAGTTCACGCCGGATTTGTTGCCGGCTGACATCACGGGCACGGACGTGCTGAACGAGGTGGACGCGGCCGGTGTGGTGCGCCGTGAGCTGAGCTTCATGCCGGGACCGATCTTCAAAAATCTGGTGTTGGCGGACGAGATCAACCGAACCCCACCCAAGACGCAGGCGGCGCTGCTGCAGGCGATGCAGGAGCGACACGTCACGGTCGGCGGAGCCACGCACCGGCTGCCGGATCCGTTTCAGGTGTTCGCGACACGTAACCCGATCGAGCAGGAGGGTACTTACGTGCTCCCGGAAGCGCAGCTCGATCGGTTTCTCTTGGAAGTGCACGTCGAGTATCCATCGGAGATCGAGGAACGCGAAATCGCGCGGCGGACGACATCCGGCGCAGCGCTGGAGATCGAGCCGGTCGTCGGCATCGAGGAGATGCGCGCGCTCGGCGCGCTCGTGCCGCGCATCCCCGTGACCGACGAGGCCGTGGATCTCGCGGTGCGCATCACGCGCACTTCGCGTCCCGCTGCCGTCGAGTCACCGGACGAAGTGAAGCACTACGTGCGCTTCGGCGCCGGACCGCGCGGCAGTCAGGCCCTGGTGCTCGCCGCCAAGGCGCGCGCTGCGCTGCGCGGAGAAGCCGCGGCGGACGTGGACGACGTCGCCGCCCTGCTCTTGCCGGCGCTACGCCATCGCCTCGTGTTGAGCTATCGCGCCGACGCGGACGGCGTGCGCGACGAGGACGTGATCGCCGCCATCAAGAAGAAGCTCAAGCTATGACCATGCCAGCGGGCCGGTGCAGGTCCGTGGCAGAACCCGAGATACCCATGGAGCTTTCGCAGCTGAAACAGAGCATCAAGCAGCTCATCGTCGATGAGCTGGACCTACGCGACCGTGCGCCCGAGGACATCGAGGATGCCGCGCCGTTGTTCGGCGAAGGGCTGGGTCTCGATTCGCTCGACGCGCTGCAGCTCGCGATGGCCATCGAGGAGCGCTTCGGGGTGACCATCCCGGAGGGTGAAGAGGCGAAGGCGATCTTCGCGTCCGTGAATGCCCTGGCTGCCTACATCGACGAGCATAAGCTACGCTAAGCGGATGGGCGCGCGAGAACGCATCGCCGTGACGGGCTTGGGCATCGTGTCCGCCCTCGGCCCCGATGCTCCCGCCACGTTTCGGCAGATTGGCAGAGGGGTGCGCGGTTTCGCGCCGGTAACGTTGTTCGACGTGTCCGCGCAGCGCTCGACGATCGCTGCGCAGGTCAGCGGTCTCTCCGCGCGGGACGTCGCGCCGCCGGCCGAAGCGGACGTGTGGTCCCGCAGCGACGCGCTCGGCGTGTTGGCCGCCGCCGAGGCGCTGGCCACGGCCGGCGTACCGGCGGGCTGCGAAGGGCTGGCGCTCTCTGTCGGGGGCACGACCGGCGGAATGTACGAAGCGGAAGGTGTGCTCGCGAAAATGAACGGAGAGAGCGCCTCCGACGCTTCGGTGCGGCGCCTCTTGTCCTATCCGCTTTCGACGACTGCCGAGCGCATCGCCGCGCGCCTCGGAGGCGTACGGCGCGCGCTGACCTTGTGCAGCGCTTGCTCGAGCGGGGCGATCGCCATCATACAAGGGGCGGCCTGGCTCTCGAACGGACGAGCGGATTGCGTGCTCGTGGGAGGCACGGACGGGCTGTGTCAGCTCACGTACACCGGTTTCAACTCGCTCGGCGCCATGGATCCGAGCGCCTGCCGCCCGTTCGATCAGGGCCGAGCCGGCCTGTCCCTCGGCGAGGGCGCGGGGTTCCTGGTGCTCGAGCTGGAAAGTCGCGCGCGGGCGCGTGGGGCTCGCGTGCTGTCGTGGCTCACGGGTTGGGCGGTGCTGGCCGAAGCGCATCACATCACGCATCCAGAGCCGAGCGGCGCGATCGCGGCCCGCATCATCGAGCGCGCGCTCGCGCGCGCCGGTCGTAGCGCTTCTGATCTCGATTACGTCAACGCGCACGGCACCGGCACCGTGCACAACGACGCCATGGAGGCACGCGCCCTTTCGCGCGCGCTGGGCGCTGAACGGGAACGGGTGTTCGTCTCTTCGTCGAAGGGAAACATCGGGCACACGCTGGGTGCGGCCGGGGCCATCGAGGCGGCGCTCACCGTGCTCGCCATCGAGGCGGGCTCGCTGCCGGCCACGGGTGGCCTCGAGCTGCCCGATCCCACTCTGGGTCTGCGGCACGTGCCCGCGGGCGGCCAAGAGGCCAAGGTACGTTGCGCGATCTCCAACTCGTTCGGGTTTGGGGGCACGGGCGCGGTGCTGGTCTTCGAGCATCCGAGCGCGCACGCCGTGTCAGCGGCGGCGAGCACGGTCGACCGAGAAGTCGTCGTTACGGGTCTGTCCACCTTTGGTCCGGCAGGGCCACTCAGCGGAGCGGACAATGCCGTGTACGCGCAGGTCGCGCGTCCGGTGCCAGGTCCGGCAGCCGTCGTGGCAGCGCTGTCACTCCTCGAGCCAGGGAAGTCGCGGCGCTTCGACGAATGTTCCGCCCTCGTCACGCTGGGTGCACAGCACGCGCTGTCGGATGCCGGGGTCACGGCAGAGGACACCGGGCTCGTGTGCGGGACAGCCTACGGCAACGTGCAGCGCAGTGTCGCGTTCTTGCGCCGTGTCAGTGAACGCGGACCACGCCTGGCCAGCCCGGCGGATTTTCCGCATCTGGTGCCGTCCGCTCCGGCCGGCAATGCCAGCATCTATCTCGGGCTGACCGGACCCGTCGTGAGCGTGAGCGATCTCGCGACGAGCGCGGAAGCGGCGGTCGAGCTCGGTATCAGCTTTCTGAGCTCGGGGCTCTGCGAGCGCGTCATCGCCGGGGCCGCAGAGCCTGCGGACCCCTTCATCGCCAGGGTGCTCTCGCCGCTGCATGCGCGCAGAGGCGCGCCCGCGCGGGGACAAGGCGCGGGTTTCATCGTGCTCGAAGCGCGCGACGCCGCCGAGCGGCGCGGTGCGCGCGTGTATGCGCGTATTGCCCGCTGGATTTGCGAATGGACCGCTCCGAAATCTGCCCTGCGGGCGTTGCCGGCTCCCGAAGGCCTGGGAAGAGATCGCGTGCTCTGTGCGAACGTTGCGCCGGAGCTGTCGGCGGTGCTCGACGAATCGCCGTGGGGTAGCGTTGCCCGTACGGAGATCGCCGTCCACGCGGGTGAGCACGAAGCGCTCGGGGGCATGGCGCTCGCTGCAGGTGCAGCCCTCGTATTCGACGCCGGGCTGACGGGGGTGCTCGTGTGTGGCTTCAGCCGTGGGCGACACTACGCGGCGCTGCTCGTCCCGCACGACGGAGCACAGCGCCCGTGAGTTGCATCGCGGTGATCGCCGCCAGCGCTCTGTCAGCGCTCGGCGAGGGGACCCACGCCTACAGCGCGGGGGTCATCGGTGAGCCCGCGCAAAGCGGCATCGGCCACGACGCCGAGCTGGCGCGCGCCGGTCTGCGAAAACCGTTCGCCGCGCGAGTGGCAAATGCCGCGCTGGCCGACAGCTCGGACCGGGCCGGCGCCTTAATCCTGACGGCTGCGCGAGCGCTGGCTCGCGAGCTCGACGTAAGCATGCCCGATTGGCGCCAGCGTTCGCTGGGCGTCGTGATTGGTACCTCCGGCGGCGGCATGCCGAGCCTCGAGCGGGTGATGGCGGACCGCGAGGCGGGCCGCGGGCTTTCGCCGGAGCTGGCGCGTGCTGCGCCGTACTTCGGCCCGCTCTCGGAGCTCGAGCATGGCTTGGGGGTCGCCCCGCAGCGCCTCACGCAGGTGCTCGCCGCGTGCGCCTCTTCTACGGTCGCGATCGGGCTCGGATGCCGCTGGATCGAGCTCGACGAAGCGGAGATCGTGATCGCCGGAGGCTATGACGCTTTCAGCACGTTCATTGCGAGCGGCTTCGAAGCGCTGGGTGCAACGTGCTCCGGGCAGCCGCAGCCGTTTCGGGCTGAGCGGGATGGCATGGTGCTCGGCGAGGGTGCGGCGCTCGTCGCGCTCGTGCGCGCCGAGCACTGTCCGGTGCGCGCGCTCGGGTACGTGCACGGTTTCGGTGCGGCCAGCGACGCGGTCCATATCACGGCGCCCGATCGCGAAGGCGGCGGTCTCCGGCGCGCCGCCGCTCTGGCGCTGCGGGACGCCCAGCTGGACGCGGAGCGCGTCGGGCTCGTCAGCGCACACGGCACCGCGACGCCGTACAACGACAGCGCGGAGGCGAACGCCCTGCGTGCGCTGCTCGGGCCGCACGCCGAGCAGGTAGTCGTGCAGCCATTCAAAGCGCAGATCGGCCACACGCTGGGCGCCGCCGGCGCGCTCGAGAGTCTGTCCGCGCTCGACGCGCTGGGACGCAGCGTGCTGCCCGCGGCGCGCGGGAGCGGCGCGGTTGACCCCGGATTTTCCGGTCGCCTGCTCGACGTCGCCCAGCTCGGTACCGCCAGTTTTTGCCTGAAGTTGTCGGCGGCGTTTGGCGGCGCGAACGCCGCGCTCGTGCTGGGACGCGAGCCGTTGCCCTCCTGTCGGCGCGTGCGCGCGCCGGTTCGCGTGCTGTCCCGCGGCGAGGTCGTCACGGAGTTCGACATGGCTCGGGTGGCGGCGTCGTCGAACACAGCCTCCGCGAAGCTCTCCAGGCTGGACGCCAACTCGGCGCTGGCGGTCACCGCCGCCGCGTCCGCGCTGGCCCAGCTGCCGGTCCAGGTAGCTTCGGAGCGCATGGGAATCGTCGTCGGGACGATGGCGGCGACCCTCGAGGTCAACGAGCTCTACGATCGTCGGCGGCGAGCGGGGCGTGCCGTCGAGCCGAAGCGCTTTCCGCCCACCTCGCCGAACCTGGCGCCGGGTGAGTGCAGCATCGTCTTCGAACTGCGCGGACCGGCTTGGGCGGTCGGCGCCGGTCCGGCCGCGCCCATCGAAGCGCTGCTCGTCGCGTGCGATCTGCTCGATGGGGGTGACGCGGACGCGGTGCTCGTGGTGTGCGCCGACCAAGTGGAAGACGTGGTGCGCGACACCTGGACGGCGGCAGGTTGGCCCGTGCCCGAACACGGAGCGAGCGCGGTCGTGCTCGGGCGGGGTCCCGCGGGCCCACTGCTGAGCCGCCAGCAGCTTTGCCGAGCGCACGCCGATGCCGTGCGTGAACAGGGCGTTTTTGCCGGTAGCGCGCCGGGTTGGCCGGCTTTTTCCGCCGCTCTCGACAGCGCCCTGTCACCGTAAATTTCTGTTATTCCACACCGCTCTTGCCTGTCAGGGCCGCTTTTGGCACTGTCCGCGCCGCCGGAATAGGCCACTGCGATCCGGCGTTCGGCAACTTGCGATGCGATCTCCCGTCCGCGTACCAGCGCTCCTCATCAGTCTTGTCGCGGCCGTCTATCTTGCCGGCTGCGCGACGCACTACATCCCGAATACGGACGTCGAAGACAACGACTACAATCGCAACATCATAGAATTTTGCGAGAAATACCGGCGCGCCGTGGAGCTCCGCAACGCGCCGCAGCTGCTCAAATACGCCCATCCGAAGTACTACGAGGATGGCGGCAACATCGACTCGAGCGACGACATCGACTACGTCGGTCTGAGGTCGTACCTCGAGGAGCGCTTCCGAGCCACGAAGGCAATCCGTTACGAGATTCGCTACCGGCGCGTGGGCAAGGGACGGCAAAACGTCGTGTACGTGGACTACACGTACAGCGCGAGCTACAAGATCCCCACTGAAAAGGGCGACGTGTGGCGCCGGAAGGTCGATGACAACCGTCTCGAGCTGGTACCCCAGGGCGATAGCTTCCAGATCCTGGCCGGCATGTGAGCCGGCCGCTGTCTGCCGCGCGCTAGTACGTCGGCCCGGAATTCCATTCCGGGTCGTCGTACGTCGGGAACAGAAAAGGTACCGAGGCCAGACTGGTGCGTGCAGAGGGTTTGCGGCGCCCTCGCCCCGTCCGGGGCGCCGCAAACCCGGAACGCACCAGTGGGCCGAGGTACTAACCAGCGTGCGGGGCGGGCCCGGGGCGTCATGGCAGTGAGAGGAAAGCCCAAGGTCGCGTTCGTCGCGACGGGCGGCGCGGCGCGCGGCATCGCACAC
>DATDJP010000161.1:0-19061 GCA_036520475.1 Polyangiaceae bacterium | reverse complement strand
GAAACGTTACGAATTGCCGCGCCCATGAAGAAACAAACCAAGTACCAAGTTGGTAGCCTCGGGACTACGCTCGCGCTGGCATGCCCTCCAGTATCGAAGACGACCTCGCCCGGCTTCCGCCGGATGTCACCGAGCTCCTCCAGCGGCATCGCTTCGACGCACGGCGGTTCGAGCAGCTGGCGTCGAAATTGACGCAAGCTGGCGCGTCGGACAATCGCGTCACGGGTCGGGTGGAGCCACCGCGCAGCGGCGACGTCGTCGAGTTTCCGGCCCGTGGCTCTGCCGAGTGGAACGCGCTCGAGCGTGTGGGGCTCGACCTCTTGGCCAAGGGGCAGTGTGCGCTGGTCGTGCTCGCGGGAGGCATGGCGACGCGCATGGGAGGGGTCGTCAAGGCGCTAGTCGAGGCCCTGCCAGGCCACACCTTTCTCGACCTGCGACTCAAAGAGATCACGGCCATGCAGCAGCGCGTGGGACGCGCACCCCCGTTTTGGTTGATGAGCAGCTACTCCACACACGACAAATTGGTGGAGGCACTGGGCGCCCGCCTCGACGGGTACCAAATCGCGGTTTTTCCTCAGTATTTGTCCGTTCGCCTGACACCCGAAGGCCGCGTGTTCACGGACGCGGACGGACGACCCAGCGAGCACGCGCCCGGGCACGGCGACTTGCCAGACGCCTTGCGGGACAGCGGTATGATCGAGCGCTTCGTGACGCAGGGGGGACGGCTGGTCATGGTGGCCAACCTGGACAACCTGGGCGCGACACTGGAACCGGCCATCTTGGGCTGGCACGCCCAGCACGGACGGCAAGTCACCTGTGAAGTGGTGAGCAAGGTAGGCTCGGATCGCGGGGGCATCCCCGCACGCCTGGACGACCGATTGGTCGTCCTGGAGGAGTTTCGGCTGCCGGAACATTTCGATGCCGCGAGCGTGCGCGTCTTCAACACCAACACGTTCCACTTCGACGCGCGCGCACTCCTCGAGCTCGATATGGACTGGACGTACTTCATCGTGCAGAAAAAAGTCGGCGAAGCGAAGGTGATCCAGTTCGAGCGCCTGGTCAACGAGGTGACCAGCCACCTGGATGCACGCTTCATCCTGGTGCCCCGCAGTGGCAGCGATTCGCGCTTCTTGCCGGTCAAGGACAACGAAGAGCTCGAAGCGCGCCGGAGTGAAATTCGCGCGGTCGCGGAAGGCCGCGGAATCCTGCCATGAGCAGAAGCATCCACTGGGCGCGTGCGGCCACCTGCGGCATCGCCCTCGGTCTCGCGGCAGGCGCTCTGCACGCGCAGCAGCCAGTTCAGCGCCTCCAGCGGCTGCCGGCATACGGCCGCGGCATCGTGGGCACGGACGACACCACCGCCATCGCTCAAAACCCGGCCAACCTCGGCTTTTTGCCCGCCCCCGAGCTACGTTGGTCGAGCTTCTATCTCGATGAAAGCGCGGAGATCCCCGCGCAGGGCCACGCGTTTGCGTTCGGTTTCCCGCTGCCGCTGATCCCGGTCGCGACCGGGCTGCGGCTCGATCTCGTGGACCCTCCGATCAACGCCGGCCGCGCGATGCAACTCGGCGGCAAGAACTACCAGTGGCTCACCTGGGCGCTCGCGCTGAAGGCGACGTCGAGTGTCGCGTTCGGATTTTCACTCCAGCGCACCTATTCGAGCGCCGAGCTCGCGCACGGACTCAGCTCGTGGTCGTTCGGTTTTACGTCCCGGCCGTTCAACCACCTGGGCCTGTCCTTCGTCGCCAGTGACATCAACCGCCCTCGCAACGACGCGGGCGGCGTGGTCGATCCGGCCTACGACATCGCGCTCGCGATCCGCCCGTTCCAGAGCCAAGCCGTCGAGCTCGGCCTCGAAGGCAAGTACCTCGACGGCGAGCCCGGCCTGTGGATCCCGCGCGCCACGCTCGGCGTCGATCTTCCGTCCTTCGGTCGCTTGCGCGGCGAGTTCTCGGTCAGCGATCCGACCGAGGAGACGCGCGAGCGTGCGTGGCTGGCCGCGGCGTCGCTCACCGTGCACTGGTCCACACCCGGCGGCTCGCTGGAGCTGGCGGGCGGCAGCAAGGCCGGTACGGGCCTCGGCGAGGACGCCAAGGACCGCGCGTACAACAACATTCACGCCGACGTCGCGTTCAAGGGGTGGCGCGAGCCCGTCGGCATCGAAGCCCCGCGCTTCGCCCTGCGACTGCGCATCGAAAAGACCCCCGACGTGCGCGATCACGTGGCGCTGCTCAGGCGGCTGTGGGGTATCGCGGAACGGGAAGACAAGGTCGATGCCGTCGTGCTCGAGCTGCGCACCGCGCCGGGAGACACGCTCGCACACATCCAGGAGTTGCGCGATGCGCTGTTCCACCTGCGTCGGCACGGCAAGCGCGTGCTCTGCCACCTGGAGGACGCTGACGGCGCTTCGCTGTACCTGTGTTCGGCAGCGAACCGCATCCTGGTCAATCCCGCGGGTGGAATTCGTTTCGCGGGCCTCAAGACCCGCCATCTGTACTTCAAGAGTCTGCTCGAAAAGCTCGGCATCCGCGCGGACTTCGTGCGTATCGGCGATCACAAGAGCGCGCCCGAGCGGCTCACGCGCGACGGTTCGACGGAGGTCTCGCGCGCCGACAAGATCGACCTCCTGCAGCAGCACGAGCGGCAGTTCGTCGAGGGCTTGTCCGCGGGACGACGCTTGCCGGCGAACACGCTCCGCGAGCGCATCGCGCGCGGCCCGTTCATCGCTTCGGAAGCGCGCGCAGCGGGGCTCGTGGACGGCTACGCGTTCGACGATCAGCTCGAGGACGCCGTGACGAACCTCGTGGGCCGCCGCACGCTGCTCCTCGAAGACAAACGGGCGCCCCGCGCGCCACAGCATTTCGGTCAGGTGCCGGGGGTTGCGGTCGTCTACGTCGACGGCGACATGGTCGATGGCAGAAGCGAGACCATCCCGTTCCTGGGGATGAAGCTCGTGGGCTCGTACACCATCGCCGAGAACCTCAAAAAGGTGCGCGAGGATCCGCTCGTAGGAGCCGTGGTGCTGCGCGTCGAGACCGGCGGCGGCTCGGCCATGGCCGCCGACGTGATCTGGCGAGAAGTTCAGCTCACCGCGCGTCACAAGCCCGTGATCGTGAGCATGGGCAGCTACGCCGCGAGCGGCGGGTACTACATCGCTGCGCCAGCGACGCGCATCTTCGCCAATCCGCTCACGCTCACGGGCAGCATCGGCATCTTTTACGGCAAGGCCGACATCGCCGAGCTCATGCGCAAGATCGGCGTCAACGTCGAGGTGTACAAGACGGCGCCCCGCGCCGACGCCGAGTCGTTGTTCCGTCCCTTCACCGACGACGAGCGACAGGAGCTCGTGCGCAAGGTCGCACAATTTTACGACATGTTCTTGTCGCGAGTAGCCGTCGGGCGCCGCCTCTCGAAGCAGGACGTCGACAAGGTTGGTCAGGGCCGCGTGTGGACGGGCGAGCAGGCGCAGACCCGCCGCTTGGTCGACGAGCTCGGCGGCCTGCGCCAGGCTCTCGAATACGCGCGGCGCGCCGCGAACATCCCCGACTACGCGCCCATCGTCGAATTGCCGCCGCCGGACACGTCGCTGATCGGTCGCATACTCGGCATCGAGGGCATCCACGCGCAGCACGCCGGGCTGCCGCTGCCTCCGGCGCTGGCCGAGCTCGCGCGCGCGATCGGGCCATTCGTCGTGTTTCCGCCAGACAAGGCCATGGCGAAAATCGAGCTCGTGGCCGTGACGCCGTGAGCGTGGCGCTGCTTTCCTGTGCCGATCTGCGGATCGACGTGGACGGGGCGGCGCTCATCGACGGTCTGTCCTGCGCCGCGGAGCAAGACCAGGTCGGCCTGGTCGGCGCCTGGGAACCCCTGTTCCTCTATCTGACGGGCCGCGCAGAGCTCGCCGGAGGCTCGTGCCAGCTGCTGGGGATGGACGCACGCGACGCCGTACAAAGCGGAGCTGCGGGCGTCGCCTGCCACGACCCACCGCTCCCGCCGCAGTGGTCGGCGCTCGAATACGTGCAGAGGAGCGCAGAGCTCGCCGGTGTCAGCGCTTCGCACGCGCGCGCCTCCGCACAGAGCTGCCTCTCCGATCTCGGCGTCGACAACCTGGCGGCCCGCCGGCTCTCGAGTCTGACGCCAGCAGAGCGCCGTGTGCTCGGGATCGTGCAGGCCACGGCGACTCGCCCCGCAGCGCTCGTGCTCGACGCACCACTGGCCGATCTCGACGAGCCCGGACAGGAGCTCGTGGCCTACGTGCTCCAGCGGGCCGCGGCCGAACGCCGGCTGCTCTGCTCGGCCCGCCGCATACCCGCCGCCGGCAGCGAACGCGGTCTCATCGACGCCTTGCAACAGGTGTTGATCCTCGAAAACGGCCGCCTGCTCGCCGCCGGCTCCCCTTCGGAGTTGTTCGGCAAGAGCGCCGTCTATCGAGTGAGCGCGATCGGAGGCGGCGCGCTGTTTCGCGGGGAGCTCGAGCGGCGCGGCTGCCGCGTGTTCTCACTTTCGCTTGGCCAAGTCGGCGGGGACGGGGAGAGCTCACGGTTGCTCGTCCGGTTGCCGGACGGCACCAGCGCGGACGCGATCCTCGACGCGGCCCTGGCCGCCGAAGCCGGCATCATCGAAATGATCCCCGTACAGGCCGCGCAGGCGGACCTTGACGCGCTCGGGGCGTCGTGAACGTGGTGGCGCTGAAACCGCCGTGACCGCACACGATTCCGAACACCCCGAGCCTGGCACCGGCTCACGCGCCGAGCTCAAAAGTGCCCGCCGCATCGTCGTCAAGATCGGCTCGCGAGCGCTCGCGGGCGACGCCGAGAGTCCACGCCACCTGGCGGAGCAGATTTCCGCGGTCATCGGACGCAAGCGCAGCTGCGTGCTCGTATCGAGCGGCGCCATCGCCATTGGCTGCGCGCGCCTCGGCTACAAACAGCGCCCGAAGGAGATGTCGCGCCTGCAGGCCGCGGCCGCCGCGGGTCAGAGCGTGTTGATGCGCCGCTACGATGAGGCCTTTGCCGCTTTTGGGGTCACTGCAGCGCAAGTGCTGCTCACCCACGCCGACCTGGCCGATCGCGAGCGCCTGAACAACGCGCGCGAGGCGCTGGCCGCGCTGCTCGACGCGGGCGCGGTGCCGATCGTCAATGAAAACGACACGGTCGCCACCGACGAGATCCGCTTCGGCGACAACGATCAGCTCGCCGCCATGGTCACGCCGCTGGTCGGGGCGGAGCTCTTGGTGCTGCTCAGCGACATCGAAGGCGTGCTCGGCACCGACGGCCAGCGCATCGCCACGATGACGGAACACACGCAGATCGGACAGGTGGCGGAGAGCGCCGAGCGGGTCGGAAGCGGCGGGATCTCGAGCAAGCTCGACGCCGCGCGCAAGGCGTGCCGCGCCGGGGCCAACGTCGTGATCGCCAAGGCGGCGCACCCGAACGTGCTCTCGGAGGTGCTGAGTGGCGCCGACGTCGGCACTTTTTTTCCGCGCTCTGGCCCCGTGATGCGAGCCCGGAAACATTGGATTGCGTTCACGTTGCGGCCGCGCGGCACGATCCTCCTGGACAGCGGCGCCGCCTCGGCGATGGCAGCGGGCAAGAGCAGCCTGTTGCCGGTCGGCGTGCTCGGCGTGCGCGGTCAATTCGACCCGGGCGACTCGGTACGCCTGGTCGCACCCGACGGCAGCGAGGTCGCGCGCGGGCTCACACGGCTCGGAGCCCTGGACGTCGCGCGCTCCGCCGGCAAAAAAGGGCGTGAGCTGGATTTGCTGTTCGGTATCGACGGCAGTGACGTGATCGTCGTGCACAAGGACGACCTCGTCTCGATTTGATGCGCCGGGCGAGCAGGCGCCGCTCACCTTGTCGCCGTCGCGCCTACACGCACGCGTGGTGCACGTCAGGCGGAACGAATTTCACTGGCCGTTGTCTTTCGGTACACTGACGTTGGAGCTCGTCACATACGAGCTCGAGGTACCGGTTTGCGATCCATCCATCAGCGCGGCGAGAGAGTTCGGTGGAGGCACGCGGCGCGGGCGCCGGCGTGTCTCTCCATCGCGTTGATGCTGCTCGGTTGCGCGCGCCTTCGCCCTTTTCGCATCGACGTCACGCCGCCGCGCCCCACGCCGGCATCGGCGCCTGAGCCGAAGCCGCGCACCGACACGAGCCAGGTACCCTGGACGCTCGCCAGCGAGGACGACTACGTCGTGCGCATCGTCGCCGGTAACGTGACGTGCTCCGGCACGATCATCGACGCGAACCGCGTGCTGACGGCGCACCACTGCGTGAGTGAACGCGACAGCGCGGGCAACATGCTGCCCGAGGACGTGCCGCCCGCTCGCATCCGCGTCGAGCTCGGCGGGGACTACTTGCCGTGGGACGAGGTTCCAGTGCGCGCCATCGTGGCGCCGAGCTGCGGCCACGCCGCAGGCGAAGGCGACGTCGCCGTCCTCGTGCTCGCGCGGAAGCTCTCGGGCGTACGGCACGCGGCGCCCAGGCTCGACGCAGCACCCGAGCTGGGAGAGCTCGTGGAGCCCATGGGCTTCGGGCGCTGCGCGGAGAGCAGCGACGCGATCCGCCGGAGCACGCGACGCGGCGGCAACCTGACGCGTCTGGCAAGTGGACGCTTTCGGCTGGACGCGGCGATTTGCCCCGGCGACTCCGGCGGCCCCGGCGTGAGCCAGCGAACGGGCGAAATCGTGGGCGTCATCTCGGCGAGCGTCATGGATGGTAGCGAGCAGACGCGCGGTTTGTCCGAGTTCACGCGGCTCGACCGCTGGCGCGCGGTGTTCGCCAATTCGAGCCTGATCGCCGCAGGCGCGAGCCCGGCCGAGCTACCGCCCGTCGACTGCGCACCCCCCGCGCGCGGCGCGACCGCCAGCCCCTGAGGGAGCCTCGCTCACCCGGGGGCTGCCATCTCGGCCACGATGTTGGGCTGCTCTCGACGGTTTGATACGCTCGCCTCATGCGCAAGCTGGTGCGGTTCCTCCTGTGGACGGCGGTCGTCCTCGCCGCGCTGATCGCGATCGCTCGCTACACGGCGCTCCGGTGGTGGAAGGTCCCCACGAACGACCCGTACCTCGAAGCATCCCTCGCGCCCACGGTGCGAGGAGGCGATTGGATCATTCTCTGGCGACTCAGCAAGCCGGAGTACGGGGACCTGGTGCTGTGCCCCGAGCCGGATGCCCCGCATCGCGTCGTGATCGGCCGCATCGTCGGCAACACCGGCGACAAGGTGAAGACCGGGGATGCGGGCGTGTCCGTGAATGGCCGGCTTGCCAACACGGAGCGGGCCTGCCCCGAGTTCACGACCGTACCCCCCAACGGCGGCGAGGAAGTGACGCAGACGTGTGACGAAGAAGTGCTGCGCGGGAACGCCCACATGCGAGGCTCCAGCGCCGGTTCCAAGAAGTTTCCGAAACCCGTCGAACGCGTCGTGGAACAGGGCAAAGCGTTCCTCCTCAGCGACAACCGGCTCTTCCCGTACGACTCGCGCGACTACGGCCTGGTCGACCGCGCGTCCTGCCGCGAGACGGTGGTCTTTCGGCTGCTCGGTAAGGCGGGCTTTTTCGATCAGAAGAGCCGCTTCACCTTCCTGCGCTGAACAGGCCGCCCTTGACGTTCACGAGGCCCGATCCCTACCTTTCCAGAGCCGTGCTGGAACTGCCGGACAACACGCTAGAAATCGGCATAGTCTGCGGCAGATGCGACGGCTATGGGCCAATCGGCGCGACCCGCTGCGGGCTGTGTGGGAACGAGCTGGTCTTTCCCGAGGCCGAACGCGAGGTCTACGTCGCCGAGTTCGGCGCGGAGCGGTCCGCGAAATACCATTCCCATTTAACCGAAATTAGTAGAGGGTCGCGTAGCCGGACACCGGAGCGCGAGCACCCAGCCGAGCCGAAATCCGAGGAGGAGTCGATGGATCAAGCGAAGTACTACGTGTGCAACTCGTGCATGACTCCCGTGCCGAGCGGGCACAAATTCTGCGGTCGCTGTGGCGCACCCGTGCCGGACGAGATCCTGCACATGCAGGCGCGCTTCTACAGCGACATGCAGAATCCCGAGAAGGCGCGCTTGATCCTGATCCGCGGCGAAGGGATGGACGGGCTCAGCTACCACCTCAAAGCCGAGCAGCATCTGGTCGGCCGCACGGGTCAGCTCGAGTTTCCGGACGACCCGTTCGTTTCCCCCAAACACGCGAACCTGTTTTACCGCGACGGCCGGCTCGTCGTGCGCGACGAGGGCTCGCTGAACGGCGTTTACGTCCGCGTGCGCGGCAGCGTCGAGATCGCACCGGGGGACACGTTCCTCGCGGGAGAGCAGCTGTTTCGATTGGATCCCACGCCCAAGGCGTCGGACGGCGCCGACACGGACGGCACGTTCTTCTACTCTTCCCCGAAGTACCCGAGCGCGTTTCGCCTGAATCAGATCCTCGAAGGCGGTGCCGTCGGCATGACCGTGTGCGCGCGTGGCAATAGCCTGCGGGTCGGGCGTGAAGACGGGGATTTGAACTTCCCGGGCGATGTCTACATGTCGGGCAAGCACTGCCTCGTCGAAGAGCGCGAGGGCAAGTACGTCCTCACGGACCTCGACAGCCGCAACGGCACCTACGTGCGCATCAAGTCCGAAAAGCCGCTCTCCCACGGCGACTACATCTTCATCGGCCGCAAGTTGCTGCGAGTCGAGCTCAATTCGAACTAGTACCTCGACCCACTGGTGCGTTCCGGGTTCGCGGCGCCAAGGTCCGCCGCGGACGCCAGAGAATTTTTTGGGGGTTCGCCTGCGCGGCGTAGCGTACGGCCGTGCACGCCGGACGTCGCTATCGCCGATCCACTGCTCTGCCCCGCGCCGCTCAGCTCCGAACGGTGCGAACCCAAAAAAACTTGGCGAACATGGCGAGCCTTGGCGTCCGATGGCGGTTAACTCTGAACGCACCGCGACGACCGGCGACGCGCGCGGTCTCGATCACTCGCTGGCCGACTTGTCCGCGGCGCTGTTCTCGCAGCGGTTGCTCGACCAGCGGTGGCCGAGATCAACGGCTGCGCGCACCAGCTGACCGACGGTCGCGATGACCTGCGGCGGCAGCTTGGTGATCAGCCGTTCGAGATCCACCGGCCCTTCGAGGCCCGGCAGGAGTTTGTCGAACACGTCGGCGAACAGACTGTACTTGCGCCCGAGCTCGTCCAGACGCTTGCGCAGGGCGTCGGCTTCCGCCCCCTGGGCGTCACCGAGCAAGGCGAGCGAGCGCTGCACGAGCTGCTGTTTGTCGGCAACGACGCGGCGCAGGCGCGTGATGTAGGCGCCGACGATCACGTCCGGGTACGCGCCACGCAGCGTGAACGTGTCGTGACGCGCGCCGGGCTCCCTACGGCGCTCGACGATTTGCGCCGCCTCGAGCGCGCGCAAATTGGCGAAAATGTTGCTCTTCGAGCGGCCAAGCTCGAGAGAAAGCTGATCCATCGAGCGCGGCACGTCCGAGAGGTACAACGCCGCCACGATCTGTCCACCGAGACGCGTGATGCCGGGGAAAGACGCCGCCACCTCCTTGCCGACTCCCTCGAGCAAGGCCTGGCGAGCGGCCACCGCCGACTCGGCGCCCCTGGCTTCCGCCTCAGGAGTAGTGGACGTCATTCCACCTGCGGGCGTCGGGCACGGCGACGGCGACGGCGACGTACAGAATGGGAAGGAATTTCGGCAGCGTTGGCCGGACCTGCGCTCTGTTCCTGCTCATGGCCAACCTCGGCTCTGCCACGCGAACGCTCGCGCAGCAACAACACTTCGCGGGCCATCGGGTACAATGGCGTGCGCGCAAAGCGCGCCGCGCGGCCGCCTTCGAGCCGAGGCAAAACGGCGACGAGCCGGCGCATGGCGTCCGCGATCCGCCGCGGAATGTTCAGGCGATCGACGACTGGGTCGAGGAACTCGTATGCCGCCTCCACGCGATCCTTCGTGCCGGAGCACGCTTCGTTCATCGGCTCGAGCAGCAGCGCCGTCATCAGCGCCACGTCGTCGAGCGCCGCGCCCCGCTCTGCGGTGAGCGCATCCACCTCCGTGAGCAGCCGCCACACGAGCCCATCATCGAGCTCGCTATCGGCCAGATACGCGGCGAGCTCGGGCAGCATGACGTCGAGCACTCCAGTCTCCCACGCGAGCCAGATCGAACGATGCGCGGCGCCACCGCGCAGCAAACGCAAGAGCTCCTCGAACAGACGCGGCCGCGCGGCCATCGCCAGCGCGCTGCGGCACTGAACTATCGCGTCGTACACGTCAGGGCTGATGGCCAAGTCGAGACGCGCGCTGAACTTGATGGCGCGCAAGATGCGCACCGGATCCTCGAGGAAGCGCACGACCGGATCGCCGATGGTCTGCACGGTGCGCCGCTCGATGTCCGGCATGCCGTTCACCCAGTCGAGCACCTGATTGTTCTCGAGGTCGTAGAACAGGCCATTGATGGTGAAGTCGCGGCGCGCGGCGTCCTCGTGCGAGTCGCCGAACACGTTGTCGTTGCGAATCAGCAAATCGTCGCCCTCGCGCTCCTCATTCTGCTGCGGCGCGCGCCGAAAAGTCGCCGTTTCGATCACCTTGCCGCCGCCGAACAGCACGTGCACCAGCCGAAAGCGGCGCCCGATGATGCGCGAGTTGCGAAACAGCCGTCTCACGTCGTCGGGACGGGCGCTGGTCGCCACGTCGAAATCTTTGGGCGCGCGACCGATCAGCAGGTCGCGCACGCATCCCCCTACAAGGTACGCCTCGTACCCGTGGCGCGTGAGACGCCGCACGACCTTCGCCGCTTCGGCGTCCACCCGCTCTTCCGCGAACTCGACCGGGTAGATCGCCGGAGAGCCGGGATCTACCGCGGGTTCGGCCGCGGGCTCGTCGATGGTGTTCTGCGCACCGCGGCGCACCGTGGAATCTCCATCGCGCTGCCCGGGCCTCGAACCCGAGGCGCGGGGCGCTCGAGAACGCCGCCCTTTCTCCGAGCCGGCTGGCATACGATCGGGGTTATCATTCCCCACTGTGGGAGGGGTGGAAGCCACGATCTTCGAGCCAAGGGGGCGGTCGCCAGGGTCGGCATGACGCCGGCTCACCGCGGAAAAACACCGTAAACTCCTGGTGTGTGCCTTTAGCAGTAGGTGAGCGCGAAGGCCAGGCCGCGCGCGCATTCAGTCCGCAAAAAACGCGCTCCGGTCCCATGAAGAAACTGGAGTCGAGTGCCGTATAGCCGATACGAGCCGCTGTGAGTACATACTGGTTGAAATATCGCGGGACTCGCTTTCCGATCCGCCGCGGTGAGACCGTGGTGGGTCGCAGTCCTTACTGCAGCATCGTTCTCAGCAATCCTCAGTCGTCGCGCCAGCACTGCGCGCTCCACGTGACCGGGGAGACCCTGAGCATCGTGGATTTGAACAGTGCGAACGGAACATGGGTCAACGACGATCGCATCTCCGGCGCGCGGCAGCTCGAGGCCGGAGACGTCATCCGCGTCGGAACGGACGTGCTCGAGGTGCTCCCGATGCAGTCCCTGCAGGGAGACCGCTCGCGGCCGACCACCCACGACCGAGTCGCAGCGCCCGCTGACGGAGCGCCGCCTGCGAAATTGCCGAGCTTCGAGGACGCGCCGCACACGCAGACCAGTGCCAGCGAGATCGAGCTCGTGGAAGCGCTGGTGATGAGCGGCGCGGAAGCGCAGCGCCCGCTCGCACTGGCGCCCATGATCCAGCGCGCCGTCGAAGGGCTCGTGCTCCAGCTCACCGAGGGCGGCTGCGCAGTTCCCGCAAGCACGGCCGTGCGCCTGGCCGCAGTCGTCGAGATTTTGGCCTCGTGGTCGCCAGCGCAGCTCGCTGCGTGGCGCGAGCGAGTGCTCGCCACGCTCCAGCCGCCCACAAGCGGACGCGAGGCAGTACCCGTCGATCCCCGGCCATGAGCATCCTGATCGTCTCGGACGACGCAGAAGCCGCGAGCTCGCTGCGCTCCGCGCTCACCCGTCTGGGACAAGAGACGGCGTGGGAGTCCGCGGTGTGCGACGCAAAACAGCGCGTGCAGAACGCGCCCCCGCTGGTCCTGGTCGCTGACAACGCCATGCAGGGGCATGACGATCTGATCGCGAGCTTGCACGCGCAAGCACCGTGGACTCGCATCTACTTGATGGCGGACCCCGAGCACGCGCCGGCGACCGGCGTCGCGGTCGCCATCCCCAAACCGTTCGATGCCGCGGAGCTCGCGGCGCTCCTGACACGCGAGCAAGAGCTCGCAGGCCTCGAGCTCGGGCGTCGCAACCTGCAAGCGCACGTCGAAGAGCTGGCGATGCTGGTCGAAACCAGCTTCGAGGCCATCGTGGGGCTCGGAGGCGACGGCACCATCCGCTCCTGGAATCCCGGAGCGCGCGTGGTGTACGGCTACGCGCCCGAGGAGATCCTCGGCCGGCACGTGTCCGTGCTGGACGTGGACGCGGGGGCGAGCCACGAGCGCCTGCGCGCCGGTGTCCGGCAAGTGCTCGAGGTCCTGCGGCGCCGCAAAGACGGCCGTGAAATCCTGGTGCTGCTGTCGCTTTCGCCCGCGGTCAGCTCCGCCGCGTCAGCGTTCGGCTTCGCCGAGGTGTCGCTCGACATCACAGAGCGAAGGCGGCTGGAACGCGAGCTCGAGCACGCCGAACGCCTGGCCGCGATCGGTCGCATCGCGGCCGGCATGGCGCACGAGATCAACAACCCGCTGGCCGTGATTGACGCGTCTACGGCGTATCTGGCCGAAATGGCGGAAGGCGCGAACGACCCCGAATTTGGGGAGTGCACGCGCGACATCGCGCTGGCCATCGAGCGCATCAGCAGCTTCGTGCAGCACGTCTGCGGCTTCGCGCGTCGCGAGCGACCTCAGCTGTGCGACGTGCCACTGGCGCAAGCGGTCGATATCGCGCTGCGCATGGTGAGGCCGCGCGCAGGCGAGCGCCGGGTCACGTTGCGTGTGGAAAGTGCCCTCGACGCCCGCGTGCCGCACGATCCTCCACGGCTCGCGCAGGCCATCTTGAACGTGCTCTCGAACGCCGTTGACGCCGCCGCCGCCGGCGGCAAAACCGTGCAATTGCGTGTCCGCGAGCAGCCCGGGCTCGTGCACATCGAGGTGGACGACGACGGTCCGGGCGTTTCGCCGGAGATGGCAGGTAGCTTGTTCGAGCCGTTCGCCACGACCAAACCGCCCGGGCAAGGGACGGGCCTGGGCCTCGCCATCACGCAGCAAATCATGGCCGACCATCGCGGCAGCGTCAGCCTGCGAAGTCGTCCCGAAGGCGGGACGCGCGCGGAGCTCGTGCTCCCGAGCTTCGACCCACAGGCGCAGCGCATCCTCGTGCTCGACGCGGATGCGAGCGTGCGCCGTGCCCTCGCTCAAGATCTGCGGCGCGAGCGCTTCGACGTGATCACGGCCGATAGCCTGGCGTCGGCTCGCGCATTGCTCGCCGAGCACGCCGTGCGCGTGATCGTCACGGACGCGCGGCTCCCGGACGGCGACGGCGCCGCGCTGGTCGCGGCGCTCGCGACCTATGCACCCGGCTCGCGTTGCATCGTCGTGAGCGGCGATCCGGACCTGCGCGAGCTCAGCCAGGCGCACGCGTTTTTCGCCAAACCCTGGGATCGCACGCGCCTGATCGCCGCGATCCGCCAGGCCTGTCTGTAGCGTCACGCCCGCGGCTTCAGTGTTAACGTCCCGCCGTGCCGCCGGACGTGATCGTCGTACTCGGATGCCGGATCGGGCCAGCTGGGCGTCCCTCTCTGGCCGCGCTGCGGCGCGTGGAGCACGCAGCGCGAATCTTTCGCGAACGTCCCGGCGCGCGCGTCATCGTGGCTGGCGGACGGCGCTGGCACGGGCTGTCCGAGTCGGAGGCGATGCGCCACGCACTCGTCGACCGAGGCGTCCCTGACCAGGCAATCGTGCGCGAAGATTGGTCGTTCTCCACGCTCGAGAACGCGCGCTACGTTGCGCATCTGCTGCGCGACTCCGGC
The DNA here is from genome assembly GCA_036520475.1 of Polyangiaceae bacterium. Taxonomy (GTDB): domain Bacteria; phylum Myxococcota_A; class Polyangia; order Polyangiales; family Polyangiaceae; genus DATDJP01. The sequence continues at coordinate 5,080 of DATDJP010000161.1, read as the reverse complement.
TGCCGTCACGTCAGCGTAGTGACGTGCGACTGGCACATGCCGCGCGCACAGCATTGCTTTCGACTGGTGGGCTTCACGAGCGAGGCCATGCCCGCGCGCTCGCCCCGCGTCGGCGTCGTGAAGCGCCAGCTGCGTCGGCTCCTGGAGCGCGCGCGCATCTGGCTGACGCGTCTGCCCGTGCTCTGCCTTTCGCTGCTCGCGCTGTACGCGGCTGGCTGCCGGCGCTCCGATCCGTCCGCGAACGCTGGCGACAAGCCCGCCGAGGCCCAGGCTCGGCCCAGCGCCTCCGGTAAGCGCCTGACCGAGCTCGCGGCGCTCGAGGCGCGCCGTGATTCGCAGCCGATCGGCGCGGACGATTTGCGACAACGCAATGTCGAGGTTCGGCGCCGCGCGGCGCGCGCGCTGGCGCGCATCGCCGACAACCGTGGCGCCGAGCTATTGGCTTCCGCGCTGGCGGACGAGGATCCAGAGGTCGTGCGCTGGGCCGCGTACGGCCTCGGTGTCACCTGCAAGGGCCGCGAACCGGACGTCGTGCGCCGCCTGGCGCTACGGGGCACCTCGTGGGCGCTGTCGCCCCACGCGGTGCGGCCACCGCCCGAGCGCCAATCGCAACAGGACGACGCCTTCGTACAGGAAGCGCTCGCTATGGCGCTGGCGCGCTGCGCGAGCCCGGAAGCGGAGCATACGCTGCGGACGTGGCTGACGGGGCCGCACGCTCGCCGAACGGCCGCGGCCCTCGCGCTCGGGCGCCTGGCCGCCGAGCGCCTGCGCCTGGACGACACGTCGCTCGTCGCCCTGCTCGATGCCGCCGGCCCCGGAAGGAGTGAGCCGCTGCCTGCGGCGCTGTTCGCGTTCACGCGCTTGCCTGCCACGAACGAGCCGCTCGCGTCGCGGCTCTCGAGCATCGCCACGCTGGCGCTCAAGAGCACGCGTTCGACGCGCGCCTTCGCCGTGCGCGCGCTCGGCAGAGCCGGACCCGGTGCCGTGCCCGAGCTCGCCCGCGTGCTCGAGAGCCCGGATTTCACGCCGTACGAACGCGCCGATGCCGCCCGTGAGCTCGGTCGGCTCGGCGAGCCCGGGCAGCAGGCGCTGCTCGGATCGTTGAAGACACTCGTGCCGGCAGAAGCCGAGCGCTTGAAGCGGCTGATGAGCGCTGATTTCGGCGTGCTCAGCGCGGTCCTCGAAAGCTTGCGACCGGGTCCGGCCGCCTCCGAGAGCGTGCTCGAGCCGCTGGCAAAGTATCCGCTCGAGGGCACCGATCCCAAGGCGCTGACGCGCCGCATCGTGCTCGTGCGCTGCGCGGCGGCGGGCCTCCTCGCAAAAACGCGCAGCTTGTACCCGGCGCTCACGGCCTGCGACCCGGATCGCGAGGGCCGCGTCGGGCTCCTCGCCGTGATGCGAGTGCTCGAGCGCGCCGCGATCACGGAGGCACGCGCGGTGCGCTGGCGAATGCTGCTCGACGCTAAAGACAGTCTCGTTCGTCAAGCCGCGATCGCGCTGATGCCAGGGCACCCCGAGATCGCTCGTCCGCACGAAATGCTGGCGGGCGCGCTCACCGCCAAGGAAGACGGCGTGGTCGCGGCCGCGGCGCGCGTACTCGCGGCGTACCCCGACCGCGCGACAGAGGAGCGTCCGGCTCGGGAGACGCCCGCGGCCCCGGAGCCGAGCGCGATCAAGCCGGCGAAAGCGGTATTGGACGCGCTCCACGAAACCTTTCACCGAAAACGCAGCCCCGACGCCATCGAGACGCGCGTCGCGCTCGTGGACGCGGCCGCGGCGCTGCAGCTCCTGAGTTACAAGCCCGCCATCGAGGGCGATTGCAGGAGCCCGAACCCCACGCTCCGCGAACACGCCGAGCGCGCGCTGCGACTGCTCGGCGATCAGCGCAAGTCGTGCGCGGCTTCGGTGCCCCACGCGCAGCCACCCGAAGAGCTCGACGCCGCGCTGCCACGGCAGGTGCGTTTGCGTTTCACCACGGACGTCGGTGAGCTCGACATGGTGCTCGAGAGCAGAGACGCCCCGGTGGCCGTGGCGCGCGTCCAGAAGCTTGTCCGGCGCGGCTTTTACAACGGCCTGCAGGTGCATCGCGTCGTTCCCGGTTTCGTCGCGCAGTTCGGGGATCCCGGCGGCGACGGCTTCGGCGGGGCCGCGCTGCCCCCATTGCCCTGCGAAACCTCGCCGCTCCGCTTCGACCACCTGAGCGTCGGTGTGGCGCTCGCCGGCCGAGACACCGGTTCGAGTCAGCTGTTCGTCACGCTCGGCCCGCAGCCGCACCTGGACGGCAAATACTCGCTGATCGGTCGCGCCGAGCCCGGCTGGGAGCGGCTCGCGCCCGGCGATGTCATCCTGCGCGTGACGATTCTGCAGTGAGCCGGGCGCGCGCGGACGAAGTTTCGCTGCAGGAGGCCGTCCACCGCGATACGCTGGCAGTGTGCTGCTCGCCGTGGACATCGGGAACACCAACGTGGTGTTCGGCCTGTACGAAGGCCAAAACCTGAAGCAGACGTTTCGGGCGTCGACGGTGAGCACGCGTACCCCGGACGAGTACGGCGTCCTGATGCGGCAAATGTTGACCTTGCGGGGTTACGATCCGAGCAGCGTGAGCGCTGCCATCATGGCCAGCGTCGTCCCCCCCATCACGGACGTGATAGCGGACGCCATCCGGCACGCATTCGCGCGCGAGCCGCTGATCGTCGGGCCGGGCCTCAAGACCGGCATCGCCGTGCTCTACGAGAACCCGCGTGACGTGGGCGCTGATCGCATTTGCAACGCGGTCGCGGCGTACGAGAAGGTGCGGGGCGGCGTGATCGTCGTGGATTTCGGCACGGCCACGACGTTCGACTGCATCTCGCCGAAGGGCGAATACATCGGCGGCGTGATCGTGCCGGGCATCCAGGTCAGTCTGGATGGTCTGCTCGGGCGCGCCGCGAAGCTCGCGCGCATCGAGATCGCGGAACCGCCGCGCGTCGTCGGACGCAACACCACGCACGCCCTGCAATCCGGCTTGATCCACGGCTACGCTGCCCTGGTCGACGGCCTGGTGCAGAAAATCGAAGTCGAGCTCGCCTTCCCGTGCGCGGTGATCGCCACCGGCACCTTGATTCAGCATTTGCTCAAGCACACCAAGAAGGTAGAGACTGTCGAGCCTTTCTTGACGCTCAACGGCCTGCGCATATTGCATGAGCGCAACACTCTCGCCGAAGCCGACACCGGCCGCTCGCGCTCGCGCCCGCGCTGACGCGCGCAGCCGCACGCGTGTGGTCTTTGCATGTCTCGTGGTGCTGCTGCTCGCGAGCGTCGCGCTCGCCATGCAGTTCGGCGCGGAGTCGGTGAGCGTCGCGCGCGCCCTGCGCGAGCCCGAGGGCCTGGATCGGACCATCATCTTGGCGGCGCGGCTGCCTCGCGTCGCGCTCGCCGCCCTCGCCGGCGCGAGCCTGGCCGGCGTCGGCGTCGCGTTTCAAGCGCTGCTCCGGAATCCCCTCGCGGATCCCTACGTACTGGGCGTTTCTGGCGGCGCCGCCGCGGGCGCGACGCTGGCCCTGGTGAGCGGGGTGAACGCGCTCTCCTTGTTCGGAGCGGCGTTCGTCCCCGCCGCGGCGCTGCTCGGCGGTCTCCTGGCCACCTTGCTCGTGTACGCCATAGCGCGCGCCGGCGGTGAGGTGTCCGGCACCACGATTCTGCTCGCCGGCGTGATCGTCAATTCGATCGCTACCTCGGTGATCACCTTCATCAAGACGCTGGTCAGCGCCAGCAAGGCGCAGGAGCTCTTGTTCTGGCTGATGGGTTTCCTCGATGTCCCCTCGGGGCTCCAGCTCGCCATGACGAGCTTCTGGGTCGTGCTCGGGATGTCGCTCCTGGTGTGGGACTCCGGCCGTATGAACGTGCTCGCGCTCGGCCGCGAACCCGCGGCGCACCTGGGCATCGAGGTCGGCAAGCTCGAGCGCCGCATGTTCTTCGCTGCCTCGGCGGTCGCCGGCGCGATCGTGAGTCTCACGGGTTTGATCGGCTTCGTCGGGTTGATCGCGCCGCACGCCGCGCGGCGACTGGTCGGCTCCGATCACCGGCGCGTGTTGCCCGCGGCCCTGCTGCTCGGTGCAAGCACGCTCGTGCTGTGTGACGTGCTCGTGCGCGTCGCGTTCCGCTGGCTCGGCACCGAGCCCCCCGTCGGGGCGATGACAGCGCTGATCGGTGGCCCGACCTTCCTCGTCCTGCTCTATCGCACGCGCCGGCAGCAGACGTTCGTGTGAGCGGGCCGGCGAGAGAGGCGCGCGGCGCCGATCGAGAACGCCGCGCCCTCCGCCGCTGCGATTACTTCTCGTAAACCTGAGCAGCCGCCAGACCGGAGCCGCCCGCGACCTCCAGCACGACCTTCACGGGCAACGCGAAGGGTGCGGGGTTCTTGTAGCAGTTCGGCTTCCGGCCGAGCACGGCCTGGCTTCCCGTATCCTGATCCTGAGCCATGACCATCGCCGAGCCGGGAATCGGCGTCACCGCGAGGAACTTGACGTTCACTTCGGTTACCGGCGGGAGCGCGGCGGCCACCACCGTGTAGCACTTGCCGGGCTGCAGTTGCAGCTGCGACTCCAGCGCTTGCCCCTGCTGGAAGTTACCGACCAGCGACGAACCCACGGGGCGTGCGCCGGCCGCTGCTTCGTTGCGCGCGAGCTGATTGAGCACGGGCTGCACTGCCGCACCCGCGCTTGGATCGAGCGCTTGCGCCGCACCGCCAGCCTGAGCAGGCGGAGGCGTCTGTTGCGGCGGCGCCGTCTGGGAGGGGGCCGGCTGCTGGTAACCGGGCTGCTGCTGGTAGCCGGGCTGTTGCTGCTGGTAGCCAGGCTGTTGCTCGTAACCCGGCTGCTGCTGCTGGTAACCAGGCTGCTGCCCCTGTTGATAACCCGCGTACTGCGCTTCCTCGTCCTTCTTCTTGCAAGCGGCAAGGGTGAGAAGGGTCACGGCGCCCACAGCGCACAGGTTCAAGGTCTTCGACCGCATGCTTGAAGCTCCTACCTCGTTGAAAGTACCGTCTTGTGGCCGAGTCTCGGGCGCTCGGCCGCGAAAGGCTATCCTTATACGACCGGCC
>DATDJP010000160.1:0-4507 GCA_036520475.1 Polyangiaceae bacterium | reverse complement strand
GGCCTTGGCGTCCTTCAAAGTCGACCAGATACCAACGCGACGATCGGCAGATTGAGACGCTTCGCGTAGGAGTGTGTAGTCACCATTCTGGGCGTCCGTGCCGCCTTGCAGAAGGAGCGAACGTACTGACATGCCAACCTCGTCTGGGTAACCTAATGGTCTTCACCAGCCGTCGCCATAGGGCGATGGCCGATTCGTACAGGTCTCATAGATCGCCGGGGAAACACAGCGAGCTGACCACCCGCAAGGTTCATTGCCAGCTTCCCGCTGACCACTTCTTCCTGAACGACCTCGCATGGCGTGCAGCGTCGAGAGGCTCGGACGCGAACGCTTTGATCTCGGCGACCACCGTCGGCAGCGCCAGCGCCGTGTCAGCCACGCCGGACCGTTTTAGAAAGCCCTGCCACTGAGCATTCTTCTGCGGATTGTCCACGAAGGTCGTCGTGAAAGCGAGCGGTTCGTCCGGAGGAATTGGCGTGCCGCGCCGATTGAAAGTCGCCAGGATCGCCTTCGTGAGGACGTCGCCGTCGAACTCGAACGTCCGCGCGAGGAAGCGCAAGTCGAAGAAGTCCTTCATGCGGCTGTTGCCGATGCCGAGTTGCACCATGGCTTCGAGCTTCTCCGCGACAACGGTCTCACGCGGATAGATGCGTAGACGGGGTGGGGGTGAGGTGAGTAGTACAGGAAAATCTGCTGAAAGAGCCGCAGGCGTGACAACGTCACCGAAGCCGATGTCGATTTGAAGATTGAGCACAGCGGATCCCAGCTTGGCCGTGAGATGCACGCGAACACCTTCGTAGGTTGCATCTTCCTTGATGCGGGACGCCGCGACGGATGCTTGAAGGAACGTCATCCCATCGTCCTCGGCAGCCACGTCGCAGACTTCGCGGAAGACCTGTGCGAGGCGTTCCAGGTCGGGCGCGCCGGTACCAAGGAGGTCGATGTCCTTCGTTGCACGGTGCGGGTGTCCGGACCAGACGGTGAAAAGGATCGCGCCCTTCAGAATGAACGCTGGTCCGTGCGGCGATATCGAAAGCCGATAGAGCAGGCGCTCCATCGCGTAGCGGTTCAGGACGAAGTTGAAGTCCTCGTGGCGAGCGCGCGCGAGATTGAGAAGGCGGTCCCGAACCGACTTGGCGACGTCCTTCTTTGGCCCGGGCCGCGTCATGAGATCGCCTCCAGGTACGGGCGGATGACGCCGGCAACACGATCGACGGCGGCGGCTTTCATGAGCGCGTCGACCGAGCCGCGCTTGCGGCGGTACTCGGTGAGCGCTTCAATAGCCACGTCGACGCCAATCTTGTTCCGATACTTGAACGTGTCGGCCACCGTTTTTGCGGCAGAGGTGATTTTGACCTGAGCGCCTTCCAGCGTGTGGATCTCGACGCCGTGCGCGAGGGCTGTCGCTGAGAACCGCACGACGCGAATGGGTGGCCACTCGATAGCAGGTTTCCGGGCCTTCACCCCGAGCGCGAGCCACACCTCGTGAGGGGATTGCGTTGATAGCTTGTGGAACTGGAGGGCTGAGAGCAGGCACACGACTCCCGAGGGCACGCGCACGGCAACCTCGACCAGCGAGTGGTGCTCCGTCAGCTTCGCGCCGGAGAGGCCGTACAGTCCGCGTCCCAGACGCTGTAGGCTGCCCTGCTCGACAAGCCGGGAGAGGGCGACGCGACTTATGCCTTGCGACTCGAAGTCACGGCTGCGCAGCACGCCCCTCTTGCGAATGAGGCGGGTCACACGGGCCGGAAGCTGCGGAGTGGGAGGCATGTTACGAACCGTCGGTACTTGTTTGTATCTACCGACGTTTTGTAACATTTGCTACCGGCGTTGGAAAGCCGCCCGGCTGGCGATAAGGAGTGGCCGACGCGGAACTGGTTGAGCCCTTAAACCATTGCAATCATCTAGGCGCGGCTCCATAGAACCGCCCGACTGGTCCGTACGGCCTTTCACTCGACGCTGTGAAAGGAGGCTCCCCATGGACCTGAAGGGCCTCATCATCCGTACTCCGTACATCGACTGGAGCTCCACCCGCGCGCCGGGAGCGAAGACCACGCTGGGTACCCGCCGTTCAGCTCGCGAGAGCGCCATACTCTTCTTCGATGCCCAGGTGCACGAGGACCGCGTTCATGACTTGCTTGTCGTCGTCCAGGCCGCCGATGTCCAGATCGTGCTCGACGTCGTGCCAGCTCACGAAATAGCGGACTGCGGCATGCGCCAGGTGGCGATCCGGAACAGGCAGTGAATCCCAGCGATCGAGCAAGCGGCGGCACTGCTGCGCGACCAGGTGGCCCCCCTCGAGATCGACGAACTCGTTGACGTGGTGCTCCTCTTCCAGGGCGGTGATGTGCTCGGCAATTTGAGCGCGCAGGGCGCTCACGTCCGAAAGTGGCTCCTGAGCCAGCTCGTCGAACATCTGTCGTAGCTCCGCGGGGATGCCGGCCACGGTGAGCCCGGTGTGACTCGGCGGGGCTTCTGGGATGACGCTGACCGGGCGAGAGATCTTATCGCCGGTGATCACGAGACCGGCTTCCTGCGCGAGTACGCCCAGGGAGCCGCGATCGGGTCGTGTTCAAGAGCGACATAGTGCGGGCCGCTCGTTCGTCCGATCCGCGCGCCAGGCATGTTACGAAACGTCGGTACTTGTTTGTATCTACCGACGTTTTGTAACATCGTCAGCCGCCTGAGCGATGCCGCCCGTTTCGTGGCGAGGGCCACTACGATGGTGAAGGGTCGGCGGCTCAGGCTGGCTCGGAGACAAGCTCCCCTTCGTAACGGTCGCCGGGCAGGTCCAGGACGAGCGCGATCGCCTCCCGGATCCGCTCGTGGCCTTCCTCGACGCTGCGCGCCTGCGTGTGGCAGCCTTGCAGCTCGGGAACGGTCACGAATAGCCAGCCGTCGCCTTACTCTTCGAAACGGACGCTCAGCTTGGACGGCACGTCGCCCGCAGCCGTGTCGGCGGACTGGACTTCCACGGTCTCGAACAGGTGGAACGTCACGGTGTCCGGCGCGATCTCGAACCTCAGCTCACCAGGGTTGCGCGGTTTGGGCCATTCGTAGTGACAATCGATCACCATCAGGCGCCCGGAGCCGGTCACCGCGACGAGGTCGAGCGGTCGGGTCACTTGTAGGTCAGCTTCATTCGCGCCTTCCCCGTCCAGAGAGCTCAGAAAGTCGTCGGACGACAACGCTATGCCGTAGTGTTGAGCCAGCACCTGCCGCAGCTCATCCTGTTGCTCGGCTTCGTGTTTGCGTGCGGGCGCCAGTAGATCCGCCTTGCTGACGCAGGACAGAGTACCGGCATCGCGCGCCGCTTGAATGAGCGCCCGGGCCTGTTCGGCGCTGATGCGGCGGTGCACGAAACAGCCCACGGGCAAGTTGGATAGCGCGATGTGCCAGAAAGAGACGAACAGGTGTCCCGGTTGCATGAGTGCGTCGATGATGCACCGGAGAGGCCGTTCGCGCCCGTGGCCTCGCTCGCAACGCGGTCGAAATATGTCCGAGTCGAGTCATGCGGCGCTGCGACGGGTGAATGCTCGCAACCGCCCCGCGCCGCTGTCCGAATCCCCCTTGGGCATGACGGATTCGCCGCACGACAAGCTGTTCAAGGAAGCGTTCGGCAACGTCGAGAACGCCGCTGGGCTGATCCGGAGCATGGCGCCGCCGGCACTCGTCGAGCACATCGACTTCAGTTCGCTCACCCCCGTCCCCGCCGATTTTCGAGATGTGGCGCTCCGGGACTCGCAGAGCGATCTTCTGTTTTCGGTGCGCGTCGCGGGGCGTGAGGCGTTCGTCTACGTTCTGTTCGAGCACAAGAGCTCGACGGATCGCTGGGTCCCCCTGCAGCTCTTGCGCTACAAGACCCGTATCTGGGAGCGCTGCCGCGCGCATATTTCTGATCTGAAGTGCCTGCCGCCCGTCATTCCGATCGTCGTGCACCACCACGATGGGGGCTGGACTGCTGGTACTTCGTTTTTCGAGATTATGGACCCAGCTGTCCACGACATCCCGGACCTCGCTCGACTCACTCCTCGGTTCGAATTTCTGGTCGATGACCTCGGTCGCGCCACGGACGAGGACATTCGCGCTCGTGCGCTCAACGCCTTCGGGACGTTGGCGCTGTTGTTCTTGCGAGACGTCCGCGCCACGGAGCGCTTTCTGCTCCGATTTCCGCTGTGGGTCGACCTTTTGCGTAGTCTTCAGCGCGCTGAAAGTGGCCGAGATGCGCTCATGGTGCTCTTCCGGTATGTTTCCATGGTCGCCGACCAGCTCGGCGTGCAGCGCTTCCAGCAAGTCGTCCACAACGTGTTACCCGAAGCCGAGGATAGCCTCATGACCATCGCCGAAGAAATGCGACAACTGGGCCTACAGCAAGGCCGGCAAGAGGGGCTTCAGCAGGGACTGGAACAAGGCATGCAGCAGGGACTGCACCGAGGTTTGCGCGCGGTGTTGCTCGAGCAGCTCCGGACCAAGTTCGGCAGTGTCGATGAGCAGCTCATCCAGCGGC
>DATDJP010000159.1:0-6675 GCA_036520475.1 Polyangiaceae bacterium | reverse complement strand
GGCCGAGCTGCCCGTGATTTTTCTGCAGAACACCACCGGATTTCTGGTCGGCATCGACGCCGAGCGCGGCGGTCAAGTGAAGCACGGCGCCCGCATGATCCGCGCCGTCGCGAACCTGCGCACGCCGAAAATCGCGCTCGTGGTCGGCAATAGCTACGGCGCCGGTAACTACGCCATGGCCAGCCGCGCGCTCAAACCGCACTTCGTGTTCTCGTGGCCCACCGCGCGCACGGCCGTCATGGGCGGCGCGCAGGCCGGCAAGGTCCTACAGATCGTGACGGAAGCGAAGCTTCAGCGCAGCGGCACCCCGGTCGACGACGCGACGCGCGCGCGACTCGCCGCGCAAGGCACCGCCATCGAGGCGGGCATCGACGCCATCTCCGAGTCGATGTACTGCAGCGCGCGCCTGTTCGACGACGGCATCATCGACCCGCGCGACTCGCGCAACCTCTTGTGCTTCTTACTCGAGACGTGCGCCGAAGCCGCGCGCTGATCAGACGCCGACGTAGGTGACGCCGGTCAGACGGGTCGAAACGTCCCAGAGCTGCGCGGCAGAGTCGCCGTCCTGCGCGCGGCGGCTCGGTTTGACGAGCACCGGAGCACCGCGCAGCTCACGAAAGCCTCCGGGGCCATAGTACTGGCCGCCGGACGCGGACGGATCCGTCGCGGCGCGCAGGGTCGGCTGCGCGCCCATTTCCGCGCTCTGCGCGAGCACGGCGTTACCGACGCTCACGAACGCGCGCGCCACCTTCGACTGCGTCAGCTCCGGGCCGACGTACTGCAAGTTGGTCGAAGCGTATCCCGGATGCGCGGCGACGCTGAGCGTCGCGGCGCCCGCCCGGCGCAAACGGCGGTCGAGCTCGAGCGCGAACAGCATATTGGCGAGCTTGCTCTGAAAGTAGGCGCGCCACTTGTCGTAGCGGCGCTCGCCCATCAAATCGTCGAAATCCATCCGACCGTAGTGGTGCACCCCGCTGCTCAGGGTGACCACCCGTGAGTCGCTCGTTGCAAGGAGCTTCGAAAGGAGCAGGCCGGTGAGCGCAAAATGGCCGAGGTGATTCGTCCCGAGCTGCATCTCGAAACCGTCGGCCGTGAGCGCACGCGGGATCGCCATGACGCCGGCATTGTTGACGAGCAGATCGAGTCTCGGCAGCTCGCGTTGCATGCGCGCGGCGAAGGCGCGTACCGACGCGAGGCTCGCGAGATCGAGCGACTCCACACGCGCGTTCGCGCCCGGCACGTTCGCACGAATGCCGGTGAGCGCGTCCCCTCCCTTCTGCAGGTTGCGGCAAGCCAGGATCACCTCCGCGCCCTTTTTGGCCAGCGTTTGCGCTGCAATCAGGCCAATTCCGCTGTTCGCGCCCGTGACGACGGCTACACGTCCAGTTTGATTTGCGATGTCTTTCTCGCTCCAGGGCATGGCGCACTGTAACACCTCCGGCGGATTGGCTGGTAACCTGCGTCGCAGCATGATCGACAGCGGTACCCCGAGTGAACGAGTCGACGGCGCGCGCGTCGCCGCACTGGATGAAGAGGTTCTGAAGGTCGGCCCGTACGAAGCCGTGCAGCAGCTCGAGGGCGAAGACGACGCGCTGATCGCGCGCGTCCTCGCGCGGCAGAACCCCGCCGTCGCAGATGAAATCTTGTGGGCCTTTGCGGAGGAGCGCAGAAGCCGCATCTTGGCGGCGGCCTCTGCCGAGCAGCGCGAGCAATGGTCGCGCAACCATCAGTATCCCGAAGACAGCATCGGTCGCCTGATGGACCCGCCGATCGCGGTGCTCGAGCAAAATCAAACGGCCGGACAGATCATCGAACGCCTGCGCCGCATCGTGAAGAAGGCGCTGGTCACGTACGGCTGGGTAGTGGACGAGAGCGGGAAGCTCGTAGGCGTGATCGTGTTTCGCGAGCTGCTCTTTGCATCGCCGGACCAGCCCATCCAGGACCTGATGGTGAAGAATCCGTTCGCGCTGACGCCCGAGCTGTCGATCACGGACGGCATGCGCGAAGCGCTCAAGCGACATTTCCCGGTGTACCCGGTGTGTGACGGCTCGGGACGCCTCGTTGGTATCGTCCGCGGGACGGATCTATTCGAGCACCAAGCATTCGAGCTCAGCGCGCAGGCCGGCGCCATGGTCGGCGTCGAGAAAGAGGAGCGCCTCGCCACCCCCTGGCCGCGGAGCCTGAGATTCCGCCATCCCTGGCTGCAGCTCAACCTGCTGACGGCCTTCGTCGCCGCCGCCGTGGTCGGCGTGTTTCAAGAGACACTCGATCAGCTCGTCGTGCTCGCCGTGTTTCTGCCAGTGCTCGCCGGACAGTCCGGCAATACGGGGTGCCAGGCGCTCGCCGTCGCGCTGCGCGGCATCACCCTCGGTGAGCTCCAGCCCGATCGCGCCAAGGCCGTGATCATGAAAGAAGCGCTGCTCGGCCTACTCAACGGCACCCTCGTCGGCATAACGGCCGGCCTCGGGATGTTCGTGTTCGCCCGTTTGCAGGGCAACCCGGCAGCGCCAATGCTGGGCGTGATTGTCGTGATGGCGATGATGGCGAGCTGCACCGTGAGCGGGATCTCCGGCGCGACGATTCCGCTCATCTTGCGCCGCCTGGGTGCCGACCCGGCCACGGCGTCGAGCATTTTTCTGACCACCGCCACGGACGTCGTCAGCATGGGCTGCTTCCTGGGCCTCGCGACGTGGATCGTCCTGTAACGAACTGCGAGCCGATTCTACCTGCGCAGCTCAGGCGCATCACTGAACGTGATCCCGAGGAGCGCCCCGGTCGTGGAGCCGAGGACGGCCCCGGCGGCAACGCCGCCCCATAGCCCCCCCGGCACGGCCAGGAGCACGAGCTGCAACCCGGGCAACGATACGGCGCAGGCGCCGACCAGAATTCCCAAAACACCACCGAGCGCCGCACCGGCCCGGCCCCGTTCGACGCCGGTGCGGCGTTGGGTGGTGGCGGGATGGAAAGAATCCTCGAGTGGCGGCATGGCTTTGTATTTCACTTTGAGCAGGTTCGCGAGGGACGCGAGCGAGCTACTAATGCAACTTCCTGACCGAATCGAGCATGAACCGAACGAAGCAAGCACGTTGCCGGTTTCTGTGAGCACGCGCCGCGCGGCACCCACCGCGACTCTCTCTGTCGAGAATCAGGCGTCGCAGTGCGGGACGTCTCTGTCCGGGAACGGGACTCTGGGTGCCCGCCCAAGCGCCACCCGCGCGGCCACTTACGGCGGTCGATTACCGCGTAGGGTGGGTCGCCCGTTAGCGCTGCTCAAATCGCGGGTGGACGAGCGGGAAAAGCCGTCCGCGCGGGAAAGATGCCGCCCGCCACTGGCCAGCGAACCCCGGCTGATGGGGCAAATCCAGGGAGCCATGCGATAAATAGACAGGCGGATCGCCGGCAGTTAGGGTGCAAGCATGCAAGGCTCGACAAAGCCAGCCCGGGGGGAAGCGTCGCGCTCGCAGCCAACCGGTTCGGCAGTCTGAACGAGCCCAGCCCATGCCCGCCCCGGGAAAGATCAAAGGTACGCTTCTAGTCCACCTGAAAAGCTACGCCTTGCGCAGTCACGGCGAAGGGGTGTGGAACGAGGCGCTCGCCGTCCTGCCTTCGAACGATCGCGCGATCCTGGCCGAGCCGTTGATCGTCGGGGTTTGGTACCCCGTGGGCGTATGGAACCGTGCTCTGCGGGCGTACGTGACGCAGAATTTCCACAACCCCGGGCGCGCCATGACGGCGTTCGCGCAGTACGTAGCGGCGGAGGATTTGAGCACGCTGTTCAAGCTGGTGCTCCGGGTCGGCTCCGCCGAGTTCGTGCTGACGCGCACCGATTCCCTGTACAACCGCTACTTCGATAGCGGTCGCTGGGTGGCCCACAAGCGCGGCGGTCGCTTCTGGCAATGCGAGCTCACGGCGCCCATCGACGAAGACCAAGGACCCGGAGAGTTGAGCTGCAACGAAGGCATGACCGCGTGGGTGCGGCGCGCGCTCGAGCTCACGGCCACGCGCGCTCGCGTGGAGCACGTACGCTGCCGTTTTCAGGGTGCCCCGAGTTGCTCGTACGAAGTCAGCTGGTAGGCGCTGCATTACGGCGCGCACGCACGATCATGCGCGCGCCGCCCGAAGGTCCGACGCTCACGGAGCGCCGCTGCGGCACGACGCCCTCGGGCTTTTCGAGCTGGAGCTCCCAGTCGGCGAGGATGGTCGCGAGCACCACCTTCATCTCCATGAGCGCGAGCGGCATCGCGAGGCAGCGGCGGGCGCCGCCACCGAACGGCAGCCACTCATACGGCGTGTACTCGCGCGTCAGGAAACGATCCGGCAAAAAGCGGTCGGGGTCGGGGTACGTCTGAGGTCGATGGTGCGCCAGATAGATGCAAGCAGCGACGGTCGTGCCCGCGGGGACCTCGATGTCGTCCACGCGGAACGCGCTCTGCACCTGGCGCGCCACCAGCGGGATCACGGGTGTGATGCGCAGCGTCTCCCGGCAAACCGCGTCCACGAACGGCAACTTCGCGGCCGCCTCCGCGGAGCGCGTCGCGTCCGAGCTCGTCAGCTCGGCTCGCAAGCGTTCGAGCTCCGGCTCATGACGGTGCAGCCAGTAGAACGCCCACGCCAGCGCCGTGGCCGTCGTTTCGAAACCGGTGACCAAGAGCGTCACCAGCTCGTCTCGTAGCTCCGTATCGCTGAAGCCCTTGCCTTGTTCGTCCCGGGCCAAGAGCAGCATGGCGAGCACGTCCGCCGCGTCCGCTGCATCGCCACAGCGACGCGCTCGGACCAGCTCGAGCACCAGCTGATCGATACGCTCGAACGTCTTCCAGTACGTCTGCCAGGCGGCCGTGCCGGAGAGGTCCTTTTGCATCGTGCCGAGGAAAGCCAGGTTGAACTTCGAATTCCCCAGGAACGCGAGCACGTTGTCTTCGAGCTCGCGCATGAGGTCGCCCTCGCGCAGGCCGAACACGGCGTGCAACATGACGCGCAGCGAAATGCGCTGCATCAGCTCGTGCATCACGACGGGTTGGTCTGGCTGCCAGCCGTGCGTGGCGTTGCGCGCGACGTCGCGGATCACGGACGCATACTGGGGCATGCGCGCGGCGTGGAACGCGGGCAAGAGCAGCTTCCGTTCCCTGAGGTGGCGATCTCCGTCGAGCTGCAGCAGCGAGCCGGGACCCAAGAAACCGCGCAACACCGCGTGGCCCTTGCCGGCGTGCAGAATCTGAGGGTCACCCGTGAAGATCGCGCGAATCGACTCCGGGCGCGAGAACAGCACCCAGTGGCCCTGCGGCCCCAGATCCAGTGTGAACGTGTCGCCGAACTGGGCCTGACACTCCCGCAAGAAGGCGTAGGGTCGCCCGATCCACTGTAGCGCCTGTTGCGCGGAGCTCGTCGATGGCCCCGCTGGAAGTGCGGTCTGCATGTCGAGCCCCAAACTTTACCCCCAATCGACCCGGCGCGCGACCACCGGCCCTGGCGCGCGTTTTTCGCGTGGGTCGCGCGAGCCCGTGGACGCGTTACACTCTGTGCCATGAGCAAGCCTGGTACCGCCGCAGTCCTCTCGCTGGTCGTTCCCGGCGTCGGGCAGATTTACAACGGCAAGTTCTTGCGCGGCCTGTTCTGGTTGGTGATTACGCCGGGGTTTTGGATCGGCAGCGGGGGCACGTTGGGCTGGGCGTGTCACCTCGCCGCCGCGTTCACGGCCTACAACTGGGCCAAAGACAACCCGGAAACCTGAGCGTCAGCGGCTTCAGACAGCACTCCCAGGTGCCTCGGGCTCACGCGGCGCTGAAGAAGACTGGCCAGGGCGTGCCGCGCGTCCCCGCATGCCAGTTGTCGTGACGCCCATCCCAGTACTGAACCGCCACCTCTCGCGGATCGACGTCCTCGAGTCCTTTCTCGTCGCTGAACAATCCGGAGCCTAACCGACCTATTTGACAGCCTTATGTCAGTTATTGAGGCCTCGCTTACTGACTCACGTCAATCACCGAGAGGCCGTCGAAGCCGAGCGAAAGGAGCGCGCGGTTGCCGTACTTTCGAACGTCGTACAGCGAGCCCGCCACGTCGACCGTTCGCACCACGCGCGGCGCGGCGGCCTGACTGGCGTCGACGATCAGAAGGTCATCCTGATAGTACGACGATCTCACGAGCACACGCTGACCGAACGCCAGCAGCCGACTGATGGGAGCCAGCGACGAATCGGCCCCCGTCTGCAGGGTAGTCGCCTGCAGCGCGCCGCTGCTGAGACCGCTGAGCACGACCAGGCTGGCGACCGGGCCCGCGGGAGTGCAGCCGGGCCCCGAGCATGGCGGCACTGGGCCGGCGCCGGTTCCGCCCGTGCCGCCCCCCCCGCCGTACGGCGGATAGGGATAGTAGTACCCGTACCGGCGATTCAACGCGACGAACACGCGGCCGTCGCCTGTGGCCGCTGCGCTGACGGCAAAGCCGCTCGGAACCTCCCAGCTGCCTTCGAGCACCGCCGTTGCGTCGCCGACCCGGACTTGGCGGAGCGTTTGTGAGAGCAGCGTGCAGCTCCCGAACTGATAGTTGAGCGGATCCGGCGTGAACCCGGCGCCGCCCCGTCCCAGGCAGTCGTATGCCGAGACGCCAGTCTGGACGACTCGCCGGTAATCCACGGTGATGGCCCGCCCGCTCGCGCCATCCCACGCGAGCAGTGAGCCAGGC
>DATDJP010000158.1:0-28203 GCA_036520475.1 Polyangiaceae bacterium | reverse complement strand
CGCACACCGAGCTCTTCGAGCAGCCAGTCCGCGCCGTCCACCGCGTCCATCACCCACAAGATGTAGCGCAGGTCCACGTGAATCGAACGCGAGATGTCGGGCATGAACAGCCAATCGGAAGCCATGGCTTCGTAGTTGCCGTCGAACGCCAGCCCCACGAGCTCACCGCGCGTGTTGAGCGTGGCCGAGCCCGAGTTGCCGCCCGTGATGTCGAGGTCCGTCAAAAAATCGATGGGCACTTCGCCGAGTTCGGCATCGACGTACGGACCGAACTTCTTCGCCTTCACCGCGTCGAGTAGCCGCTGGGGCGCGTTGAACGGCGCCTTACCCGTGTTCTTCTTCGTCATCTGAGAGATGACGGTGAACGGGCGGTACACGGGCGCGTTCGGCGCGGGTCGATAGCCGCGCACGGTGCCGTACGTCACGCGCAGCGTGCCATTGGCGTCCGGGGCGACGGGCTCGGGCTTGAACTCGCGCAGCGCCGCGACATAGACCGGGCGCGACACGAGCAATGCGCCGTTTCTGGCTTCCTCCCGGTCTTCTTTCTCCTTGATGAGGGGGCGCAGCGCGAGCGCCAGCTGCAGCATCGGGTCACGGGTTGCGCGCAGCTGCGCGGTACTGGCCGTCTTCAGCAGCCGCACGCGTACGTCGCTGCTTTCCAGGCGCGTGCCGTCGTACAGCCGGGCAATGACGGCGTCGATTTGAGCGGGATCCGCTGCCGCTCGGCCGAACAACGGCTGCAGTAGGGGACCATGCTGCGCCGGGGGCAAACGCAGCGCACGCTCCAGAGCGCGCTTGGTGAGAGCCATGTCGAGGGCCCGCGCGTAGCGTTTGTCGAGCGCTCGCTGACTCTGCTCGATCGGCTCCCAGTTGCGCTGCTGGTACTCCGGTTTGCGCTCGGCGTCCGGCTTGGGTCGCTCTTCGGCCATGCGCACGATGGTGACAGCCGCGTTCAAGAGCGAGCTCATGCGCACCCACTCGTCGAGCGCCGCTTCCGAATCGCGCGTGCGCTCACGCTCGGCGAACACCTTGTCCATCTGCGCGAACGCTTCCGAATATTTCTCTTTGCGCGCCGGCTCCGCAGCGATCCACACGGCGAGCTGCTCTGCGAGTTTTTGCTTCTCGGCCGCAGCTCCGCCCTTGACGAGGCCCTCGAGCGACCCCCGCGTGTAGATCAGGCTATTGTTGAGGCCCTGATCGAGCGGCGCCGTCTTGATGGCCAGCTTCGGATCGGCCTTCGTGAGCTGCGCGAGGGCGCCCAGGTACTCTTCGCACATCTTGATACGGCGCGGGTACCACCAGTCCGTCGCCTCACGCAGCTCGCGCACCGTCTGGAGCCGGTAGGTGCGACCGGGATAACCGGCGACGAAGACCAGATCCCGGGCGCGCAGCGGCTTGCTGGCGAGCTTCAAGTACTGCCGGGATCGATAGGGCACGTTCGCGGCGTGAAACGGCGCAGGCTTGCCGTCCTTGCCGACGTACGCGCGATAAAACGCGAAGTCTCCGCCGTGGCGCGGCCAGCGCCAGTTGTCGATATCCCCGCCGAAGTTACCGATCCCCTCGTGAGGCGCATAAACCAGGCGCACGTCCTTGATCTCGAGCCGCTCGATCAAGAGGTACTGTCCGCCTCCGAAATACGACGCCACGTCGCAGCGCACGTTGGGCTTGGCCTTTTCACAGGCCAGAACGAGCTCCTTGGTCTGACGCTCGAGCGCGAGGTGGCGCGCTTGATCGTCCGTGATCGCTTCCAGACCGCGGCGCACGGTCTCGGTGACGTCCGTGAACGCCTGCGTCACGAACACGCGGCCGGTGGGACCGACGGACTTTTCGTCGGCGGGAGACTTGGCGAGGTACCCCTGTTCGATCAGGTTTTGCTCGGGCGTCGAGTTGTGCTGCAGCGCTCCGGTCACGCAGTGATGATTCGTGATCACGAGCCCCTCGGGCGAAACGAACGACGCCGAACAGCCGCCGAGGCTCACGACCGCCGCCAGGGGGTAGGTCGTGGGGTCGGAGAGCTGCTCCGTATCGAGCTCGAGCCCGAGTCTCTCCAGGGTGTCCGCGTGATGAGCCGCGGCCAACTGACCCGGCAGCCACATCCCACCCGGGTTCGCGAATTCAGCCCGAGCGTCCGTGATGGCCAGAGAAGGCCGCTCGCTGGCGCTCGCAGCAGCCGGCGGTCCAAGCTTGTAGGTCTTCACCGGGCTCGAACACGCGGCCGCGAGCAGAAGTGCGGCGAGAGAGGCACGATATCGTGACATCCCGGGCGCTCTACCATAGCGTGCGCGGAGCGTGAAAAAGGAGCACTCGATGGCAAGCCTCAAGGGAAAAACCCTGTTCATCAGCGGCGCGAGCCGCGGTATCGGCAAGGCAATCGCGCTGCGCGCCGCGCGTGACGGCGCCAACGTCGCAGTCGTGGCAAAAACGGCCAAGCCCCACCCCAAGCTCGACGGCACGGTGTTCACCGCCGTCGAAGAGATTCAAGCAGCTGGAGGCAAGGCGATCGCGTGTGTGTGCGACATTCGCTACGAAGAGCAGGTGATCGAGGCCGTGCAGAAGACGCTGTCGGCGTTCGGCGGCATCGACGTGCTCGTGAACAACGCGAGCGCGATCAGCCTGACCCCGACGCTGCAGACGGACATGAAGCGCTATGACTTGATGCACGGCATCAACACGCGCGGCACCTTCGTGTGCTCGAAAACGTGCATCCCGCACCTCAAGAAGGCGTCGAACCCGCACATCCTGAACCTGTCGCCG
This sequence comes from Polyangiaceae bacterium, assembly GCA_036520475.1. Lineage (GTDB taxonomy): Bacteria > Myxococcota_A > Polyangia > Polyangiales > Polyangiaceae > DATDJP01. The sequence goes on along the minus strand of DATDJP010000158.1, from coordinate 25,449 downwards.
CCGCTGAACATGGAAGCGCGCTGGTTCGGTCCGCACGTCGCCTACACCATGGCGAAATTCGGCATGAGCATGTGCGCGCTCGGCATGGCCGAGGAGTTTCGCGGCGACGGCATCGCCGTCAACACGCTCTGGCCGCGCACGGTGATCGCGACGGCTGCCGTCCAGAATTTGCTCGGCGGCGACGAAGCCGTGGCGCGCTCCCGCACGCCGGAGATCATGGCCGACGCCGCGCACGTAATTTTGACGCGCCCGAGCCGCGAGTTCACCGGCAATTTCTGCATCGACGACGAGGTGCTCGCCTCCGCCGGCGTGAAGGATCTGTCGAAGTACCAGCAGACACCGGGCGCCGAGCTCTTGCCGGACTTCTTCGTGTAGCGACACGCGCGTTCAGAGTCGCCAGCTGACGCCGACACGGGTGCCCACCGAAGCGAAGATGTAGTTGCCCGCTTCGCTGGCGCGGGCGCCCGTGTTCACCAGGAGACCGATGCGGTCGGAGATCCAGTGCACGTAGCCGATTCTGAGGCCCAGGAAGATGCCTCCGTGGCTGAACGTTCGACCCCGATCATCCTCGAAATAGTAGACGTTGTTCACGCTTGCGTGCATTCCGCCGAGCTCCGCTGCGACCGAAAAACGTCCCCAGTCGACGTTCGGGAACCCGAGCTCGAGAGCCAATGGCACCTGCAGCAGCCAACCTGAAACGTCCTGCCCTTCGCTATCTCCGCGGGTGGATTCCCCTCGGATCGCGCTCGCGGAAATGCCAGCGCCAAGGGACAGCAAACTTCCCAGACGCAGCATCGCTTCGCCGCCAACGCCGTACGCCCAGCCGCTCTCCCCAGGCGTGTACTCACCGAACGAGACGAGAGTGTGACGGTTGAGCTCCGCTACTTGCCGGAATTCGAATGGATACCTTTCCCTGGCGGGCAAAGCACTGTCGTCCGGTTTCCGCGGCGGGCGGTTAGCCTCCTTCGCTGCAGCAATAGAACTACATCCGACTACTGCCGCGACAACGAGTAATGCGCGCATCCGCCGCTCGTGCAGCAAGAACCGAACCGGCGCCGCGGTGGCCTAATCCGCGGCCTTTCGATCCGTGCCCGCCGCGCGCCGAGCGCGCTCCACCACACTGTTACTCAGCTTCACAATCGGAACAGGGCGCAGTCCGACCGAGCGCTACTGGAAGTTCTGCACGGCCCAGCTACCGTCGAAGCCACAGGCGACGCGGGTGTACTGTGTATTCGTCATGTTGATGTAGTGACCATGCTGCTGATAGCAGCTGCCCGTGCAGGGCGTCGTCGGGGGCGGCCCCTCGTCGAACATGGTTTGAATACAGCCATTCACGGTTCCGCCCAGGCACTCATTCTGAGCCGAGCCACCCGGTGAACAGATGCGCGCGTTGAAGCCCGCGTGGGGACTGTTGCGAGCGCGATCGTACGCCACTTGCTGGTTGGCGCAGCTCTCGCCCTCCGTCCAGCGCGGGAGCGGGGGTAGACACACGCACGCACGGAACTGGTTGATGCGTGCCACGCAATCGACGTGCGGGTTGCCCGATGAAGGCGGCGGGGTGGGTCTGCACGCGTAGTTCGGCGTACAGCTGCCAGTGCCGCCGACGCCCGCCGTTCCGCCCGCTCCCCCTGTCCCTCCTGAGCCGCCATCACATTCCGCGGGAGCGAATGCGATCACGCCCGCGAGCACGAGCCATGCTGTCTGCGTCATGTCGTTAGCGTGCACCGCTGCGGTCGAGACGCAAGCCATGCGCGCGACAAATTCCGCCGCAGCGGCTGTAATCTTGCATCGACCGGCCCCTCACGTACGCCTATTCGAGGGTGGCATGCTTCTTTCAAATCGTGTTTGTCGATGCTCGTGCGTCGACCGACTCTAGAGGCGCCAGCTGACGCCCAGACGTACGCCGAGCGAGCTGTAGATCCAGGTATCTTCGACACTCAGACGGACGCCGCTATTGAGAACGACGCCGATCCGGTCGGACAACCAGTGCACGTATCCGAGCCGGAGGCCGAGGAATGGCGCGTCGTACGTGAACGTCCCGCCGCGGTCCTCCGCGCGGTAGTACATGTTCTTCACGGAAGCGTTCACGACGCCAAGCTCGGCGCCGACGGAAAAACGTCCCCACTCGACGTTCGGGAATCCGAGCTCGAGCACCAGCGGCAGCTGCCATAGCCAACCCGAGATCTCCGGCGGCTCGATGGTTTGGTCTTGCATACCCGTCGATTTGCCATGCATCGCGCTGACGGAAAGGCCGAGTCCAACGTACACGAGACTGCCGAGTCGCAGCATCCCCTCGGCACCGATGCCGTAGGCCCAGCCGTCTTCCTTTGGTGTGTACTCGCTCATCGAGCCGAGGCTGTGAGCCGGCGTCAGCTCTGCCAGTTGCCGGAGCTCGAAAGGATAGCGCTCGGCAGCGGGCGCCACTTTGGAAGCAGGGGTCGGCGGAGCTCCCGCCGCTTCGGCTGCCGAAGCAAGCGAGCTACATCCCACAAAGGCAGCAACGAAAAGCAGGCGCATCGTCCAGGTGTAGTTGCAAGAAGCGCTCCCGCGCGGTCGTGCCGGCATCCCAGCTTGGTGGGACTCGAATCGCCGGCCTTTCGCCGTCCCATCTGTCGCCATGTCTGCGCGAACATACGCGCGAGTACCACTGGGTGCGCCGGTCGCGGAGAGCGCTCTTTGCCATAGCGTGGCACGGCTTCACACCGTGGCCCCCAAATAGAAAACGGGTGACGGCCATTCAGCGCGTCACCCGTCGTCGCTACGTGAGATCGGCGATCAGCCGCTCATTGCGCCTTTCATGGCGGCGCCCGCGGCTTCCATGGCCGTGTTGTACGGCTGAGCCTTCGACAGATCGTTGATCTGCTTCCACTGCTCGGCGATGCCCTCGATCGTCAGTCCCTCGGGCTTGATGAAGACGCCGGCACCTTCCACGACGGCAACGCGCGAGAAGTAGCCGCCACCGACGGCGTACACCTGCGCCGTGTCCTGAAGGTCTTCCGAACAGAGGTATGCGACCAGCGGGGACACGAACTCCGGCAGGAGCTTCTCGAGGACGTTCGGCGGCATGATGGTCTCGGTCATGCGGCTCTTCGCGATCGGCGCGATCACGTTGCACTTGATGTTGTACTTGCCGCCCTCTTGCGCGAGCGTCTTGCACAGGCCCACGGTGCCCATCTTCGCGGCGCTGTAGTTGGCCTGACCGAAGTTGCCGTACAAGCCGGCAGCGCTGGTGGTGAACACGACGCGGCCGTAACCACCCTCGCGGAGCAGCGGCCAGGCGGCCTTGGTCACGTTGTAGCTGCCGGTGAGGTGAACCTGCATCACCTTGTTCCAGTCCTCGTCCGTCATCTTCACGAACGACACGTCGCGTAGGATGCCGGCGTTGTTGATCACGATGTCGAGCTTGCCGAACGCTTCCTTCGCGGTCGCGACGAGCTTCGCGGCCCCTTCGGCGGTGTCCACGCCGTCGTAGTTGGCCACGGCTTGCCCGCCGGCAGCCTTGATCTCGTCGACCACTTTGTCGGCTGCCTTGCTGCTGCCGCCCGAGCCGTCGACCGAGCCGCCCAGGTCGTTGACCACGACCTTGGCTCCGCGTGAAGCGAGCAGGAGGGCGTGCGAGCGGCCCAGGCCGCCGCCGGCGCCAGTGACGATTGCGACTCGATTGTCCAAACGGATCTCGGCCATGGATTGTCTCCTTCGAAACTGAGCATTCGGGCCCGACGGCCCGATAACGTCGTTGTGGATCGCGGGCCCCTTGGGGGCCCTGTTGGGAAAGGGGCGCGCACCCTAGCACAAGGTCTCACGCCTGAGAGCGCGGGCTCTCCGGCAGCTGCCCTCTCCACAGCATGACGCCGGAACTGAGCGGAATTTCGTCGTTCAACGGGCCGCGGCGCGCTGCGCCGTGCTCAATACTCGATGCTCAGGATCTCGATCTCGATCTCGCCCGCGGGGCGCTGAACGGTAACGCAGTCCCCCACCCGCCGTTTGAGCAGGGCTCGGCCGAGCGGCGCCTGGAAGCTGAGCTTGCCCTGACTCGGATCGGCTTCGTCGGGGCCGACGAGCAGGTAGGAGCTCTCTTTGCCGTTTTCGTCGCGCACCTGCACGCGCGCGCCGAAGCGCACCACGTCATGGTCCGCTTCCGTTTGATCGACGACCACGGCGCTCTCGAGTCGTTTGGTGAGAAAGCGAATGCGCCGATCGATCTCGCGGAGCCGCTTCTTGCCGTAGATGTACTCCGCGTTCTCGGAACGATCGCCCTGGGCCGCGGCCTCCGTCACTTCACCGACGACCTTGGGGCGTTCGACGGTGAGGAGCTGGTTCAGCTCGGCGGAGAGCTTCTTCGCGCCTTCGCGCGTCAGATAAGTGGCCAAAGCCGGCGCAGGGTCGAAGAGCCCGGCCCTCGAGTCAAGGTCCGTCGCAACCACGCTTTCCCGCGCGCGACCGAAAAGGGGATAGATTCGAGCCGTCCACGATGCGCTCGACCTCGACCGTGAAGCTTCTGCTCGTGATGTTCGGCGCGGGCGTGCTCCTGGCGCTCATCGCGCTGTTCGCCGTCGCAAAGCCGCTCTTGCGCTACGCCATCGAGCAACGAGCCGCAGAGCACGGCGTCGCGCTCGAGCTGTCGGACGTCGACTTCGGCTTTTCCTGGGTCGGCTTCGCCAACGCCAAGTTCCATTTGATCGGTGTCCATGAGCTCGGCGGCACGCTGAAACGCGCGCGTGTGACGGTGCGAGGCTTCGAACCCGAGAGCATCGAGCTCACGGGCGCGGACGTGCGAGTGGTGGGCTCGCTCTCGAACCTCGCGCTCGAGATGAGCCGCTGGACCAGCGCGCATCCGGAAACGTACGGCCTGCCAGTCACGGCCAGCGCGGTACGGCTCACCTGGCAGGACAACATGGCCGAAGCGCCCTGGCTCGTCCTTGTTGACGCAAGCGTGACGCCGACCCCCGGCGGCCGGTCGCTGCTCGCAGAACGCGCCACGGCGGCGGGCCGTGATCTGGGCAAGATCGGCGCAGCGTGGACGGGCAAAGAGTCGCTCGTTTCGATCGGGCTCGGAGCGGCAGACGTCGCTTCTGCCCCGATCACGGTGCGCATCGAGATCGGCTCCGCGTCCAAGGCCCAGTTTCGCCTCGCTCCGACGAGCCTCGAGACTCTCAGCCGAGCGTTCGGCATGAAGCCGCTGCCGGCGGACATTTTCGCGCAGGGCACGCTCGACCTGAGCTTGCCGCCGCTCGGACAGCCTTCAAAAATTCCGGGGAAGCTCGCGGTGCAGCTCAAGGGCTTCGTGCCACCTCACCCACCGGAGCTCGACGGCTTCGTGTTCGGCGACACGACCACATTTGTCTCGGACATCGAAATCGCTGCCGACTACGCCCGGGGCACACTGACGAATGCGAGCGTCGTCGCAGGGGCGTTCAGATTGGCCGGCGATGGCACGCTCTCGCGCGTGCAGGACCACGTGCGGGTGCAGCTCACGCTGCGCGGTGCGCTGCCCTGCGGGGCGCTCGCAGGTGCGGCGCTGACAACGCGACTCGGAAAAACCGTCGGGCCGTTCTTGGCCCGCGGCGCGCGCGAATTTCTTTCCGGCAGCGTCGCCGTGACAGTGCGCATCGATGCCGAGACGCGCGACGTGGCGGCGGCGCGCGTCGACCGCGCCGTCGGCATCGGCTGTGGGCTCAAGCCGCTCAAAGTGCCACGCGAGCTCGAAGAGCTGCTGAAACGGCCGCTGCCGCCCTTGCCTTCGAGTCTGCCGCCCTTGCCCTCGAGCTTGCCGCCGTGGCCGGCGCTCCCGAAGCTGCCGATAGTCACTCCGCCGGCGCAGTGATAAATCGCTTTCATGGCCGAAATAACCGTGCTCGGCGCCGGCATGATGGGCAGCGCCCTGTGCGTGCCCTTGGCGGACGCGGGCCATTCCGTGCGCCTGGTGGGCACGCATCTGGACGAAGACATCGTAAACAGTCTGAAGCAGGCGTCGCATCATCCGAAGCTCGATTGGGCACTGCCCCGCGCGATCCGCCCGTTTTCCTTGGCTGAGCTCGGGACGGCGATGGTGGACACCGAGCTGATCGTGCTCGGAGTGAGCTCCGCCGGCGTGCGCTGGGCCGCGCGGCAAATCGCCGACTTCGTGAGACCGGGTCTGCCGATTTTGATGATCAGCAAGGGCCTGGAGTGGACGGGCGAGTCGCTGCGTACGCTGCCGGACGTGCTCTGCGACGAGCTCCCTGCCAGCGTGCGGGCTCACGCTTTCCCGGTGGCAGTCGCCGGGCCGTGCATCGCCGGAGAGCTCGCGCGGCGTGTCGAAACCTGTGTGATGTTCACGGGCAGAAACCCGGAGCTCACGCGACGCTGTGCGAGCTTTTTCCGCGTGCCCTATTATCATATCTGGGCGAGCGACGACGTGGTCGGCGTGGAAGCGTGCGCGGCGCTCAAGAACGCCTACGCCATGGGCATCGCGCTGGCGATTGGGCTGCACGAACAGCGCAAAGGCGGACCGATTTCGGAGACGGCACCGGCCCCGGGTAGCATCGCGCTGCACAACTACGAAGCGGCGGTGTTCGCGCAGGCTGTCTACGAAATGCAGCAGATCGTGGCGCTCGCAGGCGGCAGTCCCGCGTCAGTGCACGGCTTGCCGGGTGTGGGCGACCTGGACGTGACATGCAACGGTGGACGCACGGGGCGCTTCGGTCGTTTGCTCGGCCTCGGCCTCGGCGTGGAGGAATCCGTAGCTAGGATGCACGGGGCGACGCTCGAATGCCTGGACATCCTGCGTGTGACACGCAGCGCGCTCGCCGACTTCGAGAGTCGCGGAATCCTCGGCGCACGCGCGCTGCCGTTGCTCCGGCACATGGCGGCGGTGGCGCTCGATGACGCCGCCGTGGCTATGCCCTTCGAGGACTTTTTCGGCGGCAGGCTGGAGCAGCTGGAGTGAGCGCGTGACACCGCGCGAAGCAGCTTCGGATCTGGTGTTGGCCGTGGATGCCAGCACCACGGCCTGTAAGGCGCTGGTCTTCGACGCCACCGGGCGAGTGCTGGCGGAGGGCCGCGGCGCGCTCGAGCTCTTCAATCCCGAGCCGGACGGCTACGAACAGGACGCGGAGCACTGGTGGACCGCCACCGTCTCGGCGATCCAGCAAGCCACCCAGCAGCTCGGCGACGCCGCGAAGCGGGTTCGGGCCGTGTGTCTCACGCACCAGCGAGAAACGTTCGTGCTGACTGACAGAAGAGCGCGCCCAATACACCCGGCGCTGGTGTGGATGGACGCGCGCTGCCGTGACGAGGTGAGCCAGGCCAAGGAGCAGCTCGGAGCGGACACACTGCATCACTTGACCGGCAAGCCTGCTTCCACGACGCCCTCGTTTTACAAGCTCGCTTACGTGTTGAACCGCCAGCCCGCGTCGCTGTCGCGCGACCTGCGCGTGTTGGATGTCGGCGCATTTCTCAGCTGGCGGCTCACGGGACGTTGCGCGACCTCGCTGGCGTCGGCAGATCCGCTCGGGCTCGTCGATATGCAGCGGCACGACTGGGCCGACGAGCTGCTCGGCTACCTGCGCCTGTCGCGCGCGAACATGCCGGAGCTCGTGCCTGCCGGCGAGGTGCTCGGTCACCTGGATTCAGACGTGGCGCGCACGCTCGGTCTCGAAGCCTTGCCGCTCGTCGCCGGCGCCGGGGACGGACAGGCCGCGGGCCTCGGCGCCGGCGTCGTGGGCCCGGGGCGCGCTTATCTGAACCTGGGAACCGCGATCGTGTCGGGCGTACTGGCCCGCGAGTACCGCACACATCCCGCGTTTCGCACGCTGTACGGTGCAGCGCCGGGAACGTACTTCCTCGAGACGGATTTGAAGGGCGGAACGTTCACCCTGAACTGGCTCTGCGAAAAGTGGCTCGCGAACGGCGCCGCGCCTTCGTCGTCACTCGAGACGCTCCTCGGCGAGCTCGAAAGCCAGGCCGCGCAGCTGCCGCCCGGAGCGGATGGGCTCGTGCTGGTTCCGTACTGGAATGGCGTGATGAATCCGTACTGGGACGACGACGCCACCGGCATCACGCTGGGCTGGCACGGCGCACACGGTCCGGCACATCTCTACCGCGCGTTCCTCGAGGGCATCGCGTTCGAACAGCGCCTGCACAGCCGCGGCGTCGAGCTAGCAACGGAACGCATCCAGGAGTTCGTCGTGATGGGCGGCGGCGCAAAGAGCCCGCTCTGGTGTCAGATCCTCGCCGATGTGCTGGAGCGCAAAATCATGCGCTCCGCGACGCACGAAGCGTCGGCGCTCGGCGCTGCGATGTTGGCCAGCGTCGCAGCAGGTCTGTTCCCCAGCGTGGAATCTGCGGCGCGCGCCATGGCGCGGACCAGCGACGTGTTCACGAGCGGGCCGCAGCAGGGTTTCTATGCGCGCTTCTTCGATGAAGTGTACGTGGGCCTGTATCCGCAGCTGCGGGACGCGCTGCGTGCGCTCGCGCAGTTGCGTACGCAGTCGCGCGTATTCTCGCGCAGCAAGTGAGGCGGGAACGCCACGCTGTGCGCGTCGACGGCGCCTTAGAAGCGTCGCAGCAGCTTCGAAAAATTCTACGAGGGCGAAAACGTGCGCTAGTGTGCGAGCCGCGCCTCTCCTGCTATCCGGACGCGTGCGCACGCACGACACCGTTCCATGCTGCACAGCGCGAAGCGCTTGATTTAAGCTCAATCAGCGCAGTGTGACAGCACCGAGCAGGTCGCTGCGGTGGCGTCGAACGCGTCTCATCGTGTCGCACACGGAGGCACACTCGGGCACTCGATCGCAAAAACTCACCGGTTTGCGGTTGCACGACTGAAGAGCGCATGACAGTTGAGCGCCGTGCCGAAAAGTCTCACGCGGAGACGATTGACACATCAGGTGCGAAAGGTGCGAATCAAAGGTTGCATTCATGGAGTCGGTTGTGTTTGGCTCCCGTCGCTCTTCACGAGCTGTTGCCTCCACGCTTGGTTCGTATCTGACTTCTTCGAACACTGGCTTCGCTTGACTGCGAGCACGCGGCCCCGAGCCGAACGCTCGCTTCGGGTCTCGACGTGAACGTCACGCCGATCAAAAGGCAACCATTCCAGTTCTGCTCTGCATTGGTAGGAGCAGCATGACCCGGCATCTCGGGTGAAATGCCGGCAGAAGGCCTCGCGCTGCGAGGTCGGGCGAGACGATTCGGGCGATAGCTCGAACCGAGTGTGGAGGTGTGTGCGCTGCACTGCCGCAGTGTCACCCGCAGACGTGAAAGCGGCGAGTACTCAGCCGCATCGCTGAAGCGATCACGGCTGTTGGCCGTACAGATGGTCAGGATCGTTTTCAACCATCGCGAGATGGAAGGAAGAAGGGCAAACGGATGAATTATGACACGCGTCTGACATGGTTGGTCTCGTGTGCAGGGCTCTTGATGGCCTGCACCGGAAACATCGATTCTATCTCGCTAGCGCACCAATCCGGTCAGGCCGAGCCTTCAAACGGCGACAGCTCGAACAACAGCAACAGCAACAGCAACAGCGACAGCACCAGCGGCACGAGTACGGATCCGAGCGGCACTGCCGCTGAACCAACGGGCGGAGCAGGCAGCGGCGGCACCTCGGCAAGCACGCCCGCACCCGCAGCGGTCGCAACCGACGGCGTGAAAGTCGATCTCACGAAGCTTCGCAGCTCGTCCGTCGTGTCCTTCAGTTTACCGGTCGCGAAAGGGCGCCTCGCGTCCGCATCGACCGTGCAAGTGCTCGCGGGCGGCGCACGCCTGAACGCGAAAGTGAAAGAGCTACTCACGCACTACGACGCGAGCGGCAAGAGCGCCGGCGTCGCCGCGCTCCAGATTCAATTTCCGGCAGCGTCCATGCCCGGCAGCACCCTCAGCGTGGAAGTGCGCTGGCAGGGCGGCAAGGCCGACAGCGCTGGGCTGGTCCCGTACGCTCAGGTCAGCGCTGCAGCAGCGGCCGCCACCAAGACGACGGTGCGCACGATCACGTCGAGCGGCGGGCAGCATCGTCTCACCGAGTCGGCGCCCGCCACGAAGGTGCTGTTCACCGGTCGGGAGCCGAACGTGCTGACGAATTTCCCGGACGGTTATCTGGCGGCGACGGACGTGCTCGGCAAGCAGGTCACCGCAGTGCAGCTGGAGCGCGCTGGCACGAGCGGCAGTCGCTTCCTGTCCGACAACTTCAAGGGCTTCGGCCTCTCGTCGATCTACGCCGATGGCTATTCCTACCATTCGGATCCGACGTCCGTAGGCGACCTCGAGGCGGACTACAGCGCGTGGCTATACGATCGCTGCGCCACGTACCTCACGGCCTACAGCCACTTCGGCGACGCGCGCTTCGCGCAGTTCGGCTTCAAGAGCTGCGCGTACTTCGCCGATCGCATCGGGCTCACGGGCACGGCGCTGGGCATCTTCTCCGGCAAGGCGTCCCCGGACATGAAGTACTCGCACTCGCGCGGGTTGTACGCCTACTACGCGCTGACCGGCGACGAGAAAGCCAGGAGCGCGGGCGTGGCGATCGCCGACATGTGGCTGAACGATGCCACGTTCGTGGCGCCCTACCGCGCGGGTCACCTGCGCGGACCGGACAAGCTCTGGACGGAGCGTCTGCTGGCAGCGAGCCTCGAGGGTCTGCTCTACGGATACCGCTTCACGGGCAAGACAGACTACCTGATCGCGTTCGAAGAAATCGTCGATACGGCGTACAAGCACATCACGGGCAGCGCCAGCGATCTGGCAAGCCTCAACCCCGGCGCGACCTTCCCTCCGCAGAACTGCTTCATTCACAGTGGACTGCAGCAGTCGGAGGCGACGGCGGGCGACCCGTGGTGTTCCCCGTGGATGAGCGAGCTCGTGGTCGACTCGCTACTGAGCTACCAGGCGCTCACGGGCGACACCCGCGTGGACGAGATCTTCATCCGGCTGGGCCGCTTCCTGCGTGACGTGGGCACGGCGTACTTCACGACCGATCCGGTGAACGACACGTTCATGAAGCCGACCACGTGCGACGACCCGAGCGCGGGCACCGAGCGGCGCCGCCTCGTGCCGCTCTATGGTGCCGGCCTCAACGCCAGCGGTGCGCGCGTCAACAAGGGCGAGTGGACCGACTTCGAGCACTGCGCCGACGCTTCGGCCCTATCCGCCGCAGCGCTGCGCGCGCTCAAGCGCACGGGCCAGTACGACAAGCGCCCGACCGGGCCCTTCAAGAGCGAGGGCGAGTCGATCCTGCAGCTGCATCACGAGCTGCTCAGCTGCGCCGAGCGTACGTTCCAGGAAGAAACGCGCCCGAAGCGCAACCCGTCCTCGTGGACCAGCCAGGAGCTCGCCGCAGGTGCTTCGAACCCCGCCGCTTTCATCCTGAGTAACAAGATCGGCTTCCCGAGCCACATGCAGGAACCCACACGCAAGCTGAGCTGGTGGTTCAACACCTCGATTCAGCAGTTCAAGATGCTCGACGAAGTGGGCATCCGCATTACCGCATTGCGTCCCGGGGCTGTTCAGCCGGCTGGCTGCAAGTAACCGTCGGCTGGCTGCGCGGGGGCCTCGCGCACGTCCCGGGGTCCTCCGTTCTGCCGCCTCCACGCGCGCGCGCGTTCCAGACCGGTGCGGCTGAGTCGCCGCGCGGCTTCCACGAGTGAAGGACGCGCGGCCCGCAAGGTGACGAGGGGGCGTGTGGCGAGTGAGAGCTCGAGCTTGTAGCGCGAAGCCCCAGCCAGAAAATCATACTCGCGCAGCCCGGCATCGATGGCGTTTCGAATCGCGTGGGCGTGCAGCACGATGCCGGGACGAATCCCTTTCGGTAAGAGCAGGCTGCGGCCGCTCTGGTAGAAGTAACAGCGTCCGTCGTGCACGATGTTGTACAGCACCGCCACCGGCTCGTCGTGAACCTGGAGCCAGCACAGGTCGAGCGAGCCGCTCTCCACGAGCTCCGGCAGCATGATTTCATGGAAGCGGCTGAACGCAGGCGAGCCGAAGGCGCCGCAGGGACGCTCGGCCGACCAGCGATCATCGTGCAAACGCCGAAGAATCTGTATGCCGCGCGGCAGATCTGCGGGGCCCTCGACCCGCTCTACACGGTACTTGCCGCCACTGAAGCGCTCCAGGTCGCGCAGTGACTTGCGAATGAAGTAGCGCCGTGAACCGGGCAGCGCCGCCAGGTAGGCATCCCAGCTGCCCGGCAACGGGATGTACGGACAGAGGGCGCTCTCCCACAGATGCGCGTCGAACCCGCGCTCGCGAAACTCGCGCTCCAAGAGCGCGGGGAGCAGGGTCGAGCTGTCCATGACGGACAGCACCACTTCGTCGTGAGGACCGAACTCCCCTAGCACCACCGCTCGCGCGAACGCGCGCGCCACGGCGCTCTCGAAACCGTCCTCGGCGATGATGCTCAGGTAGTCGGAGCAGATCTCGTCGGCTTCGCTCTCTCCGGAACCGAGGAATTCGAGCCGGCGGAAGGGAAGGCCCGGACGGTACCAGTAGCGACGGGCGAGCAGCGGCGCGAGCCCTACCAGGCGATCTTCCGCGAAGAAGAGGCCAACCTTCATCACTCGACCACTGGACGCGCCGAACACGGACCACCACGCGGAAAGCCAACTGGGCAGCAGAGTCGGATGGTTCGTGCTGCTTCTTTCGAGCAGCGACGACCAGCTGTCACGGTAGTCTTGAAGGCGATCGGGGTTTTCGATCACCACGAGAGAAAGGCTCATCAGCGCCGATCCTTGGGCTCACGATGCGCCCCGGTTTCCAGAGCGTTGCCGTCGGTTACGCAAAGGTCGTGCCGCTACCAACCCAGCGCTGGGAGTGCTCGAAGCCGTGTGGGCAGGCGCAAGCATTGCGGAAGCGCGCAACGCGTGCGCACGCCGCGATTTTCCCGCCTTCCGTTACGGCGCGGGCGAGCGCTTGCCGCGCTCTTTGAGGCCGCGGGCGGCGTGGCACGGCGGTTGCTGCTGCCCTGAGTGAACTTCAGCTTCGGAGTAAACATTACATGTGCGGAATTGTTGGCTACATCGGCGAGCGCTCGGCGTCCCCCCTGCTGCTGGAATGCCTGAAACGGCTCGAGTACCGCGGCTATGACAGCTCCGGCGTGGCGCTGGCCATCGCTCCGGGCAACATCGAAGTCACGCGCGCGCAGGGAAAATTGAGCAGCCTCGAGACGAAAATCGAGTCGCTCAATGGCTACGCGGCGGCGGCTCGCGCGGGCATCGGACACACGCGCTGGGCGACGCACGGTAAGCCGACCGAGCTGAACGCCCACCCCCACCGGAGTCACGACGGCAAGATCGTCGTCGTTCACAACGGCATTTTCGAGAACTACGCAGAGCTGAAGGCAGAGCTCGCGGACGCTGGCTTGCAGCTCCAGAGCGACACGGACACGGAGTGCTTCCCGGTCCTGCTCTCGCACCTCATGCAGGGTGGGCTCGGGTTCACGGATGCGTTCCGCGCGGCCGTGGCGCGCATGCGTGGCATCTATGCCATAGCGTGCATGCACGCCGACGATCCGGATCGCGTGCTCCTCGCCCGTTCGGGCCCCCCCCTGGTCATTGGCGCGGGCGACGGCGAGTACTTGTTCGCTTCCGACCTGATGCCGCTGCTGTCGCATACCCGAAACATCATCTTCCTCGACGACGGAGACCTGGCAGAGGTCACGCGCCAGGGCGTGCGCGTCTTCAATCTCGAGGGCGAGCCGCTCGAACGTCCGGCGCAACACATCGGCTGGGACGCCGTTGCCGCCGAGCTCGGCACGTTCGACCACTACATGCAGAAGGAGATCTTCGAGCAGCCGGAAGCCGTCGCGCGCGCGCTCGCTGGCCGCCTGCCGGGCGACGGCGGACGGCTCACGCTCGGCTTGCCGTTCTCCGAGGAAGAGCTGGCCGGTCTCGAAAAGGTTCGAATCTTGGCCTGCGGCACGTCATGGCACGCGGGTCTCGTCGGCAAATACCTGATCGAGGAGCTGGCTCAGATCCCCGTCGAGGTCGACTACGCTTCGGAGTACCGCTATCGCGCTGCGCTGCCCGAAAAGAACACGCTCGCGATCGCCATCACGCAGAGCGGGGAAACGGCCGACACGCTCGCCGCGCTGAAGCAGGCGAAGCGACGCGGCGCCCGCACCCTGGCGATTTGTAACGTCCAGGGCTCGCAGGCAACACGCCAGGCGGAAGCCTCGCTGCTGACAGAGGCGGGCCCGGAAATCGGAGTCGCCTCGACCAAGGCGTTCACGACGCAGCTCGCCGTGCTGACGCTGCTCGCGATCGAGCTCGCGGACAACAAGCAGACGCTGGACGGACAGCTCCGGCAGGAGCTCGTGAGCGCGCTGCGCGAGCTGCCGGCTCGCCTGGAGAGCCTGCGTCTGATCGAGACGCAGATGAAGGAGCTCGCCCGCGAGCTGCACGGCGCGTCGAACGCGCTGTACCTGGGGCGCGGTCAGCTCTACCCGGTGGCCCTCGAGGGCGCGCTCAAGCTCAAGGAGATCTCGTACATCCACGCCGAAGGCTACCCAGCTGGCGAAATGAAACACGGACCCATCGCGCTCATCGACGAGAACCTGCCGGTGGTGGCGCTGATGCCCTCCGACTCGCATCGTGAACGGACGCTCTCCAACCTACAGGAGGCGGCCGCCCGCGATGGCAAGCTCGTGGCGTTCGTCACACGCGGGGATCGGTCGCTCGACTCGATCGCCTATCGCGTGGTCGAGATGCCCGAGGTGCACCCGTGCCTCGCCCCGATCTTCTACTCGATTCCGCTTCAGCTGTTCGCGTATCACGTCGCGCGCTTGCGCGGCTGCGACGTGGATCGCCCACGGAATCTAGCCAAATCGGTGACCGTCGAGTGACCCCCCCACACCTATCAGGGTCTGACGACGCCGCCCACGAGCCGGCCAGCGGCGCTAGGCCCTGCGCCGTGATCTGGGGCGACCTGGACCTGCTGCGCTGCTTTGCGGGCAGCCGCACGCCTACCTGGATCGTCACGTCGGACGAGCGAGACGTCACCTTACGCTCGCGCCTGTGCCAGAACAGCAGCGTCATTGCGCCGCCGCGTGAAGAAGAGCGCGCGGCGTCGGATCTGGCCCTTCTGGGCGCGCGCTTTCCGGAGCGACCGGTGCTGTTCTATGGCACGGACGCCGCCTTGCTCGTGATTTCACGCAATCGGCACGAGCTCGGCCGACACTTCCGCTTTCGCATGCCCCGGCCCGAGCTGATCGAGCAGCTGGTCAACAAGCAGCTGTTCACCGAGCTCGCGCTACGCTGCGAGTTGCCCGTGCCAAGGACGCTCGCCTCTGACGAGATCGAAACGGAGGCGGACATCGAGCAGCACGTCGGACTACCCTGCGTATTCAAGCCCAGCGTTCACATCGGTTGGTTCGACGCGCGGGCACGGCACGGCCTGAGCCCCCACAAGGCGGTGCGCGCGGAGACCACCGCGGAGCTCGCGCGAGCGCTCGCGGAGCTGCGCCTGCAGTGCGAGTCCTTCGTCGTCCAGCAGTACATCCCCGGCGGAGAGGAGCTCATTTATAGTTATCACGCCTACGTGGACGAGCGATTTCGTCCGCTCGGGGAGTTCGCTGGGCGAAAGCTGCGCACCTATCCCAAACACGCGGGAGTGAGCACTTACCTCGAGCTCGTGCACGAACCCGCGCTGCTCGCGCTCGGTCGAGACGTCATCGAGCGGATCGGGCTCGTCGGTCCGGTCAAGCTCGACTTCAAGCGCGCCGCCGACACCGGGCAATTCCACCTGCTCGAGGTGAATCCTCGCTACACGCTGTGGAACCACCTCGGCGCCGTCGCCGGCGTCAACCTGCCGCGGATAGCCTACGCGGATCTCACGGGCGGCGCCGTGTCACCCGTCTCCGAGTACCGCACGGGCGTGCGCTGGTTGTCGTTCGGCAACGATCTGCGCGCCTTCCTGCGCGACTACCGCCCCGAAGGCATGAGCACCGCCGAGTGGCTGCAGTCGTTCCGCGCGCCCAAAGTTTACGAGATTTTCAGCTGGAGCGACCCGCTGCCATTCTTCGCCAATGCGCTGAAGTTCACGGGAGCGCTGTCGCGGCGCTTGCTCAAGGCATCGCTCGGGTGAGCGCGATGCGCTACGCGATCATCTCCGACGTTCACGCCAATCCGGAAGCGCTATCCGCGGTTCTGGCGAGCGATTCCGTGCGCGCCGCGGACGCTCTGATCTGTCTCGGCGACTTGGTGGGTTACTACACGAACCCGAACGAGTGCGTGGACGTCGTGCGCCAGAGCGCGAGCGTGTGCATCGCTGGTAACCACGACCTGGCCGTCATCGGACGCCTCGATCCGAGCGACTTCGGGCGTCACGCGCGCGCGGCCGTGGAGTGGACGCGGCCGCGCCTCAGCGCGGAAAACCGTCAGTACCTGGCCGCGCTGCCGCTCACCGCGCGGGTGGGCGACGCGTTCCTGTGCGTCCACGGCGCGCTGCATCCCGAGCCCAACCCGACCTTGCACCTGTCGAACACCGCCCGTATCGAACAGAGCTTCGAGCGCCTCCGATCGGGCGAGTTGGGAGCGCGTGTGTGCTTCTTCGGACACACGCACCGCGGTGTCGCTTACATGCACGACGGGCAGCGGGTGCACACACTGTCCGGCGCCCAGCTCGAGCTCCGCCGCGGCGCGAGCTACCTGATCAACCCAGGCAGTGTCGGACAACCGCGCGACGGCGACGCGCGCGCCGCCTTCGCGGTGTTCGACAGCGAAACGCGCCTGCTCGAGTTTCAGCGAGTGGCGTTCGACATGCGGCCTTGCCTAGAGCGCGCTCGCGAGCAAGGCCTCTTGCGCGAGCCCACACTCGCAGAGCGCACGCGCGACGTGCTCGGCGGCGGTGCCGACCTGGGAAGGCGCCTGGCCGGACGCGCCGTCCACGCCGCACGCCGCAATCTTCTACCCCGCTGAACGCCTACCCCGCTGAAGCGCGGGAGCGCCTGGACGGCAGCAACCGGCGGGGGTTCCGCGCACCGGAGCCAGCACGATCCGATCCACGGTCAGCGTTTCTTGTCCTCAGCGCGAGCCGCCGCGACTTCCATGGGCGACGGCTCGACCACGCGCAGCATCTGGCCCGTGTGAGATCGGAGCACACGGCTGAGCTCGAGGCGCAACTTGGCGTAGTCGATGGGCTTCGTGAACAACATCGGCTCCGGCCCCTCCACGTCCGCCAGTTCCTCTGCCGCAAGCCGGCAGTTGCTCATCACCATCACTGGAATGCCGGGGTTCAGTTTGCGCGCATGGGCGATCACGGTCCGATGGCTGCTCTTCGGCAGATTCACGTCCACGATCAGAGCTTCCGGGCCGGGGCTACGCGACAGGCTGCGCAACGCTTCCCGCGTGTCTTCCGCCAGGACGACCGGGAAGCCGTCCTCGCGCAGGAGGCGCGCCAGCATGTGCACGGCGCGGCGCCGTAACGTCTCCGGCAAGGTCAGAGCGACTGCGTAGCTGTCCTGAGCCTGAACGCTGGCCAGGAGCTGCACCGTCGGCTCGCAATCGTGCGCAATTAGGACGAGACCTTGTCTACCGGGCATCGCTCTGTCCCATATACAAGGTACGTGCCAGGACGGCGGCCACGGATCTCAGCGAAAAACCAGTGCTCACACGCGACTCGCCGCTGGCGCGAGCCGCCGCACCGCAATGGACGCATGCTCGGATTGCGCGTCGTCGCAATCTTTGCGTCCGGGTGCGATGGACGCTGCGCGCCCGCGTTTCTGCTGCGAATCGGCCTCGACTGCTGCAAATCGTGCCCGACGCGCGTCCGCCCCGACCCGCAGCCCGGCCTCGACCCGAGCAGCGAGACGGTCCGCGCTGCGCGCGCCCTGCAGGTACGCCAAGCACCGCGTTTTTTCAGGACAGGCGGCGTTTGCCGGCGAGCCCGTACTCGTGGAGGCGATACTGTATCGTGCGCACACTGATGCCCAGGATTTCCGCCGCTCGCGTCGTCGACCAATCGACGGCATCCAGCGTCGAAAGGATCGCCTCACGCTCGATATCCGCGAGCTTGGCGCAACTCGAGCGCGTGCGTGCCGCCTCTTCCAGAGGCAGGTGTTCTTCGTCGATGATGGGCCCTTCACACATCACCACGGCGCGCTCGATGGCGTTTTCGAGCTCGCGCACGTTCCCCGGCCAGGGATGAACCTTCAAGCGTTCCCGCGCCCGATCGCTGAAGCCGCTGATGGCCTTGGCGTTTTCCTCGGCGAACCGGGCCAAGAACTCTTCCGCCAGGAGGGAGATGTCGTCGCCGCGCACGCGCAGCGGGGGCATTTGCAGGTGCACCACATTCAGGCGGTAGTACAGGTCCTCGCGGAAACGACCGGCTTGCACTTCCTTGGCGAGGTCGCGGCTCGTCGCGGCGATCAGGCGGACGTCCACCGAGATGGATTCGTTACCGCCGACGCGCTCGAAGCTTCGCTCCTGCAGCACACGCAGAAGCTTGACCTGCGTCGTCGCAGGAATTTCCCCGATTTCGTCCAGGAACAGCGTGCCGCCATTGGACTGCTCGAAGCGTCCCGAACGACGCTTGTCGGCGCCCGTGAACGCGCCCTTCTCGTGGCCGAACAGCTCACTTTCCAGTAGCGAGTCGACGAGCGCGGCGGCGTGCACCGACACGAACGGATGGCCCGCGCGCGGCGAAGCGCCGTGGACGGCCTCCGCCAGTGCGCCCTTGCCGGTGCCGCTTTCACCCGTGATGAGGACGACGGCCTTGGACGCCGCGACCTGTCGCGCCAAATGATAGAGCCGTTGCATCGGCTCGCTCTTGCCGATGAGCCTGCCGAGCTGCCCGATGTCGCGGCGCTTCGCGCGGCGCAGCGGGGACGGACGCTGCGCGGCCAGGCGCGCGGTATCGAAGGCGCGTTCCATGGCCTGGGTCAAAGCGTCGAAATCGACGGGCTTGGTCACGTAGTCTTGCGCGCCGTCGCGCATGGCAGCGACCGCGGACATCACGTCGTTGACTCCCGTCACCACGATCACGGGGATAGTGCCGTGCTCATCGTGGATGCGGTGGAGCAGCTCGTAGCCGTCCATGTTGGGCATTCGCAGATCCGTGATGACGAGGTCCGGCTTGCGTTCCTTCAATACCGCCAGCGCCCCGACGCCGTCCTCAGCGACGTCGATAAGATAGCCCTCTCGCGCCAGCAGCTTTTCGAGGCCCGAGCGCACGCTCGGCTCGTCATCCACGATCAACACGCGCCGCTTGGTGGCGGGCTCTCGAACTTGAGGAGTGTTGGGAGTACTCGCTGAACTCAACATGTCTGTAAGCTTCCTTCTGGCGTTAGTCGCGGTGCATCGAGCCCCGAAGATCTCACTGCGACTGATCTGCAACTCGCCCTTGCACCGAACGTATGGGGAGCTTGACGCGGAACTCGGTCCGGCCAGGCTCACTGTCGACTTCTATGGTACCGCCGTGTTCCGCGACCACTTTGAGCGCCACGTTGAGCGTGCCGTGGTTGCGGTCCGAGCGCGCGCCTCCCCCCGGCATCAACGATCGGAGCGCGGGGACGGGCGTGACGAGCGCGCGACGATCGTGGCGCACTTCGATGATCGCGGACTCGGATTCTCGAGTCGCTCGCAAGAGGACCTTGCCGCCGGCCGCGAGCGCGGCTTCCACGGCTTGCTGCAGCAACTGCGAGAGCACGTCGAGCATTTCCGACATGTCCACTTCCAGCAAGACATCGGAGGCACCGAACTCGGAAATATCGGCGCCCACTTCGATCCCCGCAGCGGCCGCGTCCCGCGCGATCAGCTCGATCGCGCGGCTGCACAAGACACTGACCGGCACGCGCGCGCGCGGACGTTGCAGCGGTAGGGGAGCCTCCACGAACTCGTCGAGGAGCTCCGCGACGCGGCGAATCTCCGCTTTGATGGTGCCAACGGCGTCCATCAAGTCCTCCGCGGCGCCAAGATCGATCAGCTCGCGTTCGAGGAACGTCGCGTGCAACATCGCGCCGTTCAACGGGTTACGCACGTCGTGCGCCAGAGCGCGCGCGGCGGTGCGCTCTGCGTCGCCGGCGTCCACGGGCGCGGCGGGCACGGGGGGCATTGGGCCTCGCGCAGCTGGGCGGTCCAGGTCCAAAAGGAGCGCGTTCGCTTCCACGGCGAGAGCTCGCCCGAGCGCACGTCGCGCGTCAGGCGCGCGACGGCCGAGCGTTTCGTCGGCCAGACGTCCGAGCTCCTCCTGCATCAGAAACAGAGCGCCGACGGCGATGCCCGCAGGGGGCGACGCGCCGGGGGAGTCCCCATTCTGCGATCCGCCGCACACGCGATCCATCCACGCCACCAAACCCCGCTTCAGCTCGAGGCGCGTGCGCGCGTCCTCGAGGCGCACGAGTTGGTCGCGGTCAGCACTCAGCAGCGCCAAGTACTCCGCAGCGATGCGCTGGAAGTGGGATGCCGCACGCGTACGCACCGCCTCGAGCAGCTTCACGTCACTCTCGTCGAGACATGGAGGGTCCGTGGCCGGGCGTGAGGGATCTTCGAACAAGTAACAAGCCTCCTGAAGCGGACATTGCGTGCGCTCGCAGCCAAACGCACCAGCAGCTGCATACCGCATGCCAGCTTTGGCGCGCGGGATCTGCGCCGGAAGTGCAGGGCTTGCGCCGTAAATTCACGCGGAAGCCTGGGGTGCTATGCGCAATCCGGCCCGACACCGCGACTATACGCCCCGGTGAAGCTGCCCTCTGCGACAAAATGCCACAGCGGCGTGCGCTGATACGCACACCGCTGGCCTGGCTAGTTCGGTGCTGCCACGCTGGCAGCGTCTGCGAAGACGGCGTCGAGGCGGAGCAGCTTGAAAATGGCCAGCGGCTGGTCCCGAACGCCGGAAATCTGCACCTCGCCGCCAGCGGCGCGCACCCGCTTGTACAGCGAGACCAGCGCGCCGACTCCGGAGCTGTCGATCAAACGCAGCGCAGAGAGGTCCACCTTCACGTGCTTGCGTTCCTCGGCAACGAGTGCGTCGAGCACAGGGCGAAGCTCTGGTGCGGTGTTGGCATCCAGCTCACCTTCGATTTTGAGAAGCGTGTGATGATCCTGGTCGATTCGCGTGAAATTCATTTGCCCGGCCTCGTTCTCTGCGCTGTTTCGCTTCTCTGTTCTGGCAGCCCGGCTGTCGCGGCGGGTTCGCTGACGGGGGAGGAGTAACGCTTCGTCAGACGCAGCACGTTCGTGTGTTCAGGTCCTGCGCCTGCGCGATACGCGACTGTGTCCATGAAGGATTGAATGATGTAGAGGCCCATGCCCGACTCGGGCAGTTGGTCCGGTTCGTTCGAAGGTCGCACGGGTTCCGCCAGACTGAGATCGAAGGTCACGCCGTGGTCCATGATGCAAACCTCGATCCCGTCCGGCAGAGGACCAATTTCGATCTGAACGTCACCGACAGAACCAGGTCGGTAACCGTGGATTGCTATGTTGTTGAAGGCTTCGCCGATCGCGGAAACCACCTGCGCGTCGAACTCCTCAGCCGGGAGTTCGTGGCTTGCTTCTTGCAACCGCTGGGCTTCGGAACGCAAGAGCTTGCAGCTCGAAGCGACGACTCGGAGGACGAGGGCCCTGTACTTCAGGGTTCCCGGAACACTCAAACGAATCATGACGACACTTACTTCAACCGCCGCCCCGTATCGGGACACCAGAACGTTACCAGCTTCCGCTCCCCGAGCGATAGTCCGCCCAAGTTCGGCCTGCGAACTCCCAGCGGCTGTGCGCGTCAGCAAACGCATTTTGGACATCGCCGTGGCATTCGTGGGCTTGCTACTCACGGCCTGGATCTTTCCAATCATCGCAGTCCTAACCAAGTGGGATTCGCCAGGCCCGGTGTTCTTCCGACAGCGGAGAGCCGGCGCGCTGAAGCACCGCGACTCACGCGGTCGCTGCACGTTCGAAATGTTCCCCATGTACAAGTTCAGGACGATGCGTCCAGACGCGGAGAAGTACACGGGCGCGGTGCTCGCAACGGAGAACGATCCGCGCATCACGCGTATCGGTCGCATCCTGCGCAAGACGCGCATGGACGAGCTCCCCCAGCTCTGGAACGTGCTGCGCGGGGACATGAGCATCATTGGGCCACGCCCCGAGCGCCCGGAGCTGTTCGAGCACTTGGTCATGGCCATTCCCTTCTTCGAGGAGCGCATGCGTGGAGTGAAACCCGGCATCACCGGCTTCGCGCAGGTGTCGCTCGGCTATTCAGGTAGGCCCCTGCCCGGTAGCCCGATTGCCGCGCACCTCGACACGTTGGTCAACCCGTTCAAACTCGACCAAACCGACGGTAGCGAAGCCGACGACATGCGCGTTAAGCTGCTGTTCGATCTGGCTTACGTGAGCTCGCTCGAACGCTTCAGCACGTTCGTCAAGATGGAGCTGCTCGTCCTGTTCAAGACACCTTTGGTGATGCTGCGCGGACTGGGGCGCTGAGTCGTGATCATCGCGCACGTTCTCTCGTCGTTCGGCATGGGCGGACAGGAGCGCGTGGCGCTGGATCTGGCGCGCGGGCAGCTGGCCGCCGGACACACGGTGCTCGCGATCTCGCTCGCCGCCGGACCCGAGGGCCCGCACGCCGAAAATTTTCGCGCAGCGGGCGCGCGAGTCTTCACGGTCGAGAAAGGCTCTGGCTTCGACCTCAGCTTGATCGCACGGCTGCGGGCCCTGTTGTCGAG
Organism: Polyangiaceae bacterium; assembly: GCA_036520475.1. Lineage (GTDB taxonomy): Bacteria > Myxococcota_A > Polyangia > Polyangiales > Polyangiaceae > DATDJP01. Next base: position 2,822 of record DATDJP010000158.1, on the reverse strand, counting down.
GGAACGCGTCGACGTCGTTCACACGCATAATCCACAGCCGCTCGTGTACGGTGCGCCGGCCGCCAAGCTGGCCGGAGCCGTGGTCGTGCACACGAAGCACGGCGCCAATCCGGATGGGGCGCGGCGCCGCTGGCTGCGACGCACGGCGAGCGAGTTCGCCGACGCTTACGTCGCGGTCTCGAACACCACGGGTGAAGTGGCGCGTCGCAATCGGGAATGCCGCGAAGGCCGGCTGCATGTCATCCCAAACGGCATCGACCTGGCGCAGTTCGACGCCGACCCAGCCGCGAAGGCCGCCGTCAGCGCCGAGCTCGGTATTTCCCAAGACACGCGCATCATCGGCACGGTTGGCCGGCTTGCTCCAGAGAAGAACCAGCGTTTACTCATCGCCGCAGCCGCACCGCTACTCTCGCCCGCCGTACGACTGATGCTCGTCGGAACCGGGCCGGAGGAGGAGGCCCTGCAGTCCTTCGCGGCCAGTCTGCCGACAGGGCGCTACGTGCACTTCATGGGAGCACGCAACGACGTCGGCCGACTGCTCGCGGCGTTCGACGTCTTCGCGCTGTCCTCCCTCACCGAAGGGCTGCCGCTCGTCATCCCAGAGGCCATGGCGGCAGGCCTGCCGATCGTCTCCACGCGCGTCGGCGGCATTCCCGACGTGGTCGAGGACGGAAAGATCGGCTTTCTGGTGCCGAGCGGAGACGAGCGCGCTCTCGGCGACTGCCTACAGAAGCTCCTTGACGATCCGACTCTTGCGGCGTGGATGGGCACGCGCGCGCGTTCCGTCGCGCTGAGCCGTTACTCCGCTAGCCGCATGACCGCGGACTACATGAAACTTTACGAAAGCTTGCTCGCGCGCTCCAGCGTGCGCGCCTCTTCCTTGGAGGGTCACCGATGGACATCGTTGCGCTCTCGGCTCTCGCTCTGATCACTTACACCTATTTCGGCTATCCCCTAATGATCGCCGCGCTCGCGCGCCTGGCTCGCGCTCCGCGCACGCGCGACCCCGGCTATCAGCCGACGGTCAGCGTGTGCATGGCGGTGTACAACGGCGAACAGTACATCGCCGCCAAGCTCGATAGCTTGCTCGAGCTCGAGTACCCGCACGATCACATGCAGTTTCTGGTCTACTCCGACGGATCGACGGACAAGACCGACGAGATCGTGAAAAGCTACGCCGAGCGCGACCCTCGCGTCGTCTTGCTACGCGGTGAGCAGCGCTCGGGCAAGCCCACCGGGCTCAACGCCCTGGCGCGCGCGGCCACCGGTGAAGTCCTGCTGATGACCGACGTGCGCCCCCACCTTGCGCGAGCAACGGTGCGCGCGCTGGTGCTTCCGCTCAGCAATCCCGACGTGGGATGCGTGTCCGGCAACCTGGTGCTGCGCGGGAATACCGGCGCGGGCGCGTACTGGCACTACGAGAAGTTCATTCGCATGTCCGAGGCACGGCTCGGGCGCATGGTCGGCGTAACCGGGACGATCTACGCGATCCGCCGCGCCAATTTCCCGGTCCTTCCCGGCGACGTGATCCTGGACGACATGTGGGTGCCGATGCAGGTCACGCTCGCCAAGAAGCAGATCGCGTTCGCAGAGGGCGCTCAGGCTTACGAAGACGCGTTCGACGACGATCGCGAGTTCGGCCGCAAGGTGCGCACCCTGGCCGGCAACTACCAGCTATTCGCCGCCTCGCCGCGCCTGCTCCTGCCAACCGTCAACCCCGCCTGGTTCCAGCTCTTGTCTCACAAGGTGCTGCGCCTGGTCTGCCCCTGGGCGCTCGCTGTCCTTTTGGGGGCATCCATGGCCGCGGCGTTCCGTGCTTCCGAGCTCACGGAGTCGCAGCGCGCCTTCTGGCAGGCCATGGTGTACGCACAGTGCCTGTTCTACGGCCTGGCCGTGCTCGGCGCTCGCGCGGGCCGTCTCGCTGGCCTCGCGCGCACGTTCGTGGTCCTGAACGCGGCAGCCGTCATGGGCCTGTGGCGCTTTGCCCGGGGCTCCCAGCGCGTCACCTGGTGAAAACCCGGTAGCAACTAGAGCGACGAACGGTTTGGGAACTCGACGCGTGCCCGCCCGCGGGCCAGTCCGGACTCCACCCGCGAAACGCCGTAGCGCGAACCTGCGAGGACGTCGAAAAGCATCGCAGGCCGAGAAAGCATCGCAGGCCGAGGTGGCTGTCTTCTGCCGGGGGGTTCCGAACTTGAGACGATCTCGAACACATTTGGGGGGTTTCGTTGTCGATCGTCTGCGATGCGCGAACCCTCCATGCCCGTCCTCGGTGCGAGGACCGATGAGGTCTCCCGGGTCCGGCTCCCGGCTTTGCGGAACTTCTCTTCGCCAATGGTCAGAATTCACTTCTTCGGGGCGGGGCGGCGCGTGCCGCCCCGATGGAAAAAGGCTAGAACACCCAGCGCGACCCGCGAAGTCGGCAGAGTTCAAACTGATCGGTGTTCTAGGGCTCTGGCGGCCCGCCCGGCGTTGTTCCATCCTGCGCGCCATGCCCGAGCTCCGACAGATCGAGCGCCAGCTCTACCGCAGGATGCGCGCCACGTGCGAGACGCACGCGCTGCTCGCACCGGGCGACCACGTGATGGTCGCCGTGAGCGGCGGGAAGGACAGCTACACGCTGGCCACCCTGCTACACCAGCTGGCCGCGCGGCTGCCGTTCCAGGTCCGGCTCACGGCCCTACACCTCGACCAGAAGCAGCCGGGATACGACGGGACGCGCCTGGTCGCGTGGCTCGAGGAGCGCGGCTACGCCTTCGAGATCTTGCAGGAAGACACGTACTCGGTCGTCACGTCCCACCTCGACACGGCGGCCACGTACT
>DATDJP010000157.1:0-11064 GCA_036520475.1 Polyangiaceae bacterium | reverse complement strand
GTGCGGGGACGGCGGCGCGCGACGATCAGAAAATCCAGCGCGAGCTGCTAGACATCCAGTCGGTCATGATCGAGCGCCATGTGCCTTCTTCGGCTCTGCCGTGCTCGAAGTTGCGCCTTTCGGGCACGGGCACGGGCACGTTCACGGGCACGTTTCGGAAAGGAATTCAGGGACAGACACTAGTTTGCGCCCGCCCGCCCACCCCCGCCGGACCCCAACGCACGGTGTCGAGTCTCTCAGCGTTGCGCGTCGCTACCGCGCGCTATCACTCGGTGCGCTGGATGATGTGGTAGCCGAACGGCGTCTCTACGATCCCACTGATCTCGCCCGGCTTGAGCGCAAAGGCCGCGTCGGCGAACTCGCGGACGACCGCCGAGCGCTGGAAGCTGCCGATGCTACCTCCGCGCTCCGCCGCACCGGGCTCGTCCGAGTACTCTCCCGCGAGCTTGGCGAAGTCTTCGCCGCTTTTCACTTTGGCGAGCGCCTCTTCGGCGCGGGCGCGCGCCTCCTCCTTCGTACGCACCACGGTTGGACGCGCGCGCATGGCGCCGCTGTACGCAACCAGGATGTGGCTCGCCTGGACCGTATCGTTTGCGCCGGCATCGCCTCCGCCCTTGGCTTCCGCGCCCGCCGCTGGGCGGGGCTCGCTGCCCGGCTCTGGCCCGGCTGGCGAGCTCGGCTTTCCGCGTGAAACGGGCGGAGGCGCGGCTGCGACGCGCGCCGGCTCGCCCGGGCCCTCGTACGTGGTCACGACGCAGCCGGCGCACGAGAGCAGCAGGAACCCGATGAGCTCGGGTGTTCGTTGAGGGAAACGCATTACGGACAATCTAGCGGGTGCGCTTGATCACGTGAAAGCCAAAGTCCGTTTCGACGACGCCCGAGACGGTGCCCGGCTTGAGCGCGAACGCGGCATCCGCGAATGGCTTCACCATGGCGTCGCGTGTGAAGCGACCGAGCGTGCCGCCTCGCTCGCCGGCGCCCGGCTCATCCGAGTACTCTCCCGCGAGCTTTTTGAAGTCGTCACCGCGCTTGGCTTTGGCGAGCGCTTCCTGCGCGCGTTTCTTGGCTTCGTCCTTGCTGCGCGAGATGTTGGCGGGGGCACGCATGGAGCCCTTGTACATGACGAGCAAGTGACTCGCTTCCACGCTGTCGGCCTGTCCGGCTGCAGGCGCGGCTTGCGGTGCAGGTTCGGTGTTCTCGGCATTCTGCGTGTCCGTTGCGGCCGCTGCCGGCTCCTCTTCGCGTGCGGCTGAGCTGCCGGAAAACACGCCGACGAAGCCGAGGAAGCCGACCAGTACGAGTACGATCAGCACCGCCCAAGGGGCCCAATCTGGCAACCACTCGTCCGAGGTTTGGTCCTTCTCCCGGGCGCGACGATCGAGCTCGTCTTCCGCTTCCTCGTCCTCTTCGTCCTCGTCCTCTTCGTCCTCGTCCTCTTCGTCTTCGTCTTCGTCGTCCTCGTCTTCATCCGGCGAGGCGGCGTCCGGATCTGGCGCTCCTGATGCAGCGGCCTTGGACGTTTCCTTGCGCGAAGAACCTGCGCCCGAGGCGCGACTGCTCGTGGGGGGCTTCTGTTCCGCCATTACTTGCTCCGTGGTCGGTGCCGCTCACAGCTCGGCAAAGCAGTTGGACAGCACAGCGTCCGATCGGTCCGCGGCGAAAGCGCGCACTGCCACGCGCCCATTGCCGAGGTCATAGCCCTCGGTGCGAATCATTTCACCGGGCCATACCGGCTTGCGGAACTGCGCCTCGAAGCTCTTGATGCGCGTGGCGTCGCCGCCAGCGGCGTGCTTCGCGATCGCGCGCCCGACGTATCCATACGTGCACAGGCCGTGCAGGATCGGGCCTTGCGGAAAGCCGACCATGCTGGCGAAATCGGGATCGGCGTGGAGCGGGTTCACGTCGCCCGAGAGGCGGTACAAGAGCGCCTGCTCCGGGGCTGTCTGCGCTTCTTCTACCCAATCAGCTTTTTTGCCGTCGGGGATCGGATGACTCTCGCTCTTCGGGGGAGGGGAGCCGCCGAAGTCGCCGGCGCCGCGGATGATGATCGACCACGAGGTGTCGAACAGCGGTTCGCCGTTCGAAGTGGTCTTGGTTTCGATCACGACCTGCGCCATCTTCTTGAGATCGTAGATGCCCTGAATGATGCCGACGGTGGAGAGCGTCCCTTCCGGCGGAATCGCGCGATGCAGCTTGATGCCCTGACCGCCGTGAACCACCATGGCAAGGTTCGCGTTGGTCCGGGAGAGCAGCTCACCGACAGCCGTGAACGTGGGGACGACAGCGAACGTCGGGTACACCTTGGGGCCGCGCGCCTCGTACAGGTAGTCCAGCTCTTCGCGGCGCGCGCCGATGCCGAGCGCGTACAAGGCCACTGACTTCCAATCGTATTTGAACTCGTAGGGCGCGGTCTTGTAGCCCAGCGTGGAAAGGTCGAGGCTCATCACATTCTCCTATGCGTCTTGCTCGAACGGCCCGAGAGGGTTACCGGCCCGTAGGCCCCCCGTCAACGAGGGTGCGGGAGGCGCGAGGAAAATCTCCCCATCATGCCGGCTCAGGAGGCGTTTCTTCAGGTTCTGGGTAGCCTCTTGGCTGGAGAGGGCTCGTCCCTCTATGGCTGGGGCTTAGCGTGGGCACGCGTCGCGCCGAGCGTTGCGCTCGTTCCTGCGTTCGGGCTGCGCGCCGTGCCACCGCCTGTACGCGTCGCGCTCGGACTCGCGCTGGCTGCCGCTGCGGCGCCGGCTCTGACGCCCCTCGCTGACGATGGCCGACCCTGGCCGCTCGCTCTCTTGATCGAATCCGCTAATGGCCTGCCCATCGCCATCAGCGCCGCCACGGCGCTGTGGACGGCCAGCATGGTCGGAGGCTTGGTCGACAATTTGCGCGGCAGCCGCGAGCAGCTCGCCATGCCGACCGCAGAGCCGGAGACCACGCCACTCGGTGTGCTGTTCGGATTGCTCGTCGCCATCGTGTTCCTCGAGTCCGGCGGCGCGGCGCGCATCGCGACGCTGGTCGCCAGTCGCGAGCTTCAATTCGGAAGCCTGCTCCTCCGCACGCTCACGCACCTCACTCACGGCGTCGAGCTAGCCGTGCTGGTCGCCGCCCCCTTGCTTGCGGCGAGCGTGGTCCTCGACGTCGCCGGAGCCCTCATCACACGCGCGGCGTCACCCGCCTACGTTCAACAAATAGTCGCGCCATTGCGTGCGCTGGTACTGCTCGCCGCGACCGCGCTGCTGCTCGATCGGATGCTCGCGGTGCTGAGCGTTTCGGCGCGCCACCTGCCGTAGACTCCCGGGGCGGGCGCGGCGATTCCACGCGGCAACCGTACACACTCGTCCAGCGAGTCAAGGTGAGACGTGTACTCCGGATGTTACCATGGGGATTACCTGGGCACACGCTGGCCGTGTCTGTCACGACAGCGGGGTGGGGCAGCCAGGGCCAACTCGTGGAGATGACGGACATGAAGAAAAGCCGAGCAAAGTACGGAACGCTGCGGCCGCTGCTGAAGAGTCTTTTCGTGGGTCTGACGCTGGCCGGTGGCGCCGTCGGCCTGGCGTGCGGCCCGACGCCGGCGCCCGGTGTCGGGGGTGCGGGCGGCGGTGGCAACGCGACGGGCCTGCCGTGCGACGTGCAGACAATTTTGCAGCAGAAGTGTCAGCAGTGCCACGGTAACCCGACCAACTTTGCCGCGCCGATGCCGCTCGTCACGCACGCCGATTTGACCGCGAATGGCAGAGTGACGACCACGCAGACGGTTCACCAGCTCGTGGCGCAGCGCGTGGCGGATGACGCTCGTCCCATGCCGCCCGCGCCGCATGCGCGGCTCTCCGCTGCCGAGATTGCAGTCCTTCAGAACTGGTCGAACAGCGGGGCTCCGGCTGGGGGCACGACCTGCGGTGGCGGAGGAACGGGTGGTTCAGGCGGTGGTGGCGTGATCGCCCCGGCCGACTGTCGAAACACCTACGAGCTGCGCGCTCACGGCCAGCAGATCGCGGGCGATACGTCCCCGTACCCGGTGCCCGTCGGTGGTGAGATGGGCAACAAGTACATGTGCTTCTACTTCGCCCCGCCGTACGCGGCGGGTTCCCAGGCGTTTTACTTCGACAGCCTCTTCGATAAGACGAACACGAAGTACCTGCACCACTGGCTCCTCTACGGCATCGACAACAAGCGCGCTCCGGACAACACCTTCGCTCCCTGCAGCGCTGCCGAACCGGGAGCTTACTTGCTCGCCGGTTGGGCCCCGGGTGCGCAGCCGAACGTCATGAAGCCAGACGTCGGGCTCGGCATGCCGTCGGGACCGAACGCGCAGTTGATCCTCGAGGTTCACTACTACAACCCGAACAACGAGCTCGCGTTCGATTCGACCGGCGTGAAGTTCTGCACGGCGCCCGGCAACACGCGCCCGCACACGGCTGGCGTGCATTTTACCGGTTCGGAAGGCATCTGCATCGAACCGAACTCGACGCGGACGATCTCGGGTGAGTGCGTGCCGCGCGGCGACATGGGGGACGTCCACATCAACTCCGTGTGGCCGCACATGCACCAGATGGGTCGCCGCATGAAAATCGACATCCTGCGCGCGAACGGCACGGTCGAGGTGCTCCACGATGCGGCCTTCGACTTCAACTCGCAGATCAGCTACGACAAGGGCGACGTGGTCCTCCGGCCGGGGGATCGCATGCGAACGGACTGCACCTACCAAAACACGTCCACCCGCCGCATTCCCTTCGGCGAGAAGACGCAGGACGAGATGTGCTTCGGCTTCATCGTGGCCTGGCCCGCGGGCGCGCTCGCCATCCATCCGCTCGATCCACGGATCATCATCGGCGGCGGCCTGCAGCCCGCACGGCGCTGCCTCGACCCGCTCGGTATCTTCTCGAGCTGCAACGGCCTCGCCGACTATCCCTGAGCTCGGCCGCGAAAGGCCGGGCGCGTCGCGACCGGGGGGCTTTACAACGCCACCCGGTACGCGATGTTGATGCCAAACGCGAACATGGTGGTGCGGCCTTTGAGCGACGCCTGGTCGCCGAGCGCGTCCGTCTCCGCCTCGGACGGTAAGAACCAGTTGCCGTAGCGCAGGGTGCCACCGAGCGACCAGTTGGCGGCGAGCGAATAGGCGGCGCCCGCCGCCAGCCCGATCGTGTACCCCTCCGTACGGATGGTGATCCCGCGCCGACCGACCAGGGCCTTGTCCTCGTACTTGCCGGCCGGAGTCGCGAACGTGTCACTGACGACCACCAAGCCGCCCGTCAGTCCGGCCCACGCCTCCCAGTCTTCGCCGACGAACGGGTAATAGCGCACGATGCCTTCGATCGTCAGATAGCCGCGGCTGTGATCGCGCTCGATCGGGTCTTCACCCGCCACAGGCTCCGGCTCGGAGCGTGGAGCATCCGTCGTCGGTATCAATCCGAGCGTCACTCCCGCGCCGAACGCGAAACGGAGATTGGCGCGGTATAGCTGCCAGGCCTCGAGCTCGAGGCTCGTGTCGCCCTGGGTGCAGCTCGCTTGAGCGCCGCAGACCTCGGCACCCGGCAGCGTGAGCCAGCCCACGCCAAACTCCGCGATCCCGACCGGGCGTACCACCGAGCCCGCCAATCCTTCTGGATGCGCGCGCCCTTCCTCGATCTGGGCGAACGCGTCCGGCGCGCAAAGCAGGAGCGCACCCGTCACGCCGAGTAGCCGTACGCGCATCACAACCACCGCCCCGCAGCGGGGCTCGCGGGCGGCTCTTTGGCTGCTGGCTCGGGCGGTGCAGCAGGCACCGGCTCGCTCGTCTTGGGCTTGGGCTTGGGGCGCGTCGCTTTGGAACGCGGCGTGGCGATCGGAGGGCGCAGAATGATGGTGCTCCCCGCATCAGGCGCTGCGGACGCCGCGGAACTGGTGGCCGGTGGCGCTGCCAGGGCACTGTGTTGCTCGCGTGCTGCGTTGCTGTGCGGGTCCAGCTCGATCGCGAGCTCCGTCAGGCGCAGCGCCAGAGACCGATCTTCGTCCTGTGTGCGCCGTGCTTCCAAGAGCACCTCCCGCGCCGCGTCTTTTCTTACGGCGACGATGGCTGCTGCGTGTGGCCAGCGGCGCAGCGCAGCGTCGGTGATGTCCCTGACATTCTCGCCCGGCGGTGCATTGTACGCCCGCGCCGCAAGCGCGACGCGTGCGCGCTGCGCGTAGCCTTCCGCCTCGGTGTCGGGCCGCGCGAAGACCCCCAGTCTTTCAGCGACGACGAGCGTGACAGCGACGCCGACCACGAAGCAACCCGCGATCAGTAGAGCACGCCAGAGGGCGGGCGGCTCGTGCTTCGGCGGTGCCCAATCCCCGGACGGAGAGCTCGGCCGCGACGGCACGGACGTGCGAAACGCCTGGGGCTCAGCCGTCAGATCGGCGCTGAACCCCCCTGCATCGCACGCGCGGGCCCGCAAATCTGGAGCGGGCTCGTCCGAGAGCGTCGCGTCGACGGGCTGCGGTGCCTGCGCGCTGTGGCGACTCTCTGAGTCGACCTGCGTCGGCGCTGCGCTGCGCGCGCTCGGCTCGAGGATGTGGGTGCGGCCATCGCGGCTCGCTGGCTGTAAAGCGTCGGAGCCGGGAGCCTGTTTTTGCGGCTCGCTGCCGGCGTCGTCGGTGACGGCTCGCGTGCTCAGCTTGGCGGCCGTTTCCGGTGACAAGTCGAGCGCCTTGGTGCGCTCCATGCTGGCCAGCTGCAGGGCAGACGCGGCTCCGAATAGTGTCGAGCGCACGACCAGGTCGTCCGGGTGCAGCCCGCTGCTGCGCGCCGCTTCCAGAAGCGCACGGCCGAACTCGCGCGCGTCCCGGCAGCGATCGGCCGGGTCTTTCGCGAGATTGGCGTTGATCACGCGTGCGATGGGCTCGGGCACGTAACTCGCCCGGTGTCGCGAGCGGACGTCGGGGGGCGCCTCACTCGTGTGCTTGAGCAGAATCGCGACTGGACTTTCGCCATCGAACGGCGTCTCGCCCGACAAACATTGGAAGAGCAACGTCGCCAGCGAATACACGTCGCCCGGCGCGCGCACCGGGTCGCCTCGCGCACCTTCCGGCGAGATGTAACGCGCCGTGCCGAAGATGACCCCGGCTTGCGTGGCGATGGAGTTGTCGCTCCAATCGATGCGCGCCACGCCGAAGTCGAGGACTTTGACGTAGTCGGCGTCGTCGCCGCGCCGCACGAGCATGACGTTCTCGGGTTTCAAATCGCGGTGCACGATGCCCTGGGCGTGCGCTTCGCCGACCGCGTCTGCCACCTGGAGAAGCACGTGCAGCGCGCGCGGTAGATGCATGGCGCCACCTGCGGCGGCCAAGGCGGAGCGCAGGGAGATCCCGTCGAGAAACTCCATGACCAGGTAGGCTTCGCCGCCGACGTCCGCGCCCTGCGCCTCGAGCTCGCCCGTCATGAGGACCTGCACCACGTTGGGATGGACCAGGCGGCTCGCCACCTTGGCTTCGCGATGAAACCGCGCAATCACCGTGGGATTGCGCAGCAAGTCGCGGTGCAACACCTTGATCGCGACGTCGCGATCGATCCCGGCCTGGTGCGCGCGGTACACGCGACCCATGGCCCCGATGCCAATCAGCTGTTTGACGTGAAATTGCCCGGCAATTTTGAGGTCCAGGTAGGGGTCGTCGCTGACCTCCGTCTTTCGAGCGCCGAGTGGCGCGCCGTCTTTCGGGCAAAAGACGACGTCCGCGGAGTAGCTGATTCCGCAACGTGAGCACACCCGTTCCGGCTCGGTCATCTCCCGAAAGAACGCTAGCACGCGGGGCCCGCTCGGCGCCCATTCTCCCCGCAATCCGGCCTGTCCACTCCGCACCCGTTGCCCGGCCCCGACGGTTCGGTGCGGCGCGAGGGAGCGCGGCGCCCATGGGCTGACCGCATCAATGCTACGCTGCGCGCCTCATGAGTGATGAGCCCAGCCCCCCGCGCCCGGCCGGTGGCGAGTCCGCCCTCCCGGCAGAAATCGGTGACGACGGCGGCTATCGCGTAAAGCTCCCGGATTTCGAAGGGCCGCTCGATCTGCTGCTCCATCTCATCCAGGAGCACCAGCTGAACGTTCTGGACATCCCGATCGGGTTCGTCACTTCAAAATACGTCGAATACATCACCCTGATGCAGGAGCTGAACATCGACCTCGCCAGTGAATACCTGGTCATGGCCGCGACGCTCACTCACATCAAGTCCAAGATGCTCCTGCCCACGCCTCCTCAGGACCAAGAGGAGGACCTCGCGGAGGAGCTCGACCCGCGGGCCGAGCTCGTGCGCCGCTTGCTCGAGTACCAGAAGTACAAGCAGGCCGCGGAACAGCTCGGAGGCCGCAGCGTACTCGGTCGGGACGTATTCGTACGCGGCCTCCCGGCACCGAGCGTCGATGGCCCCGCGCCGCTGGCCCCAATCGGCTTGTTCAAGCTGCTCGATGCGTTTCAGTCCGTGCTCTCGCGGGCGAAGACGACGGTCGATCACCAGATCGACTTCGAGCAGTTTTCGATCACCGACCGCATCAACCAGCTCGTCGACGTGCTGCGCGCCAAGAAAAAGCTGCTCTTCGCGGAGCTGTTCGAGGGCCAGGAGCAGCGCAGCGAGCTCATCGTCACCTTTCTGGCCATCCTGGAGATGACCCGCTTGCGCATGACGCGGATCTCCCAGGACGAGCCGCTGGCGCCGATCTTCGTGGAGCTCGCCGTGTCCGACGAGGACGTGGACGAGCTGACGCAAGCCACGCTGGGCGCGCTGCAGGAGACCACCGTGGAGTCCGGGCGAGGCGATGCTGCGCCCGGAGAGCCCTCGGCGGACGGGCCTTCCGGGGCAGAATCGAGTGCCGGCGCGGAAGACCCGTTCGAGCCGGCGGAGGCCGCCGCCGGAGTGCCGGACGAGGGCCAGGCCGACGAGGTTGACGACCCGTCGGAGATCGGGTCTATCGACGCCACGAATGGCGACGAAGAAGCGGGCGAAGGCCAGGAAAGCGCAAGCGAAACGACCGCCGACCCGTAAAGAGGAAGGCAAGCGACAGCCGTCGGCGAAGGGGAAGCCCGCGAAGAAGGGCACCCCGAAGGTCCAGGGCCACTCCTCGCAAAAGAACAAAACGAAACCGCAGAAAGGCGCCCCCGCGGCCGGTCAGAAGAAGGCGGAGCCGCGTGCCAAAACCGCCCAGAGCAAGCGTGGGTCGGAGCGCACGCAGAAAAAAAGCGGGGCGGCGCGGGCGGCGTCGGCACCAAAGCGCGTCGCGAAGAGCAAGCAACGCAAGGAGCCCGCCCGCGAGCCCGACCTCGGCATGGAGCCGGACGCAGACGTCACGTCGGTAGCGCCGGTGAGCGGCGCCGTCGCCGTCGAACCCCGCGCACGCGGCCTGCGAAAAGCACGAAACGCGTTGGCCGAGGATGTCCCGGCTCCCGCCGAAGAGGAAACGGGCGAGGGGTCGTTGGAGGAGGCGGAGGATGTTGTCGAGGAACCGCCCGCTTCCCACGAGGACGTGATCCCGCTGCAGGCCCTGGGGGACGCCGTTCCGGAGTCGGACGAGCCGGATCTCGACGCGGCGCTCGATTTCGATGCCGCGGAGCCGCCCGTCGCCGCGGAAGCGCAGCCGGACGAGGACGCCGTCGAGGATACGGGTGCCTATTTGAAGGGCCTGATCGAGGCGATCCTGTTCGTGAGCGACAAGCCGCTCGACTTGAAGGAGCTGGCTCGCGCTGCGAAGATCGATCGCAAGCGCACCCAGGAGCTGCTCGACGAGCTGCGCGCCGAGTACCGATCGCGCGGCATCACCATCGAAGAGGTCGCGGGCGGTTTCAGCTTTCGGTCGAGCCCACGATACTCGACGTACGTGCGCGGTTTTCTCGCGCACCGGCCCGTGCGTCTCACGCGCGCACAGCTCGAGACGTTGGCCATCGTCGCCTACCGTCAGCCGATCACCCGTCCGGAGATCGACGATGTGCGCGGCGTGGACTGCGGGCCCGTGCTCAAGGGGCTGCTCGAGCGTGATCTGATTCGGATCCTGGGCAAAAAAGACGAGGCGGGCCGGCCGATGCTGTACGGAACGACGCCTCAGTTTCTCGAGCTCTTCAATCTGACGTCGTTGAGTGAGCTGCCCACGCTGAAGGAGTTCACCGAGCTGAGCGACGAGTCGCGCCAAACGTTCGAATCCGAAACGGGAGAGAGCGCTCCCGATCCGTCGCTGTTCGCCGCCGCCGGCACCACCGACTCCGAAACCCCAGAGAGCGGCGAGCTCGCCGTCTCCGAAGATGACGTGGGAAGCATCGAGCCTCCGGCGGACTTGGAAGAGGCGCGAGACAGCTCCGACGAAGAGTCGGACGACGACGAAGAAGAAGAGTCGGACGACGACGACGACGACGACGAGTCCGAAGGCGCAAAGCCTGGCGAAGAGGACGAAGACAACGAAGGCTCCGACGAAGCCGAGGATTCTGACGACGAAGGCGAAGAGTCCGACGAGGACGACGAGTCCGGCGAAGACGACGAAGACGACGAAGACGACGAGGACGACGAGGACGACGACGAGGGTGAGGACGAGAACGAAGGCGAAGGGCAGTAGAGGCTGCGCTACGATGCCTGCGCATTCCAACTCCCTCAGGAGGTCCGCATGATCCACGCAGGCATCGTCGTCGCCCTGTTCGCCCTCCCGCCGGCCGGCACGCCCGGCGTCACCGGGACCTACGCCATCGGAGGACCGTTCGCGTTCCAGGACGCGGTCGCCTTCCGCACGACGGACTGGGACGGTGCGAAGGTCGCGGTCGTGCTGCTCGACCGACCGCTCGATCGGACAGTGCTCGGTCGCACCCTGGACGTGGAGGGCGTCGTCGAGGCCGTGAAGGAGGCGGGCTCCTGGGTCCAGCTGGACTTCGGGGAGGACGGTGCCTGGACGCAGGCGCGGCATCAGTTCCGCTACGAGGGCGGCTCTTCGAACGGCACGAAATACGACAGCGCTTTCGCCTCGACCATGAAGGCGACGATCGGCGGTGGCCGCGTCAGCGGCCGGGTGCGGGCCGACTTCGGCGGCGGCGACGCCCTCGACCTCACGCTGGCGCTCCCGATCACCGAGCCGCCCGCGA
>DATDJP010000156.1:0-110030 GCA_036520475.1 Polyangiaceae bacterium | reverse complement strand
TGGCCGTGGTGCTTGCGCTTGGCGTTGAGCGCGGCCTTGAGGAAGTAGGCGTTGTTCACGCCGGCGATCTCCACCGGGTACTGGAACGCCATGAACACGCCTTCACGCGCGCGCTCGTCCGGGTCCATGTCGAGCAGGTCGCGCCCCTCGAACAGCACCTCGCCGCCGGTCACCACGTACTCGGGGTGGCCCGACAGCGCGCGCGCCAGCGTGCTCTTGCCCGAGCCGTTGGGCCCCATGACCGCATGCACTTCGCCCGCTGGAATCGCAAGCGTGATCCCTTTCAGGATTTCCTTGCCCTGGACCGCAACGTGCAGATCGTCGATTTCCAACATCTCGTTCATCCGACGCTGCCTTCCAGGCTGATGCCGACCAGCTTCTGCGCTTCGACCGCGAACTCCATCGGCAATTCGCGGAACACCTCGCGGCAGAAGCCGCTGACGATCATCGATACCGCATCCTCGGCCGAGATGCCGCGCTGCTGGCAGTAAAAGAGCTGGTCCTCGCCGATCTTCGATGTCGAGGCCTCGTGCTCCATCTTGGCCGTGGAGTTCCGCACTTCGATGTACGGAAACGTGTGGGCTCCGCATTTGTCGCCCAGGAGCAGCGAGTCGCATTGCGAGTAGTTCCTCGCGTTCTCGGCGCCGTTCATGATCTTCACCGCGCCCCGGTAGGTCTGCTGGCCGTGGCCGGCGGAGATGCCCTTCGACACGATCGTCGAGCGGGTGTTCTTCCCGATGTGGATCATCTTCGTGCCGGTGTCGGCCTGCTGATAGTTGTTGGTCAGCGCGACGGAGTAGAACTCCCCGACGGAGTTGTCTCCCTGCAGGATGCAGCTCGGATACTTCCAGGTGATGGCGGACCCGGTCTCCACTTGCGTCCAGGAGATCTTGGAGTTTCTGCCGAGGCACTTACCGCGTTTGGTGACGAAGTTGTAGATGCCGCCGCGGCCCTGCGCGTCACCCGGATACCAGTTCTGCACGGTCGAGTACTTGATCTGCGCGTCATCCAGCGCCACCAGCTCGACGACGGCGGCGTGGAGCTGGTTCTCGTCGCGCATCGGCGCGGTGCAGCCTTCGAGGTAGCTCACGTAGCTGCCTGCTTCGGCGATGATCAGCGTGCGTTCGAACTGCCCGGTGTTGCGCGCGTTGATCCGGAAATACGTGGACAGCTCCATCGGGCAGCGCACGCCCTTGGGCACGAATACGAACGACCCGTCGCTGAACACGGCCGAGTTCAGGGTCGCGTAGAAATTGTCGGTATAAGGCACGACGGAGCCCAGGTACTTGCGCACCAGCTCGGGATGCTCCTTCACGGCCTCGGAGAACGAACAGAAGAGGATGCCCATCGAGCCGAGCTTGCTCTTGAAGGTCGTGGCCACGCTGACGCTGTCGAACACCGCGTCCACGGCCACTCCCAAGAGCGCCTCGCGCTCATGCAGCGGAATGCCGAGCTTCTCGTACGTGCGGAGCAGCTCGGGATCGACCTCGTCGAGGCTCTTCGGTCCGGTCTTCTGCTTGGGCGCCGAGTAGTAGCTGATGGCCTGGTAGTCGATGGGCGGGTAGCTGACCTTGGCCCAGGTGGGAGCCTGCTGCTCGAGCCTGAGCCAGTGCCGGAACGCCTTGAGGCGCCACTCGAGGAGCCACTCCGGTTCCGACTTCTTGCTGGAGATGAGGCGTACGACGTCCTCATTCAGACCTGGTGGCGCCGTGTCGCTCTCGATCGGCGTGACCCAGCCTGCAGAGTAGTCGCTCTGGATGAGCTCGTTGATGTGTTGGTTCGACGCAGTCATGATGGTTCTTCGTTGCTTCGGGGCCTGGCGAGGGCTGGGCTCGACTTGCGCGGCGCTTCGGCCAGCGCTGCATCGCGCGCGCGGCTCAGGTGGATCAGCGGGGCGGACAGAGGCCGCGCCATGTCTGCCAGGCTGAGAGTCGAGAGCGCGCCGCGCACGACCTGATTGATGCGGACCCAGTTCGCTTCCACGGGGCAGGTGCCGGCGTGCTCGCAGTTGGCCGGTTTGTCGCTGCTGCATTCCGTGATGGCGACGGGGCCGTCCACGGCATCGATGATTTCGATCAGGCTGATGCTGTCCGCCGTTCGCGCCAGGCTGTAACCGCCCTGGACGCCACGGGTCGAGACCAGGATGCCTCCTCGGGAGAGGTCCTTCAGAATCTTGCTGACGGTGGGTTGGGGGATACGCGTGCGGTCAGCCAGATCCCGGGCCGTGTGTGGCGCCACGGGCGGAAAACTGACCATGTTCGTCAAAACGACGATGGCGTAGTCCGTGAGCTTCGTGATTCTCAGCATTGCGGCCGGCCAAATCGGACCGAAGTCGTCCGGCTTCTGCGCCAGACGCCCGGCCTCGTCAAGGGACTTCCTTAGGTGGAATCAGTACCAGTTAAGTACTGATTCAAGTGTAGTCGCCGGTGGGCAGCCGTCAACCAGCAACGAAGTCGCCAGGCCGTGAATGGGTTCAGCGCGCGGGTATCGAGCGACCCGGCTCTCCGGAGCACGGGCGGTTTTGTGGGAACGACCCGTGCCGAGCAGCTATAGCGTCCCGCATCCCAATGAGCGGATTCGATATCGGCGCCCTGCTCGTCTGGTACCTGGTGTTCGTCTTCAGCACGACGTTCCACGAGTACGCGCACGCGCTCGCCGCGTACAAGGGCGGCGATATGACGGCCTACGAGGGCGGGCAGCTGAGCCTCGATCCGGTCCCGCACATTCGCCGTGAGCCCTTCGGCATGGTGCTCGTTCCGCTGCTTTCGTTCGTGCAGATGGGCTGGATGATCGGCTGGGCGTCCGTGCCGTACGACGCCGAGTGGGGCCGGCGCAATCCGCGCAAACACGCCGTCATGTCGCTCGCCGGCCCCGCCGCCAACCTGACCCTCGCGCTCCTGGCGCTGATCGCGCTGCGCGCGCTGCTCGCGGCCGGTGTCTTCGAAATCCCGGCGCCCGGGCAGCTCTCGTTCTCGCAGATGGTTGCGCTGCCGGAGGGGACGCCGAGCCGCAGCCCGCTGGGCGCCGCGGCGATGGCGCTGTCGATCCTGCTGAACCTCAACGTGCTGCTCGGGATTTTCAACCTGTTGCCGATCCCGCCGCTCGACGGCGCTTCCGTGCTCGAGGGCGCGGCTCCGCGCCAGCTCGGCCCGCTCTATCGAAAGCTGCGCGAGATCCCGATGATGTCCTTGCTCGGCCTGGTCATCGCCTGGGGCATCTTCCGATACATCGCGTTTCCCGTGCTGAGCACGGTGTTGATGCTGCTGTACAGGCCGTTTTAGCGCGCTCCGTCCGCTCCGCGCGGCGTGGTAGAAGCGAGGTCGTGGAGGCGCCCCGACGTCAGATCGTGTTCACGCACCGCGTCTACGTGACGCTGGGCGTGCTCCTCGCCGGCTACCTGCTCTATTTCTTGCGCGGGGTGCTGACGCCGTTGTGTGTCGCGTTCGCGATTGCGTACGTGCTCGATCCGGTGGTCGATCGCCTCGAAACCTGGCGCATCCCGCGCGCGCTAGCGATCGTGATCGTGATGCTCGTGTTCCTGTCGCTCACGGTGCTGCTGTTCGTGCTCGTCATCCCGAGCCTCGTGACGGACATCGCCAACGTGATCGTCGAGCTTCCCGGGCATGCTCAGCGCGCCCTGACGCACCTCGAGCCGTGGCTGCTCCAGTACGGCGTGGAGGTTCCACACTCGACCACCGAGTGGATCGAACGCTTGCAAGGGCAAGCGAACAACATCGCGAGCTCGATCCTCGAGCCGGCAGGCAATGTGCTGCGCTGGTTCGTCGGTGGCACGTTTTCCGTGATCGGGGCGGTGGCCGCGGCGTTGATCGTGCCCGTGTTTGCGATTTACCTGCTCTACGATTTCGATCGTATCGTCGCCGGCATCCGTGACCTCACGCCGGCCCGCTGGCGCGGCACCCTGGTGACTTATGCCCGCGAGATCGACAACGTTCTGGGGCATTTCATCCGCGGGCAGCTGGTTATCATGGCTATTTTGGCCGTGCTGTACGGCGGCGCCTACACGGCGCTCGGCGTGCGCCTGGCGATCCCGATTGGCCTCCTCGCCGGCATGCTGAATTTCATCCCGTACCTGGGCAGCGCGTTCGCGCTGGTCTCGGGCCTTTTGATGCTGCTCATCGGCGGGGGCAGCCTGATGCAGATGGTCGGTGTCCTGATCGCCTACACCGTCATCCAGTCGCTCGAGGGGTTCGTGATCACGCCGCGCGTGGTCGGCAAGACCGTCGGGCTGCGCGACGTGTGGGTGCTGTTCGCACTGTTCGTCGGGGGCGAGCTGTTCGGGTTCATGGGCGTGCTCCTGGCGTTGCCGTTCGCGGCGGTCGCCAAGATCTTCGTGGGCCGCGCCGTCACGGCGTATCGCGCCACGGACTTGTTCCGCGCACGCCCCGCGGAGATGGCAGGCGCCGGCGCGATCGCCCCGGATCCTCAGAGCGTTCAGGGCGGCGAAGCCCCCGAGAAGTGATCGCAGCTCAGGCCGGATTGCCGGCCGTCAGCGCCATCTCCGACGGCCTGGTACGACCGGCGTGAACTCTCCGAAGCCCTCGGGCGACAAAGGTCCCTTCGTGGTCGGCGCTGCGGGCGGAATGGTGGGCGCGTCGTAGATCGCCGTGATCAAGCGCAGCAGGCGGTTCCGCAGACCGTCCGGGGGCGACGGAGGGTTGGAGTCGGTCTGGCTTCTCGGCACCAACCCGTTTAACGGCACGATCCACTCAAACCTTCAGCAAAACTTTACCGACGTTCTTCCCGTATTCGAGCGCGGCGTGCGCCTCCGCGGCGCGCTCGAACGGGTAAGCCGCGTGGATGTGGGGCTTGATCTGACCGAGCTCGAACAGGCGGATCAGCGCGGCGCACTGCCGGGCCAACAAATCGACCTCGCCGAACAGGTGTCCCATGTTGACCCCTGCCACGGCCCGGTTGTCGTTCATCAAGGTCATCGGGTTCAAGAGCGGGACCCCGGTGATCTGTCGTACGACATGTGGGAGGCGGCGCTTGCCGCCGGTATTCATGTTCGCGAAGCCGAACGCGATCAACATGCCCGTCGGACAGAGCAGCTTGTAACCCTTCTTCCAGTCGCGGCCGCCGAGCGCGTCGAGCACCAGATCGACGCCACGGTCGTCGGTCAGTCCGCGAATCGCTGTCGCATAGTCTATGGACCTGTAGTCAATCGGGTGCTGGCAGCCATTCTCGCGCAGCACCCCGTGCTTGCCCGCCGACGCGGTGCCGAAGGTGACGACGCCGGGCACCGTGCGGCAGAGCTGGAGCACCGCGATCCCGACGCCCCCGGCCGCCATGTGAATGAGGACACGTTCGCCGCCGCGGATGCGCGCGATCTGAAACAGCATGTGGTACGCGGTCAGATAATTCACGGGCAGGGCGGCGCCTTGCTCGAAGCTCATGCTGTCCGGCATCGGGATGGCTTGATTCGCGCCGACGCACACGAGTGAGGCGTGCGCCTTGAACCGTGTCAGGAACAGCACGCGCATGCCGGGCTCGAGGTTCGTCACCTCCGACCCCACCTGGTCGACGATCCCCGATCCCTCGTAGCCGACGATGCAGGGCGGCTTCGGCGCATCGGGATACAGCCCCTGCCGCGCCATCACTTCCGCGAAGTTGAGCCCGGCGAAGTGCACGCGGACGCGCACCTCCGTCGGGCCGGGGACGGGATCGGGCGCTTCTCGAACCTCGAGGACTTCGGGCCCACCGTGTCGGGTGATGTAGATGGCTTGCACGGTTATCTTCCTGGCGCTGGGACGTGGGGCGCGCCGAACAGCCGCTATACCATCAAGTTCCGGAGTTCTGAGCGGCCGGGTGCGACGATTTGTCGCAGCGGCCGACGTGCCCGCCGGTGTTAGCAGTAACGCTTCAGAACCGTGCGGTTCGTGGAGGTCAGCGTGCGCTCGACGTTTTTCGGTTTCGGCTGTGGATTCCTGCTCCTCTCGCTCAGCGGCTGCGGAGACGACGACGAGGGCTCGCCCCACGACAACTTGTCGCCGGACTGCCAGGCGATCGTCGACGCCTGTCACGAAGTCGATCTGGGCTCGGGCCCGGCGCATGATTGCCACGCGGCCGGCGAAGCCAACAGCGCCGGCGTGTGCACGGAACGTTTGCCGAATTGCCTGAGCGTCTGTCAGGAATCGGGCGGCGACTGACGCTCGGCGTAGCGCGCTTCTTCTGCGTAGTAGTCGTCGAACCCGACGAGCTCCTTCAGGGCATCGAAGCTCATCAGACGCTCGGGGGGCTGTCCGTCTTTTAGTGCCACGAGCGCGCGCTGCATGGCGCCGAGCGCGCTGTTCAGCAGCGTCAGCGGATAGGCGGCGATCTTGAAGCCCATGCTCTCGAGCTGGGCCGGCGGCAAAATCGGCGTCGCGCCCTGCTCCAGCATGTTCACGAGCGACGGGGCGCTCGTGCAGCGCGCCACGCGCTCCATCTCACGCTCGTCGCGCGGCGCTTCCACGAACACGATGTCGGCGCCCAGGTCGGCGAAGGCCTGGGCGCGCCACAGCGCCTCGTCGAGACCATGCGTCCCGCGCGCGTCGGTGCGGGCCAGAATCAAAATGTCACGGCCTTCCTTGCGCGCGTCGATGGCCGCGCGGATGCGCATCACCGCTTCGTGCCGATCGACGACCTGTTTGCCGCGCGTGTGTCCGCAGCGCTTGGGCGCGACCTGGTCCTCGATCATCAAGCACGCGAACCCGACCTGCGCGTAGCCCGCGACGGTGCGCTTGACGTTGAGGGCGTTTCCGTAGCCCGTGTCCGCATCGCCGATTACCGGGATGTCGACGCTCGCACAGATGTTTCGCCCCTGGTCGAGCATCTCTCCGTAGGAGATCAAGCCGGTGTCAGGGGCTCCGAGGCGCGCCGCGGAAACGGCAAAGCCGCTCATGAACGTCAGATCGAAGCCGGCACGCTCGATCAGGCGCGCAGATAGAGCATCGAAACAGCAAGGCATGAGCGCGAGCCCGGGGCTCGCGAGGATGCGACGGAGGCGGCTGCTCGGAGTTTCTCGCTCGCTCATGGCGCCAGTTTTTGCGTATTCTCCCGGAGAGCGCCACCGATTTCAGGATAACGAGATTTGAACAGACGAATCAGATTGTTTCTCGTATTGGCGTGCGTCTTCGTCACGTGTCTCACGGTGGGCGACATCATCGGTGGCAAGCTGATCGAAACCAACTTGTTCGGATATCGGTTCACGCTCACCGTGGGCATGCTCCCGTTTCCCGTGACGTTTCTGATCACGGACCTGCTCAACGAATTCTACGGCAAGCGGGCGGCCCGCTTCGTGACCTGGGTCGGGTTTGCGATGGCCGCGCTGGCCTACGTCGTCATCTTCGTGGCTGCGGAAATTCCCATCGCCGCCATGACGCATGCCGATGGCTGGACCGGTGTCACCGAGGAGTCGTTCAATCGCGTCTTCGTGGGATCCCAGCGCATGATCGCGGCGTCGCTGTGCGCCTATCTGATCGCGCAGTTCGTGGACATCTCGGTCTTCCACGCCTTGCGCCAGGCGACGCACCAGCGCCTGCTGTGGCTGCGCGCGAGCGGCTCCACCGTGATATCGCAGCTGGTTGACACCATTACGATTAGCCTCGTCGCGTGGTTCGGGATTTTGCCGCTGGCCGAGATCGGCCGCATCATGGTGTCGTCTTACGTGCTCAAGGTGCTGATCGCCGTGGGGCTCACGCCGCTCGTGTATGCCGGGCACGCGCTCATCGAACGCCTGATGGCCGGTTCCCCGCGCCTCGAGCTCGAAGCAGATCCCGATACCCGTTGAGCGAAAGCCGCGTCAGCGGTTCGGTTCGCTGCGGCCTTCGGCCGCGGAATCCGCGTCCGACGAGCCGGCCTCCAGCGTGTCGAGTACGACGTCCAGGCACTGCCCCACCACGCGCGTGGTGACGCGTATGGAGCCGTACACTGACGACACCGCGTGATCGTGGAGCTGGTGAATGACGCGCACCGGCAGGGCGATGGGCGGAATGCTCTCCAAAATCGAGAATGGGCGGCGCGCCGTCTCCTTTTGTATACGTTCGATCGCGATGGACCCGTTCTCCACGGCGTTCTCGACGAGCTCCTTGAGACCGCGCCAGCGGCGTAGGGGGCTGCTCATCGGCTCGGCGCTCCACAGAACTCGCGGACGTGCTCGTACACCTGGGGCGAGCGCGCCAGCGCCGTGTGCCCGTGTCCGCTCACGATGCGAATGTGGCTCGGCGGGAGCGCCATGCTGGCCGCGTCCGTGCACGCGCCGTTGGTGGCGCTGGTGAGCGGGACCAGGGCGTCGCCGAAGTACACGGCCAGACGCGGATCGACCCACATCGAGCCGGCGATCAAATAGTGCGAGATGCTCGGCAAGAGCGGCACGGGATGGCGCGGATCGTCCAGGCAAACGCCCTCGCCCTCGGACGGGGTCTTCTTGCGGATCAAGCGCGCGTCTCCCAGGTCCTTGAGCCCTTCGCTCCGCAGATCCGCGATTTCGGCCACCAGGCGCGTGTACGGATCGTTGATCTTGCTCAAAATGCGCACCGCTCCGCGCCCCAGCCGCTCGAGTGGCGCGCCGAGATGCGGCGTTCCCACATAGATGCAGCGCTCGACGCGGGCAAGCCAGCCACTGTCCTGTTCACTTCCGACGTGGCAGGCGCTGCGGATCACCAGGCCGCCCATGCTGTAGCCGAGCAACACCAGGCTCTCGACGCGCACGGGGAAAGCAGCCAGCAGCTGCTCGAGCAATTCTGCCAGGTGAGCGCCGTTCTCCGAGATCGACAGCCCGGAGTTGTAGCGAACGTAGACAGGGGTCACGCCCAGGTCTTGCTGCAAGAGGCGCCCGTAATCGTCGCCGGTCGGGAACGACCAGATGTCTTCCGTGCTCATCAGGCCGTGCACCAGCACCACCACGTGGGGACTCGGATCCGGGTAGGCCGCCGCGAGCGCCTCTTGCGCGACGGGCAAGGGCCGTCCCTCGTGCACGCAGGTCATGTCGGTGGCCAGGCCGTTTTGGCTCTTTGCCAGGTAGTCCCCGACCACGCCGTTCAAAATCGCCAGTGCAAACTCGATTTTTTTGTGCATGAAACGCCCTGGCGAGGCTGAGCTTAGCCCAAACTCCGGGTCCGGCCCACGCCGCCCCGAGACGGCTCGTTTTTGCAGCCTGACCGTCCGCGAGTAGCATGCGCCGCCGCATGGCTTTCGCTCTGCACTCTCCGTCCGGCGCCGAACCGCCGCGCCCCGCGCCGCTCGCGAAGGGTCGCGTCTATCGTCGCTTCGCACGGGGCCGCGAGCGGCCGCGCGGGATCGTTTGGTTCGGGATCCGCTCGTTCTGGGGGCACTTGCGTCACTTCGTCGCGAGCGCCATCGCCACCGAGGACGTCGATTCGCGAGACTGGATGACCCCCGACGACCCGCGCGCGCTGGCCGAGCGGGTCTCACGGTTACTCGGCGCAGGCACGGGCTTCATGGGTTCGGGCAGCGTGACGGAGCGCCTGGGGCGGGAAATATGGATCGACTACGTCGCGGATACGGGCGATGACGTCAGCGTCAGTCGCGCCGTCGCCGGTCTGATTTTCACGCCCTACGTGCTGCCGGACCCCGAGCGCCCCGGGGCCTTTCTGTACGGACCGCGCGGAGACATATTGTTCTTCGGCGGCGACACCGCGTACCCGGTCGCGACCGCCGATGAGATCCGCAATCGCGTGATCGCGCCCTTCAATCAAGTGCTGGCGCAGCGCGAGGATGGGCAGCGGCGCGTGCTGCTCGGGATCCCCGGTAACCATGACTGGTACGACGGTCTCGACGGCTTCGGACGCATGTTCCGCCGTCACGTGGACTACGCCCACGACGGTCAAGCGCGCCCGACGTTGCACGGTTCCTCACGCACGCTCCTCGGTCATTATGCCGAGTGGGCTCGCGAGTTCGTGCGGGGTGGTCAGGTCGAGAAGCCGAAGACGCTCGACTTGATCGGGTACACGGCCGTGCAAGCGGCCAGTTACTTCGTGCTGCCACTCGCGCCGAACCTGAGCGTGTTCGCCGTCGATCGCCAGCTCAAACACGTCGATTCCAGGCAGCAACACTTCTTCTCTTCCTGGCTGAACCAGCACCTGGCCGTCAGCCCCTGGGTGATGCTGCCCGACCCGGTTTACCCGTTCGGCGTCGCCAGCCGCACGGGCTTCGAGTCCATTCAGGCGCTCGGCCTGACGCTGTCGGCGCGCCCGCATCTGGTCGTTTCCGGCGACATTCATCACTACCGCCGTGACATGGAAGGCCCGACGCTGCATGTCACGGCAGGCGGCGGCGGCGCGTTCTTGCACCCCGCGCCGCTGCGGCGCGCTCCCGGCTCGCTCCCACTCGCGGAGTGGCCCGACGCAGCGCAGAGCCGCGCCCTGCTCGGTCAAGTGAAATGGAAGGTGGCGTTCGGGCGCTCCGGCATCATCCCGCACATCGCGGTCGCGGTGCTCTTGGCGCCCGCATTGTTCGCGGCAGAAGCCTGGCAACCGCCCGTCGTCGCGCTGGCGATTGGCACGCTGCTCATCGCGGGGCTGATTCGTCTGGTAGGCGGCTTACGACGTCGCTTCGGCATGACGGACGTGCTCGCCCTGTTGGCGGCCGCCTGCGTCACGGGCTGCGGGTGCGCTCTGCGCATCGGTTTTTCAGAGCTGCTCGCCGCGTGGGTCGAGCCCAGCTTCTTGCCGTGGCTCGCCTCGGCGTGCGCCCTGAGCGCGGTCGCGCCCGTCGGCGCCTGGTTCTTCGGCGCGTATCTCGCGCTGCTCACCCGCCTGGGTTACGAGAATCTGCAGGCGTTCGCTGCGCTGGATCATCCGGGTTTCAAGCACTTCGTTCGTTTCCGGGTGCGCCGCGACGGGAGCGCCGTGGACGGCTGGTGCGTCGGGCTGGTCGATCCGATTCGTCAAGGCGAGCAGCCCGTGCTCGTCGACCAGTTCACCTGGTATTGCCGCTGAGCGGTGACGGCTCCACGTTTTTATCGTGTGACGAGGGCAAGACCTACGTTATGCCTGCGGCTGGAGGTCATGGATGCAGCGGACTGCACGGGCAATTGGAATCCTGAGCGCGGCGCTCGCCGTGATGGCGTGCGGAGGCGGCGACGACGACGGAAACGGGGGTGACCGGTGCGACGACGCTCCGACCTTCGCCGAAGTGAGCGCGCTCCAGGTATGCGTCAATTGTCACAGTTCGAGCAAAATGGGCGACGACCGGACGGGCGCGCCCGGGGACGTCAACTTCGACACGTACGACGCGGCGGCACAAAACGCTCAGCGTGGCGCCAACCAAGTGGCGTTTGGCCTCATGCCGCCGCCTGGAGAGTTTGAATTTTCGCTGACCCCGGCGCAGCGTGAGACCCTCGAGAAATGGGCGGAGTGCGGCGCGCCGCGCTAAGCGATGGAAGCGAACATGGCTGACGAGATTCCGCGAGCCGCTACAGAGGTGCTGTCCTTCTGGTTCGGCGGGCCGGGCGATGCGCATTTCGGCGCGGTCCGCGCGGAGTGGTTTCGGCGCGATGCAGAGTTCGACGCCGCCATACGCGCGCGCTTCGGCGACCTGCACGCGGAGCTCGCCCAGGGCGGTGAACGGAGCTGGCTCGACCGAGCGCGCTCCTCGCTCGCGTACGTGATCGTGCTCGATCAGTTCTCGCGCAACCTGTACCGAAACGACGCGCGCGCCTTCGCCGCCGACCCGCTCGCGCTGGACGCGGCCAATCAGTCGCTCGAGCGCGGCTTCGATCGCGAGCTGACGTTCGTCGAACGTCCGTTTTCGTACATGCCGTTCATGCACAGTGAAGCGCTCGCCGATCAGGATCGTTGCGTGAGCTTGTTCGAAGCGCTCGCAAGCGAGGACCCGGGCACGAAGAACGTGAGCTACGCGCTCCGGCACCGAGAAATCGTGGCCCGTTTCGGACGCTTTCCACACCGAAATCAGCTGCTCGGCCGGCAGACCACGCCTGAAGAAGAGGCGTTTCTGCGCGAGCCGAACTCGTCGTTTTGATAAAGCATTGACGGGCGCTGCGAGTCGCGGCACGCGAAGCGTTGATGGCAGACCCGCTGCTCGCGTTGGCGCCCCCGTTTCAGCTAGCCCTCCGCGCCGCTTTCGGAGACGAATGGGCGAGCGAAGGCCCCGTGATCCGGCGTTCGGATCGAGCCGATTATCAGGCGGACGTCGCGCTCGGCTTGGCCAAGAAACTGGGTCGTCCTCCGCGAGAAGTGGCGGCCGCGCTGCTCGAGCACCTCGACCTGAGCGGGATCTGCAGCGCCGTGGAGATAGCGGGCCCCGGCTTCATCAATCTGACGCTGCGCGACGAGTGGCTCGCGGAACGCACCGCACGCCTGCTGACGCACGCAAAGCTCGACGTCGAAGCGTCCGGTCCGACCGAGACGGTAGTGGTCGACTATTCGTCGCCGAACGTGGCCAAGGAGATGCACGTCGGGCACCTGCGCAGCACTATCATCGGAGACGCGCTGGTCCGCGTGTTCGAGTTTCTCGGTCACCGCGTGATACGCCAGAACCACCTCGGCGACTGGGGCACGCCGTTCGGCATGTTGATCGAGCACCTGATCGACGCCGGGGAGGATGCAACTCTTGCGGTGTCGGCCGCGGACCTCGAGAGCTTCTACAAACAGGCGCGCGCCAAATTCGACGCCGATCCGGCGTTCGCCGAGCGCTCGCGCCGTCGCGTCGTGCTGCTCCAGGGCGGTGATGTCCGCACCCTGGCCCTGTGGAACGAGCTGGTCGATCAGTCGAAGCGCTACCTGAGCCTGGTGTACGAGCGCCTCGGCGTGAGCTTGCGCGAGGCGGACATCCGCGGTGAAAGCTTCTACAACCCGCGGCTCGATGGCGTGGTGCGGGATCTCGACGAACGAGGCTTGCTGGTCACGAGTGACGGCGCCTCGTGCGTGTTTCCGTCGGGCTTCACCAACAAGGCCAACGAGCCGCTCCCGCTGATCGTGCGCAAGCAGGACGGCGGCTACGGCTACGCGGCGACCGATCTGGCTGCGGTGCGCTATCGTACGGGAGAGCTCGGCGCGTCGCGCGTGCTGGTCGTGGTCGGTGCCCCGCAACAGCAACACCTGGCGATGGTGAACGCGGTCGCGCGCGACGCGGGCTGGCTCGTGCCGCCCGCGCGAGCCGAACACGTCGCGTTCGGCTCGGTGCTCGGGGCAGACAAGAAGATGTTCAAGACGCGCAGCGGCGAGAACATCAAGCTCATCAGCCTCCTCGACGAAGCGGTGCAACGCGCCCTCGCCATCGTCGCCGAGAAGAACCCGAGCCTCGACGCGCGGACCCAGGCAGACGTGGCGCGGCAGATCGGCATCGGCGCCGTCAAGTACGCGGATTTGTCCAGTGACCGCGTCAAAGATTACGTCTTCGACTGGCAGCGCATGCTGGCGTTCGACGGCAACAGCGCGCCGTACCTGCAGTACGCGCACGCCCGGATTCGATCGATCTTTCGTCGCGGCGGGGTCGAACCGGCGTCCCTGCACGAGCAGGGGGCGACGCTCTCCATAGAAGCGCCGGCCGAGCGCGCGCTGGCCCTCGAGCTCATGGGGTTCGGCGCCGCCGTTCGGAGCGTCGCCGATTCGCTCCAACCGCATCGGCTGTGCACGTATCTGTACACGCTCGCGACGCGCTTCAGCACGTTCTTCGAGCAGTGCCCCGTGCTCAACTCGGCGCCGGCGACGCGCGCATCGCGCCTGCTCCTGTGCGAGCTCTCCGCGCGCACGCTGTCGGAAGGCCTCGGCCTGCTCGGCATAGAAGCCCCCGACCAGATGTAACTCGCTGGCGCGCTGGCTTGAGCGTGAGAGGCGGGGTAAGGCGCAAGTCCTTGCCTGCGGCGTCGTGAGGTCGTGACGTCGTGAGTAATACGGGCTACCCGGCGGCGAACGCTTCAGAAGAGTTCGTGCAAACGCGCAAGCGGGGCGTAGGCGCAAGCGAAAGTGGAGGCGCGGGCGAAAGCGGAGGCGCAAGCGAAGGCGAAGGCGCAAGCGAAGGCGAAGGCGCAGGCGCAGGCGCTGCAGCTCTGGGACGGAAGCTCGATACTTGGTGCGGCTTGATTTTTGGGGGGGTCGCGCGAGGCGACGCGGGCGACGGTGGACCGGAGTGTCGCGGACGGACGACGATGAAACTGTCGCTCGGGCTTTTTGATTCTGCGCTCGTGCTCGGCCGCTTCAAGGGGCTGCGCTTCGCTCCGCCCGCGCTGCGCGCGGCGCCTGCGGCGCCCTTGACCCGGCCTCCGACTCGAGAGCCGAGGGACCGCCTGAATCGCGCCAAAGCGCAGAAAGGCAGAACCTCATGTTGCGGATTTATCCTGTTGCTCTCGATTGGCTCAAGGCGGTGCGTCCGTTGATCGCTCAGATTGCTCGGTACGACGGCGATCTGGCGAAGCAGCTTCGGAGGTCGAGCTCCTCCGTCATTCTCAACCTCGGTGAAGGCATGTATTCGCGCGGGGGACACGGACTCCCCTGCGCGATTGGGCTCGCGTCGTCGGCTGCTGCGTTTGCGGCAGAACAGGAGATGTGCGGGGTCCTAGCGTAAGAGCAAAAATTCGCTGGATTCGGGATCGTAGTCCCAGATGTTGCCGTTGGAGATGTCGAAGACCCAGCCGCTGATGCGCAAGCTGTTCGACTCGAGGCGCTCGGCGATGAACGGATACTCGCGCAGGTTCTCGAGTTGCGTCAGCACGTTCTCCTGGACGGCCGCGGCGACACGGGCCGCGGCGTCGAGGTGCGCATACCGCTCCTCGATGACTTGCCGCACGCGATCCGTCTGCGCGAGCCAGCGCTTGACGTAAGCGAGCTTCTCCAGGCCTTCGGGGCTCAGGATCGCCTGCATGGCTCCACACTGCGTGTGGCCGCAGATGATCACGTTCTCCACTTTCAACACCTCGACCGCGTACTGAATGGCGGCGGCAGTGCCTCCTATTAGATCCGTGCGCGGCACGACGTTGCCGACGTTGCGGATGATGAACAGCTCACCGGGAGCTGCGTCGGTGATGAGGTTGGGCACCACGCGTGAATCGGAGCAGGTGATGAACAACGTCTCCGGGTTCTGGCCACTCGTTGCCAGTTGCTCGAACAGCTGGCGGTGGCTCGCGAAGTAGCCGTTTCGAAACGAGTGTATGCCCTTGACGAGCTTTTCCATGGGAAGCGCAGTGTACGTCGAGGTGCGCACCGACGCTACGGCTGAGGCGCAGTCGGCGTTAGCGCGGGCCGGGCCTGGCCGCGTTCGAGAGCGCACGCTTTGCTGTAGCGAGCAGACAAAGCGTCGAACGGCTTGCGCAATAGAGCGAAGTAGCTCGTGCCTGGTCTAGGGTAACCGTGATGGCGAGCGCCTGCGCCACGATCACGGCCCTGCTCGGCCCGACGAACACCGGCAAGACGCATCGGGCGATCGAACGCATGCTCGAGCATCCGAGCGGCATGATCGGGCTGCCGCTCCGCTTGTTGGCACGCGAGGTGTACGATCGCGTGACGGCGATCGTCGGCGAGCGCGAGGTGGCGCTGGTCACCGGTGAGGAGAAGCGCGTCCCGGAGCGGCCGCGCTACTGGGTCTGCACCGTGGAGGCGATGCCGGTCGAGCGACAGGTCGCGTTCGTGGCGGTCGATGAGATTCAGCTCGCCGCTCACCGAGAACGCGGACACGTGTTCACCGAGCGCCTCTTGCACGCGCGCGGCAGCACGGAGACCTGGTTCTTGGGATCGCACAGCATGGAAGACGTGCTCTGCGAGCTCGTGCCGACCGTCCGGGTCCAGAGTCACCCCCGGTTCTCGCGCTTGCAAGCCACCGGAGAGGTGCCGCTTTCGGCGTTGCCGGCGCGCAGCGCCGTGGTCGCGTTTTCTGCGGCGCGCGTCTACGAGCTCGCGGAACGGATCCGCCAGAAACATGGGGGAGCGGCGGTGGTGCTGGGAGCGCTCAGCCCGCGCGCGCGCAACGCGCAGGTCGCCATGTATCAGGCTGGGGAGGTCAACCACCTCGTCGCCACCGACGCCATCGGCATGGGTCTCAACCTCGACATCTTGCATGTGGCGTTCGCGGACGTCAGAAAGTTCGATGGCCGTGAGGCGCGCCCGCTCGAACCCGCGGAGCTCGCGCAGATCGCGGGCCGCGCCGGTCGCTACCTGAACGACGGCAGCTTCGGCACGCTCGCTCCGGCCGGGCGGCTGGCGATCTCCGTGGAACGCGCCATCGAGAATCACCACTTTCCGAAGCAGCGCACGCTCTGGTGGCGCAATCACGATCTCGATTTTGCAAGCATAGAAGCGCTGCTTGCGTCGCTAGGGATGCGATCGCGCTCGCCTCGGCTCCGGCTCGGCGAAGCGGCAGAAGACGTCGCGGCGCTGTGCGCGCTGTCGAAAAAGGACGAGATCCAGAGCCGTGTCAAGGATCGAGACGTCGTGAAGTTGCTCTGGGACGTGTGCCGCATCCCCGACTACCGGGGCCTCTTGATCGAGTATCACGCGAACCTCTTGTGCGAAGTGTTTCTGCAGCTGTCCGGCAATGCCGGACAGATCCCGTCCGACTGGGTCGCGCCGCGGATTCGCAAGCTCGACGACACGGAGGGCGACGTCGACACCTTGCTCGCCCGCATTTCGTTCATCCGCACGTGGACGTACATCAGCAATCAGCCGGACTGGCTCGAGGATCGCGCGCAGTGGTGCGGGCAGGCGCGGGAGATAGAGGACCGGCTGAGCGACGCACTGCACGAGCGCTTGGTGGCGCGCTTCGTCGATCGCACCGCTTCGCGAAAGCTCGCGCGTGCGCGTGCGCGCGCCCTGCCGCAAGAAGCCGCCCAGGACGAGGGGCCCGCGCCGGAGCATCCGTTTGCACGCCTCCTCGCGCTACGCGACGAGCTCGTGCAGAAACACGGACTCTACAAGCCGACGCCCGACGCTTCGAGCTGGCTCGAAGCATTGATCGCCGCACCGCACGAGCACTTCTCACTCGATGAGGCAGGCCGCATCCTGGCGGAGGGCGAGGGGCTCGCGCGGCTCACTCGGGGCACGGATCTGCTGCGGCCCGAAATTACGTTGCTGGTCGAGGGGCTCGCGGGTGGAGCGCGCATGCGGCTCCAGCGCCGCATGCTGGCTTTCGCGCGGGACGTGGCCGGTGAGCTGTGCCGGCCGCTGCGAAGCGAGTCCCTGAGCGCGCTGTCGGCGGCCGGCCGCGGGCTCGTCTATCAGCTCGAGCGCGGCATGGGCACGCTCCGGGCGTCGCACGCGGAGGCACAGCTCGCCGCCCTGACGCTGGCGGATCGCGAGTTACTGCGGGATGCGGGCGTGCGCGTGGGCGGGCGCATCGTATACGTTCCCGAGATGCTCGCTCCGCATTGCTTGGGATGGCGCGTGGCGTTGTGGCGGGCCTACAGCGGCGAGACGCTCGCGTCGCCGGCTTCTGCACCCTCGGTTGCGGTGGGCGCGCGTGGCGGCGAACTGGCCTACGAAGCCGTCGGATATCCGGTGTTCGGCCCGCTGGCCCTGCGTGCGGACGTGGTCGAGCGTGTGGACGCCCTGCTGGAACGCCGCTCGCGGCGCGGCCCTTTCCGCCCACCCGGCGTACTGGCGCGCAAGCTGGACTGCGCGAGCGAGCACCTGCCGGGTCTGGTCCGGGCGTTCGGCTACCGCGCGGCAGGTGGCGGACGCTTCGCGCGGCCGGGCGAAATTCCGGACCCGAGTCGTCAACAATCCCGCTGAAATCCCGTGCTTGGCGCGGCAGGGTGCGGCACATTTGCCAAAAGCTGCTAGGAAGCGCGTCCCATGGCGTCCATTCAGGTTCAAGACGTAAGCAAGGCGTACGGCACCAAACGCCTGTTCCAGGAAGTTGGGGTCAACTTCAGCGAGGGTCGCCGCTACGGTCTCACCGGTCCGAACGGCGCCGGCAAATCCACGTTTCTGAAGATTATTGCCGGGGACCTGGAGGCAGATAGCGGCTACGTCTCGCGCCCGAAGAAGACCTCGGTGCTCCGGCAGGACCAGTTCGCATTCGAGCAATTCCCTGTCATTTCCGTGGTTTTGATGGGAAACGCTCGGCTCTGGGCGGCTCTCGAAGAGAAGAACGGGCTGCTGGCCCGCGAGCACATCTCGGACGAGGAGGGGACGCAGCTCGGCGAGCTCGAGTGCGTGATCGCCGAGGAGGATGGCTACAGCGCCGAATCGGACGCGGCGGAGCTGCTCGAGGGCCTCGGTATCGCGGAGGAGCTGCACGAGCGGCCCATGAAGGAGTTGCCGGGCGGCTACAAGCTGCGCGTGCTCCTGGCGCAAGCGTTGTTCGGCAATCCCGAGGCGCTGCTGCTCGACGAGCCCACGAACAACCTGGACATCGACAGCATCCGTTGGCTCGAGCGCTTCTTGTGCAACTACCAGGGGGTGCTGATCACCATCTCGCACGATCGCCACTTCTTGAACGAGATCTGCACACACATCGCGGACATCGACTACGAGAGCATCATCACGTATCCGGGTGGCTACGACGACATGGTCCGCGCCAAGGGGCAGGTGCGCGGCAAGATCGAGCAGGAGAACGCCGAGCGCAAAAAGAAGATCGACCAGCTGCAGGACTTCGTGGCCCGCTTCTCCGCCGGTACGCGCGCCTCGCAGGTGCAGAGCCGCAAGAAGCAGATCGACCGACTGCAGCTCTCCGACCTCAAGAAGTCGAACATCGAGCGCCCGTTCATTCAGTTCGGCGTCAAGAAGCCCTCCGGCAAGCAAACGCTGCAGATCGAGATGCTGAGCAAGTGCTGGCCGGGCGTGACCATCTGCGAGGGGTTCAATGCCCTCGTGACGAAGGGGGAGAAGGTCGCGATCATCGGGCGCAGCGGCGTCGGCAAGACCACTCTGTGCCGCATGCTCATGCACGAGGTGACGCCCGATTCGGGCAGCGTCACCTGGAGCCAGGCAGCCAGCGTCGGCTATCTGGCGCAAGACAATCGCGAGAGCATCCAGACCGGCACCACCGCGTACGACTGGCTCTACTCGTTCGACCCGAGCGCCAGCGCGCAAGACATCCGCGGGTTGCTCGGCAAGATGCTATTCAAGGGCGAAGAAGGCTTGAAGCCCACCGAGGCGCTGTCCGGCGGCGAGGGCGTGCGCTTGATGTTCTGCAAGCTCATGTTGACGAAGGACAACGTACTGATCCTGGACGAGCCGACCAATCACCTCGATCTGGAGTCGATCCTGGCGCTCGGGGACGCGCTCACCAAGTACGAGGGCACGGCCTTCGTCGTCACGCACGACCGCGATTTGATCGCGAGCTTCGCGACCCGCGTGTTCGCGTTCACCTCGGCCGGACTGGTCGATTGGACGGGCACTTACGAGGACTTTCTGGAGAAGCACGGCTCGCTCGAAGAGCCGCGCAGAAAGTGAGCCGAACAGCTCGGCGCCTCGCGTGCGGCCGGTGAGCCTGCGCGCGGCTCGGGATTTTGCATGCAAGAGCTACTGGAGGCTGTTCGAAAGGCGACGCTGCCCGCGATCTGGTCGCAGGGCGTGAAGCTCGCGCGCGCGAGCGCGGTGAGCAGCGCGGCCGCATCCGATCACGAGCTGACATTGCGGGTCCGCGCGAGCGGACACCTGATCGCGCCGACGGTCACGTTGTACCTACGCGAGCTGGAGTGGACGTGCGACTGTGGAGGCAAGGTCGACCCGTGTGCTCACGTCGCCGCGGCCGCCATCGCCAGCGCGCAGGGGCTCGCAGGGGGGCCCGTGGCTGCTACCGGACAACCGGTATCGCCAGCGCGGCTGCGCTATGCGTTCGGCAAGAAGGATCGCTTGCTCACCTTGCAGCGGCTGCTCGTCCGCGAGGAGGGCGCGCCCGAGCGCTTCCTCGGTAATTTACAGGTCGAGAGCGCGCGCGGACGCTTGCCCCCGGGCCTCAGTCCCACGCACGAAGATCTGCTCGTCGATCGTATTTTGGGTGCGGCGCAGCGCGACGTGGTGCCGCTCGGTCGTACACGCGACCTATTCGAGGCGCTCTCCAAGGGCGCCGACGTCACCTTCCTGGATCAGCCGGCGCGCGTATCGGCTGATGCGGTAACGCCCAGGGCAGTCGTGGAAGACGGTCCGAGCGGCGGCTTCGTGCTGCGGCTCGAACAGGATCCCGCCGTCAGCGAGATCGTGGCCATGGGTGTGGTGCGGGTCGCGGGTGTGCTGCGGCCGATCGCGGACGGGGCCATGACCGGCCATTTCCTGGAGCGGCTGCCGCTCGTGCGCTCGTTCGCGCGCGCCGAAGAGACCGAGCTCGTGACGCGAGTACTGCCGGAGCTCGAGAAGAAGTACCAGCTGCACGTCGCGACCCGGAAGCTGCCGCGCAAGAAGAAGCACGTGGCGCCGCGCATCGCGCTCGATCTTTCGCATCAGGGTCACACGCTCTCGGTCCTGCCCCTGCTCGTGTACGGGGATCCTCCGATCGCTCGCGTCGACGGCAGCTCGGTCACGGCGTTCGGCAAGGACGTGCCGATCCGGGACGTCGACGCCGAACGGCGGCTATTGAAGGATTTGCGCGGCTCGCTGAACCTGGTGCCCGGACGGCGCGTCGATCTCGACGGGCAGGAGGCGCTGCGCTTCGCCAGTAGACTGCGCGCGTGGCAGCGCCAGAGCGGCCCAGCCACGCAGCAGGCGGCGGCGTTCGATGCCCAGCCACTTTCCGCGCGCATCGAGTGGAACGACGGGCAGTTCGACGTGGTCTTCGAGCGCGAGTCCGAGAGCGCGACCGAAGGCACCGCGCGCGCAGAGGCCGCCACCGTGATGCGAGCGTGGCGTGACGGGCTCGACCTGGTTCCGCTGAGCGACGGGGGCTGGGCGCCGTTGCCACTCAATTGGCTAGAGCAGCACGGCCAGCGCGTTGCCGATCTGCTCGCCGCGCGCGACGCCGAAAAGAAGCTCGCCAAATCGGCGCTGCCGGAGCTCGGCGCGCTGTGCCGCGATCTGGACGCACCGGTGCCGGTCGGGCTGGACAAGCTGGCGCCATTGCTCGGCGATTTTCAGGGGATCCCACACGCGGAGCTGCCCGCCGGGGTGCAAGTGGAGCTGCGCCACTACCAGCAGCAGGGCGTGGACTGGCTCACCTTCTTGCGCCAGGCGGAGCTCGGCGCAGTGCTGGCCGACGACATGGGTCTCGGCAAGACCGTGCAGACGATCTGCGCGCTGCGCGGGCGCGTGCTCGTGGTCTGTCCCAAGAGCGTCGTTTACAACTGGGCAGACGAGATCGCGCGCTTCCGGCCGGGTTTGCGGACCGTGATCTATCACGGCGTGCGCCGCGAGCTCGACCCCGCCGCGGACGTGACGCTCACGACGTACGCGATCCTGCGCATGGACGCGAAGCTGCTCTCGGAACAGGCCTGGGACGTGGTCGTCCTCGACGAAGCGCAAGCCATCAAGAACGCGAGCAGCCAGACAGCGCGCGCCGCGTTCGAGCTGAACGGCAAGTTCAAGGTCGCGCTGAGCGGTACGCCGGTGGAAAACCGGCTCGAAGAGCTGTGGAGCGTGATGCACTTCGCCAATCCCGGTCTGCTCGGCGGCCGCAGCGATTTTCAGGACCGCTACGCCGGCCCGATCGGCGTGGGTAACGCCGAGGCCGCGGTGCGCCTGCGCACCAAGGTTCGGCCCTTCGTGCTCCGGCGCATGAAGCGCGAAGTGTTGCCCGAGCTCCCGGCGCGCACGGACATGGTGCTCCACGTGGAGCTCGAGGAGACCGAACGCGCCGTGTACGACGCCGTGCGCGTCGCGACCCGTCAGGACATCGCCGAAAAACTGCAGCGCGGCGGCGGGGTGCTCGCCGCGCTCGAGGCCCTGCTCAGGCTGCGACAGGCGTCGTGCCACCCGGCGCTCGTGCCCGGCCAGGACGCGGAGACATCGTCGAAGATCGAGCGCTTGCTGGAGGCGCTCGAAGACGCCGCCGCGGACGGGCACAAGGCGCTCGTGTTCTCGCAGTGGACGAGTCTCCTCGATCTGGTCGAACCGCACCTGAACGCGGCGGGCATCGGCTTCACTCGCTTGGATGGCACGACGCGCGACCGCGCCGCAGTCGTGCAGGACTTTCAGCGCCCGGCCGGGCCGCCCGTCATGCTCGTATCGCTCAAGGCCGGCGGGACCGGCTTGAACCTGACGGCCGCCGACCACGTCTTTCTGCTCGATCCGTGGTGGAACCCTGCCGTGGAAGATCAGGCGGCGGATCGCGCACACCGCATCGGCCAGGATCGGCCGGTCATGGTCTATCGTTTGGTCGCCCGCGATACGGTCGAGGAACGCATTCTGGCGCTGCAGGAACGCAAACGTGCGCTGTTCGACGCGGCGCTCGGAGATGCCGCCGGCGCGGTGGCCATCACGCGTGAAGAGCTGCTCGCTCTGCTCGAGTGACCCGCGGCTTGCTCACTTGCGCACGGACACATGCACGTGCGTCGCGTCCTCGAAGTAGACCCAGTCCATCCCCGCTTCCACGGCGAGCTGCGCCAGCACGCCCAGCTTCGTCGGATCCATGTCCGAGGTCGTCACGTCCGCGGCGCGGCCTTCGTAGTGGAGGCTCAGCTTGCCGTGTTCGCGCTGCTCGTCCCACGCTTCCGTGACTCGGAGCTCCACCTCCGGCCAGCGTCGCTTCACGAGGCCCGAGAGGCGCATCAGGCGCTGGCGTAAGCGCGGCGTCATCATGCGATCGGCCTGGGTCTTCTCTTCGTCCTTGAACACGATGCCCGCGCCCTGACAGCGCACCAGCCGGCTCCGCGACAGGGGCGGCCCTGCTGCGCCCGCGGCCTCCGCTTCCGAGGTGGTCGGGGACCGCTCACCGACCTTGAACGCCGCTGGATCCCGTTTGGAGAGCGCAGGGACGGACGCCGCCTCCGTGCACGAAAGGAGAACGGTCCCGATGGTCAGGCCGAGGAGCGTGGCAATAGTGCGTCGCGAAAGACGGGGCTTCATGAGGCGCCTCCGAGATCTTGCGCCGAGCCGAGCCGGTGGGGCCAAGATAGTGGCGCGCGCTCGCACCGGGGCCGCGGTTCTCGTGTACTCTGCCGCCGTTTTGGGAATGGCCTCGTGACGGAGCTCGAGTACGCGCTGCTATTCGCGGCGGCCGCAGTGGGAGGAGCCGTGAACGCCGTCGCCGGGGGCGGCACGTTTGCCACGTTCCCGGCGCTAATCTTCGTGGGCGTGCCCCCCGTACCAGCCAATGCCACCAGCACAGTCGCGCTGTGGCCGGGTTTCGTCGCGGCAACCTTCGCGTACCGGCGCGAATTGCAGAGCTCGCGCCGCTGGCTTTTGCCGCTGTTCGCGATCGGCGCTTCTGGGGGTGCGCTCGGAGCGCTGCTGCTGCTCTACACGTCGAACGCGCGGTTCTCGCAGTTGGTCCCGTATTTGATGCTGATCGCCGCCGTGGTTTTCTCGTTCGGTGCGCGCGTCAATGGCTGGATCAATGGGCTCGAGCTCGGACCGCGTGGGAGCCGTCTGCTGCGCGTCCTCGGCGGCCTGCTCTTGCTAATAATCACGATTTATGGCGGCTACTTCGGCGGGGGCATGGGCATGCTCTTGCTCGCGACGTTCGCGCTGCTCGGCATGACCGACATCCACCGCATGAACGCCCTGAAGAATGCGCTGGCGACGCTCATCAACTGCGTGGCCGTGGTGACGTTCATCGCTGGCGGTGTCGTGGCATTTCGTCCCGGTCTGGTCATGGTCGCAGCGGCGACGCTCGGGGGATACGGCGGGGCCGCGCTGGCCCGGCGCGTGGACCCGCTCTGGGTCCGGCGTTTCGTGCTGGTAGTGGCTTGGGGCATGACCACGTACTTCTTCTGGAGAGCGCACGCGGCGCGCGGCGTTTGAGGGTAGAGTCCCGGATCATGCCGAAGCCGGATGCAGTGTTCACGAAGGTGAAAGCGATCTGCCTGTCTTTGCCGGATACCAAGCTGACGATGACGTGGGGCAGCCCCCACTTTCGCGTCGGTGAGAAAATATTCACGGGCTATGGCGCCGAGGGCGGAAAGGCATCCATGAGTTTCAAGCTCGAGATGGCGCATGCCCAGCGCATCCTCGAGGACCCGCGGTTTTCGCGCGCCGCCTACGTCGGCCACAAAGGTTGGGTTTCGATGGATCTGTCCCGCGTCACGGACTGGGACGAGCTGCGCTCGCTGATTCAGGAGAGCTACCGCCTGATTGCGCCGAAGCGCTCCCTGGCGAAGCTGCTGTCGCCGAAAGTCAAACGCGTTACCCGCCAACCTGCCACGGCGGTCGCACCGCGGGCGGCGCGTGCGAAGGCGGCGACTCGCGCGAAACGCGCGGGTCGGCCCTAGTACCTCGGCGCGCACACGCCCGTACTTTTTGCAGCGCTGCTGGCGATTGGCGCTGTAGCCTCGCGCGCATGCAACCGAAGGCCATCGTCGTGCTCTGTACGGCTCCGGACAGGGCCGTCGCGGAACGCCTCGCGCGAGGCGTCGTCGAAGCTCGTCTTGCCGCGTGCGTCAACCTCGTTCCCGATGTCCGTTCCATCTACCGCTGGCAGGGCGAGCTGCACGATGAAGCCGAGGTACAGCTGGTGATCAAGACCCGCATCGATCGCTTCGACGCGCTGGAGGCGTGGCTGAAGGAGCACCATCCGTACGAGGTGCCCGAGGTCATCGGCCTCTCTGCCGTCGCGGTTTCGATGCCATACCTTTCATGGATCGAAGCCGAGACCACGCTTGCGTGAAGCGGCGATGCCCGACGTGCGAGAGCTCTCGACGCGCGTCGTCGTCGTCTTTCTCTTCGCGCTGGCCGGCGTGACGTTCACGTCGCACGCGCGTCTGCTGTGGCCCTTCACGGTCGATGATACCTTCATCACGTTGCGATACGCGGCGCGACTCGCCGCGGGTCGCGGGCTGTCCTGGAACGACGGGGAGGCACCGGTCGAAGGCTACACGTCGTTCTCGTGGACCCTGCTGCTGGCACCCGCCCACTTCTTCGGGCCCGACGCGGAATGGTTCGCCAAACTAGGGTCGCTCGGCGCTTCGGGCCTGCTCTTCGCACTGTTGGCAGCGTGCGCGGCGTGGCTCACGCCGGGCTCGTCCGCCGTGCGAGCCACGGCTGCGGCGCTGGCCGCGGCGCTCTTCGCGCTGGATCCGTCGAGCGCCGTGCACGCGGTGACCGGCATGGACACGGCGCTGTTCGCCTTGCTCCTGACCTTCGTGTTCGCGGCGCTCGTGGCAGCCAAGTCGAAACCCACCCAGGGCGCTTTCGCGGCGCTGTCAGCGGTGGGACTTCTCTCTGGGCTGACGCGTCCAGAAGGCAATTTGGTATTCGGGGTCGGTACGGCAGTGTTGCTCGCCGGATTGAATCCGGAAAAGCGACGCCAGGCCGTGCGCGCTCTGCTGCTCGGGTACGCGCTCCCCGGAGCGGCCTATTTCGCCTGGCGCTACTTCACCTACGGGCTGCTATTCCCGCTGCCCGTGTACGCCAAGGCCGTGAAGACCGAAGCGTTTTTTGCCGGCTTGCCGGAAGCGCTCGCCTTCGGCCGCGATCTGGTGGTGCGAAACCCGTTGTGGGCGGCCTGCGCCGTGCTGGGCGCCCTGGCGCTGCGCGGGCGAAGTGTCCCCGCGCTGTGCGGTGCCGCCAGCTTGCTGCTGGCGTCGCTGAAGCCGGCGCCGCTGATGGCGTACGAGCACCGCTACCTGTACCCGCTCGTGCCGCTGTTGTGTTGTCTGGCAGCGTTAGGGCTAGTCGCTGGCTCGCGCGCCGCGCTCCGGCGCGTCTCGGCTCGCGCGAACGTCGCGCTGCCGGCGGCTTCTGCTGCCGTGGTGCTGTGCGCGGTCACGGCTTACGTGCAGGTCGAGCACCTGCGCGCTGCGGCCATCGAATTTCGCGATTACGGCGCAGGGCTGCGGCGTGCACACGTCAGCCTGGGGCGCGCGCTCGCCGCGCGGCGGTCCGGCGAGCGCACGCCGAGTGTGGCGCTGCTCGATGCGGGGGCGATTGCGTACTATTCGGAGTGGAACGTGATTGACACGTTCGGCCTCAACGATCGTCACATCGCGCTGCACGGCCGTGGAGACGCCGCGTACGTGCTCGGGCGCCACCCCGACGCGCTCGTCGTCGTGTCGAGCCGCAGCGAGGCGTACGTGCCAGTGTTCGACTACGAAGCCGAGCTGCATCGCGCGGCACGCGGGATGGGGTACGTCTTCTGGCGCTCGTACCCGTTCGCGCGGGATTACCACTTGCGCGTGCTGGTGCGACCCGAGACGCCGGGCTTCAGCAGCTGAGCTCCCGTCCGCGGGAGCGCGTCAGCGTCGTCGTTCCAGCCGGATGGCCTTTTCCGGGCAGGCCACGACGCACAGGCCGCACGCGTGGCAAGCGTCGGCGTGTGGCGTGTAGGCCGTCTTCATGCCGTGTACGCGGAGCTTGAGCTTCGAGAGCGGCCCGAGCGTGCGGTACTCGTCGTCCGCGATGCGCCGCACCTCGAAGACGTCGTACGGGCACACGTCCACGCACGCGCTCTTCCCCTCGCAGCGCGCGCGATTGACTATCGGAGACCAGCTGCCCGGTTCGGCGCGGCACGACTCACCCGGGCGATCCGGGTGAGCCGCGGCCTTGCGCGCGAGTGCGGCGTTTCGGCTCAAGCGTGCTCGGACGTCCGTCGAGCGTTCAAAGGCAGCAGCCGCTGTTCGGACCTTGTCCGACGCACTGCTGCTCCATCTTGTTCCAGATTTCGTCGCCGAGCACGCGTGCGCCGGCGGCCGTAGGATGGATCCCGTCCGGCTTGATGTACTGCGCTTCCTTGCCGGCGAAGGGTCCTCGCATGTCGATGAAGTGGCAGCGCGAGCGGCCGTTCGTCGCCTGGAACGCGGAGTCGCACGCGGCCTTGGCGAGCGGCAGCGAGTAGTCGAGGATCTCATTCGGGTTGGTACCGGTGAGCAAACCGGGCACGACGTGCGGATAGAAGAAGTAGACGACGTCGGAGATGCCGGCGTTGGCTCCGGTCTGCATCATCTGCTTGGAGGCATCGACCGCCGCCTGCACGGCCGCGCGACAGCTCGCGTTCTGCGAAGATCCGGTGCTCAGGCACTGGCGGTTGTTGATCAGGATGTCGTTGCCGCCGCCGGTCATGATCACGGCTTTGATGTCGCGATCGGCGTTGATGGCCTGCGTGAGCTGGCTCGGGATTTGACCCGTCGCCATCGACGTACCCGGCACGGCATACAGGCGGTAGGAATCCGTGGCACCCAGGGAACCGTCCGCCCTGGCGCGTTGCTCGGTGTAGCGGTGGGGCATTGCCGCGGTGTCGCCAATGTTCAGGTAGGAATCGCCGACGACGATGATCTGGCTGCCCTTGGTGACGCAGGGTGGAGTGCCGAGCTGCCCGCCGGTGCCGCCCGGGTTGCCGCCGCCAGTGCCGCCCGCGCCGCCGACTCCCGGCGGAGGAGTGGGCCCACAGGCGAGGTTCGAGGCGACGGAAACAACGGCGAAGAGCAGGGTAGTGGTGGTCCGCATGGTCGATTGACTCCTGTGCGGCGAGCGCCGCTCCGGCCCCAAAGTGGGTACGAGTGAGATAACGAATTACCCACGCGCTCGATCACGGTCAATGAGCGCGACGCCGTTCGAACCCACCTGTCTCCTTGTTACACGCCATGGATCGCCGCGTGCCTCGGAAAACGGCACGTTACGACCAGTTGATGCGGTAGGCGACGCCATCACCGACGGGCACGCTGGGCGCTACCTCACGCACTGTCGCCATTTTCGACAGCAACAGGCACACGCCGTGCGCGAGGCCGCGGAAGGCATGACGGCAATATTCGATGCGAGCGGGCGGCCACGCGACAATCTCCAGTCGGGCGTCGTACGGGCCGAGCTTGAACACCGCGATGCCACCGCCGACGAAGCCGCGCTCCCAGATGCGCCGCGTTTGACCCATCACGGTCCAGGGCGTCACGCCGACGCCGCGCGCGATGTTGAGCGCGACGCCCAGGAAGGTCCCGTGGGACTTCATGGATGCACGTCGTCCCAGATCGGCGACACGCGTGCTCGGCAACGCGAGATCGTTGCAGGCGCCGTAGTGTGCCATCGCCGCTTCGATCGGCAGCCAGCAGGGACTCGTGACGCCCAAAACGAGCTCCCGATACTCGCCCTGGAGGTGACGCTGGTACTCGCCGTAAAGGCCTTCGTCGCGTAGCATTTGCAGCGACGACATGATCAGCGTGC
Source organism: Polyangiaceae bacterium (assembly GCA_036520475.1). Taxonomy (GTDB): domain Bacteria; phylum Myxococcota_A; class Polyangia; order Polyangiales; family Polyangiaceae; genus DATDJP01. The sequence continues at coordinate 81,879 of DATDJP010000156.1, read as the reverse complement.
TGCGCACCTGTGTCGTCGGCTGAATCAGCCGAGGTTCGGCCGGAAAGGGCAGCACCACTTCGGCGCCTTCGTCATCCTCCACGCGCGCAGTCTACACCGGTTCGCCGCGTCGAGAGTCCCCGCTTCAGGCGACCCTGCGGCAGCCGCCCGCGGCATTTCGATACTCGTTGGGGGTCGCGCCAGTCCAGCGCTTGAACGCGCGCCGAAAACTGCGGGCATCCCGAAAGCCGAGCTTGCCCGCGATCTGCTCGCAAGTGAGCCCGCTGGAGCTGATGTACTCGAGCGCCTGTGCGCGCCGGATCCCATCGAGCAATTCCTGGAACGACGTCCCCGCGCGCTGGAGGCCGCGTCGCAGCGAGCGCGGGTTCGTTCCCAGACCGTCGGCCACGGCATCGAGCGTGGCGTAGCGCCCCGGCTCGGCGCGCAGCAGCCGCCGCACCTGGTCCGTCACGCTATCGGTATTGGGTGCGCTCGACAGCTGAGCTTCGCACTGACGTGCGGCCCACGCGGCCGTGACCCGGTCCGCTCCGGAGATCGGAAGGGAGAGCAGCGCGGAGTCCATCACGATGTGGGTCTCCTTGCAGTCGAACTGAAAGCGGCTCGGGACGATCTCGCGGTACCGGCGCGCGTACGCGGGTGCGGAATAGTTGAGGCGGACCTCGCGCACCGCTGAGTAGACGGCGGATTCGCCGAACAAGTGGCCGGCGAGCGCGCTCATCGCGAACAGCAGCGCCTCCGTTGCAAACTCCCGGAACGGCGCGCGCGACAGCACCTCGCGAGCGCGGAGGTGCGCGAGTGGACCGCGCTCCTCGAGCCGGAGATCCCAGCCCGGCGCCACCGTGCGGTAGTATTTGAATCCGAACTCGATCGCCGAGCGTCCATCCGGACAGCTCATCACGAGTAGTCCCAGAACGCCCAGGTGGCTCAGGTGCACGCTGCGCCCGAAATCCAGGCCCAACGCAGGATTGTTCGTGAGGCGAAGCGCGTTCGCGACGAGGCGATCGTTCTGCTCATAGGAGATGCGCGCCTCCGGATTGCTCAGCATCTCCGGTGACGCCCCCGTGCCCTCGAGTAGCTCCACGAGGTCGGCGCCCTGCGAGCGGGCCACGCTGATGAGCACGCTCGGGTGATGCAGCGGCAGCACGAGGTCGCCATGCGTCAGTTTCTGCACTCCACCTCCTGTACGTCCATGGCGCGACTTTCGCGGTACTCGTTCGGCGTCTTGCCGGTCCAGCGCTTGAACGCACGCCGGAAGCTGCGCGCGTCGCTGAAACCCAGCTCGGCTGCGACGTCTTCGGTGTTCATGCGCTTGCTGACCAGATACTCGACGGCGTGCTCCCGGAGCGCTTCTTCCAGCAACTGTGTGTACGACGTACCGAGTCCTTTCAAGCTGCGACGCATCGAGCGCGTGCTCGTCTGAAGAGCGCGCGCCAGGGCTTCTTGAGTCAAATAGCGGCCGGGTACTTGACGGAGCAAAGCGCGCGCTTGCTCGACGATGCCGTTCTGACAATTCAGATTGGACAGCAACGCGGCACACTGGCGCTCCGCCCAGCGCGCCGTCGCGCCGTCCGCGCCCGCCAGTGGCCTTTGCAGCAAGCTGCCGTCGAAGGTGATCCGTGTGTACTCGGCGTCGAAGTGCACGGTGCCATCGAAGAAACTACGATAGGAGTCGGCATGTGGGGGCGCGCTGTAGTGAACCTGCACGTCGTAGACCACGTCGATGCCGAACAATTGCCGGTTCAGGGCGTTGAACGCCGTCAACAGCGATTCGGTCGCGAACGGCCGAAACGGCGCGAACGAGATCACCTCACGAGCCGTGAGGACGGCTTGCGAGCCCTCGACTCGCAGCTCCAGATCCCAGGCGGGTGCAAGACTTCGATAGTATTTGAGGCCGCCCTCGATGGCCGCGCCGACGCTCTCGCTGCTCATCAAGAGGAGACCCAGGACCCCCAGGTGGCTCAAGTGAATACGCCGCCCGAAGTCCAAGCCGAGCGCAGGATTCTGCGTCAGCTTCAGCGCATTGCGGGTGAGCATCCCGAACTGCAAGTACGAGATGCGGGCGTCGGCGCTGCCCAGCATGCTCTCGCTGATGCCCGTGCCAGCGAGCAAGGATTCGCGATCGGCGCCCTGCGCAATGGCTTCGTCTACGAGCACGCTCGGGTGCTGCATCGGAACAAGCTTGTCAGCGTGTGTGAAGAAGGTAGCCACGCGGATCGGGTCAATCATGCATTGCGCGGCACAGACGCGCCAGACTTGGCGCGTCCCTATCCCACGGGGAGGCGGCGCGCACAGCGATTTCGGCCGAATTCGCGCGCGTATGTGGGCCGGCCCAGCAACACGAGAGCGCGTTCGGGCCCGTAGAACGTGTGTGTCGGGTCGCTCTTGCGTGCTGTGCGGCGAAATAGTGGAATGTGCGCGCACACGGGCGATTTTTTTCGACTGGTGCGGGCGCAGGGTCTACGCCAGAGCATATCGGCGGCTACCGATTGCTCGACACGTTGGACGCGAACGGATGGGCCGTCGTGCCTCCCGCGCTATGCTGGTGAGTCGCACGGGTCGGTCTTGACCGAACGAGCCTTTGGGAGCAACGGCACGGTACGTATGCAGCAGCGGAGCGGACCAGAAAACGCGAAACCTGGCGCCAAGGTACCGTCTGTGCTGGTCATCGACGATAGCGACGTGGATCGCGACGTCATGGCGGAGCTGCTGATCGCCGCGGGGTTCGACGTGCACACCTTGCCGTCGCCGATTGGCGCCACCCGGCTGGCGCGCGAGCTGCGCGTGAGCGCGGTGGTCATCGACCAGAACTTGCCGGCCATGAACGGTAACAAGCTGGCGGCGTTGTTCCGCGGCACTCCCGCTCTGCGCGATGTGCGCCTGGTCCTGGTCTCGGGCAATGACGAAGCGACGATGCTCGAAGTCGCGCGAGTCGCGCAGGCCGACGCCTTCGTCAGCAAGGGTAAGATTCACCGCGAGCTGGTGCCGATCGTCAAACAGCTGCTCCGTTGACGGCAGGTCAGGCGCTCTCGTCCCACGGCTGGCGGGTACGCAGATCGTGCACGTCGCCGAACCCTTGCTCGAGCAGCCCGGTTTTTGCGTCCAGGATTCGATAGTGGAGCGTGCTCTGCCCGAGCGGTTGAGATTCGACCATGATGCAGCGAAGCTCACCCGGTTCGAACTGGCACTGCTGCTGGATGGCGGATAGCAGCTGTTCACCGTGCAAGTGCCCGTCTCCGAAGTTCCAGCCCAGGACGAGCCCCGCCACGAGCTCACCGTCCACCCACTCGTACGCCAGGAGATCCGGCACCGCCTTCTTCAGCAGCCGGGGCAAGAGGCGGCCGTGCAGGTGCATGAGCCGGAACGCCATCACCTTGCCGGCCATCGCCAGCGTCGTGCCCTCATCGTAGATGCCCGCCAGCTGATCGTAGATCCAGGGAGAGCTCTTGGTGAGGCGCGCCAGCCGCTCGTGACTGGTCCCGCGGAACAGCCAGACGCTGTACGCCCAGTTGCCTGCGTAATAGCGCATCGCCAACAGGAACGGCACGCGCGCTGGAAACAGGTTGCCGTAGAGTGGGATCGCCACGCCCATGATGCCCACCAGCAGGGCCACCGGCGGGCTCATGTCGAAAAGGCTGACGCTCGCGTGCTCCCAGAACAGCACGAAGCCGCCGTACACCATCATGAAGTTCCACTCGATGGGCACGCCCATGGGCACGTTGCTGGTGATGAACACGTGGAGCAGCACCATCAACACGAGACCCACGAGCGTGACGGTCCCGCCCTTGCCCAAAAGCAGCAGCACGGGCACCGAGAGCTCCAGGAAGGTGCCGAAATGCGCCAGATGCATCGCAAAGCGCGACGGGTTCAGATCAGCCGGGTAGTCGCGGTACATGCGGCGCCGCAACCACTCGAAGCGCGTGAGCGGACCGTTGCTCGTCATGACACCGACGACGGCAGGGAAGTGGTGATTGAGCTTGGAGAAGCCCGCCCAGAACCAGAGCGCCGCGTGGATCGCCTTGGCGCCGGGCACGAAATGCGATGCGAGAGCGAACACGCAAATCGTGGTCCAGTAGTGTTCGCCGCGCGCACACAGAAAGAGTGTCTTGTCGAGCACGCCGAGGGCGGGGATGCAGACGGCCAGCGCGATCAAGAGAGCACGCGGCGGCGCGGCGGCGCTCAGCGACGAGACGAGCAGGGCGAGCGTGCCTGCGTACAGCAATACGTCGAGCAAATTTCGGCGAACGCCGCCGATCAGCGCAGCACCCGGGAACAGCGGCAGCTTCGTCGTGCCCGGGCGCAAAAAATAGAGCGCGCCGCCGACAGGCGGGAGATAGCGCCCGGTGAGCGGCCCGCTCCCGCAGCCCAAGCCCAGGATTTCGAACAGCGCGCTCCATAGGATCGCCTTCTGGAAGGCGATGGGTTCGTGCCACCAGGCGCCGATCTCGGCTGTAGCGAAGCCGCTGCGCCCGCAAAAGAACAGCCAGCCGCCGATGTACAGCAGCACCTTCAGCGCATAGGCCAGGTAAATGACCAGCGGCGCGCCGTAGCCCTGAAGCGCCCAGGCCTCGCACACCATGCGGCTCTTCCGCGAAAACGGCTGCTTGGCCCACTCGAGCGGATCGTACGGAGGCAGCAGCGGCTTCAGGAACATACGAGATTGCTTCTTATGCCAGGAGTCCGCGCTCAGGCGAGACAGAAAAGCCGCGCCCGCCCCGCCGCGGATGCTAACCCCGAGGGACCATGGCTGCCCATCCGCTAGCTGGCAAACCCGCTCCCCGAGAGCTGCTCGTGAACGTTCCCCGTTTGATCACGTCGTATTACGTGGAGCCGCCGGATCCACGGGATCCCGAGCAAAGCGTCGCGTTCGGTACCTCCGGACATCGCGGGTCGTCGCTCCGGCACTCCTTCAACGAAGCGCACATCCTGGCCATGTCGCAAGCGGTTTGTGACTATCGCCGAGAAGCGGGCATCGATGGGCCGTTGTTCTTGGGATCGGATACGCACGCGCTGTCCGAGCCGGCTTTGTGTTCGGTGATCGAGGTGCTCGCGGCCAACGCCGTGGTCACGCGCGTGCAACCGCGCGGCTCGTACACGGCCACCCCGGTGCTGTCGCACGCGATCCTCGGTCACAACCGCGGACGCACCCGCGGCCTTGCGGACGGCATCGTGCTGACCCCGTCCCACAATCCGCCCGAGGATGGCGGCTTCAAGTACAACCCGCCGCACGGCGGGCCTGCCGATACCGACATCACCGGGGCGGTTCAGGCTCGCGCCAATGCGCTGCTTACCGATGCGACGGGGCTGAAGCGTGTTCCGTTCCAGCGCGCGCGCCGCAGCGACTGCATTTCCGAGTTCGATTTCACGACGCCCTACGTCGCCTCACTCGCGGAGGTGATCGACATGGACGCCGTGCGCGACGCCGGCCTCCAGCTCGCGGCCGACCCAATGGGCGGCGCCAGCCTCGAGCTGTGGCAGCCGATAGTCGATCGTTATGGGCTCTCCATCGACGTGGTAAATCGCGAGGTCGATCCCACTTTTTCCTTCATGACGCTCGATCACGACGGCAAGATTCGTATGGACTGCTCGTCGCGGGCGGCCATGCAGCGCCTGATCGCGCTCAAGGACGGATACGACGTGGCGTTCGGCAACGATACGGACAGTGACCGCCACGGCATCGTCACGCCGGCCGCAGGCCTGCTGAATCCGAACCACTTCCTCGCAGTGCTGGCCTGGTACCTGTTTCAGAATCGGCCGGGCTGGAGAGCGGACGCGGAGCTCGGCAAGACACTCGTCTCGAGCTCGATGCTCGATCGCGTCGGGCGTGAGCTCGGCAGGCGAGTTTGGGAGGTGCCGGTCGGCTTCAAGTGGTTCGTCCCCGGTTTGCTCGACGGCAGCGTGGGGCTCGCCGGCGAAGAGAGCGCCGGAGCGTCGTTCTTGCGACGCGACGGCACGGTCTGGACGACGGACAAGGACGGCGTGATCGCCGATCTTGCCGCCGCCGAAATTCGCGCTCGTAGCGGGCGCGACCCGGGCGAGCTCTATCAGACGCTGACCGAGCGCTTCGGCTCACCCTGCTACGAGCGCCGGGACGTGGTCGCCACGCCGGATGAGAAACGACGCCTGGCGGCGCTGTCCGCGGACAACGTGAGCGCGGTGACGCTCGCGGGTGAGCCGATCACTCAGAAGCTCAGCGAAGCCCCGGGCAACGGCAAGGCCATTGGAGGTCTGAAGGTCGTCTCGGAAAACGGTTGGTTCGCGGCGCGTCCGTCCGGAACGGAGAACGTCTACAAGATCTATGCAGAGAGCTTCCTGGGGGCGGATCACCTGAATCGCATCTTCGAAGAAGCGGAAGCACTGGTCGGCCGCGTGCTGAAAGGTTGAGCGGCGACGTCACGCGTCGCGCTCAGCCTTCCGCTCGAAAACGCCGAGCCAGCGCGACGTGACCTGCTGCAGCCGTTCTTCGTCGAGTCGATAGACGCGCTCGCGGCCCCGCTTTTCGACGTGAACCAGACCCGCTGCTTCGAGCACGCGCAGGTGGCGGCTCGTGGTCGGCCAGCTGCACCCAAAGCGGTCCGCGATTTCCCCCGCTGTCATGCGCCCCCCTCTGAAGTGAAGCACGAGGAGCACGTGACGGCGTGAGGCGTGCGCGAGCGCCGCGAACACGGCTTCCGTATCGGCGAGCTCGGCTTCCGTTCGGGAACGCGTCGGCAACGGCGCTGGGCTCAGTCCCGAGGCGCGGGTAAGTCGATCTGTTCGAAGCTCGGGAAGTCCATGTGATCGCAGAGCGCGCCCATGGGTTCCCAGACGGCCATGATCTCCGGGGTCTGATGCGCCAGCTCCGGACCCTTGTCGTCCCTCCACGAGAACAGCTCGATGTACGTGGACGTCGCGCCGTGGTGATCGCCCGGCTTGCCGCTGGGTAGGCCGCGCAGGATGCGAGCCGGATCGTCCGTGACCAAACCGGCGCGATGCAACGTGGGCCAGTGGATGGCGAGCAGGCGCTCCATTTCAGCCTCTTTGCCGGGTTTCACTTTGTACGTGCAGACGTTGATGGGGCGCTGTTGTTTAGCCATTCAGAACGCTTAGCTTGTTTGCTAATTAACAGCAAGCTTAGCCAAGCGGCTAAGCGTTATGCGTGCGGAATCACTCGACGCGAAGCTTGATGGCCCGCGCCACGATCGGCTTGGCCCAGTCCGGCGTCCCGCGCAGATCCGCCGGAGCCTCGATCTCGCCCGAAGCCCAGTGCAGGACGAGCTTCGGGTTCGGCGCCTTGCCGCGCTTCGGATCCGCTTCGCGGCTGTTGTCGTAGAGCTTGAGCTCCGTCGCGCGGGGCAGAAGCTTCACCAGATTGCGGCGGCTGGATTCGAAGCGCCGCCGCACGTCCGCCTCGGGGATGTCGTGGCCGCCAGCACGAACCCGCGCAGCGACGCGCGCCAGGTGGAGCTCAGGCGTGCTCAGACCTGCGTACCAGATCCGCACTTCCAGGCCCGCGTCGAGCGCGCGCTCGAGGCGACGCGTGATGGTGCTGCCGCCCAGCGTGGTCTCGAAGAAGTAGTCGCGACGGCGGCGGATGGCATCGTCGAGCTGGCGCACACCGAGCGCCCAGGCTTGCGCGTTCGCGGCCCGCGGCGCGAGCGACGAATCGAGCTCGCGGATGCGCCGCGCCGCTTCGTCGGGGTTCCAGTACTCGCCGCCGCTCTCGCGCAGCAAGGCACCCGCGATGCTGCTCTTGCCCGCGCCGTTCGTGCCGGCGAGCACCCAGATACAGGGGGGCGCGTCAGCCACGCCGGCGGGCGCTGGCTACCGCGGCTCGTCCGAGCCGGCGCGGAGTGGCGTCGAACAAGGCGCGGCCGGCTTTGCGCGCGGGCGGCCCTTGCATGCGCTCCACGAGCGCGGCAAACTCGTCATGCAGGGCCGAAAGAGAGTCCTGCTGATTCGCAAGCAGCGTCTCGTACTCGCGCGCGGACAAAAGCACGGCGCGCACTTCTTCGTGCTTCGTGATGGCGACTCTGCCGCCGGCCATGACCTTGTCGAGCAAGGCGCCGAAGCGGTTCTTGGCCTCCGTGGCCGGCAAGGCTTCGAGCTCACTCACCGCGTCGTCCAGCTTGAGTTCAGCCATTTCGTCCAGTTTAGCTATTTTGGTCGCTTCGGCAAGCGAGCCGGCGCGGGACTCACGTCGTGCCGTCGATCTGGGTGACCGCATGCTGCGTCACGCGCTCCTCCCAGTGCGGGCGCCCTTCGCGACTCGTGCGATCGAGCGCCTGAGCAGAGTCGACCAGTCGCTCGTATCTGCCCACGAGCACGGGGTTTTTCGTCGGACGGTACCAGCGCTCCGTGTGGTGGCAGTGGTGCAGATAGCGGGGGGTGTCACGGCCCAGGACGGCCACCCGCGCGGCGGTCTCGTGCAGGCCGCCGATGAGCACCGGGTTCTGCGCCGGCCCGGCTTCGTCGAGGACCTTCTGGAGCTGGTGCAGCGCCTCGTCCACCTTTCCGGTGCGCGCTCCTGCCAGCGCCAGCGTGCGGGTGGCGCGCGCGATCAGCCCGAGCCGGCGGCGGCCGGGCTCACGTAGAACCCGGAGACATTCGAGCGCGGCATCGCGCGCGCCGTCGTAGTCGCACATGGCCAGCAGGATGTCGGCGCGGCAGGCCAGGATCGGGCAATAGACCATGTCCACCTCCGTGCCCGCCGCTCGCGCCAGCTGGTTGGCCCGCAGCGCTTGCTGCAAGTCACGGCGTTCGCGGCAGTACTCGGAGCGCGCCCAGTCGGCGACGCGCTCGAACGGCAGACCGGCGGCCTGGAGCCGCGCGATCTGCTCGATCGTGCGCTTCATCCCGATCACGTCCCGCACCTGGCTGTAAGCGTACGTCAGCGCCGGAGGCACCCAGACTTCCATTTGCCAGGACGCGCCGGTTTGAAGCAGCAGCTCCTCGGCTGCGCCGTGCATTTCCTGCGCGCGCTCCTCTTCTCCGCGCAATGCGTGGTGGAGCAGGCGCAGCTGTGTGGCTCCGACGCGCCAGGTCTTCACGCCGAGGTGCTCGAGCGCGGCGATGTGCTGGAGCACCTCGGGGCTCGCGTTGTCCATCAGGTTCGACAGCGCACGCACGAACAGCGCGCCGCCGCGCGCGAGCTTGACGGTCTCCTCGGGGATCATGCGCGTGCGCGGCAAATCCCTGAGTACCTGGCGCGACGCGTGATCGGCCGACTCGAATCTGGCCAACCAGACGTCGCGCAAGCTCCGGATCTGCAGCTCGAACACACGCAGGAACGGCACACGCCGCAGTGTGCCGAGCGGCTCCATTTGTCGTACCAGCCGGTTCAAGAGCGGCAGATCGAACGAAGCCAGCGCGACCGCCGCGGTGAACGTACTGGCGATCACGTACATGTGGAACGCCGAGGCCGGATTGGGCCGCGCGCCGTCGCGCAGCGTGCCGAGCCAGCCCGCGCCGGCGTCCAGAAAACCGAGCGCGAGGCCAGCGTGGCTCCCCCACCTGTCGAACCGCTGCGAGGCAGTGATGCCTGCGTAGCGCCGCAGCGCGTCGAGAGTCTCGTCCGCGTAGCGCAAAGTGAGGTTTCTGTCGCAAAGGAAGCCGGCGCACACGAGCATGAAGCGCAGCTCGAGGCACACCGCCGCGGTGCGCCCCGTGCGCTCGTAGATCAGGAGAGCCGCCTCGAGCGGCGGTGCGGCGTCGTGCAGCGATTGCGCGGCGTAGAGTCTTCGGCCCGCGCGCTCGAGCAGCTCGGCGCCGCGCTCCTCGTCGCCACCGCGCAGCAGATGCCAGCCCACATCGGCCTCGGCGTCCGGATCGATCGGGCCTGCCGCGACGAGCACCTCGCCGATGTGACGGTGCAGCGCTCGGCGCTGCTCTGGTTCGATGGAGCGCAGCAGCGCCTCGCGCAGGCCATCGTGCCGAAATTGATAAGCGTCACCGCTTCCGAGCAAAATCTCCTGCGCGACGAGCTCGTCCAGGGCCTGGAACACCTGCTCGGCGCTCTTGCCCGGCGCAAGCTCGGTCGCTCGCCGGAGGGAGAACAACCTGCCGTGGACGCTGAGCGCCTGACCGAGCTCGCGGGCTTCGGCGCTCAGCGCGCGCGCGCGCGCGTCCATTGCTTCGGCGAGGCTGTGTGGCGCGTCTGCGTTCTCGATCTTGGCCGGGACGACCCACAGGCCTTCGGTGTAGCGCACCACGTCTCGCTCCACGAGATGCCGGCACAGCTCCGCGCATAGGAGCGGCACTCCGGCCGTGGTGGCGTGAAGCCAGGACGAGAGGCGCGCCAGGTTGGGGACGTCACCGAAGACGGCGCGTGCGAACTCCTCGACGTCGCTGCGCGTCAGGCCTCGCAGCGGGACGCTCTGGGCCGCATCGCGCAGCGAGGCGAGCGCCGCAGGTGCGCGTGGTGCCTCGTCCGTGCGCATGGCCGTCGCGACGAGCCACTTGCGCGCGTGCGCCTCGTGCGACAGCGCAGCGAGCACAGACGCCGAGCCTTCGTCCGAACGCTGCACGTCATCCACGATGATCGCCAGAGGCCGTCGCTTGGCGAGCGCGACGAACCACGACACCAGGCTCGACTGGACCTGTGCCCGTTCCTCACGTGGATCGGCGCTCAGCGCGGCCAACGGCACCGCGCCGGCGTGCTCGATCAACTCCGGAATTGCCCGTCCAATCACCGCCAGATGCGGTCGCGCGAGCAGCCCCGCCAGCTCCGGCGCGGCCACGAGCAGCTCGGCCGTGAGCTTGCGCAGCACGCCCCACGGGCCGCGTCCGGCAGCATCGCCTTCCGCCCGCAGCACGGTCAGCCCCGCGATCTGCGACTCGAGCGCGATTTCACGGAGCAGCCGGCTCTTTCCCATGCCCGACGGGCCTTCGATGAGCAGCGCGCGGCCGCGTTTTTTGGCGATGCCCTCGGCTGCTCTGCGGATCTCGCCCATCTCTTCGCTGCGTCCGACCAGCGCGCCGCTCGCCAGGTAGCCGCGCGCGGTTTCGAGCTCCGGAACGCGCGGCGTGCCCGCGATCGCGCCGAGACGTTCGATGACCTCGGCGGCGCTCGCGGGGCGCGCCACGGGATCGCGGCGCAGCAGCGACGAGATCAAGCGGTCGAGCGCTTCGGGTACGTCCCTGGCGTAGGCCGACGGCGGCGCCGGAGCGATCAGCCACTGTTCCGGCAGCTCGGCGAAAGTGCGCGCGGAAAACGCGTGACGTCCCGTCAAGAGCCAGTAGCCGAGCGCGCCGATGCCGTACAGATCTGCGCGATGATCGAGCGGCGAAAGCTCCATGCTTTCGGGCGGCACGCAGGGCGGCGTGCCGGCGATTTCGCCGACCAGCCCCGCGGTCGCTAGCACGCCGAAGTCGATGAGCTTCGCCTCGCCGGTCGCCGTGCAGCGCACGTTGCGAGGTGACACGTCGCGATGCACGAGGCGTCGCGCGTGCAGGAACGCCAGCGCAGAGGCGACGTCACGCAGCAGCAAGCACGCGGCCGGCGCGGGCAGCGGCGGAAGATCGCGCAGGTCTTGCCCCTCGAGAAGCTCCATCGTGTAGTAGAGGCCCGTCGGATCGACGCCGAAATCGAACGCCTCGACGATGCGCGGGTGCCGCAAGGTCGCGAGCGTGTGAAACTCTCGGCGAAAGAGCAGCGGCCCCCGTTCACGGTGCTTGGGTTTGGAAGTGCGCAGCTGCTTGAGCGCCAGTGTTCGCTCGGTTGGCTCGTCGAAGACGCGGTACACGGTGCCCATGCCGCCGGTTCCGAGCGACGAGAGCACGCGGTAACGACCGGCGATCAGCGCGCCCGCCGGCAGATCGCGCGCGGCATCGCGCCCTGGCGCGTCCTGCGCTTCATCCGCGTGGACCCGCTGGCCGTCCCCGGCTGCCATACTCTCGGTAATAATACACGAGGTTGGCGCTTTCCCTACATCATCGCCGTTTCACGCGTCGCCGCGTGGGCAGGCTCCGCCCTCGAGCCGAAAATCTCGATGTAACGTACGCGACACGCGTTCTGAACAGAGGCACATGGACATTCGTACAGCGCTGCAGAGCCGAACCATGACCGACGCCGTGCCATCGATTCGCGCCATCGTCGACGCCGACTGCGAGGACGTCGCTCGCATCTACAATCACTACATCCGAGACACGATCGTGACCTTCGAAGAGGACGCGGTCACGAGCGACGTCATGCGTGCGCGGGTGAGGGAGGTCGCGGCTCGCGGGTTTCCGTGGCTGGTCGCGGAACGAGCGGGGCACGTCCTCGGATATGCGTATGCGACGCCCTGGAAACAGCGTTCGGCGTACCGATTTTCGGTCGAGAGCACCGTGTACCTCGCCGCGGACAGCACGGGTCAGCGCCTCGGGTCGTTGCTGTACGCGGAGCTGATTCGCCTCCTTCAGCAAAGCGAGGTGCACGCCGTCGTGGGCGGCATCTCACTTCCGAACGCGGCGAGCGTCGCGCTCCACGAAAAGCTCGGATTTCGCAAGGTGGGGCACTTCAGAGAAGTCGGGCGCAAGTTCGATCGCTGGATTGACGTGGGCTACTGGCAGCTCACGCTGTAGAAGCTGGCGCGTCGTGGGGCGACGGTTTGACCGCACGTGACACGAAGTGGCCCGTGAGGACACACGGATGTCCATCTGCGCTCGAGCGGTCAGCGGCAGCGGCATACCCGTGAAAATCCGAAAAAAAAGCACCGTTTTGCCCGATGTGACTAGCGTTCTTTCCTGTTTTGCCTGGCGTGGATACATAGCAATTCAGGCCGCGGTGGCGCTTGGGGTTAATCTAGGGGGCACCCGAGCCCGAGCTACCCCCGCGCAGAGACTGACGGTTGGACGGTCGCTCCATGAGAAAGTTCTTCACCCACGCCGACAACATCCTGCCCGTGCACACGCCGCGCGTTCTCGTCGAGACCGCGGTCGAGCAGGGGGCGAGTCGTCGCGAGTTGCTGGAGTTCGCGGGGCTGTCTGCGGAGATGCTGTCGAATCCGGAGACGCGTATGTCGTACGGGCAATACGCGAAGCTCATCGAGAAGTCGCTCGAGCTCACCGGTAACCCTGCGCTCGGCTGGGACGTGGGCAAGAAGACCGGCATCCCGCAGATGGGCGTGCTCGCGCTGGCGCTCATCAGCAGCTCCAATTTGGCCGAGGCGATGGCGACCGCGATGCAGTACGGCCGCTCGCTCGCGCCCGCGTGGGATTTCAACCTCGAGATCGTCGGCGATAGCGCCATGTTCGTTGCGCAGGAGACGATTTATCTGCCTTTCAGGCGTTTCTCCACGGAGGTGATGCTCCTGTCGTTCGACACGCAAGCGCGCGCGCTGCTCGGTCGAGCGCTGCCGGTGCGGCGGATTCGCATCGCGGCGGAGAAGCCGCCGTATGCCGAGCGCTACACCGAGCTCTACGATGTGCCGATCAGCTTCGATGAACCGAGGATCGAGGTGGAGATCGACGCCGCCGTCTTCCAGGAGCCGATCGCGCTAGCCGATCCAGCGACGGCGAAGCTGGCGGCAGAGCTGTGCGCGCGCGTGGCGATTCCGCCGGCGTCTGTGGAAGGTTTGATCGGGCAGGTGCGCCGCCTGATGAACTCGGCGCGCGGACAGCCGCCCGATCTGGACGAGCTGGCGCATATGCTGCAAACGAGCACTCGCTCCCTGCGGCGCTGCTTGCGCGAGATGGGGACCTCGTACCTGGAGCTCCTGGACGAGTCGCGGCACTTTCGAGCCGAGGAGTGGGTGCGCGCCACGCACATGACCTTCGAGGAGATCGCCGAGCGCCTCGGCTTCAGCGACGTGCGCAGCTTCCGCCGTGCGTTCAAGCGCTGGACGGGGCGTACCCCCGGCGACGTGCGCGAAGCGCCGGATGCGCTGAGTCCGAGCAGCGTCAGCGGCGCGACGGATCGTAATTGAGGTTCGGTCCGAGCCAGCGCTCCACTTCTTCGACGGTCATGCCCTTGCGGCGGTGATAGTCCTCGACCTGGTCGCGATCGATCTTGCCGAGGCTGAAATAGCGGGACTCGGGGTGGGCGAAATAGAGCCCGCTCACGCTCGCTCCGGGCCACATCGCGTACGACTCGGTGAGCTGCATGCCGGTGTTCTGCTCCACGTCGAGCAGCTTCCAGAGCGCGCCCTTCTCCGTGTGATCCGGACAGGCGGGGTAACCGGCCGCCGGACGGATGCCGCGATACTTCTCGCGGATCAGCTCTTCTTTGCTGAGATCCTCCTCACGACCATAACCCCACTCGACGCGCACCCGTTGGTGCAAGTACTCGGCGAAGGCTTCCGCCAGGCGGTCGGCGAGCGCTTCGGCCATGATGGCGTTGTAATCGTCGTGTTCGGCCTTGAAGCGCTGGCACAGCTCCGTGACGCCGATGCCGCTGGTCACGGCAAACGCGCCGATGTGGTCGAGCAGGCCGGTGTCTTTGGGGGCCACGAAATCAGCGAGAGAGCGGCAGGGTTCTTGCGCGTCCCGGTGCATCTGCTGGCGCAAGAAATGGAAGCGCGTGGCTACCTGTTTGCGGCGCTCGTCGGCATACAGCTCCACGTCGTCGCCGATCGCGTTGGCGGGGAAGAAACCGTACACTCCGCGCGCCTGGATCAGCTTCTGCGAGACGATGCGATCGAGCAGCGTGTTCGCCTCCGCGAACAACTGGCGCGCCTGGTCGCCGTATTTCTCGTGCTCGAAGATGCGCGGATAGACGCCCTTGAGCTCCCAGGTGTGGAAGAACGGCGTCCAGTCGATGAACTCGCGCAGCGTCGCCAGCGGAAAATCGTCCAGCACGCGCACGCCCGTGAAGGCCGGCGCGGGCACGTCTTGTGGGCGCCACTCGATGGGCGTGCGCTTGCCGCGCGCGGCCGTGAGGCTCACCAGATCGCGGCGCGGCGTCGAGTGCAGCTTGCGCAGCTTTTCGTACTCGGCGCGGTGCTGCTCGACGAACGCGGCCTTGTTTTCGTCGCTCAGGAGGCTGGTCGTCACGGGGACGGCGCGGCTAGCGTCGAGGACGTGCACCACGGGCTGGCTGTAGTGCGGCGCGATCTTCACGGCGGTGTGTGCCTTGCTCGTCGTCGCGCCGCCGATCAGGAGCGGTAGCTTGAAGCCGAGGCGCTCCATTTCGCGCGCGACGTGCGTCATCTCGTCGAGCGACGGCGTGATCAGGCCGCTCAAGCCGATCAGGTCCGCGTTCTCCTGGCGCGCGCGCTCGAGGATCTTCTCGCACTGCACCATCACACCCATGTCGATGACTTCGTAGTTGTTACAGGCGAGCACGACGCCGACGATGTTCTTGCCGATGTCGTGCACGTCACCCTTGACCGTCGCCAGCACGATCTTGCCCTGGGTCTTCGCGACTCCGCCGGCCTTGACCAGCGCGGCTTTCTCCTCCTCCATGAAGGGCGTCAGGTAAGCGACCGCCTTCTTCATGACGCGCGCCGATTTGACGACCTGTGGCAGGAACATCTTGCCCGCGCCGAACAGATCGCCCACCACGCTCATGCCGTCCATCAACGGCCCTTCGATCACGGCCAGCGGCCGCCCGAGCTTGGCGCGAGCCTCTTCGGTGTCCGTGTCGATGTACGTATCGATGCCCTTGACGAGCGCGTGCGAAAGTCGCGCTTCGACGGGGCCTTTTCGCCATTCTTCTTCCTTCTTCACGCCTTCGGAGGACGCGCCGGGAGCCTCGCTCTTGAGTCGCTCTCCGAATTCGACCAGCCGCTCGGTGGCGTCGGGTCGCCGGTTCAACAGCACGTCCTCGACGAGCCCCTTCAGCTCCGGCGCGATCTCCTCGTACACCTCGAGCATGCCGGCGTTGACGATGCCCATGTCCATGCCCGCGGCGATCGCGTGGAACAGAAACGCCGAGTGCATGGCCTCGCGCACCTTGTTGTTACCGCGGAAGCTGAACGAGATGTTCGAGACCCCGCCGCTGACCTTGGCGTGCGGCAAATTCGCCTTGATCCAGCGCGTGGCCTCGATGAAATCGACGGCGTAATTATTGTGCTCTTCCATGCCGGTGGCGACGGTGAGGATGTTCGGGTCGAAGATGATGTCTTCGGGAAGAAAGCCCACCTCGTCGACCAGGATGCGATAGGCGCGCTCGCAGATCCGGATTTTGTCTTCGTAGGTGGCCGCCTGGCCCTGCTCGTCGAACGCCATCACCACCACGGCCGCGCCGAACCTGCGCACCGTCCTGGCGTTCTCGCGGAACTTGTCCTCGCCTTCCTTCAGCGAGATCGAGTTGACGATGCCCTTGCCTTGCAGGCACTTGAGCCCGGCCTCGATCACCTCCCACTTGGAGGAATCGACCATGAACGGCGCCTTCGCGACTTCCGGTTCACTGCCCAGGAGGTGCAGGAACCGCGACATCGCCGCCACGCCGTCGATCATGCCTTCGTCCATGCAGATGTCGATGACGTTGGCGCCATTTTCGACCTGCTGACGCGCGACGCTGACGGCGTCTTCGTACTTGTTGTCCTTGATCAGCTTGGCAAACTTCGGTGAGCCAGCCACGTTCGTGCGCTCGCCGATCATCATGTAGACGCCGCGTTGTTGCGTGAACGGCTGCGAGCCCGAAAGCCGCAGCGGCCGCCACTCGTCATCCGAAGGGCGGGGGATGCTCACGGTCTTGGGCGTGCGCGATTCCAGGCCGAATGCGCGCGGCGCCTTGCCGTCGAGCGCCTTGGCGATCGCCGCGATGTGTTCCGGCGTGTTGCCGCAGCAGCCGCCGGCGATGTTGATCAGCCCGGCGTTCGCGAAGGAGTCGAGGTAACGCGCCATGTCCGGCGGCTCCAGATCGAATCCGGTCGGCGAGAGCGGGTTCGGCAGGCCGGCGTTCGGGTAGCAGGAGACCGCGGCGCCGGACTTTTCGGCGAGCTCGGCCAGGAACGGGTACATCAGATCCGGGCCCAGCGAGCAGTTGAGCCCGACCGAGAGCGGCTTCACGTGCTGCACGGCGTTCCAGAACGCTTCCACTGTTTGTGCGGAAATCATGGTCTCGCCGCCGCGCCCGACCGCCGCCGAAATCATCACGGGCAGCTCGCGCCCGTCGCTTGCGAACACCTCCTGAATCGCGACCAGAGCAGCCTTGGCGTTGAGCGAGTCGAAGATCGTCTCGACCAGGAGCACGTCGCTGCCGCCGGCGATCAGCGCGCGCACCTGGTGGACGTACGCGGTCTTGACCTGGTCGAACGTCACGACCCGAAAGCCGGCGTCATCGGCGTCCGGCGAGTTCGAGAGCGAGACGGTGAGCGGCCCGACCGCGCCCGCCACGAAACGCTGCCGTGAATCGGCGTTCGCGACCCGGTCCGCCCATTCGCGGCACTGCCGCGCCGATTGCTCGTTGATCTCCCAGGCGAGCTCGTTCAGGAAGCGGTCTTCGATGATCTTTTGGTAAAACTCCGGATCTTTCCGGCCGCCGTGTTCGCGCGGATCGTCGACGAAGAACTCGCTCTGCGTGATGCTCGTGGCGCCGAAGGTGTTGGTTTCGATGATGTCCGCGCCGGCTTCGAGGAAGCGGCGATGGATGTCGCAGATCATCTCCGGTTGCGTCAGCGAGAATAGATCGCCGTTGTTCAGCAGATCTTTCTGCGAGTCCTTGAAGCGCTCGCCGCGGATGTGTGCCTCCGTCATGCCGTAGGTACGGATGGTGGTGCCCATGGCGCCGTCGATGATGGCGATGCGGCTCTGTAGAAGCTTCTCGAGTGCGTGAAGCTCGCGCTTTTTGTTCGGCGTGGAAGACATGCTCAGCCCTTCGTTGTTTTCTTGTGCTTGGCAGCGCTGATGTTCGGCTTGTCGGCGATCGCGAGGACCACCTGGAGATGCGGCTTTCGGGCTTCCCGGCAGGCGATGCTCGCCGAAACGACGGAGAGACCGGCAGAGCTCAGCAGGCTCCTCACCGCTCGCGTAGAAAAGCCCGGGTGCCGCTCGCCGTAGCGTGCCGTCACTTCGAGCTGCTTGTGCTGATCGAGGCAGAGCACGACCAGGCGTCCGCCGGGCCGGAGCACCCGCGCGCACTCCTCGAGCGCGACCGCCGGCCGCTCTGCGTACGTCAACGTGTGGAACACGAGCACGGAGTCGAACGACGCCGTCTCGAACGGCAATGCGTGCACGTCGGCGACCGCGGCGCGCACGTGTGGGTAGCGCGCCAGCCGCTCCTGGGCGATCTCGATCAGTCGAGCGCTGGTGTCGATGCACGTGAGCGAACGGCAGTAGGGAGCCAGCGACAGGGCAGCGGCGCCGTCACCGGAGCCGACGTCGAGCACGTCCCCCAGCGAAAGGAGCGCGGCGATGCCCGCGGCGAGCGACTGCCAGGTTCGGCCCGGCGAATAGAAGCGCTCGATATCGTCAATCGCCGATTCGGGAAGCCCGCCGCGGCGCTCGGCTTCGAGCTCATGAAGGCGCTTTTGATCCTCTTCCAGCGTTGGGTCGGAGGAGCTGGTGGCTTCGTCGAGCACGGCCCGCGCGGAGCCCGGCAGGTGGTCGAGAGTCAGCGCGTAAAACGACTGCGCTCCCTGACGGCGGTCCCGCACGAAGCCGGCGTCGCGAAGCCGGCCCAGGTGAGTCGAGACGCGCGACTGCGCGATGCCCGTGACGCGCACCAGGTCCGTGACGCACAGCTCCCGCTCGCGGAGCAGGGCGCAGAGCCGAAGCCGGCTCTCGTCTCCGAGCAGATTGAGGGTCTCGACGTACTGGGTGAGCGCCATGATTATCCGAATATCGAGATGTGCGGATAGGTCTGAACCACTCGCCCGGCGGCGTCAAGCCGAGCCGCGTTTTGTGGGCAATTTTGCGGATTCGCGAGACAGACCGAGGCGTGTTTGCACGCAGCGAGGCGTGGTAGACGGTGCCGCTTACGAGAGGACCTCGCTGATGCTTTACGCAATCCTTTGTTACGATTCGGAGAAGGTCGTCGCTTCTTGGACCCCGGAGCAGGACGAAGCCGCAATCAAGAAGCTCGAAGTCGTGCAGGAGAACTGGGCCGCGCAAGGCAGGCTCGGACCGGTGGCGCGGCTGATGACGACCGACCGCGCCCGCACGTTGCGCAAGGGCAAGAACTCATTCGTCGTCGACGGGCCATTTGCGGAGACGAAGGAGCAGTTGCTCGGGTTCTTCGTCGTCGATTGCGAAAGCATGGACGCCGCGGTCGACGCGGCGCGCGAGCTAGCCGCAGCAAGCTCCAGCGAGGGGGCGTACGAGATCCGACCTCTCTTGGTATTTCGGCCCGGCACCACTCCCGCCGGCGGATCAGCGTGGAGCGTCGAGCAAGGCGCGTAGCCGAGCCGCGTAGAGTGCACCCGGGGCGCGTGCCAACAAATGCCGTGCGCGCTCGGCGGCTCGGGCGCGCTGCCCGGAGTGATGGAGTGACTCGATGACGAGCACCTCACGTTCCAGACTCAGCGCGCCACCGGGGAACTCGTCGGCATGGCGCCGAAGGAACTCGAGCGCGCGCGCCGGATCCGAGTGAGCGAGCTCTCGCGCGCGTGTGAGTAGCTGGACTTCGGGAGCGAGCGCAGGTTCCATCTGCGGCGCCGCGCGCGCGGTCCCCGGCTGGCTATCGACCGGGGACGGAGGGTCGAGCCCTGCGAGGGCGAGAGGCGGCTGCACGGCGGGCAACGCCGTTTCCGACGGCGGAATAATGGCGCCGAGCTCGGGCTGACTGGCACTGGGTGAAAAGCGTCTCGTGGTCGGCTTGGTGGCTGTGCTGAGCGGTGGATCCCGGCCTGCGTCACTAGCAATCTGTGGCGTCTCAGCCGCATCCGGCAGCGCCACGGGACCTCGTGGGAGCTCGCTCGGCTGCGTCGCCTGAGGTGCTGACTTTGGCGCGCGCGGCTCAGCTGCACCGTGATGGTCACCCAGCGCTTCGCGCACGGCCGGCACCACTGCGACGAGCGCGATCGCGCTGGTGAAGCCGAGTCCGAAGGCGGCGGCCACGGCCTTCGACCACAAGCTCAGCCCGGCGGCAACCGCGGGAAACAGCGCCAAGTGTGCCACGCGCCGGGCGCCTCGCGCATGGCTAGCCGCCGGCATGGGGCGCGTACGCGGCGCGGAGCGCAAGAGCTCGCGCGCGAGCGGGTGGGCGCTCTCTGCGTCCTTCAGGCGCGTCGGCTCGGCGCTCATTGGCAGCCTCCTCGCGTGCGCGCATGATAGCGCGACACGGCCTTTTCGAAGGCTTTGCGCGCCGCGTGCAGTCGTGAATACACCGTGCCGAGCGGCACGCCGAGAATCGTCGCGATCTCGTCGCACGCGAGCTCGTCGATCTCGAACATGACGAGCAAGGCGCGTTTCTCGAGATCCAGCTCGTCCAGGATTCGACTGAGAATGTGCTGCTTCTGCTGCAGCGCGAAGTCGTCCTCGGGACTGCTCTGATCGAGCGCCGCCGCTTCGGAGAAATCGTGCACGGCGAGCTCGCGGCGCACGTGACCGCGACGGCGATGAGCAGCGGCTACGCGCAGGCAAATGGCGTAGAGCCACGTCGTAATGCGCGCCTCTCCACGGAACGTTACCAGCCGTTGGTGCACGACGACGAACACTTCTTGGAGGGCGTCGTCGAGATCACGCTCGCGGACCCCGAAACGCTGCAGGCACACCCAGACGAACTCGGAATGAGCGCGATAGACGTCCTCGACGGACGACGCGGCAGCGCAGTCTTCCGTGCCGCTTTTATCGAGGACGTCAATAGCCGTCATGGTCATGGAATCCGAGGCTACGGCACGCTCAAAGCTCGCCGCGGTGGTGTTAGTGCGCCCGAGCCATCCGCGCCTTCACTAAAATTGAAGGCCGGCCGCGGCGGACACGCCGAGCGTGGCGAGAGGTTGTTGAAATCCCACGAACGGGCACTCCAGCGTCTCGAAAACCGGTCGCCGTATGGGCGCCACGCTTCCGATGGCGAATTCTGCGCCCAAGCTACCCGACAGGCGGGTGCGCATTCTGCCGTTCAGGCCGAGCCCGAACCAGGGGTGAGTCCCGGCTTCATCGACGAAGCCGGCCTCGTTATGGACCCGAAGTGCCCCCACCATTGGCTCGGTACAGCCGAGGATACCAAAAGAAGGCGACTGATACACCTCCGCGCAGACGCCGACCCGGGCCGTGGTGAGGCCGACGGAAAATTGGCCGCGTTCACTTTGCGGCGGCAGCCACTCCCCGCCGGCAGTCAGCGCGACGCGTTGACCGAGCCAGTACCTCAAAGTGAGGCCGAGGCCCGCGGACGCGCGCGGCAGCAATCCGAGACGCCAGCCGGCCTCCGCCAGCACGGAGAATCGAGGAGGGGTGGACGATCCTTCGCTCGTAATGCCGCTATCCAAAAGCGCGGTCTTCCTCACAGGATTCGCGGTTTCTCCGCTGCGCGAGCGCGCGCGGCCGCGCGGCGCACGGCGATCGAGCGAGAGCGCCAGCGCGAGCGCTACTGCGTCGGTCAGGGCAGCGCAATCGCGTCCCATGGCCTCCGGTTCCGAGCTCGCATTGGCGCGCAACTCGCGCGACGTCTCGGTGCCGTCGCGCTCGCGCAGCCACAAACGCGCCGTCAAGACGGTGCCGTCGAGCTGGACCGTGCCGCGAAAATCAGGCGCATCCACGCTGCTGAACGGATCCCGACCCAGGGCTGTCGTGATCTTTTCGCGCAGGGCCTCGCTGGAGTCACACATTTCGGTCCCCGCATCGCGCTGCCACACGAAATGCGCCGGAGGCGCTGGCTCCGCAAAGCCTGGTCGGGCGCCGCAAATGCACGCCGAAACGACGACCCCGTACCGCGCTGCCCGCGCTCGCGTACTCATCCGCCTTTGCCCTGTATATCCTCGAACGCGTTTTTTTCGAAGGCAGAAGCGCGCTCACCGCACTGAGGGACAAATGCTCGAACATCATTGCCGTCGTGCGCGCCGCGCTTTGCTCTTGCCGCCACTCACAGCTGTCTTCCTCGCCGCGCTGCTCGTGACACCCAGCGCGCGGGCAACGCTTTCGCGCGCTGTCTCTCTCGATGAGCTGAGCCGCGCTTCGACGACTGCGGCCATCGTGCTGCCGCTGCAGCAGCGCAGCGAGTGGCAGGCCAAACGCATCGTGACGTTCACGCGCGTGCGTGTGGAACGCGTCGTCGCGGGCCAGAGCGTGACGTCCGAGATCGAGATTCGTACGTTCGGCGGCGTGGTTGGCAACATCGGACAAACCGTGAGCGGAGAGGCCGACTTGGTCGTCGGCCAGCGGTCGCTCATGTTTCTGCGCGAGCTCGGGGCAGGGTCGGCGCTGGTCACGGCTCGCGCCCAGGGCGTCTTTCGCATCGAGGTCGGCAGCGCCGCTCGGGTGCTCGCCAGTCAGCGGCTCGGTGAGCTCGTGCCGTCCGCGCAGATGAAGGCTCGGCGAATCGTGCCGGCAGCGGTGTCGCTGCATGGCTCTTCGCTCGCGCTCGCCGTGTCCCGCATTCAGCTAGCCTGGAGCCGCCGTGAAGCGCGCTGAGGCGCGGATAGGCGGCATCGTCGTTGCGCTGGTGCTGTTCAGCGCCGCGCCCGCATCGGCCTATTGCCGGAGCACGACGGCGCGCGACGTCATCAGCGGGGACGGCTGTCCGTCCTACGGTATCCCGTTGTATTGGCCGAGCCAGTGCGTCGGCTATCGCATCAGTGAGGGGTCGACGGGAGGGATTCCGGTTGCGCAGCTTTCAGCTGTGGTAGCACGCGCCTTTGCGCGCTGGACCAATCCCGGCGAGGTGTGCCTGCCGTCCATCGACGTCGTGGCGCTCGCGCCCACTTCGAACCGGGATATCGGCTACGAACCGGACCGCCCGAACGTCCATCTCATCGTCTTTCGAGATGAGCCGTGGCGGTACGACCCAATGCAGCTCGAACACACCACCGTCACGTTCAACCTCGCCACGGGAGAAATTCTGGACGCCGATATGGAGATCAACGCGGACGTCACATTTGGTATAGGCGGTGAAGTCTCCCCCGGGGACCTCGATCTCGAAACGGTGTTGACCCACGGCGCGGGCCATTTCCTGGGTCTAGCTCACTCCAACGAGCCCGAGTCCGTGATGACTCCCAACATCGAGCCCGGTGTTGCCAGGCAACTCGCGCCAGACGACGCCGAGGGCATTTGCGCCATCTATCCAGAAGACGGCGAGCGCGTCACTCGAGACCAGGAAGGCAACGAAGTGCGGCTCCCGGCCAGGACCTGCTCATTTGCCGAGCCAGGCGGCGAGTGCGGTCCCTTGGACATCGCGCACGGGTGTTCGATCGTCACACGCACGAAAGGCACGGAATCTCCGCTCGTTGCGCTGTGCGCAGTCCTGGGCCTGGGCCTCGCCAGCTGTGGGCGGCGCATGCGACGGCGGCCTCAGCCTGTCTGCGGCACGATCACGACGTTGCCGTCCGGCAGCATCCGGAAGCGGGGCCACTGTTCCGGATTGTCCAGCTGATCGGCCGTACTCATGAACTGAGTTTTCAGAAAATGGACCACCTCGATTGGCCCGAAGGTGCGCCGCGCGATGTTCTCGATGCGTTCGAGCGACTCCTTTCGCTTCGGGTCGGGAGCGGGGCGCCCTTCGTGCTCGGCGTAGATCTCGAGTAGTCGGAGCTTCTGGCTTTGATAGACGAACGCTTCGTAGCGCAAGACGGCCTGAAAGTAGTGGCTGGAGGCGATGTTCAGGCCTTCGACGTAGGCGCGCGCGCGCATGGGATCCTGCATGACGGCGTCGTAGGCGCCCTTGCCCTGCGCGATGATCTCCTGACACATTAGACGCAAGTGATACGGCGTTTTGACGTCGAGGGTCGCCTGTCCCTTGCCGAACATGGGTTTGATCCCCGCGTCGAGAAAGAGCGGCTCGAGGCGCGCCAATAACAAGAGGGAGTAGCGGCCGACCAGGCGTTCGTACTGATAGAGCGTTTCGCGCCCGAAGCGCGCGCGCAGCGCGTCGACAGTCTGGCGGACCGTGCTCCAGTTACTCCGGTCCTGCCGCGCGATCTCCGTCACGAAATCGTGCCAGAACTGATCGCGTCGTTCGGGCGTCATGCCTGGCCAACTCTGCATCACGAGATCGTGAGCGTCCGCTCCCCGCGCGGCGCGGCTCATCAGCGGCCCCAGGTGGGAACGCCGAACCCAGAGCAGATCTTCGAAGTGCCAGAGCTCCGGCGGCGGCAGCGGGTGATCCCAGAAGCCCTCACCCCGGCGAACCGGCGGGAAATGTGGGCCAACCAGGGTTCGTTTCCACCAGCGCCCGGTACTTCGCATTTCCGAGAGCTCCGTCGGCTCGAACATGAACGTGCGCGCGCGCACGGCGCGCGGAGGGCCCAGCCGTCGCTCGAGGCTGCGATTGTAGAAGCCGTTGCCCGGCACGTCGCCCTGAACGATGCGCTGCAGCAGCAGCAAGGGGCCGGGGATGCCGCCGTACCCGTACGGGTCGAAGCGACCCAGCATGTTGCGCACGATGCTCGCTTCGTTGAGGCCGAGCCCCTCGTACACCACCGCCTGATCGAAGCGGTTCTGGTGAGGCGCGCAGAACCGCGGGCGTGACGTCTCGTGCGTCGGCGAGTAGATATGCTCGAGCGTGTGCCACTGCTCGTCGTCCCAGGTGGCCTCGATGAGCGGCAGGATTTTACACGGCGGCGGCGTGCGCGGTGGAAAAACGCCGTACGCATGCACCCATCGCAGCGGGTGGAGGACGCGGGCGAGCGTCACCGGCCAGGTCAGAAAGCGTGGTCGCACGCGCTCCCAGAGCGTCCAGATCATCCACACCTGCGCGCAGAAGGTGTTGAACACCAGCGAGAACACCGCCAAAAGGCAGTGGACGAAGACCAGCAGGTGGATCGCCAGCGGCCCGTTCACGGAAAAGAAGCTCGACAAGTCGAGCGCGCGCGCCGTCTCGCCGTCGAGCCAACCCAGACTGAGCACGATCACTGCCACGTTGAAGTAACCGAAGTTCCCGGTCAGCCAGATGTTCAGCATCAGCATCACCATGGCGATCGCCCCGACCGCCGAGAGCGGGCCGGGCCAGAACACGACGAAGGGCAGCGGGATCTCCACGATGAACATGATCGCGAGCGCGAGCTTGTGCAGCGGCATCGGCAGCTTCGCAGCCAGCCAGCCGGGCGCCGTCGGCAGCGGCTGATTGATGAAGAAGTTCTTCAGAAACCCCTTGTCGAGCGCCGTCGTGCCCACGAACTTGTGTTTGCCGAACCCGAACATCACTCGGAACAGCAGCAGCCGAAACACCCAGGCGATAGCCGGCAGCGGAGCTGCGCTCGCGACGACGCTCGGCAACGGCAGCGTCGCTGGCAGGAACATCCCCCAGAAGCCGGCTTCGAACAGCAGGCAATCCCAGGGATAGACGAGGATCATGGGTCGATCGAGCGACAGGTAGGCGAGGTAGCAAAGCGCGAACAGCCAGGGCACATGCGGACCGCCGATGATGATGCCCAGCGCGGCGAGCATGCCGATCCACGGCAACGCCCGCAAAAATCCGTCGCTTCGGTTGAGCCAGAGCAGACTCGGGAAGTAGAGGAAGCGTTTCCACGTCGGAAAGTGCGCCTCGATGGCCGCCAGGCTGCCCTGGATGGGCGTGATGCCGCGCGCCCCGGCGGTGGGCAGCACTTGCCAGGACAGCGAGGCGAACGAGATCAGAAATACGAGTCCGATGCCGCGCGAAAGCAGACCCCACACCAGGGGAGGGTCCAGATATGCCAAGCGATTCAGGAGCTCCATGCCAATGGCCGGGCATCTTAGAGCGGACTCTGCGTGCGACGCACGGCACACTTGCGTCCGTATGAGAAGATGCTCTGATCGGCGGCGTGACAGATGCCGAGACCCACCGCGCGATCATGGCGGTTTATCGCATCGAATCGCCGCGGCTGATCGCGGGGTTGACACGCATGGTGCGCGACGTCGGCCGCGCCGAGGAGCTGGCTCAAGACGCGCTGGTGGCTGCCCTCGAGCAGTGGCCGCAAAGCGGCGTACCCGACAACCCCGCGGCATGGCTGATGACCGCGGCGAAGAACCGCGCCATCAACGTGCTGCGCCGGAACAAGATGTTCGCGCGCAAGCACGAAGAAATCGGACACATCGAGACGGAGCGTGAGCTCACCGTACCGGACCTCGAAGGCGCGGTCGACGACGAGGTCGGCGACGACATGCTGCGGCTCGTGTTCATCGCCTGCCACCCGGTGCTATCCATGGAAGCGCGCGTGGCGCTCACGCTGCGTCTGCTAGGCGGGCTGACCACCGAAGAGATCGCGCGCGCGTTTCTGGTCTCCGAGCCGACCATCGCGCAGCGCATCGTGCGCGCCAAGCGCACCTTGGCCGAGGAGCGCGTCCCGTTCGAGGTGCCGCGTGGCGGAGCACTCGCGGAGCGCCTGTCGTCGGTGCTCGGCGTCGTTTACCTCATCTTCAACGAGGGGTATTCGGCGACGGCGGGCGACGATCACATGCGACCTCAGCTTTGCGAAGACGCCTTGCGGCTCGGTCGCATCCTGGCGGCGCTGGTGCCCCAGGAGCCGGAGGTGCACGGCCTCGTGGCGCTCATGGAACTGCACGCTTCGCGTGCGCGGGCGCGCATTGGTCCCTCCGGCGAGCCCGTGCTCCTGACCGAGCAAAATCGTGGACTGTGGGATCAGCTCTTGATTCGGCGCGGGCTCTCCGCTCTCGAGCGCGCGGGGCAGCTGGGCGGTGCGAGCGGCGCGTATGCACTGCAGGCCGCGATCGTGGCCTGTCACGCGCGCGCTGCCACCGCCGAACAAACGGACTGGGCGCGCATCGCAGCGCTCTACGACGAGCTCGCGCAGGTGATGCCGTCACCCGTGGTCGAGCTCAACCGCGCCGTCGCCGTCAGCATGGCAAGGGGTCCCGCCGCAGGTTTGGAGCTGGCCGACGCGCTCGCTGCCGAGCCGTCGTTGTCGCGCTATCATCTGCTCCCGAGCGTCCGCGCGGACTTGCTGCACAAACTCGGCCGTCTCGAAGAGGCGCGCGCAGAGTTCGAGCGCGCTGCGTCACTCACGAAGAATGCACGTCAGAAGGAGCAGTTGCTCGAGCGCGCGGCCGCCTGCCACACGTGACAAAGCCGTGAAGCACGCGGGTACCAAATTGCGAGCATTGCAAGCGGCTTGCGAGGTCGCCCGAAAGCGTGGGTTACCCTGAAACGAAGACTCCTTGCTACTGGCACGGCTGATGCTACTATGAGAGTGTCATGCGTTAAGGTCCGCGAACCGAGAGTTGCGTGGTGGCCGCGTGACTTGCAGCTGACTTTAGGTGCTGCGAAAGGGATTGCTGGTCAACAGCACGCGTCGAGTGCGCGGTCTCCACTCGGGAGTTGCGATGCGACACAAATCAGAGAAGCGGAGCGACGATGGGCTCGGTCTCACCCTGCAGTACCGCGAACGGGGCGGCATGGCGTACGACTTCGGTTTGGCCCTGCGAGTGCGCATCTTCGAAAGAGCCCGCGCCGAAGATCTCGGTGATTGGCGTGTCGAGGCGCGGACCAGCGACCTACCCGGGGTGCCCGTCGTGACCGGTTGGGGTGCGACCCGCGCGGATGCTCTGCGGGACGCGAGCCGGGTGTGGGGTGCCTCTCGGGAACCCCACGGGTTGCCGGCGATTGACTGGGAGATCGTGACCCGCGCTCTGAGCAGCGTGCGTGCCATCTGAGCGGTGCATGAACGAGCGGTTACTTCGCAAGAAATTGGAGAGCGCCAAGTCGCGGGTCACCGACGCGCGGACGACCATCGAAGCGCTCCTGGCGGAAATACGCGTGCTGCCCAGGGCCCAAAAAATGACGATCAGCAGCAGCGTCGAGGACGCCTTCGAAAAGCTGCGTGATGCCCAAACCGAGCTCCAGGACATCGAGGAGCTCGTGGTGAAATCCAGCGAAGACGACTGACGCAGGTCCGGCGAGGCCGGGCCGCTGTTTCGAGCGACGTCCGCGGTTGGGTCGGGTGCGGGGGCTGCGGGCGGGGTCGTGGTCGACGTGGTACGCCGTCGACATGTCATCGAATACCAGAAAACGGCGCGCTCATTTCGACCCATCGGGTCACGTGCAGCCAAAGTACGAAGCGCAGCAGCACGCGCGCTCTGCGGACCCCGATCCGCGCGGCTTTCTGCGAGACGACACGCACGATCCGGACTCTCACTCCCTGCAGTCGGGCGAGCAGTTCGTGGAGAGTGTCACGTCTGCCGCGAACAGTCCGCAGGACGCGGCGGATGAGGTCACGTCCGAGGAGCTGGGCGGGCCCTTCGTCGAAACGGACGCGGCGACGGAGCTATCCAAGATAGCCGCCGCCGAAGCGCTTCCGGAAACGCCCGACCGTCGCGTGTCCAAGACCTGAGACAGGACGAGGCTGCCGACCAAGCGGAGTTGTCCGACGTGGCGATTTGTCACAAGTGCGCAAAACGAGGCGCTGTGTAAGATGTCGTGCGTTCGCCGGGTTCGCCCCGCGGCTGAGCGCTGATGCGAGACCGAGTGCGACACGACACATGAGCACCGCGCCCCAATGCTTCACCCCGGGCGAGCGACTTTCCGCGCAGCAACTCGAGTCGCTCTCGACGCGCCTGCCGCGAGCGGACGTGCTCGGAAAGCCGGCGTTGGAGGTGATGCCGGAGGTGCAGAGCACGGCGATCATCGCCGCCTGCGAGCGTGCGCTGACGGAAAAGACGCACGTGATGGCGGAAGACTATTCCGCGACGTGGCACCGCTGGTTCGAGGTCAGCGTGTTCCCGCTCGAGCGCGGCATCGCCGTGTACACGCGCGACGTGACCGAAAGAAAGCACGCGGATCAGCTGCGCGAGCGGTTGGCGAGGTACGCGGCGCTGCGCGCCGACATCAGCGCGACGCTCGCTGCCGACCGCGCGCCGCACCTGACCAACGACGTGCAGCACGATCCCGGGTCGGCAACCCGGAGTGGGCCAAGCGCGAAGGCATGCGGTCCTTCGCCGGCTATCCGCTGCAGGTCGACGCTCGACTGGTGGGCGTGCTGGCGATGTTCGGAACCGAGACGTTCCCGGACGACGCGTTCGCCGCGCTGGCCGCCGTCGTGGAAATGGTCGCGCAGGCGCGGAAGACCGCGAGCGCATCGCCGTTCACACCTGCCCCGGCGGTGATCGCCATTCGACGCACAGCGCGGACGTGGACTATGCGGAGTTTTTGCCGGCGTTGTTCGAGCTTCGGGCGGGCAACTCGGCGGCCAAGCTCGGTGATTGGTGGTGGAGCGCGCCAGACGACCGGGTCACGTTGAGCGAACCCGCGGCGAACATTTTCGGACTCGACCGCCACGAGCCGATCACGTGGGCTTGCATGCGTGAGCTGCTCGCCGAAGAGCATCGCGAACGAGCTCGGTTGGCGGTAGAGACGGCGCTAGCCACGCACACGGACTACGCGATCGAGTATCGGATCCGCCGTCCCTCCGGGGACGAGCGCTGGATCGGCGCCCACGGCCGCGGGACGTATGCCGCGGACGGCTCGGTGCTCGGCATGATCGGCGTCGTGCAAGACGTCACGGCGCGCAAAGCGGCCGAGGAAACGTCGCAACAGAACGCGGAGCGCCTGCGGGCGACGTTCGAACAAGCCGCGGTCGGCATCTCCATTTCACAGCTCGATGGTCGCTTCACGGACGCAAACCAGAAATTCGCCGACATCCTCGGTTACGAGCGCGACGAGCTCTGGCAGCTCAAGTTCGGGGATATCACCCATCCGGAGGACGCAGAGCTCACGAGGACGGTGGTGAAGCGCCTGCTGTCCGGCGAGCTTCGCGATCACGTCTTCGAAAAGCGCTACCGCCGCAAGGACGGCACGGTGATCTGGAGCCTGACCACCGTCACCGTGATCCGCGACGCAGCCGGCAAACCGCTGCACTTCATCGGTGTGATCGAGGACATTTCTCGCCGCCGTCAGGCAGAAGATGCGCTGCGCGACGAGACACGCGTGCTCGAGGTCTTGAACAGGACGGGCGCCACGCTGGCGTCACAGCTCGACATCCAGACGCTGCTGCCATCGACTCGCGCGCCGTGATCGCGATTTTGGCCCGGAGGACAGGGGGTTCACCGCGGAGCGCAAAAGGCTTTACGAGGGGCATGAGCAGTGCCCAAATGAGTGGGTGCTGGCATGAGCGCCCCGGGGGAAACTGGCGCGGCTCGATGAAACTTTCGCCAGGCTGGCTGGGAACGAATGATGCACGTCAAGGAGCAAACCAAATGGCCCGCCGGTGGGGGAGAAGCAGGCGCGTTGATCCGCGCTCACGCCTGGGACGAAACGCCGCTAGGGGCGCTCGAAGGATGGCCACGCAATCTGAAAGTCGTCGTGGATCTGGTGCTTTCGAGCGGTTTTCCGCTGGTACTAATCCTGGGACGCGAGCACATCCTCGTCTACAACGACGCGTTTTCCCCCATGCTGAGCCAGCTCCACCCCGCAGCGCTCGGACGACCCCTGTTCGAAGTGCTGCCGGAGGTTCGTCCGACGATCGAGGATATCTTTGCGCGAGTGTGGGCTGGAGAAACACTGAGCTTTCAGGACCAGCACTTTCAGGTTCCACGCAATGGCCCGGTCGAAGACATGTGGGTCGATGTCGCGTATGGCCCGATTCGCGATGAAGCGGGTGCCGTCGCCGGCATTCTGGCGAAGGTAGGGGAAACGACTGCAAAGGTTCTGGCAGAGCGCCGGCGCGACGAGGTCGAAGCGGAGCTGCGCGAGCGCGAAGCCAGGCAGCGTCTGCTCGTCGAGCTCGGGGACCGCACGCGTGAGCTCGGCGACGCGACGGCGTTTCTGCAGGCAACGGTGGGACTTCTGGGCAACTACCTGGGAGCGGGGCGCGCCGGGTACGGCGAGATCGACGATGATCGACTTTACCTCGACGTCGTCGCCGAATGGACGCACAGCCAACCGATCTTCCTGGGACGCGCGTCGATTGCGGCGTGTAGCTCGGACATGCTTCAGCATTTTCGAAGCGGACGCCCCTGGGTGGTCGACGACGTCGAGGCCGACGCGCGCCCTGCGGTGCACGACTTGAAACCGACTTACCTCGCTTCCGGCACGCGTGCGCTGATCAGCGTACCGCTCACGAAGGGCGGCCGCTGGGTCGGCAACCTCTACGTTACGAGCCCGAGTCCGCGCGCGTGGACCGAGAGCGAGGTCGCGCTCGTTCGCGACGTGGCCGAGCGCACCTGGGTTTCGGTCGAACGCGCGCGTGCCGAGAACGTGCTGCGTGAGAGTGAGGCGAAATTCCGCGCCATCAGCGAACAGGCGGAGGTCGGAATCGCGATGGCCGACCTGGACGGCCGGATCATCTACGCCAACGATCGGCATTGCGACATCCTGGCGTTGCCCCGCGGTGCCGTGGTCGGGCAGACGATCCAGCAGATGACGCACGTGGAGGACTGGCCACGGAACAAGCAGCTATTCGAGGCGATGATCCGCTGCGGTGAGCCCTTCACGATCGAAAAACGGCTCGCGCGGCCGGACGGAAGCTTGCGTTGGACGCGCGTGACCGTGAGCCCCCGCCGGGACGCGCAGGGACGCATCATCGGCGGGCTGGGAGTGACGATCGACCTGACGGACCGCAAGGTCGCGGAAGCGGCGCTGCGCGCCAGCGAAGCACGGCAGGCGTTTCTCGTCGAGCTTTCGGATCGACTTCGGGACGCGGAAGCGCCTGCCGAAATCATGCGATCCGCGACGGAGCTCTTGGCCCGGTGGCTGGGCGTCGCTGCCGTCGGCTACGGTGAATTCGAACCCGACGGCGACACCGTGGTCAATGGCACTGAGTACAACGACGGGCGCATGCCGAGCGCCCAGGGCCGGCGGCGGTTGTCCGACCACGGTCCTGGTTTCGCTCCGGCCATGCGAGCTGGTCAGGGAGTGTTCACTGAAGATCTCACGCGTGATCCGCGCGCTCCGGAGGGCGGGTCGCCGGCCACGCACGCCATGCAGATCCGAGCGGGCGGCGCAGTGCCGCTCGTCAAGGGGGGTCGCTTGGTCGCCTATCTGTACGCCGTCCACCCGGAGCCCAGGGCCTGGCCCGAGGAGGATCGCCGGCTCGTACGCGAAGTCGCGGACCGCACCTGGGCCACCCTCGAGCGCGCGCGCGCGGAGACGGCGCTTCGGCAGGCGAACCGCGCCAAGGACGAGTTCTTGGCGATTTTGGCGCACGAGCTCAGGAACCCGCTCGCGCCGGTGACGAACGCCCTCGAGCTGCTTACGCCCGGGCACGCCGATGCGCACGCGCTCGAGCAGGCGCGCGCCATGATGGCGCGGCAGGTTCAGCAACTGGTGCGGCTCACGGATGACTTGCTGGACGTCAGCCGTATCAGCCGCGGCAAGGTGCAATTGCGCCGTGATCGCGTGCCGCTGGCGGACGTGGTGCAGCAAGCTGTGGAAACCAGTCGTCCACTCGTCGAGCGAGGGCACAACGAGCTCACTCTCGAGCTGCCGACCGAGCCCATTTTTCTCGACGCGGATCCGACGCGCCTGGCTCAGGTGTTCTCGAATTTGCTCAACAACGCCGCCAAGTACAGCCAATCGGGTGGGCTGATCAGCTTGCGCGCGGAGCGCCAGGACGACAGGGTCATCGTGCGTGTTCGGGACACGGGCATCGGCATTCCATCCGACATGCTGCAGCGGGTGTTCGAGATATTCACGCAGGTGGATCGCTCGCTCGAGAAGGCACAGGGCGGTCTGGGTGTCGGCTTGTCACTGGCCAAGGGCCTCGTCGAGCTTCACGGCGGGAGCATCGAGGCTCACAGTGACGGGCACGGCCGGGGCAGCGAGTTCGTGGTGCGCTTGCCGATGCACACCGGCGTGGCCGAAGCTGCTCCGAGACCTGTCGAGGATCGACCCGCGGGTGCCGCGCTCCGTCGCGTGCTGGTGGTGGACGACAATGAGGACGCAGCAACGAGCCTGGCCATGTTGCTGAAGGTGATGAACTGCGATGCGCGCGTCGCGCACGGCGGCTTCGAGGCGCTGGAGGTCGCTCCCGAATTCCGGCCCGAACTAGTGCTCCTGGATCTCGGAATGCCCAATCTGAACGGCTACGACACGTGCCGGCGCATGCGCGCGGAGCCCTGGGGACGTACTACGAAGATCGTGGCGCTCACGGGCTGGACCAAGTCGGAGAACGACCAGCGCGCCGAAGAAGCGGGCTTCGACGAGCACCTGGTGAAGCCGGCGGACCGAGCCACCATCAGTCGGCTCTTGCGCAGTCTGTCGCGTCCCGAAGAGGCCGCACGGCGCGCTCCCTCGAACCGACCTACTGCGTGAGAAACCAGTCGATACCGCGCCGCACCTCCAGGTGCAGATGGTTTCTGTGCCGGCGATCGTAGTGTGGCGTCAAGAGCAGGTTGAACGAACCAGACTCGTCGATCGCGCACACCAGGTCACGCAGCTCGACGGCTTTTGGGGATTTCGGGCGCGGGGCGCCGTCGCCGCAGGTGCGCGAGCCGATGCCCGCGCCCTGGAAATCGTCGAGTATGTTGAGCACCGTGCCGTCGCGGCGCACGAACTCGTTGATGTCGATCGCCACGCCCGCGGAATGCCCGCGTGATCGACGGCGCTTCTTCGGTCGGTGAACGCTGCTGTAGCGGACCTCGACGATGCCCCGGTCGCCGGCGATGATCGCCAGGTCATCGAGCGCGATGGCGAGCCGGCAGTCCATCACGGCAAGAGGGGCGCGCTCAGCCGCGAACACGCGCGCGAGGCGCACGCCGCGCACCGGGCCGTTCAGGATCACGGGCGCGTCGATGCCGACCGCGGACTCGGCGAACGTGAAGTCCACGCCGCGAAACGTGAGCTCGTGCCGGCAGCGCTCGCGATCCATCTGGGCGTAGCGCACGGCGCGCATGCGCTCGGGATGCGAGGGGAACACCACCAGAGGGTTGGTTCTTCGCCGGGCTGCGCTCGAGTCGGGGTACGTGAGCACGAGCGCCATCACGAGTATGGCCAGAAATGTCCGTATCACGCGCCTTCCGGAGATTATATCGGCCGGAGCGGCGCGCAACTGAACGTGCCCTCGAAAAGACTGGACCGCTCGCGATATTGGGCTTTTTGTGCGGAAAACCGGCTCTGAGACGACCCGAGTGATCGTGCTGGCGCTGCGACCGTGGACCGCTAGCTCTTCAGCCGGCCCGGGTCCGAGATGCGGATCTGATAACCACCGGACGCAGAGAAGGGGCTTCGTCCGGAAGTCACGATGCTCTTCCGCGGAGGCATCTTCCCGGAGTTGGTCACGCGCGCGATGATTTCCGAGTCGCCACAACTCTCGGCGGCCGCCAGGCACTCGCCGCGCAAGCGCTCGGCTTCCTGGGAGCGCCCGCGGGTGCTCTCCACGCTGGCGAGTTGCTCGAGCAAGAGCGCCCGCTCGAGCTCGGACAGTCCTGGCAGCGCGAGCGCTGCGGTCAGGACGCCATGGGCGTCGTCGAAGCGTCGCGTCTCGATCAGCACGGAACCGAGCTTTCGACCGAAGACGGCGACGGGTTTCACGGTGTTGGGCTCTCCGTTCAGCATCGCCGAACGCGCCGCCTCCAGACCGAGTCGCAGGATGGCCGCGACGCCGTCCAGGTCGGCGTGTTGCCGGCGTACGCGGGCCACCTCTTCGACCAACATGAACGCTTCCACGTCGGGTCGGCCCTTCGCGGCGTGAAACGCCTGCAGCTCGAGCTCCCCGCCGTCGTTGACCTGGTAGTCGGCGGCTGCCGCGTGCAGATCGGCGACGACTCGAGCCGGTGACAGCTCGCTGACGACGCGTCCGTACAGCGGGTGCGCGAGCTCGAACGCGCCCTCCCGCCGCACGACCAGGCCGTACTCGACGAGGCTCTTCAAGCAGTCCGTGAGCGACTTGCCGTTCCACAGCTCTTGCAGCTCTGCTTGGCAGGCGCTCCCGAGCACGGCGATGGCGAGCAGGGCGCGCCGCTCGGCCGACTTCAATTCGCGCACGCGGCCGGTGACCAAGTCGTGAAGGGTCTCTGGAACCGGCGCCGCGTCGCGCGTGGACCAGCGCGACAGCCCTTCGACGTAGAGCGGCTCGACGTCGTCCTTGCGCGGAAGAGCGCGCGCGAAGCCCTGATCGGCGAGGAGCTCCCGAGCCTGCGCGGGCGCGAGCCCCTGTAAGCCACGCACGGCCACGCCGGCCGGAATGAGCGCGTCCGGCAGGCGTTCTCCGGTCATCAATACCGAGAACCTGGGGACGGCTCGCTGGCGCACGAGCTCCGAAAGGGCAGCCAGCGAGCATGCGTCGGCTCGATCGGCGTCATCGATGACGAGGACCACGTTGCGGTTTCCAGCGCGCGCGACGGCCCGGCGCGCCGACCACTGCAGTGCGGTGCTGGCGGCGCCCTGCGCATCGAGCACGCGCGTGCCCTCCGCGGGAAATAATTTGCGCAGCGCGTCTCGTGTCGCGGTGTCGGATGTGTCTTGCGCACGGAGCTCCGCGCCGGACAGCCCCGACAAGCGGACGATCATGCGCTTGACGGCGGAGAAGCTGACCTGGCAGTGGGGCACCGGGTCGGCGGTGACGACCAGCGCTCTCAGGTCGAGCCCATCGGCGGCTGCGCAGAGCTCGCGTAGCAGTCGAGTCTTGCCCACGCCCGCGCGCCCGCAGAGCGCCACGCAGGCGCCGCTGTCACGCACGAGCTGCTCGATCGCCCAGTCGAGCTCCGCGCTGCGGCCCACGAGCGGCATCTCGAAAATTGCCGATTCGAGCTCGATGCCCGCGGCCAGCGCGGGGCCCGCCTCTTGAAATTCGACGACCGGTGTCGAGGTCCACTCACGCGAGAGCGGGCGCGGTTTCGCCGCCTGTGGCGGTGAAAGGGCTGGCGCCGGGCGCGAGCTGCGCGAGCGCGCCGAGTACAGCGCCGGCGTGCCTCTGGCCTGCGTTGGCAGGGCTTGCTCGAGCGCCTCGGCGAAGGTTGCCGCGTCCGGGTAGCGCTCGGCAGGATCCACGCTGAGAGCGCGCAGACACACGGCGGCCAGCTCTGGAGAGATGGCCCGGTCCGGAGCCACCGATCTCGGATCGGGTCGTGGCGCGGCTAGATGCCGCACCATCGTCTCGACGCCGGAGCCGCCTTCGAAGGGGCGCCGGCCCGTCAGGGCCTCGAACAAAATCACGCCGAGCGAGTAGAGATCGGCGGCCGGCCCGATGTCTTCGCCACGCACCTGTTCGGGCGCCATGTACTCGGGCGTACCGATGGCTCGACCGAACTCCGTCACCCGCTTGCGCTCTCGGCTTTGAGCGATGCCAAAGTCGATGACTTTCACGTGGTCGGTACCGCCGCGCGTGGGTTGCAGCATGATGTTGTCCGGCTTCACGTCCCGGTGCGTGATGCCCTGGTGGTGCGCCTCGCTGAGCGCGGCGAGCACCTGACCCATGATGCTGGCGAGTCGTCTCAGCGGCAGCGCTTGCTTGGCAGTGAGCAGCGTCGAGAGACTTGGCCCCGTCACGTACTCCATCGCCAGAAACAACTGGCCCGTGTCGCCGGGCGCAGACCAGCCGAAATCGAAGACGCTCACCACGTTCGGATGATTCAGCCGGCTCAGAATGCGAGCCTCTTCCATGAACCGCGTGACCGCCTCGTCGGAGGCCAAGAGGGCAGGATGAATGATCTTGAGCGCGACCACGCGCTCGAGCGGCTTTTGCACGGCGCGGTACACGCGTCCGCCGCCCCCGGTTTCGATCAACTCCAGGACCTGATGGCGGCCCGCGACCATCTGCCCGATCAAGGTGTCAGCGCTGGCGCTCGCCGTACCGGACGTCGTTTGCTCGGCGCCGCACTTCGAGCAAAAGCGTACGGCGCCCGCGGTGCTCCCGCAGCTCCTACACGCCGGCATTTCTCCCCGCCTCGTCCGACATCGCTAACACCTAAACGCCCAATCTTAGACGAGGTTAGGGAGGCTCGCAGTGTGGGCGTTCTCCGCACACGCTCTCCCTCACTGCCGGAGTCCGTATCTGGCCCGCCCGGGCGGTATCTCGCGGTCGGTCTCCGTGCAAGGCTCCCGAGCCGGTCCGGCGTCCCCAAGAACGGTGGTTGAAGAAAGATCGCGAGAGATGTCGAAAGGGCGCCGCCTGCTCCGACGTCTTCACGAACACGCCGCTCAGGGCGACGCCCTGCAACAAGGAGCTATCTTCGTGAAATTCATGCTGATGATGAACGCACCGCGCGGAACGGGGGGCTGGGACATCATGAAATGGGCTCCGGAGGAGCTGCAGGCGCACATGGCGTTCATGAAGCGCTTCAACGAACAGCTCGTCGAGGAAGGCGTGTTGGTCGCCTGCGAGGGCTTGACTCCCCCAGACCGTGCCCGCGTCGTGCGAGCGGGGGCAGGGGGTGAGCCGGAGGTCACCGACGGACCGTTCGCGGAGGCGAAGGAGTTTCTGGCGGGCTACTGGATCGTGGACGTGGAGAGCGCAGAGCAAGCGTACGCGCTCGCGGCGCGGGCATCCGCAGCTCCCGGGCAGGGTGGCGACCCACTTCGTATGCCCATCGAAGTCCGTGAAGTGATGACCGGGCTGCCGACGGGGCTGTGAACGACGGTGGCGAAGCAGGCGGGCGAATCCCTGCTGCGTGAGCTCGCGTCCCAGGTGCTCGGCGCCGTCGTCCGCCGTTATGGAAACTTCGCTGCTGCGGAAGACGCAGTACAAGAAGCGCTGCTCGCTGCGACGCTGCAATGGCCTGACGCCGGCGTGCCCGACAACCCGCGCGCCTGGCTCGTGCAAGTCGCGGCGCGACGGATGACCGATCAGCTACGCGCGGAAGCCGCGCGACGTCGCCGCGAGACGAAGCTCGCCGCGGAGACGCCCGCAGACGAGCAGCTCGTGCCGGCTGCGGACGGCCGCGATGAGGCGCAGGAGGACGACGCGGTGCTGCTGCTGTTCATGTGCTGTCATCCGGCGTTGACCCGCACGTCAGCCATCGCGCTCACGCTGCGCGCCGTGGGCGGCTTGACGACCGCCGAGATCGCCCACGCGTTTCTGGTGCCGGAGGCGACGATGGCGCAACGGATCAGCCGCGCCAAGCAGCTGATCAAAAAGTCGGGAGTGCAGTTCCGCATGCCGACTCCGGAGGAACGCGCACCGCGTTTGGGTGCAGTGCTGCACGTGCTGTATCTCATCTTCAACGAGGGATACGCGCCGAGCGCCGGCGCGAGTCTGCTGCGTGTGGATCTGGCCGTCGAAGCCGTCCGTCTCGCTCGCTCGCTGTACGGCCTATTGTCAGACGAGGGAGAGGTGGCGGGGCTCTTCGCGCTCATGCTGCTCACGCACGCGCGGCACGCTGCTCGCTCTGGTCCGGAGGGCGAGTTGATTCCGCTCGACGAACAAGATCGAACGCTGTGGGATCACGGCGCCATCGCCGAGGGGGTTTCGTTGATCAGTCGCGCGCTGTCACGCGGATCGGTCGGTCCGTATCAAATTCAAGCCGCGATCGCGGCGGTCCACGGCGAAGCAGCGCGCGCCGAGGAGACCGACTGGCCTCAGATTCTGGCGCTGTACGGCCTGCTCACGCGCATGTCCGAGAACCCGATGGTGACGCTCAATCACGCCATCGCCGCTGCCATGGTGCACGGCCCCGAGGCGGGCCTCGAGCTGCTCCGCGCCCTGGATGCGGATCCGCGTCTGGCGGGGCACCACCGTCTCGCGGCGGTGCGCGCTCATCTGCTCGAAAAATCCGGCGACTGGCAGGCCGCCATCGCCGAGTATCGGCTGGCTGCGAGCCGGACGTCGAATGTTCCCGAACGCAACTATCTGCTGGTGAAAGCGGCGCGTCTGGACGCCGGTGCCTGACCGCCGGCGTCGTCTACCAGCGACCTTGGATGTTCGCGATGAACTTGTACGGATAGCCCGCGTCGAAGGCGCTGGCTTCGTCGAGCTTCTGTACTTCCTCGCGCGTGAGTTTGACCTCTGCTGCTCTCAGATTGTCGTCGAGTTGCTCGAGTGAGCGCGCGCCGAAGATGACGGACGTGACCGCAGGCTTTGCGATGAGCCACGCGAGCGCCACCGCGGAGGCGGACGTGCCGCGTTCTTTCGCGATCTCGCGCGCGGCCTCGAGAGTGCGCCAACCGCGTTCGTTGTCGAAGCTCGCGAAGCGGTCTTTCCACCTTTCGAGCCGTACGCCGGCGGGGGGCGGCTGGTTCTTCGCGTATTTGCCGGACAAGAATCCGGCTGCCAGTGGGGACCACGGCAAGATCCCGAGCCCGAATTTCTGACAGAGCGGCACGTGTTCGCGTTCGAGGTCGCGCACCAGCAAGCTGTACTGCATCTGTAGCGCGACGAACCGATGCAGGTGCTCCGTCTTCGAAATCCAGAGGCTGTCGGTGAGCCGGTATGCCGTGTAATTACTCGCGCCGAGATACAAGACCTTGCCCGCGCGCACCACGTCGTCGAGCGCGCGCAGTGTCTCCTCTTCGGGCGTCTCGAGGTCCTGCATGTGGATTTGATACAGATCGATGCGATCCGTCTGCAGGCGTCGCAGGCTGTCGTCCACCGCTCGGACGATGCGACGCCGCGACGCCCCAGTGCCGTTCGGGCCGTCGGCCATGCGGA
This sequence comes from Polyangiaceae bacterium, assembly GCA_036520475.1. Lineage (GTDB taxonomy): Bacteria > Myxococcota_A > Polyangia > Polyangiales > Polyangiaceae > DATDJP01. The sequence continues at coordinate 42,430 of DATDJP010000156.1, read as the reverse complement.
AGCGGAACTTCGTCGCAAGCACGACGCGATCACGGCTCTGAGCCTCTGCCATCCACGCACCGACGATGCGCTCCGACAGCCCGTCCTGCCCGTACACGTCCGCGGTGTCGATGAACGCCACACCCCGTTCGAGCGCCTGGCTCATGATGGCAAACGACGTTTTCTCGTCGCAGCTCACCTTGTGCATGAACGACTTGTCGTCCGCCTCGCCGAAAGTCATCGCTCCCAGGCACAGCACGGGAACCTTGAGGCCACTGTTTCCGAGCGATCGGTATTCCATGTCGAGCTCCCTGCTCTGCGGTTGGCACGGGAGCATAGCCCAGGGTCGACCGCCCGGGTGACCGGGGCCGAGCTCGCCGAGTGATCCAGGACGCCGCTCCCGGGCATTGAGGGTGGAGTGCAGACACGCTGCGGTGGCCACGCCGGCCGTCCCTCGCAGCGCTCCCATCCACCCCGTCTCTCAGCTCCAGGAGTATTACGATGAAATCACGCTTCATTTCGCGCGCTGTGCCCGTCGTCGCTTTGATTGGGCTGCTCGTCCCCGCGTGCGGCGGCAGCGCCGAGGAGTTTTCCGAGGAGCCTGGCGTCGATCAAGCTTCAGCGGAGCTCAAACAGGTCAAGGACGTGGAGACCGAAACCAACCCGGGAGGGGGCAGCAGCGGTGGCGGCGGCAGCGCTGGTCCCGCCTCGCTCGATGTCGTGTTCGAGGAATGCAGCAAAACGGTTCGACGTAACGAGATGCGAGACGCGCTCGACGACATCCTGGATAACTGGGACGAGTTCAAGGCCAACCTCGCGGCCCGCGGTCTCACGAGCGAGCACGACTGCATGTACGGCCGCCTGACGCGAAATGGCACTGTGCGCTGCGACACGTGCGACGAGGCAGGTCATTCGTCGCCGCTCGGCCAGACGGCAAACGTGTGTCGCAGCTGGGCGGTCAGCATCGAGGACCGCTATGCCAGCTCCTCGAACAGCCGCAGGGTGTGCTGGGGGTCGATCATCATGCACGAGTTCGGTCACACGTGTGAACGCTTCGAAGGCGGCGCAGAGCTGATCGACAACGCCGCGCGTGAGACGCTCAACGACATCTACAACCTGTCGCTCGACCTGGACTCGGAATGTAACCAGGATTGATCGGGCCCGGTCGGCGCTGGTCTTCCCCTCCCGTGCGGGCGTGCCCGCACAAGGGAGGGGCCGCCCGCGCGCAGCGGCGTAGCCGCGAGCACGGACGGGGGGTGGGCACCCTTGGAAAAAAACGACCTCGAGCCCGTCCAATCGCGGGATGCTGGGGCGTCGTCGTTTCGAAACCCGCTCGAAGCGGGTCAGTCCTCGGAGGTTTGCGCCATGTCCACGACGAAATTTCTGTTTCTTTACCGCGCTCCCGCCGAAGCCTCCCAGACGGCCATGGCCAAAGGTTGGAAGCCATCGCCAGAGGAGATGCAGGCCATGTACGCGGCGTGGAGCGCGTGGAAGGCCAACTTCGCCGAAGAGATCATCGACACGGGGGACGGCCTGAAGCAGGGCGGGGCGGCCGCGGTCTACAAGGCGGGCACCGTCAGCGACGGTCCCTTCGTCGAAGGCAAGGAAGTGATGGGCGGCTACACGTTCGTGCGCGCGAGCTCCCTCGAGCGCGCCCTCGAGATCGCGAAGGAATGCCCCATCATCCGCCAGCCGGGCGCCAGCATAGAGATCAGAGAGTTGGCTTCTTACTAACGCTGGGACGTTGATGGACGACACGCCCGCGGCCGCGCTGCCGGAGCACTATTTTCGCCGCGAGTTCGGGCGCTTGGTGTCGGTGTTGTCGCGTCGCTTCGGCGTCTCGCGCCTGGAGCTCTGCGAGGATGCGGCACAGACGGCGCTGCTGCGGGCCGTGGAAGCGTGGTCTTCGAGCGGCGTTCCGCACGATCGTGGCGCGTGGTTGTACCGAGTCGCTCAGAACCACGTCCTCGACGGCTTGCGGCGTGACAAGCGGAGCGAGCGCTACGCGCCGGACATCGAGCGCGAGGTGACGCAGCCGCCAGTCGCACAGGAAGTGTACCTCGAGTCGGAAGTGGAAGACGACCTGCTGAGGCTCTTGTTCGTGTGCGCCGATCCCAAGATCGTACCCGAATCGCAGCTGGTTCTGGCGCTCAAAACGCTGTGCGGCTTCAGTACGGCCGAGATCGCGCTGCGCTTGTTTCAGAGCGAAGACGCCGTGCACAAGCGCCTGCAACGAGCACGCGCGAAGCTCCGCGAGCACGCTGTCGAGCTCGACACTCCGCGTGTGGAAGAGCTGATGGACCGCGTGCCGCGCGTTTTGCAGATGCTGTACCTGCTATTCAACGAGGGTTACAGCTCGGCGCAGGCCGAGCGTGTGATACGCCGCGAGCTGTGCGAAGAGGCGATTCGCCTGGCACGGCTCTTGGCCGCGCACGCGCTTTCCGCGACACCGGAGGCGCATGCGCTGCTCTCGCTCATGTATTTCCAGGCGGCTCGCTTCGAGGCGCGCGTGGACGGGGCGGGGGAGATCTTGCTCATGGACGAGCAAGATCGCTCCTTGTGGGATCGCGAGCTCGTGGAGCTCGGCGTGTACTACCTGCATCGCGCGGCGGTGGGTGAGCGCTTCTCGCGCTATCACGCCGAGGCAGCGATCGCCGCCGAGCACTGTCTGGCGCCGAGCTTCGCGCACACCCGGTGGGAGGAGATCACCCGACTATACGAGATGCTCGAGCGCGTCGCGCCGTCGCCGTTGAATACGCTGAATCGGGCCATCGCGCTGGCCGCGTGGAAGGGACCGGACGCGGGGCTCGCGGTGCTCGAGGCGCTCGATCCGCCGCGCTGGCTCGCTGCCTACTATTTGTGGGATGCAACGCTCGGCGAGCTGTACCGCCGCCGCGGAGACCACGAAGAGGCAGCGGCGCGCTTGTCGCGCGCTTTGCAGAGCGCGCCGACTCTCGCCGAGAAGTCGCTGATTCGACGCCGGCTCGACGCCTGCGCCTCGGGTCAGCGCTGACCGCCCACACCGGGCGCGGGGCTAGTGCCGGTCCGCGCGGACGGACGTTCGATGCGGACGGACACGCGTCCGCGAGCCGGCACGAGAGCCGGACACCCAAGGCCGCAAACGGCAGAAAAAGGCACGGTTTGCAGCTGGCCCAGCCTTTGCTCATGCGCCGAGCCAGTCGTCTCAACGCTGGAGTTTTTGCATGAAATCGTTACGTCATGGATTCGTTCTACTCGCGCTCTCGGCCGCCTCCGTCGCATGCAGTGACGACGACGAGAGTCCGAGCGACTCGTCGCCGGATCCGATTAGCCGCGAGTCAATCGCGCGCGTCGAGGCGCTGGCTGACGAAGCCATCGCCGCGGGCATCCCGGGTGTGTCGATCGCGGCCATCGTCGACCAGCAAACGGTCACCATCACTCGCGGAGTGGCGAATCGTGAAACTGCGGAGCCGCTGTCCCCGGAGCATCGGGCGCGCATGGCGAGCATCGCCAAGTCGGTCGTATCCTCCGTCGTCTTGCAGCTCGCGGACGAGGGTGCGCTCTCGCTCGACGACACGGTCGACTCCTGGCTGCCGGGCGCGCTGCCCGCCAATGGCGACGCGACCATCGAACAACTGTTGCGGCTGGTCTCGGGGATCTACGACTTCGGGTCCGATCCACGGCTGATGGCGCCGTACGTGGAAGGAGACTTCGAGTACGCTTGGCGCCCGGAGCAGCTCGTGGCGCTCGCGGCCGAGCATCCACCGAATTTTCGTCCCGGCGAACGCTTCGAGTACTCGAACACGAACTACACTCTGTTGGCGCTGATCATCGAAAAGATAACCGGGGACAGCCTGGCCGACGTCGTGCGCGCGCGTATCACGGACCCGCTGGCGCTCACCTCGAGCACCATGGCGACCACGTCGCACCTGGACGCGCCGTACGCAGACGGTTACCTGGTCGGGCTCGCGGAGCAGCCGGTGAACGCGACGCGCATCAGCGCGAGCTCCGTGTTCGGAAATGGCAATCTGGTCTCCACGCCGCTGGACGTGGCGCGCTTCTACCGCGCGCTCGCCCGGGGCGAGGTGGTGAACGAGGCGCAGCTGCCCGCCATGTTCACGGTGGATCCGCAAGGCCCCGAGTCGCGCTACGCGATGGGTCTCTGGCGTTTGGACGACTTCTACCCGTGCGGCTCGTTCATCGGCCACGACGGCAATACGCCAGGCTACGACAGCGTCGGGTACGCGAGCCTCGATGGCAAGCGGGCGTTCTCCGTGGTGGTCACGTCCTCCAGCTTGGATGACAAGGCCGGCGACGAGGTCGCGCACGCCGCCTGGGTGAAACTGGCGCTCGCGGTGGGCTGCATGTGACCACCGGCGCGCTGCGGGCTCGGACGGATGGGCCTGCTCGGCCGTCCGTACGGGCTTGCCGCGCCGTTCCCGCCGTCAATTCACAGGTACGCCAGCGTGTGACGATCTGCCGCGCTCTCGAGTGTGGCGATATGCGTCGCGGTTTGCGCTGGCGCAACTGGGGGTGCGACTCATATTCGAAAACATGCTGAGAAATCGCAAGCACGTCGGCGCGGTGGTCTTGCTCGGAGCTGCGGGCATCATCTACCTGGCGAGCACTGCAGGCGCGCCGCCTGGCGATGATTCAGTGACACGCACGTACTCCGCGAGCAGACCGGCAACGGTGACTCCGAAATCCGAAGTCGCGGACACGGAGTGTGCGGGATGGAACGAGTGCACGGGATCTGGAACCGAAGGCGAGGCTCTGCTCCACGCGGCGGCATTCGCGCCCGCGGTTCCGCGAGCTGACCAGCCGCGAGCTGACCAGCCGCGAGCCGACGAGCGGCAGGTCGAGAAGACCGCAGCGCCGGCGCCGGTGGCACGCGCGGACACGAACGGCGCCGCTCAGCCGCCCTCGCAGAAAGCAAAGCGCGAGTTCGTGGCCGTCGCGCCGAAGCCACCGCCCGAGAACCTGGGCGAGAAGCGCGCTGCAGGCGGGACCGACGGTTTGACGCAGATGCTGAACGAGGAGCCGGCACCGCCGGAGCCTCAGCCTACGGCCCGCGTCGTGGTTGCCCCGCAAACAGTACGCGCTCCTGAAACTGCGCTGGTCGTGGGACGCTTTCAGAACAAAGCAGGCTCTGACTACGAGCTCCAACGCGTGACCTGCCTGCTCGACGGCGCACGCGTCTATTCCGGCCCGAGCGCGGGCCTCGTGGAGCTGTTTCGCCGGGGCCTGTCGCCCGGCGCGCACCAGGTCTCGATCATCGCCGAGTACCGTGGGCGGAGCTCCGGCGTCTTTTCGTACACGGACGGGTTCAAGTTCACGCTGCAGGGCAGCCAGCGTTTCAACGTGGCGGTGGGTCAACCGGCGCAGTTCCTGGCCACGGCGTATGAGCGCGGCGGACCGACGGAGCCGCACGCTACGCGTTTGGCGCTGGCCATCACCGCGCGCTGAGCTACCGGCTCTCGCTGCTGCCCGCGACGGATGTCCGCGGACGAGTGTCCGCTTCGGCGATGGAGGCCGTATTTATCGGCATTTCGCGGCGGCATGGCTGATGCACTGGGGCCGAACATGGACCTCAAGATCTTCGCCCCCAGTGAGCTCGACGCTGTTTTACGCGCACTCCGGCATGTCGCCAGCGTGAACGATTGCTTTACCGACGCCGAACGCGCTCTCATCGATGGCGTGGCTCGCGTCCACGACGTCGCCATCGACGTGGACGCCCTCGAGCCGATGCCGTTCGAAGAACTCGCGTGCATCGTCGTCGATCCGCACCACCGCAAACGCGCGGTTCAACTCGCCATGGTGATGGCTCTGGTCGAAGGCACGCCGTCGCGCGCCACCGAGCGCACCGTGCGCCGGCTCGCGCTCGCGCTCGAGATCGATGAAGAAGGGTTGTCCGTGCTGTACGAGATGACCCACGGCCGCGCGCTCATCGCGCGCTTCGACATGTTCCGGCGAGTCAGCCGCTTTCTGCGGAACGCCCACGGCTTCCCCGGCTTTCTCGGGATGGCGCTGCCCCTCTTCGGTCTCAGTGGAGACGAAAGCGTCGCGGCACGCTACCGAGCGCTCGGAAGCTGTGCTCCCGGTAGCTTCGGTCGCGCTTTGTACGATCACTTCTTGGACAATGACTTCAAGTTTCCCGGCGAGCCCGGTGGCATCCCCATGGTATTCCACGACGTGGGACACGTGCTCTCCGGCTACTCCACGGATCCGCAGAGCGAGCTTCAGCAGGCGGCGTTTCAGGCAGGCTTCGCCAGGCGTGACGGTTTTTCGTTCCTCCTGTTCGGCATCCTCCAGTTTCACACCGGCATGCGCATCACCCCGGTCGCCAAGGGCTACTACGACCTGTTCGATGTCCACCGCGTGCTGCGTGCGCTCGAACGCGGAGCGGCGTGCAAGGTAGACATCAGTGAAGGCTGGGACGTGTTCGCGCACAAGGATCGGTCGCTCGAGGAGGTGCGCGCGGCGCTCGGCATCCCACCGCTGGAATTGGTGGCCAAGGCAAGCTGAGGTGAGTGTCGGCCGACGAATGCGGCGCTGCGGTCACGACTCGGACATTGCACCATGCCCGCGCCGTCAGCCGCTTCGTTCGCTGGTAGTCAGCGGTTCTTTTTCGTCGCTTTCTTCCCCCTCTTCCCTTTCTTCGCACGGGTCGCCACGAAGTCGGCGGCCAGCTGAGCCACGGCTGCAGTGGCTGCGCGCCCCGCCATTTTCTTCACCTCGCTCGCGCCTCCGAGCTGGTTCAGGGCGCCTGTCGCTGCGCGCCGCAGCACCTTGCCGGTCTTCTTCGCGGCTTTCTTTGCGGACCTGCCCACGGTCTTCTTGGTCGCCTTCTTGACCGACCTGGCTTTCTTCGCGGACCTGCTTACGGTCTTCTTGGTCGCTTTCCTGACGGACTTGCTCACGGCCATGCGGTGCCTCCTCCGCCCAGCCTGCGCATGCCCGGCAGCACGAGCAACCCGTGCACGGACCATACGAGGGGCGGCGCTACGTATTGGTCTCCGGCGCGGGGATGATTTCGGGGTCGGGAAGCGACGCGGCAGGACTCGATTCGCCGCCGCTGCTCGGGCGAGCCGCGTCGAGCGTGTAAGCGGTCATCGACAGCGAGCCGAACGCATAGCCGTCCACGAGCACGTCGAGCGGGCGCTCCGCCGCAGCGGCAAGGCCGGCGACGTACAGGATCGGCGCGAAGTGGTCGAGGACGGGGACGGCGCGCGTGTAGTCCGGATGAGCTGCGAGCTTCAGCACCTCCGCGGGCTTTTGCGTCAGGTGCTCGCGTGCTGCGTCGTCGAAGCGGTGCGCCCAGTCGAAGCCCTCATCGCGCTTAGACCAGTCGATGGCACGCAGATTGTGCACCAGGTTGCCGCTGCCGAGAATGAGCACTCCGCGATCGCGCAGGGGGGCGAGCTTGCTGCCCAGCTCGAAGTGAGCTTCCAGCGGCTGCAGCGCGTGGATGGACAGCTGAAGCACCGGAATGTCGGCTTTCGGGAAAGCGTGCACGAGCACCGACCAGGCGCCGTGATCGATGCCCCAGCTGTCTGCGTCGAGGCCGAGGTGCGTCGGCTTGACCACGTCGGCAATTTCCTCCGCGAGCGCGGGATCCCCCGGGGCGGGATACTGCACCTCGAACAGAGGTTGCGGAAACCCGTAGAAGTCGTGGATGGTGCGCGGCCGCGGCATGCCCGTGACGGCGGTGAAGTTGCCGAACCAGTGCGCCGACACGACGAGGATCGCCCGCGGCCGTGGCACGCTCGCGCCGAACGCTCGCCACGCCTCCGTGAAGCGATTCGTCTCGAGCGCATTCATGGGGCTGCCATGGCCGAGGAACGCCGCGGGCATACGCGCTGCGCTACCAGTCTGCGTGGGGCTCATGGGCCTTTTTGTAGCATGGTGGGCCGTCATCCGGCCTATGCGGTGCGCGCGTCAGGACGCTGCAAATAGCGCCACTTTCAGTGCTATGCAGCTTGGTTGAATTCGATGGCGCGCGCGCGACGGGCTTGGCTTCTGAGTGTCACGACTGGAACCCGGGCGACCCTGGCACCGCCTACGAAACCGCGTACCTCCAGTTCATCGCACACCTCAGAGCCCGCTATCCGGCCGCGTGGATCCTGCTCACCATCGGTCCCATGCTCGGGGATCCCGCGTTGTCTCAGGTCAAAGGGCGGCTCGCCAGCGTGGTCGCCGCGCGTACCGGTCAGGGCGATAGCCGGGTCGCGACGTTCGACTTTGGTATGCAGAACCTGGGCGCCGACGGTCTGATTCCCACGGGGTGCGATTGGCACCCGAGCCGCGCCGAGCACGCCCGCATAGCGCAGATACTCAAGAGTCAGCTGCAATCGAAACTCGGTTGGTAACTCGCTGCAGATTCGGTTAGTTGGTTGGACCGACGTGGCTATAACGCAGTTCGGCAATCGCGTTGTTGCGCTCTTGAGACTTTAGCTATGTCGAATAAGCGGATACCGTCGACCTCGCATTCATTAGGGCGAGCCGATGGAAACACCGCGTCTGCACGTGCGCGAAATCGACGTTCTGAAGGGTTTCTGCATCCTTTGCGTAGTCGCCATTCACGCCGCATTTTTGGCTGATACGGCAATTTTCCGCTTCCTGATCGACCGTGCGGTGCTGGTTTTTCTGGTGCTGTTCGGGGTGACGTCCGAGCTCTGGTGGCGCCGGAGCCGCGAGCAGGAGAGCGGTGCAACCCGCCGCTGGTACAGAGGCCGACTGGGGCGCGTGTTGTCTGCGTATTGGGCCATGATGACGTGCTGGTGGCTCATTGTTGCTCTCTGGCATCGCCCCGACAACGACATGACCCTGGCTTGGCCACAGGTCATCATCACGTTTTTGGGTAGCGCCGCCTGGGTGGGCACGACCTGGTTCGTCACGATCATTCTGCAGTTCATCCTGCTCATGCCCGTGCTGCGTCGCGTGCCGGGCGGCCTCTGGTCCATCCCCGTCCTGGGCGTCGCGGCGCTGTCGACCTGGGCCACTGCGGTGTTCATGCTGGAGGTGATCACCGCGGGCAAGGTGGTGTTCGGCGAAAACGTTAGTGACATGTACTACTATTGGGCGATCTTCCCGCGCGCGCTCTGGCACGTGACCGCGGGGATCTTCATCGCGCGCTGGTGGCACGCGAGGGTCGGCCTGTTCGCGATGGGGCTCGCGCTCGTCGTGACTGTTGCGGGCGCCGTCTACCTGACCCTCGAACGCCCCGTTTTCTGGGATGACCAGGCGCGCTTGAAACAGCTGGCCGTGCTGCATCTCCTGGATGTGCCGCTGGCGATCGCGCTGCTCGGACTGGCGCGCTGGCTGCCGTTGCCCGGCATCGTGCAGCGGGCGCTCGCGTGGTGCGGCAGGTGGTCCTGGGGCATCTATCTCGCGCATCTACTGCTGCACGAAGTCGCGCGCATCGCGGGGTTCGACCCGACGATCCATTCGCATCTCGTGCGTGCGTTCTATGCGGTGCTGCTCTTCGGATTCGGGGCGCTGCTGGCCGTGGGCGTTCAGCGTGCGACGCTCGCCCTAGCCGCCGTCTTCCCGCCGGCGCGAGGACTCGCGGGAACCGGGGCGACTCGAGCACCCTGCTCGGAGTGAGCGCGCGCGAAGCGCGGATCGCTTGCGGACGCGCCAGGGCCGCGAAGAAACACGCAGGAACGAGCGGTTGCGCAAGCCGCGTGACGCATGGGGAGTTCTCCGCGCTGCACCTCCGGCCGACGCAGCGTTCAACCATGGTAGCCTTCGAGCACGAACACGAACGCTCGAACCTCAACCACCCTGCGCGCGCATGACTGATCCCGCGTCCCTCTCTGGCGCCCTCGCAGCGAATCTGCGCTCCGTGGTGACGACGCTGGCGGGCGAAGGCGCCGTGCGTGCGGCGCTCGCACGCGTGCCCGAGTCCGTGCGCCACGACTTCGAGAGCATCACCGGCGTCGGTTGGATTCCAATCACGAGCATGGAAGCGGTATTCGCGGAGATCGCGCTGCAGCGTGGACAAACTCTCGCGGAGCTCCACGAGCAGGTCGCGCGCATCGCCGTCGAACAGACTTTGCGTACGGTCTGGCGCATGCTGCTGCGGTTGACGACGGATCACGCGCTCATCAGCCGAGCGCCCGCCTTGTTCGCGCGCTCGTATAACCGGGGGAGGGTAGAGGCGTCCCTGTCGGCTACTGGGCGCGGTGAGCTCACACTGCACGACTGGCCCAATGTGCCGGACTGGGTGCTGCGCGGCCTACGCATCGGCACCGAGACCTCGCTGCGTCTCGCAGGACGGAGCGGCGTCCGCGCCGTGTCCGAGCGCAGGCCGAATGGAGCCCTGCTTCACGTCACTTGGCGTTGACCGCACTGCTTGGCCTTGGGGGCGACTGGCCCGTGCGCAGCGGTCACAACGGTGACAGCTGCCAGACGCAGACTTGAACGCGTGGGCGTTCTCGCATCCGCGGGCCACGATGCGCCCCGCGAAACGTGCGCATTTCTTCTGGCGCGTCGTATGCATGACGTCGCGCCGGGGGGAGCCGTCTCCATCCTCCCTCGAACCTCGGAGGAAGATCATGCGCGTATCTGAATTGATGACCAAAGTGGTCGCCTGTGTCCGTTGCAACGATCCGTGCGGCGTGGCGGCCAAGTTGATGTGGGACTGCGACTGCGGGGCTGTGCCCGTCGTGGATGAAGGTGAGCGCGTGGTCGGCATGATCACCGATCGCGACATCTGTATGGCCGCGTGGTCACGGGACAGTGCGCCGAGCGCAATTCGCACCGGCGACGTGATGTCGCGCCAGCTCTACTTCTGTTCGCCGGGTGACGGCGTGGGCCTGGCCGAAAACCTGATGCGCTCCCACCAGATTCGTCGCATTCCCGTGCTCGACGGCGAGCGGCGCCTCGCCGGCATCCTGTCGCTGGCGGACATCGCGCGCGCTGGCGGCCGAGCGGATCCCCGCAGCACCGGCAGCGAGGTCGCGCCGATGCAAGTTGCTTCCACGCTCGCTAACATCTGCCAACCGGCGCCCGTCAGGATCGTCAACGCCGCGTCGTAACCGCGGCCCCGACGGCCAGCGAAAGGCGCGGACTATTCCGCGCCTTCGCGCCGCAATTAGGCCAGAGCCTCCGCGCGACGTTTGAGCGCGCGGTTCATGGCTTCGAAGCCGGCGCGTGCCTTGGTGTTCAGCGTCTTTTCCAGTAGCGGCACCAGCACACCGTTGAAGCGCTCCGAGTGGACGAAGCGCGCGCGCCCGTCGCCACCTGGAATCACCTCGAAGCGGTGCTCGCCCACGAACAAGGCGCGGCTCAAGAGCTCACCCCGCCACGCGAACGCCTGCCCGGCGATCAGCGTGGTGACCCGCGGACGGATCGGCACCGCGCGTCCGCCTGACAGACGCAGCCGCACGCTCAGCTTCGAGCCCACCTCGAGCCGTCCCTCTATCCGCATCACGAATGGGTTCCACTCCGGGTAACGCGCAAAGTCGCTGAGGACTGCCCACACGCGCGCCGCGGGAGCCTCGACGTCAATCTCCGTTCTGAGCTCGAAAGCCATGCGCCCGTATCAGCCACGGACACGGCGCGCAGGCAATCCTCGCCCTCGTTTACCGAGCTTTGCGCTCGTTCTCACGGATCGCTACGCGTTTTCAGCGACGTTCGGTGCGCGAAGTGACTTCGGTTCGCCCTCAGCCGCCTCGCTCACGTCTTCGTCGATTGCTTCGGCTCCCCCGGCACCGCCAACTCCGAGGACGCGCGACGCCTTGGATCTCCACTCGAGGGCAGGTGAATGTCGGTACGTGTATCCTTCCGGAGTGCTGGTGGAATCGACTTGCTTCACGCCAGCAGTCGCTATGCTCTGGTGTGTGGGAGAAGAGAGATGGGGTTAAACCCGAATGAGACCACGGCAACCGAGCCGACGCGGATCGCCGACCGATTCTCCGTGCGCGGACACCTCGGACGCGGCGGCATGGCGACCGTGTTCCGCGTTTACGACGAGGCTCTCAAGCGGGACGTCGCCCTGAAGCAAATCTCGCGCGGCGCGGACCGCGGAGACACGCGGCACGCGACCGAAATGTTCGAGCGTGAGTTTAACACGCTGTCGTCGCTTGCCCACCCGAGCATCATCGAAGTCTATGATTACGGAGTCGATGAATCCGGACCGTACTACACGATGGAGCTCCTGGACGGAGGCGACTTGCGCGAGCGCTCGCCCGTTCCATGGCGCGAGGCATGTCGGATGCTCCACGACGTGTGTTCGTCGCTGGCGTTGCTCCACTCGCGACGGCTGGTACACCGCGACGTGAGCCCGCGAAACATCCGGTGCACTCGGGATGGCCGTGCGAAATTGATCGACTTCGGGGCCATGGTGCCGATGGGGCCGGGCGATTCCATCGTCGGCACGCCCGCGTTCGTGGCGCCGGAAGTGGTTCACTTGTCGCAGCTCGATGCCAGGACGGATCTCTTCTCCTTCGGAGCAACTCTGTACTTTGCGCTAGTCGGACGCATGGCTTTTCCGGCTCGAGACTTTGTTCAGCTTCTGAAGGCTTGGGACCGACCCCCGATTGCTCCCAGCCGTCTCGTCGCCGACATTCCGGAAGCGCTCGAAGCGTTGGTGCTCTCACTATTGAGCGTCGAGCCGGCGATGCGGCCCCGCACGGCATTCGAGGTGATGCAGCGGCTCGCGGCGATGATAGGGATGGAGCACGCCGAGTCCGCGGGCGTGTCGCGCGCGTACTTGTCGACTCCATCCCTTGTCGGTCGCGCTGGTGTCTTAGCGAGCCTCCGCGGCGAAATGAAGGAAGCCTTCGCGGGTCGCGGCCGCAGCGTTTTCATCGAAGCCAAGGCCGGGCTCGGGCGAACACGCGTGCTCGATCAGGCCGTATTCGAGGCGAAAGCGCAAGGTGCCACGGTTGTTCGCGCGCGCGCCAGCTTCGCGACTACGGGCAGCCGCTCGTTGGTCGAGGCGCTCGGCGAGCAACTTCTGCAGGCTCTACCCGAACTTGCCGTGAAGGTTGCCGCGGAGAACGATCTCTATTCCACCCTCTTCGAGATAGATGAACGATCCGCAGCCGCGGGTGTCACGAACGTCGAGCGTTCATCGCCCCTTCCACGGCTCAGGCGGGTCACCGAAGGCGTAGCCGCGGCCGCAAAGAGTCGGGCTACCATCGTCCGATGGATCCTCGAGGTGAGCCGGAGGCGTCCGTTGCTGGTCGCGGTCGACGACGTTCATCGCATTGAAGACGCAGCGGCGACGCTCACGACTTTCGTCGACCAGGCTCCACAACGAATGCTCCTGGTACTCGCGACGGCCGAGACGGAGGCCGCGCTCCTCGCCCCAGCCCCGTTTCAATTGCTGGAACGGAGCAAGAAAATAGTGCTCGAGCCTCTCGACAAGGCGGAGACCGAGGCGCTGTTCCTGTCCTTGTTCGGTGACGTGCCGAACGTCGGGATCCTGGGTCACACGATTCACGATATCTCCGGCGGCAATCCGCGCGCCTGCCTCGATCTTGCTCAGCATTTGCTCGATACGGGGGCGATTTCGTATGTTGGGGGCACGTGGTCGCTACCGAGCCGGCTCGACGCCACGAATCTTCCGGAGAGCGCGGACGCGGCGATCCGAGCGCGCATCGCCGGGCTCAGCGCGGTTGCGCGGGCCGTTGCTCAGTCACAAGCGCTCGTGTCTCAGAACGCCTTCGCGCGTGAAGAATACGTCGCCCTGTGCCGCGAACTCGGCTCGAGCGAGCCCGATGCGATCATCACTGAGCTCGTCGAGAATCAGGTGCTCACGAGCGACGGGAGGTTCTACACGCTTGCGCACGTCGGGTGGGCGTCGAGCTTGAGGGACAGCCTCAGCGCGACGGACAAGGTCGAGCGACATCGAGCGCTCGCCGCGCTCCTCGAATCGCGTCCCGGGCTCGAGAGCGTGCGCCACATGCTGGAAGGCGGACAAGAAGCGCGCGGTCTCGATCGCCTTTTCGAGCTCGTCGCGACCATCCAGAATTCGGGCGAGCTTCGTGATGTTCTCAAGCTGGACGCGAATGATGCCGCAACGACGTTCAGTCGAGCCCTCGACGTGGCCGTTTCACTTGGGCGCTCGGCTCGCGAAATCAACACCTTGCGGCGCTGGATCGCGTCAATCGCGGTCGCCGGCGACGAATCGCTGTACTGGCAGGTTGCTCCGGCATGGCTCGAGCAACTGAAGCAAGACTCGGGGTTCAACGCATGGGAGTCGCTGCGCAGCGTCACGGACGTGGCTGAACGCCGTGCGCGCGCACTCGGGGAAGCGAGCCAGCGTTACGGCATGCTCACGGAGGCCGAGCGCGTATACCGGCTCGACGAGGCCATCCGGATCTTGGTGCACTACGTCGCGATCTCCATAGCGATCGGAGCCAGAACCCTGGACGTCGTTTTGATCGATTCCCTGCCGGAGCTGCTCGAGCCCTTCGCGCCGCTCGCCCCCGGTGTGGACGCGATCCTGCAAAATGCCATCGCGACGCGCGAATCACGAGGTTTCGCCCAGCCTGAACATGCGCGGCGGCGCTGGGTCGAGACGTACGAACGTCTCGCCAAAATGACGCCGGACCAGGTCGAATCCCTGGACATCATTCGGCAGGCGATCGCGTTCGGCATCGCCGCGGTAGAAGCGGGGATTGGCCTTCCGTCGGCGACTACTTGGGTCGAGCTCCTCGAACGAGATCCGCTGCAGCGCATCCAGGCTCTCTATCTCCGGAAGATCGTGCGCCTTCAGCAGGGCGACTGGGAGGGCGCCGAGCATTTCCGGCGGAAGGCAGAAATGCTCGAACTTTCGGCCCGTGAGCGACAAATGTTCACGAGTTCGCTCTTGAGCGAGTGCGACGCGCATTCGCTGGCGAGCGACCTCACCGGTCTCAGACAGGTGATCGATCGCATTCAGCCGCTCGCAAGGAAATTCCGCGGTTGGGTTCCGTATGAGCACGTCGCGCTCGGGCGGTTCGAGCGGATCCGCGGCAATCTTCAAGCCGCGCGCCGTGAGTTCGAGTCTGCTCTCGCGCTCTCCACACCGGACCCGGCCGACGCGACGCGGCAGCTCCCGGCCTTCCCACCTGCGAGCGCGGGATTGGTCCAGACGCTCACGGCGCTCGACGCCCATGCAGAAGCGCTACGACGTGGCGAGCAGGCTCTTGCGATCTGCGCCGACCATGGCATGGGCGTCACGGCTTACGAGCTGGCCCGCTCCACGGCACTCGTCGACGCGAAGCTCGGCAACTTCGAGCGCGCCGTGGATCGCCTCGAGCGGATCATCGCCGAACAGATTGAGCTGGGCGTCACCGGCTTGAACCTGGGAGCGTCGTACGAGGCGCGCGCCCTCGTCGCAATTGGGGCGAAGGATGCCGCCGCGGTGGAGAAGTACACTCGTTTGACCGCAAGGGAGTACCGGCATGGTCGCGGTTCACCGCTCGGCGCCCGCTACGAACGGCTCATGGAGGAAGCCGCGAAAGCGAGCTCGGGACCACTACCGAGCCTCGACGACTTCGAACCGGGAACAGGGCAGTCGCGCAGGGGCGGAACGGACGCGCACGAAACCTGGGTGACGGAAGCGATGAGCGGTGCGGACCAACCCTTCGATCGCGGCCAGCGCGCGCTTCGACTGCTGTGCAAAGAGCAAGGATCCGAAGGAGGGCACCTCTATTTGTTCGTCCACGGCGGCCTCACTCACGTGGCTTCCGTCGGTAACCTTGAACCACCTGAAGGCCTTCTTCCATTTCTGAAAGAGCGCTTGGAGGTAACTCAGGATGACGTCGTCACCATGACCATCGCGGCGATCACGGAGAATCACCCGCCTCTACGGGATTCGACCACGTTCGTAGACGAGACAGGTATCGTCTACGGTCCGGTGATGCTCACGTGCGGTCTGGACGGAGAGGTGCGACACGCAGGTATAGCGGTGCTGACGGGGGGACGGCCTGGTCCACCATCCAGCTCGCTACTCGTGTCCGCCGTAAGCGCTCACCTGATCCGCTGCGGAGACACCAACGGAGTGATCGCCGGCAACGCCAACCTCGACGACATGGCGCTCCGGCGGCGGGTTGTGGCGGACCCGATATCACGGGCACCTGGGCCACCAAAGTGACGGACATCCCTGGAAACCTTTTGATTCTGCTCGGAAATCTGCCCGTGACCGTCAGCACGACCATGCGGCTGCATATCACCAGCACCGGCAGCGGCTACTCGGAAAAAATCGAGCTCTGTCAGCTCGCGACACCGTCGCCGACGCTCGCCGTTACGTACACCCCAGCCGTACTCGCGACCATGAATGCTACGGCGCCGTTTAGCGCCACTCCCACGATCGGTGGACCGATCGCGCTTCCGGCACAGTCGATCCGGACTGGTTCGAACACACTGTGCCACCCCGAAGATAGCCGTTGTGCTCAGGAAGACTTCGTCGATTCGGACAACGATGGCCTTCCGGGCGTCACGCTGCCGGCCAGTATCACTGCCTTGAGCCCCCCTCTAGATCTGGACGCTTATGTAGCCCTGACGATTCCGGTTACGCTGAGCAACGGGATATTGACGGATGCGACCCACATCAGCGGCGACGGCGCGTTTGCCGCGATCGGCCAGTTTCACTCAACGAGCTCGCTTCCGTCCAACGGAGCGATCGACTTGACGACCACCAATCCGACGTTTCCAGTGACCCTGACTCGCCTCGGCGCAGGGGATATACCGTGCAGCACGGTAGTTCAGCCGCTTCCGTAGGCTCGATCCGTCCGTAAGAGTCGTCTCGCGTTAGCACGACTGCTCCCTGGCAGTAGTCGTGCGAAGGGCGTCGCTGACGAGTTCGAAGGGCCTCGCGCGTGGAGCCTCGACGTAGATGCGAAGGTGCGGTCCAGGGTCCACTGCGCGCTTCGACGCTTCGAGTGCCGTCCTGTTGCTGCCGTCGAGTGGGGGTACGCGTCGCATCTTGCACTACTCCGACAGATTTTTCACAACGGAACGAGCACGCGCTCCAGACTTCACAGAGCCTCGTCTCCTTCGACGCGAACAGAGCGAGCACGATGGGCGAAATGCGCAGCTACGCGCTGCCAGGACCCCCAGAGTCCACGATGGCAACCGGGTCGGTCGTTTCAGCGACGTTTGGTTCTGGGAGTGCCTTCGGTTCGCCCTCGGCCGCCTCGCTCACGTCCTCGTCGATTGCTTCACGGATCACTCGCTCGGTGAGATCGTCCAGGTGAGCGTGGAGCTCCTCGGACAGCGCGAGAAACTCCGGCCACAGAGTTCGAGCGTGAAACGTCTTCGGTACGCGGAGGAGGACCGTGCTGTACCGGCGCCCAGGCTCTCGGTACGGCTTGAGTCCGTAGCGGCGGCAGAGGGCGACGAACAGCTTTCGCTTCCACGGGTCGGGCAGCGAGTACCGGAACACCTGGTCTTGCTCGCGGCCTCGCAGCTCCGCCAAGCGCGTACGGATGCGGTCAGCAGCGCGGCGCGCCGCTTCGCGCTCACCGTCGATCTTCGTCCCGGCGTGGAGCGCTTCAATCTTGCGCAGCTTCTCGAGCAGGGTTCCTTCGAGCGGCAACATGGCGCCCCGGAAGCAAACATGAATTCGGCACGGCGTCACTCGGGACGGATCTTCGTGCGTCCGGGTCCGATCGCGCGCGGGTCGGATCGAAGGAGCGCGGTCGGCCCGTGACGGGGCTTCCACCAGCGAGCCTCGTTTTCTGCATCCACGCCGCGAGCAGAGCCATTCCCGCTCGGAATATCCGTATCAACCAGGCACTGGGCCATCATCAGCGCGCCAGACGTCGGTTACTCGCAGCCCGAAGGCAAACGCCTCCACGCTACCAGTGGCGACGGTCGCAGCATGGATCTCGAGAAGTTTGATGGGTTCGTTCGGTTCGTCTTCCTTTTCACCCACGATGCGAATCACCTGCTTCAGGTCAGGCTCGACGGAAAAGTGCCACTCTGCGAGCTCTCGCACTGCATCTTCTTTGGTCGTCGCCATCGACTCACCTCATAGCACAATCGCCGCGCGTTGAGGGGTCAAGGCAAGGCCGTCAACCGTCTGTTGGTGCCCTCGACGCAGTCGCATGAGCTCGGTGGCGTCAGCCGAGCAATGCTCACGAATCACGCAACCCCCGACGCTCACCGTCCGACGAACGGGCCGCACCCATGCGCCTGTTCTTCGATCACGGCACGCTCGTCATTGCAGAGGCACCGGACACGAACCTCGACTTCGTTCCCGGCTTGCTCTGGGATCCGCGTGTTGCTCTCTTTCGCGCGCCTGCTCACCGGTATGTGGACGTCGTCCACGCCCTGAAGCGTCGTGGCATCCCTTTCCGCGACCAGGTGCGGCGCGAGCTGATGCCGGAGGCCGGGCCGTGGCGCTCCGTCGCGCTGCGGCCGTATCAGCAGGCGGCGCTGCTGTCGTGGGATCTCGGAGGTAGTCGCGGCATCGTCGTCATGCCCACGGGCAGTGGCAAGACACGTGTCGCGCTGGCGGCGCTCGCCACCTCGGGGACGCGGGCGTTGTGTCTGGTACCGACGCGGGCCCTCTTGCAGCAGTGGTTGACGGAGCTGTCGGCGGTCCACGAAGGCGAGGTGGGCTGCCTGGGTGACGGCCAATTCAACCTCGCGGCCGTCACGGTGGCGACGTTCGAGAGCGCGTACCGGCACATGCCGCGCATTGGTCAACACTTCGAGCTACTCATCGTCGATGAGGTGCATCACTTCGGTACGGGTCTCCGCGACGAAGCGCTCGAGATGTGTGTCGCAGAACGGCGCCTGGGGCTCACGGCCACGCCACCTGGAGAGCCGGCGCTCACCCGGCTCGCGCACCTGGTAGGCCCGCTCACGTACCAGCTGCGCGTCGGCGACCTCGCTGGACGCTGGCTCGCCGAGTTCGATCTGGTGGCGATCCACGTGGGGCTCAATCGTGAGGAACGGCAGGCGTACGCGGCGGATCATCGCCTGTTTTCCGAAGTGAATCGGCGCTTTCGGCAGCACTATCCTCAGGGGAGCTGGCAGGAGTTCGTGGCGTCCGCGTCGCAGTCGCCGGAAGGGCGGGCGGCACTTCTGGCTTGGCGGCGCACGCGACGGCTCGTCGGCTTCACTGAGGCGAAGGCGGAAGCGGTGCGCGTGCTGCTGGCGCGGCATCGGGGGTCGCGTGTGCTGGTGTTCACCGCCGACAACGCGGCCGCGTATGCGATCTCACGCGAACACTTGATCATGCCCATCACGTGCGATATTTCGCGCGGGGAGAGGGAGCGAGCGCTCTCGGCGTTTCGCTCCGGCGAGCTGCGGGCGCTCGTCAGCGCACGCGTGCTGAACGAAGGTATCGATGTGCCGGAAGCCGACGTGGCCATCATCGTCGGCGGCACGCAGGGCGAGCGCGAGCACGTGCAGCGCGTGGGTCGTCTGCTCCGTCCGTCCGCGGGCAAGCGTGCGCTGGTGTACGAGCTCGTGACGGTCGCGACCAGCGAGGTTCGGCGCGCCGCGGAAAGGAGACGGGGTCTTGCTGCCACCAGCGTTGTGCCGGCTTAGCGTACGGGTCGAAGGCGAGCGCCTCGTCCCGCAGTATCTCGACGCGCGGGACGAGCCGTGGCTCCGCGCTCTGCTCGACGAGCACGCGCGCTTCGTGGGGCGTCCGCGCGAGGAGCTGCGCGCGCGGCTGCGAGAGCCGCTGGGAGTGTTCGCTCCCAAGGTGAAGCGGCGGGTGGCGGTCCACGTGCTCGATCGGATGGGCTGGAGTCGCCCGAACACGGCTGTTCCTCCGCGAGAGGCACGCGGTCTGCTGTTTCGCGCCGCGGCGGGACAGCCTGCGACTCGGGACCGGGTGCTTTTGGACGTGGCGAGCGCCCTTGGCGTGCCTGCGGCGAAGCTCGAGTCCGCGCTGTTTGCGGATCTGCCGCACGAACAGCGCGTGGCTGCGCTTCCCGTAGAACTGTCCGCTTCGCAGCTCGGCGTGAGCGCCAATCAGGCGCTGCTGGCGTCGTGCTTGCGGCGCGCGGCCCGCGTTAGAATCCGCGCCTGGGGTAGCGCGCGCGCGCTCGTGCGCTACGCCCGCCAGCTCGGCCTGATCTGCCTCGTTTCGCGGCCCCCGGGTCGGCCCGACAGCGCCGACTTGAGCGCCAGCCTGTGCAGCACGCGAGCGGGGGTAGAAGCTGAGGAACGAGCGCAACTGGACGGCGTGCAGCTGGACCTGTCCGGCCCGTTCGCGTTGTTCCGTCGGACTCAGGTGTACGGCCACGCACTGGCGTCCCTCGTGCCCCGCGCCGCTGCGTGCAGCTACTTCGAAATGGAGGCGGACTGCGCCTTCGGACCCGGCCGACATCTCTCGAAGCTTTTGATCCGTTCAGGCGATCCGATCGTTGGGGGTCGTGCGCCGTCGGCTCGAGAGAGCCGGCTCGAAGCGCGCTTCATACGAGACTTCCGGCGCACGGCACCAGAGTGGGAGGTGCTCCGTGACCCGTGTCCCGTGGAAGCAGAGGGGACGCTGATCTTTCCGGACTTCGAGCTCGTGCATCGACGCGATCCCAGCCGGCGCTGGCTGCTCGAGATCGTCGGGTTTTGGACCTCCGAATACCTGAAACAGAAGCTCGCTCGCGTACAGAGCGCGACGCTGGACCGGCTCATCCTGTGCATCGACGAACAGCGCTGCTGCAACGACGAGGCGCTGCCTACCCACGCGCGCGTGGTGCGCTATCGCAAGCGCATCCTTCCCGAGGCGGTGCTCCAGATAATCGCCCCCGATTGGCGGCGCTAGTCGAGGCCGACGATTAGCGAATTGCGTCCTGACTGCTTGGCGCGGTAGAGGCGTCGGTCGGTCTCGCCGATGAACTGCACGACGTCGTCGCTCGGTGAGGGGATGATGGCGCCGACGCCCATGCTGACGGTGACCGTCGGGGCAACGGGTGAGCCGTCGTGAGGGATGCCTTCCGCGAGGACGGCATTACGGCAGCGTGCGGCCACGTGCGCGGCGCCGGCCGTGTCGGTTTCTGGAAGTATCAGCGCGAACTCTTCGCCTCCGTAGCGGGCCAGAAGGTCGCGCGGCCGAGCGGCGCCGGTGCTCAAAACCCGGGCCATGCGCCGCAAACAGCAGTCGCCTTGAACGTGCCCGTAGAGATCGTTGTATTCCTTGAAGTGATCGATGTCGATCATGACCAGCGAGAGGGGCCGTTGGCTTCTGCGCGCGGAGCTCCACTCGGTGGTCAGAAACGAATCGAAGCGGCGTCGATTGGCGATCCCGGTAAGGCAGTCCTTGAACGACAGGTCGTGCAGCTCGCGCTGCAGGACGAGCTGCTGTTCTTCGGTCTTCTTGCGCTCGCTGACATCGAACATGAAGCCGACCAGCGCTTCGACAGTGCCGTCTTCGTTCCGCACGACGTGCACCACGTCGCGCAGCCACACGTAGTGGCCTTCCTTGGTGAGCGCGCGGTAGTCGGCTTCGTGATCGTCGCCGGCCTGGCACTGAGCCGCGCAGAAGTCCACGACGCGCTGGCGGTCGTCGGGATGGATACGATCCGCCCAGTCTTGAACCGTGACCCAACTTTCGGGAGTCCAGCCCAGGACCGCTTCGATCTGCGGGCCGATGTACTCGAAGCGCATCGTGCTGCAGTCGATCTTCCAGGGAATGGCCTTGGTCGACTCGAGGAGAGTCTTGTAGACGGGACCGTCGACTTCAGCGTTTCGCATGTTCCTGATGAACCGGTGAAAGAAGGACCGATCCGGTAGCCGCAACGCGCGACCCAGATGCGTTCTCGCGCAGCGAGAGATCGATCAGATAAGGCTCGATACGCCTCAGCCGCTCCACCTTCTGCTGCGCGGCTTCGAAAATAGCTCGCGCCTTCGTCCGACCCTCTCGCGACATGAGCGGAGCATAGCCCACGCACGGAGCACCCCTCATAAAGAGGTGGATGGGGATGGATGTGGGGGTCCGTGTGCGACGCATTCTCTCCGCTCTCGTGTCAAAGGGTTGGCGCTAAAGCGCTCTCAATTTGAAACACGTGAGTGGGCACGGGTTCCGCGAGGGAGCTCGAGGCGAATCGCGCATGGAAATGAACCGCTCCAACCGGGCCATGGCTCGCTTCGGAGCGCGGTGGTACGTCACTCTTTCGAAAACTGTGGGACTCTCATGCACTTTACATTCGACAACACTTACGCTCGTTTGCCTGAACGTTTCTACGCGCGAGTCACCCCAACGCGGGTGAGGGCGCCCGAGATCGTGAAGGTCAATGCTCCCCTGGCGCGCAGGCTCGGCATCGACCCCGAACAGCTCGCCACTCCGGACGGAGCGCAGATTCTGTCGGGCAATACGGTGCCGTATGGTGCAGAGGCCATCGCGCTCGCGTACGCGGGGCATCAGTTTGGCTCATTCGTGCCGCAGCTCGGCGACGGTCGCGCGATCCTGCTCGGAGAGGTCGTGGGCGAGGGCGGCGTGCGGCGTGATGTTCAGCTGAAGGGCGCCGGGCGGACGCCGTTTTCGCGCGGCGGCGACGGGCGCGCGGCGCTCGGCCCCGTGCTGCGCGAGTACGTCGTGAGCGAAGCGATGGCAGCGCTGGGCGTGCCGACCACACGCGCGCTCGCCGCGGTCACGACCGGCGAGCAGGTCATTCGGGACACGCGCTTGCCCGGGGCGGTGCTCACCCGCGTCGCAGCGAGCCACATTCGCGTGGGTACGTTCGAATATTTCGCGGCGCGCCAGGATCGCGAGGCGCTCGAGATCCTGACCCACTATGCGCTGGCGCGCCACTATCCGGACGCGCCGCACGCCGGGAGCGAGGCGCGGTCGCTGCTCGAGCGCGTCGTGGAGGCACAGGCGGATCTGGTCGCGCACTGGCTCAGCGTCGGCTTCGTGCACGGCGTCATGAACACCGACAACACGGCCATCTCGGGAGAGACGATCGACTACGGACCGTGCGCGTTCTTGGACGAGTATGACCCGAACGAGAAGTTCAGCTCGATCGACCACGGCGGCCGCTACGCGTTCATGAATCAACCGCGCGTGGCACGCTGGAACCTGGCGCGCTTCGCCGAGACGCTCCTCCCGCTCTTGGCCGAGGAAGAGGAGCAGGCCGTGCGCGTCGCGACCGGTGTGCTCGAGGATTTTCCGGCGCTTTTTTCGGCCAAGTTCGCCGCAGTGCTGCGCAGAAAGCTCGGCCTCGAACGCGAAGAAGACGAGGACACGGCGCTGGCCGAGGATCTGCTGGAACGACTTGCGGCGAGCTCGGTCGACTACACCGTATTCTTTCGCCGGCTGTCCGCCGCAGCGGCGAACCCGGAGCGGGACGCGGAAGTCGCAGGTCTGTTCTCGGAGCCGGAAGCATTCCACCTCTGGGCGCTCGCGTGGCGGCGGCGCTGCGAACGCGAGGGGCGCACGCCCGAAGAGCGGGCGAGCGCGATGCGCGGCGTAAACCCAGCCTTCATCCCCCGAAATCATCGCATCGAGCAGGCCATCGAGGCCGCTGTACGCGGCGACTTTTCGCCATTCGAGCGCCTCGTGGCGGTGCTCGCGCGGCCGTTCGACGAACAGCCCGAGCACGCCGATCTCGCCGAGCCGCCAGCGTCGGAGGAGCGCGTGCAGGCGACTTTCTGCGGGACGTGATCCCGCGAACGCTACAGCGCGAGCCGCTCGGCGCGTAGCTCGCCCCGCGGTGTTGCATGCAACGCCGTGAGCGCGTTGCACTTGCGACGAACACTCGCGGAAACAACGTACCGTCGTGCGGAGCGCGCGATGCCATCAGGGTTCGTGCGTTGCTCCGCTCGAGACGACGCGACAACACTCGCGAGGAGTATGTATGAAGCACGGCACACAGTTTGAATTTCGAACCATGACCTGGGCGATCCTGGCCACGGCGCTGAGCGCGGGCTGCAGCGGCGCTCCCGCCGAAACGGAGGGTGACGACGTGGCGCGAGCCGGCGGCGTCGCGCAGGCGATCCGAAACGGCACGCCTGCACCCGCGAACGCGCTGCTCGGCATGGTCAAGGTGTCGTCGAGTCGCGGAAGCTGCTCCGGAACCGTGATCGCCGCGGACACGATCCTGACCGCGGCTCACTGCTTTTGCGGGCAAGACGTGGTCGGTTCCAACAAGTGTGACAAGACCGCGACCATCACGTACCGGCGGAATCCGGCGGGGGGTGTCGAACGTCAGCTCTCGGGGGTCGTTCGCGTGCACCCGAGCTACAACCCCTCGTGGATCGAGGCGCACTACGAGCATGACATCGCTACCGTCACGGTCAGCGGCGTGAGCCCTGCGCACGTTCCGCCGGTCTCGCTGCTCGGCAGTTACCTGTCCGAGGGAGCCCGCGTCAGCGTGGCCGGATTCGGGCGAACCGGCAGCGATTGCAGCGGCAGTTTCGGAACGCTGAACTCCGTCGGTGCCCGCATCGACAGTTACGAAGACGGCCGGGACATCATGGCGTTCGACGACTTCGTTTGGTGCCAGGGCGACTCGGGTGGAGCGGTGTTCGACGCGCAGGGTCGGCAGAGGGCAGTCATTTCGATGGAGACCCCCTGGCTTCAGAAGGCCGTCACCACGAACTCGGAGTTCGACTGGATCAAGGCTGGGATGTGCCGTTCATCGCGCTCCAATCGCTGTGATGGTGATGGCGTGACATGTGACTGCACGGCGCGCAAAGACATCCTGTTTCAAAATGCGAACGGCGCTCTGGCGATCTGGGCGATGAATGGCGACGTCCTCGAAAGTCAAACCTGGCCCGGCGTCGTCTACAGCGATTGGAAGATCCAGGGCAGCGGTGACTTCGACGGCGACAAGCAGGCGGACATCTTGTGGCGCCACGATACGGGGCAAACGGCGATTTGGTTCATGAAGGACGGCGCCAAGATCGGCGAAGGTTACCCCGGCGGTCAGGACTCGAGCCTGACGTGGAAGATCCAGAGCACGGGCGACTTCGACGCTGACGGCCGCTCCGATATCTTGTGGCGCCACACGAACGGACAGCTCGCGATCTGGTTCCGGGGTGATGCCAATCAAGCGGCGTACCCGGGTTACAGCAACACGCCGTATCCCGTGGACAATAGCTGGCAGGTCAGGGGCACGGGCGACTTCAACGGCGATACGCGGGCCGACATTCTCTGGCAGCACACGAGCGGCCAGGTCGCGATCTGGCTGATGTCCGGGGGTACGCGCATCGGTGAAGCGAATCCCGGCGCGCTGCCCGCGACCACGAAACTCGCGGGCATCGGCGACTTCGACGGCAATCTGAGGTCCGACACGCTCTGGCGCAACGCGGACGGTTCCTTGACCGTGTGGTTCGGCACGAGCGCGGGCAGCGACGGCATCGCTTACAACAACACCCCCGGCCCCGGCGACGCCTCGTGGAGCGTCCAGGGCGTGGGTGACTTCGACCACGATGGGCGCGAGGACATTTTGTGGCGGCACACGAGCGGCCAGCTGGCGATCTGGCTCGTCCTGGGTGCGCGCTTCAACGGCGACCTGTATCCGCCGCACGTGGACAACAGCTGGCAGGTAAAGACACTCCTCGCGCAGCCTGGCATGTAAGAGAGAAAGTCTTGACGGGTCCGGGTCACGGCCCGCATCAGCGCGCGACTCGGACCCGTTGGATTGCTTACGGGTTAGGATTGGCTACGTGGGCCCCTGCAGAGTGAGTTACCGGCTTACGCCGGCGGTCCGGCGGCGCTAAAGGGTGGTGCATGGCGTACGACGTTCTCATCGTCGGAGGTGGCCCCGCGGGGCTCTCCGCGGCGCTCGCCCTCGGTCGCGGGCGAAAAAGCGTGCTCTTGTGTGACGCGGGACCGCCGCGCAACGCCGCGGCCACGCACATGCAGAATTTCGTCAGCCGCGATGGCACTCCGCCGACGGAGTTTCGGGCCATGGCGCGGGCGCAGCTCGAGCGGTACCCGAATGTCGAGGTGCGTGATGCGCGGATCGAAGAGATTCGCGGCGAGCACGGCAACTTCAACGCGCGTCTGGCGAGCGGCGACGTGCAAGCGCGGCGAGTGCTGCTCTGCGCGGGCATGATTGACGAGTTGCCGGAGCTCGACGGATTTCGCACATTTTGGGGTACGTCGGTCTTTCAGTGCCCCTACTGCCATGGGTGGG
This sequence comes from Polyangiaceae bacterium, assembly GCA_036520475.1. GTDB lineage: Bacteria > Myxococcota_A > Polyangia > Polyangiales > Polyangiaceae > DATDJP01. Next base: position 16,433 of record DATDJP010000156.1, on the reverse strand, counting down.
AGCATCGAGATCGCCGGTTCGGCGTGCTGGCCAGCAGCATCGAGATGCTCGAGCACGCCTTGTTCATCCGCGGTTGGTCGAAGGACGTCGTGGGGTTCACCGACGCGCGCTACACGGTTCCGCCGGAGCTGCGCACGCACCTGGCACGTGCGCGCCTGCGCGTCGAGGAACGCCGCGTCACGGGCCTCTCCGGGGACGGCACGCGCCTCGAGCAGATCGAGCTCGAAGGGGGCGCGTCCGTGCCGCTCGATGTCCTGTTCGTGAGACCGGCGCAGCGGCAGGTCCCCATCGTCCAGGCGCTCGGGGTGATGCTCGACGACAAGGGTTACGTCCAGGTCGACGCGCTGTCGCAGGAGACGTCGATTCCCGGCATCTACGCGGGGGGCGACCTGATCATGCAGTTTCAGGCCGCCGTGCTGGCCGCGGCGTCCGGGACGCGCGCCGCGGCCAGCTTGAACCATGCGCTCACGGTCGAGCTCGCCAAGAGCGGCGCGCTCCCGTGAGCCGCATCCGGACGCAGCGATACGGTCCTCTCACGTCACGCCGCGGCGCTCGCGAACTGACGCTCGAGAGCTTTGGGGTCCTGTTTCCAGAGCGCGAGCAACTCCCGTGAGACCGGGTCGGGCGCGATGTCGAGGATGCCTTGAGTAAGCCCCTCGACGATGGCCCGAGCGACGTCTTCCGGGCTCGTCTTTTTCATGTCCATGGCGCGCACCATGTCCGTGTCGATGGGGCCCGGAAATGCCGCGAACACTTCGATGCCGCGTGTCCCGAGCTCCGCGCGCAGCGCTTGCGTGAACGAGAAAGCTGCGGCCTTCGAAGCCGAATAGCCGCCCAGCGACGGCATGTTGGCGAGTGAGACGACAGACAGCACATTGAGCAGTGCCGCGCCGCTCGCTCTGCCGGCGCGCTCGAGCGCGGGTAAAAACGCCTTGGTCGCGGACACGACGCCGAAGCAGTTGACCGCGAAATCCTCGGCGACCTGCGCGGCAGTGCTGCCGAGGACGTCGTAGGAAGCGAGCACCCCGGCGTTGTTGACGAGCAGGGTCACGTCTCGAGCGCTCTCTGCCGCGGTCAAAAGCGATGCCGGATTCGCGACGTCCAGCGCGATCGGGATGATGCGTCCTTCTCCCTGACTCACCAGGTCCAAAAGCGTGCGCGGGTCGCGCGCACCGGCGTAGATGCGCCGCGCCCCGGCGCTCAGCAGAGTTTGCACGAGCGCCCGACCCAAACCGCGGTTGGCGCCCGTGACCAGCGCGATGGACTCTTTCGTTTTCATGTTCGTTACCTCCAGAAGCACTATGCGCTGGGCGCGGGCATCCCAGTAGGCGCCCTGGGTGCAAGTGATACTTGCGTGGCAGTAAAGAATCGCGCGACGCTCTCGCACCATGGATCTACTCGCGCAGATGGCGACGTTCGTCCGCGTCGTGGAGGGCAAGAGCTTGTCGGCGGCAGCGCGCAGTCAGCGGCTGTCTCTGCCAGCCGTGAGCCGTCAGCTGAGCGCTTTGGAATCGGAGCTGGGGACGACGCTGCTCGTGCGCTCGACGCGGCGGCTGCACGTCACCGACGCCGGGCGCAGCTGGTACGAACACTGCGTGCGCATCCTCGCGGACCTCGAGGACGCCCGCAGCTCGGTGCGCGACGCGCGGGGCGCAGCCGGGACGCTCGTCGTGAGCGCGTCGCTCACCTTCGGCAGCCTCGTGCTCGTGCCGCGGCTCAAACAGCTGATAGAGCGCCACCCGCAGCTGGTGGTCGATTTGCGTCTCGAAGATCGCTTGGCCGATCTGGTCGGCGAGGGGGTGGACCTGGCGATTCGTGCCGGCACGCCGCCTCCGGACAGCACGGCCTTCGTCGCTCACCCGCTGGGCACGATGTACCGCGTGGTCGTGGCTGCGCCGCGCTGGCTCAAGAAGCACGGCACACCCCGCGACCCCGGGCAGCTCGCGCGCTTCGGCTGCCTTCAGCAAGTCACGCCGGGCGGTACGGTGATTCAATGGGCGCTCCGCCGTGGCGATCAGACGCAGCGCATCGAAACGCGCGGAGCGCTACGTTCGAACGCCCCGATCGCCCTGCGAGACCTCGCCATCGACGGCGCTGGGCCCGCGTATCTGCCTGAATTCCTCGTAAAAGACGACCTGGCGCTGCGGCGCTTGCGTCGCGTCTTGCCCGAGTGGCGTTCTGCTCCGCTCACCGCCTGGGCGCTGTATCGAAGCGAGCTGCGTGGCTCTCCGCGTATCCGCGCCTTCCTCGACGGGCTCACGCTCGAGACCGAGTGATCTCGGTCACAATGCCTGCTGCGCATCGTCCAAAGGAGGCGGGGCCGTGTCGTTGCTCGTTAACGCAGCAGGCGCCGGAGCAGACGGCGGCGCAGGGCGCGCTTGCGCGTCCTGCGCGCGCGCAGCTGCTCCGCCAGGGGATTCACTCCAGCCGCCGCGTCGGGCGCGCTCGAGCTCCGGGGCGCGGACACGGAGCTTTGCACTGCGGCTGGGCGCGCCGGCGCGGCCTCGGGCGGGCGTGGCTCGACCACGAGCTCTGCCTCGCTCACCTCGAGCGTGTCCTCGGGCGCCTTCGGGCGGCGGAACGCTGGCGCGACGGCGGCGATGAAGTCCAGCTCGCTGAGCTCGACCGTAGCTTCGCTCGGAGGAGGGGCACGACGCGGCTCCGGCGGCGGAGCAGTGCCCGAAGGCTGCCGAGCATCGCTCGTCTGAGACGGCTCGCTGCCGACTCCTTCCACGGCGCGCGCCAGCTTTTCGACCACGTTCCTCGCCGACGCCCAGAGCGACGGACGCCGCTTGGGTGCCGTGTCGACGGCGAACGTCGTCAAGAACGCGCTCCACAGCGCGCGGACGTTGCCGAAGCGCTCATTTCTGTTGATCGCGAGCGCTTGAGCGACCCATTCGTCGGCGTCCGGTGGCAGGTCCGGCCGCCGCGCGAGCAGGCTCGGACGCGCGCCGGTGGTGGTGCCAAAAAACTTCTCCTGGAGCGACTCGCCCTCGAAGGGCAGAGCGCCGGCGAGCACGCGAAACAGCATGACGCCGAGCGAGTAGACGTCGGCGCGATTGTCGAGCAGGCCGGAGTTCCCCGTCCACGCCTCCGGCGCCATGAAGCTCGGTGAGCCCATGACCGTACCGGCGGCGGTCAGCGGCGCCGCCGCATGCAGCCGTGCGAAGCCGAAATCGAGCAGTCGCACGCCTCCGCCTTCGAGCAAAAACACGTTCGCCGGTTTCAGGTCGCGGTGCAGGATGTGTGCAGTGTGCGCGACCTCGAGCGTATCCACGATCGGCTCGAAAATTTCGACGACGCGCGACAGGTCAACTCGCTCCTGGCGTTCCTCGAGGGCGTAGAGGTGGTCTTCCAGCGAGACGCCGTTCAAAAGCTCCATCACCAGGCACAGCTCGCCGGCGTTGCCGCGGCAGACATCGAACACCTCCACGGCCGCGGTGCCCTTGAGCGCGCTCAGCGCTTGCACCTCGCGGATGAGACGCTCGGCCATGTGGGGGTGCCGCGCCTGGTTCGAGCTCAGGATTTTCAGCGCGACCGGACGACCCATCCAGCGGTCGAAGCCGCGGTAAACGAGGCCCTGGCCCCCGCGCCCGATGATGTCGAGGAGCTCGTAGCGCTCGTTGATGACTTGCCCGACGCGGTCGCCTCGATTCGCCAACGGCCCAACGCTACCACGTCTCGGGGGCTGAGGTGCGTTCAGGGCGGATCGAGACGCACCCGGAAGGTCCTTCCTCGGCGCACGATGGGCAGTGCACCGATACGGGCATCGAGATCGCGACCATGCCGCCGCTCCCGGCTTCAGTTGCATCGAGCAGCAGCTCGACCACATTCGCCCCCGCGCATCGCGCATCGCGCATCGTCGCATCGCGCGTCGCGCATCGTCGCATGCGAGCGACGCGTTCAGCGGACCGCTCGCGCGCTGCAACAAGACTCTCGGCGCACGCCGGCGCGTCGTCGCTGCGTCGGAGCGCACTTCGCTGAATCGTTACGGAGTGCTGGCTGAAGCGTCCTCCCCGGCCTCGACCCAGAGGGCTCCGGGCGCGCGGATTCGCAACACGAGGCATTCTGCCGCGCCGCTCTCGGAGCTCGGCGATCCGTAAGTGCGCGTTGTCACGAGCCTCTGCCGCATGGCAGTAACCAATGGCACGGGCAATGCTTGGCTTTTGGCATGCGTCATTCTTCAACGTCGAACTATCAACCCCTCGAACGCATGCCCGTGGTGTCTGTCGAGAGCAGACACTTCGTATCCGACCCGGTCAGAACACGCATGGGCGTGGGCGAGGCGTTCATCGACCATGCGGCTGGGATGCCGCGCTCGGCTCGACGCCCGTCGCTGACGCCGTTCGCCACGCAGAGCGTTGCGTACGCGCCGGCGTCGGGTCGCCCCGTCGACTCGCGCGAGTACGCGGAGCGCCGAAACTACGGCGAGGCAGCGCCGCAATTCGCTTTCACTGACGAACCCGTGGACTTACCGCTGCGCTCGCCCACCAAGAGCTACGTGATGATGGGCGCCGTGATCGTGGCGTTCCTCGCTGTATTTTTGACCGTAGCTCTCTCCGGCGGCCGCGTGGCGCCGCCCTCCGATGCCCCAGGCGAAGTGACCGCTCCTCCGGCGCGCGCCGCGGCTCAGCCGGCTCAGCGCTGACGAGTGGTCGGGTGCGTAGCCCCGGAGGTCGCGCGAATTCCCTTGCGCGTCGGTGAAGAAACAAACCGGATTGACTGTATCTATCACGAAGCCGTACAGTGCATTCGTTCGCGGTCGAAGCGCGGGAATCCGTACGATGCAAGCCAGCGGCTCAAGCTCTGCTCGATCCTCGCCCCCTGCTCTTTCGCGCGTGGAGCGTGTGAAGCGCGTGCTCCTCCTCGACCGCGAGCTATCCATGGCCGAAGACGAGCTGACACCGACTTTGAAAGTGAAGCGCAAGAACATCGAGCTGAAGTTCGCTGCGGCGTTCGACCGCCTGTACAGCGACGCTGAGGCGGGCCTCGTCATCGAGGAGCGCGCGGACTGATGTCACCCGGAGTGAACGACGATGCCGGAACCCGAAGAACAGCACGCTCTGCGCCAGGCAATCCGTGGTTTTTGCAAACAGGAATGCGGCACCAAGGAGCAACGCACGAAGCTGACGCATGGCTACGAGCACGCGCACCATCAAGGGCTCTACGAGCGCTGTGCCGAGCTCGGCTGGGTCGGCGTGTCGATCCCGCAGCCGTACGGCGGCGCTGGCGGCAGCGCCACGGACATGTGCATCGTGCTCGAAGAGACGGCGTACGGGCTGGCTCCAGTGGGCGGCCTCGGCCCCACGTTGATCGTGGCTGCGGCCGTGGAGCGCTTCGGTAACGAAGATCTGAAGAAGGAGATCCTGGCAGGCATCGCCCGCGGCCGCGTGGAAGCAATTGCCATGTCGGAGCCGGAATCCGGGTCGGACGTGGCGAGCCTCACCTGCCGCGCCGAGCGGGCGCGTGGCGGCTTCGTCATCAACGGGCAGAAGACTTGGTGCTCGAATGCCCATTTCGCCGACCACATCCTGCTCATCTGCCGCACCAGCAAGGGCGCGAAACACGAGGGCATGACCATGCTCTCCGTGCCCAGCAAGGCTGCGGGCTTGGAGATCCGCGGTATTGCCACGATGGGAGGCAAAGAGGTCAACGATCTATTCTTCACCGACTGCTGGGTGCCGGAGTCGCGCGTCGTCGGACAGGTCGATCAGGCCTGGGGACAGCTCATCGCCGGCCTCAACATCGAGCGCCTGATTCTGGCGGCCATGATGCTGGGCATCGGACGGCGCGCGTTCGACGACACGCTCGGTTACGTGAAGGAGCGCAAGCAGTTTGGGCGGCCTATCGGCACGTTTCAAGCGCTCAAGCACCGCATCGCGGATCTCGCGACGGAGCTCGAGGTGTGCCGGTTGCTCGTCTACGACGTCGCCGCCAAGGTCGACCGCGATCCGGGACAGCTGTTCCCGAGGGAGGCATCGATGGCCAAGCTCAAGGTCAGCGAAACCGCCAAGAAAGTCGCGCTCGAAGGCATGCAAATGATGGGCGGCTACGGCTACGCCAGCGAGTTCGACATGGAGCGGCACGTCCGCGCCACCGTCGTGTCGACCATCTACGGCGGCACGAGCGAGATCCAGCGCGAGATCATCGCCAAGACCTTCGGGCTTTAGACGAACCATGAGCGTGACGCGCGCCGAGCTCGAGAGCTTCATCGCCGAGCTTGCTGCGTCGGTGACGGAGCCGCGCGCGGGTCTTTTCGGGCCCGGCAGCGTCTCCTGGGCGATCAATCGCGAGAGCATCCTGTTTCTCGGTGCGGGACGCGCGTCGCTGCTCCAGCTCGCGCACCCCTGGGTGGCGCACGGCGTGGACCAACATTCGGCCACGCGCACCGACCCCTGGGGGCGCTTTCAGCGCACGTTCGACAGCGTGTTCGGGATCCTGTTCGGAGATTTCGACAAGGTGACGCGAGCGGCGCGCCGGGTGCACGCGATCCACGAGCGGGTCACCGGGGAAATCACAGAAGACGTCGCCGCCTGCCAGCGGGGGACACGCTACCTCGCCAACGACGCGCAGGCGCTGCTGTGGGTGCACGCGACTCTGATTGAGACCGCGCTCGAGGTATACGAGCTCGTGCTGCGCCCTCTCGATGCGGAAGAGCGCGAGGCATACTACCAGGAGAGCAAGCGTTTCGCGCGCGTGTTCGGCATCCCCGATCGCGTGCTACCCGAGGATTGGCCCGCATTCACCCGCTACTGGGACGGCATGCTCGCAGCCGAGACGCTGGGTGCGGGCGCTCCGGCGCGCGACATCGCGCGCTTCTTGCTGCGGCCGACGCGCCTCGGTTATCGATCCGCATCGGCCTGGTTTCGCGTGATGACCGCGGGCCTTTTGCCGGGGCGATTTCAGCGTGAGTTCGAGCTGCCATTCGGCGCCCGGGAGCGACGCGTGTTCGAAGGCTCGCTCGCCGCTATCCGCGCCCTCTATCCGCGCCTGCCAGAACGTGTGCGTTACGTGCCGGCTTATCACGCAGCGCAGCGACGGCTCGCGCGTGGTAGTACGCCTCTCGCGTCTCGAGCTCAGAACGCCGCTTCCACGTTCAGGTGAACGATGCCGGCCCATTGCTCGTAACGCCCGCCGGTGTCGGGCGATCGCGAGGGCACCGCGTACGTCTGGAGCCGGCTCTTGCCCGCGTTGTCTCGCGAAAAATAGTGGAAATGGGTGTACGAGCTGCCGACGAACAGCCAGCTCAGCGTTTGAACGCGCGCGCCGAGGGCGCCCGAAACGTTGGAGCCGAACATCGACGTCGAATCCAGGGTCGCGTTCGGAATCGGGTTCGAGTCGAAGCCCGCGCCGACGAAGACCTCGAGCTCCGGCACGGGCCAGTAGCTCCCCCCCGCGCGCACTCCGAGCGCGTCCTCCCAATTTCGGGGCAGGTTGGCGAGCACGTGGGCACCTTCGGCCGGTGCGCCGTCATCCTGCAAGTCGCACGGCTCGCCTGCGGACGTGAGACAAAGCCGGTCGTGGACACTCCAGCGCGTGTAATCGCCGAACAACCGCAGCTCGAGGCGTTCTGACGCCGCGAAGCGAGCTCCCAGGCGCGCGATGTCCGGCAGTTTGTAACGGAAGTCCGCCGCCTGGGTGGAAACGTTGCCGGCGATGCTCTGACGGAAGTCTCCGCTCATCGTATCGCCGCGTGGTCGGGATTGATACGAGGCGCCGAACCAGAGCTGCTCTTCGATCGCCTCGTAAAGCGCGCCGACACCCAAGCTCCAGCGCCAATCACTCACGTCGGTGAGCAGGCGCGTCTCCGACAGCAGGTTGTTATCGCCGGCGGTGGTGCGCGCGGCGTCGGCTTTCAACGTACCCCGGATCAGGTTGACCGAGAGCCCAACGCTGAGCCGCGGCTCACCGAATGAGTACGCCGCCGCTGCGGTCAAGTACGTCCATGCGGTGCGACCGCGTACGATCGAGAAGCGTTGCACGCCGTCGTACGCGCTGGGGTAGGCGCTGTCGCGAAAACGCTCGTTCTTGTCGAAATCGACTACCCCGCCGAGCGGCACGTACAGACCGAGCCCGACGGCGAGCTGACCGAAACGCATTTTGCCCGCCACGCCCGGCGCGAAGGCCAGCGCGTCGAGCCGGGCCGTTCCCGTGTTCGCGCCCTCTGCATCTGGCGGGTCGGGCGCGTCCGTAGGAGCTTCGGGCCGTTCGTACGTCATGTGCAAACTGCCGAGCTGCCCTTCGACGTAAACGCGCGTCTCCGTCCCGAGCGTGAGCGCGGCCGGGTTGTAGTAGACGGCCGTGGGATTGGCCGTGGTGGGGTGGCCGTGCTCAGCGCCGAAGCGTGGCAGCATGGGGCCCGACGCTGCCGCGCGCTCGGTCCACGCCAGCAGCAACACCACGACGAGCACGCCGGCGCGGGATGTGCCCGCCGTTACTGACATTGCGGAGCCACCAATGCGTCACCCGGGCAGCCAATCAGGCTCGCCGGCAAGCTGCCGTTCGCCTCGAGCACTTGAAGTCGATAGATCCCTCCCGCATCTTCGAGATCTTGCTCGAGAGGCGGCGGGTGCAGCGTCCCCGTAACTGCGCCGCACGAAACTTCCGCGTACTTGTCGCCCGCCTCCGGGCGACACCACTGGCCGCGCACCGACGTGGTGGCGGACAGCTCGATGCCACACAACGCGGGGTTCGATGCGCCCGGCAAGGTGTAGCGCTTGGGCTCGCTGCGGGTGTTCCCCTCGCGATCAATGACGATGGGACCGTATTCGAACGGCTCGCCCACGCCCGTCGCGCGGTCGCCGGCGGCGAGCCATTGCATCTGCAGTCGCACATGGAGCTCCTCCCCGACGCGCTCGGCCGTGGCCGTGCCGCGGCTCAGAAAGGCCTGACCCGGTGTGAGGCGCATGCTCATGGTGAACACGTATTCGGGCGCGATCTGTGCTGGGTCGGGTTGGCCGCACCCGGCCTGCCCGCCGCCCCCGCCGTCGGGTTCGGCGCCCTGCAGATCGCGCACGCGCTTGGTGTAAGCGTCGAAGCTCTCTTCCGGATCTGCACACGCGGAGAACGCCAGCACCCCTGCCATGACCAGCCAGCGACCCATCCAGAATACACGTATCAGGCAATCAGAAACAGTCAAGACTGAATCTAACTTTTGTTCGGAACGGTCGCCTAATTCACTCCAATTTTCGCGGTCGCCACGGCTGAGACGCCGTAAAAGCGTGCACCTGTGACTGTTTTTACACGCTCCGCTTGACGCTCAGGTACGAGCTTGCGAAGCTGCCGTTCGTGTCGAAAGGCGCGTCAGCGGTAAAGCCTCGGCGGCGGACTCAGGCGGAGCGCAGCACTGTGACGCGCACCCGCCTGTTGAACGCCACGATCGAGTCATTGGTGACCGTGGGCTACGCCCGCACCACGACCATCGAGGTGGGCGAACGGGCGGGGTTATCGCGCGGCGCGCAGCTCCATCATTATCCGAACAAGGCGGACCTGCTCGTGGCCGCCGTCGAGCACCTTGCGGACGAGCGCATGCGCAAGCTCCAGAAGGAGCTCGGACCGCTACTCAAACGCTCCGCGGGCGACCCGCTCACGCCGATTTTCGATGTGCTCTGGTCGAGCTATACCGGCCCTCTGTTCTGGGCAGCGCTGGAGCTCGCGGTGGCGGCGCGCACCGATCCCGAGCTGAAGGAGAAGTTCAGCGTGCTCGAGAAGCGCACCCTCGGCCGCATCCTGTCCGCCATGAAGGACTTGACGGGCAGCGGCAGTGAAGAAGCGACGATGGTTCTCGAGCTCACGCTGTTCGTTATGAACGGCATGGCCATAGAGCGCATTCTCGACCCGGACGACGCGCGTCGCAAACAGCTCCTCGAGCGCTGGAAGGAACACGTGCGCACCGTCGTCACGGCGTCAGCGAAGTCAGCGCGCCGTCCAGGCGCCCGCCCGAGACGCGCCGCCACCCGTTGAACATCCGGGCTGAGCCGGCAAACGCGCCACCGAGTGGCCTCGGGGCCTCGGATCTTGGATTTTCGCCGCCAAGAATGCTCTCGAGTCAGGTGCGGCAAGCACACCCTCTGGTGAGCCAGCGGCAGCCGTGCGCGAGAGCGCTCTACAACTGCGAGCGCTACGGCGACGACAACACTAAAGCGGTCACAGCCTTCGTTTCATCCCGCAAGCGGCAGGGCAGTCAACAAGCTCTAGGCTCGAGCTCGCCGGCGTTTGGCGGGCGCAGGGGGAGCGGCGATGTACTGCGATAGATAGGCCACCATGGCGCGCCCCGCTTCGCGCTCGTATTCTGGTGTCACCTTGCCGTGCAGGAAGAACGACGCGCGCAAGCAGGCCGTGCCGATCTCCACGCTCAGGAGCGCGACGTTCGGCGGCGAGGGCGGGAGCGCGATTCCACGGCGTGCAAAGCGCTGCTCGACCAGCGAGCCGAGCCGCTGCAGCAGCAACGCTTGCGCCACATAGCTCTCGTTCGAGCTGGCCCCGCCGAGAATCAGGATGCACGCAGCGGGATTCTGATTGTAAAATTTTCCTGCGAGCGCTGTGAACGCGTACGCTCCGTCCTGCCACGAGAGCACGTCGGGGCCAGGCGCGTGCCGCAGCAACGTGCCTTCGAGATCCATCAGATAACGCTGGGTCAGCTCGTTGAAGATGGCGCTCGGGGTGGGGAAGAAGTTGTAGATGGCGGCGCGCGAATAGCCGAGGCGAACCGCCAGGTCGGGAATCGAGAATTCGGCGATGCCGCGCTCGACCAGCAGCTTGCGCGCTTCGTCCAGAACGCTCTCGAAGCGCACGCGTGCTCGCTGTTGCTGGGGCTTGCGCGCGAACGCTTTGTCCGAGGGCGTCCCGTTCATCATGCGAACAGTCTAGTCGCCACGCCGTATCGGACAAACGTAAAGTTTCGATGACGGCGCGCTCCGAGCGCTGGGTCGCGGGGAATTACGCTCGTTCCCGGGCGTATCGCCGGGGTTCCGTGCGGTCACACGGCGCGCCCGGCACATGATTGACACTCCGTCCGAGCAAGTGTTAGGTCTGAAACCAGACAAAAGTTTGGTTTAGCGACGCCAGCACTTGGTCGAGCCGAGCAACGGCAAGGAGGGATTCCCATGCGCGTGAACGACTGCACTCCGCTACCCAACAGCATTCGTCGGCCGCGGAAGCTCCGCGCCTTGTCCCGCAGAGCGCGCACGGCCTGCGCGTTGGGTTTTTCTCTTTCGTCACTCGTGGGCGCTGGCATTCTGGCGTGCGGTCCCACTCCGACCCCTGGGGATACGAAAGACCCCGGAGCGCCGCCGAGCCCGGGTCCCTGGGATCCGGAAGGAGGTAACCACGCGTACCCGCTCCTGGGCAGTGCGCGTGGCGGGCACGTGTGGAGCACGTTCTGTCTCTCGAAGCCTGACGATACGGCGCTGCCGGTTGACCCTCGCACGCTCGTTCAACGGGGTGTCAGCGCCGGCAAGGCGACCTACTACAACGCCTATTGGTTCGACTGTCATGAGGGCGCAAAGCCAGAAGACGCGGCGCCGAAGACCTGCGGCGAGTACCGCGCGCGCTTCACTCGCGGCAAAGACATGATGGAGAACGGCAAGCTGTGGTTCTTCGGCGGCAACTACACCGACTCGATCATGTCGTTCACCGCGCAGCAGTACAACGATCTGTGGAGGCGTTGGGGCTACTTTTCGCGACCGGCGAACTTCGATCAACTCGTCGCCAATCGCTGGGGTATGCCACTCGGGCCGAAGCGCAATCCGTACCCCTTGCCGGGCGAGGATCCGAATCGGACGAACGGCGGCTCCGGGCAACTTCCTCTCGCTGTCACGCAAATGCGCGAGCCGGATGGGCGCTACAGCGGCAAGATGGCTCTGACGTGCAACTGGTGTCACAGCGGCGCCGTCGGGGACCCCTCGGAGGGGCCAGGCCTGGGCACGCTTTATGGCAACGGCAACTCGCTGGTCGACATTGGCGCGCACTTCGGTGACGCATTCCCCGGGACGCCAATCGCCGCGAACAAGGTGCGCGGCTCGGGCGACATTCTCATCTATCCCGCCATCGCCGCGTTCGACATCGATCGGCTGAGTCGCTACGATCCGCTGGCACTGATCGTGGCGCCCTCACAGGGCAGCGTCGATTTTCCGATCTGGTGGAACGTGGGGCACCGCACGCGGCGTTTCCACGATGGCAGCTTCGCGATGGACAACGCTCGTCCGGTGATGGGCTTCTTCATGCCGATCTTGAGCCAAGCGCATTTCGCCGACATCCCGCACGGCAGAGAGTGGATCGAAAAGTACGACCAGGACGTCCAGCTCTGGCTCGAGTCGCTGACCGCGCCCGCTTACCCGGGCCCGATCGATACGGCGCTGGCCGAGCGGGGCGCGAAGCTCTTTCACAACAAAGATCTCTGGGCCCCCGGGCTCGGCAACACCGTGCCCAGACCGAGCGGCGGCAACGGGTCCTGCGCGACGTGTCACGGCGTCTACTCACCGCGCTTCGTGCATGACTCGAAGTACCTCGACAGCCCGGAGCTCGAGGGCATCGCGGCGCACATCGTCCCGCTGCCCACGATTGACACCGACCCCGCACGGCTTCGCTCGCTCAACGACGGGCTCAAGCAGAACTTGAAGTGGACGTGGTGGGGGTACGGTACGACCGAGACGCCTGGCAAATGCTTCGGCACGGTCGAGCCCGAGGGGTACCTCGCTCCGCCGCTGTACGGAGTGTGGGCGACGGCGCCGTACTTCCACAATGGTTCGGTGCCGAGCGTGTGGGAGGTGCTCGAGCCGTCGGAGCGCAAGCCAATCTGGCGACGGGTGTCCGCGCCGAAGCCCGCGACCGATCCCAATGCCGTCATGGGCTACGACACGAACCTCGCGCGCGCGTACGATCACGGAAAGCTCGGCTGGAAGTACGACGCGCTGCCGTGTGGCCTTCCGCTTCTGCAGCCGGTGACCGAGTGCACCCCCGGGGCAGCCGAGACGAGTCCCGCCGCGCTCCTGTGGTTCACCTGGAACATCGAAGGGGCGCCCGCCACGGCACCTCAGCTCGAAGATCGCAAGATCTACAACACGTACAAGTACTCGCAGAGCAACCGCGGTCACGAGTTCACGCGGGTGCTGAGCGACGATGAACGCCGGGCGCTCGTCGAATACTTGAAGACGCTGTGACCTCGCGTCCATAGACCGAGCTCGCCCGCGCTGAACTCGCGCGGCTCGACTCGACGTGTGTCGCGGGTGGCCGTCGCAGGTGCACCGCCGCGTCTTCTTTGCTGGACGTCCCAACGGCGGGGGTGCTATCTATTCTCTACTAAATCTACAGAATTACTAGACTAATACGGTAGGGAGCACTCAAGCCGTGGAAAAAACTCAGCTAAAGCGAAGGATCGCTGCGCTAGCGTTAGTGCCATTTACCGCCCAGGCCCAGACTGCGCCGCCCGAAGAGGTCGCGCCGGTTCCCGCCGCAGCGCCGGGTGAGCCGAACCCCGACACCCCGCCGCGCGACGGTGTGGAGACAGCGCCGGCCACGGTACCGGCGGGACCGAAGCCCGATCTGCCTGCGCCTGTGGCGAAGGCCGGGACCAAGGACGAGGCGAAAGTCAGCGGTGCGCCCGGCAAGGGCTTCACGGTCGACGCCGGCGACGCGTTCTCGATGAACGTCCGAGCGCGCATGCAGGTGCGCTACCAGCTGGACATCCCGCGCGCAGACGAGAACGGCGAGCGCGAGCTCGAACAGACCGTCAATATCGGCACGGCGCGGCTCTGGCTCTCCGGTCACGTGTATCAGCGCGAGCTGACGTACATGCTTCAACTCGCGGTGGCGGGGCGCGACTTTCGCGATGGTGCGACGTCACCGATCTACGACGCGTACCTCGATTACGCGGCGCATCGCGACCTCAAATTCCGCGTCGGCCAGTACTTCGTCCCGTTCGATCGGCTGCGCACGATCCGCGAATGGGGTCTGCAGATGGCCGACAGACCGCGTCCGGTGGCAGAGCTGACGCTGGATCGCGACGTCGGCGTGATGGCCTATTCCGACGAGTTTCTCGGCGACGAATCGCCTGTCGCGTTTCGGCTGGGTGCGTTCGGTGGGGGAGGCATCAATCTCAGCGACGGCAAAGAGCCGGGGGTACTGCTCGTGGGCCGCGTCGAGCTTCGTCCGCTCGGGTCGATCGATGACGACGTCGAAGGCGACCTCGAGTACCGCGACAAGCCCGCGCTGGCAATCGGCGCCGGCATAGCGAACAACTGGAACACGAACCGGCTCCGGAGCACCACGGGGCCCACCTTCGACGGCGGCACCACGGACTACTTTCACGCCGCTACCGATCTCGTGTTCAAGTGGATGGGGTTCGCCGTTCAAGCGGAGTACCTCTGGAAGGAGGCGTCCGTCGATCAGATCGACTCGGTCGACGAGACCGGCGCTCCCGTCACGGAATACACACGCTCTGGGCACGGCTGGGTGCTCCAGGCTTCTTACACCTTCGACCCGCCGTTCGAGGTGGTGGGACGCCTGTCGCGGCTGTACGCAGCCGACGGTACGGACCCCGCGTTCCAGAGCGAAGTGCGCGCCAACGCTCAGGAGGTGGGTGCGGGGCTCAACTACTACTTCAGCGGGCACAGGCTGAAGCTGCAGGCGGACTACATCGCGCGCATGCCCTCGGACTTCGACTTCGGTGTTGCCGATCACGTCACCCATTTGCAGCTCGACGCTACATTTTGATCGGACGAGATCAGGGCCTGCCGACGTCGGCAGGGTCGGATACGTTCGCTGACACCGGGCGTCGCGAGATTCGCGTCTACTGCTGGACCCAGGTCGTGACCGGATAGTTCCAGGTCTTGTTGTTGAACACGCTGAGCACCGTTCCCAGTGGCCCGGTTCCAGCGCCCGACTCGCACTTCGTCTTTGCGCCGCTCTTCTCCGTGCACTTCTGATGCGGGATGAAAAGTGACTGGATCGACGCCACGAGCTCCGTGCACGAGCCCATCGACTTGATGGGGCATTCGTCGAACAGGCGCACGCCAAGGCCGAGCACGTCGACGTAGCCGCCGCACGCGCGGACATCCACCGTGAACAGGTTGCCGACGCCTGGAATGAAGCTGAAGAGCCCCTGCTGGGTGCAGTAATACGCCTGCGGAGGCTGGGAAAAGATGTTGCCGTAGAAGGCCGCCTCCTGCTTGTTGAAGGGGGAGGAGTGACCCGTGCCGATCGTCAGCCGGTTGTCGTCCGCCGTACCCGACTTTCCGTCGGCGTTCTTGTAGTGCGCGGACAGCTCGATCGCGATGTGCTGGCCGCTACCGTTGGTCAGCGCCATGAGACAGGCCGAATTCTTCTCCTGACACACCCGATCGCAGTGGCCGTTCTTCCAGCTCGGTGACAGCCCCACCTCGCCCTCCAGACGCAACACGGACCCCGTGTAATCCTGGAGACCCAAGACGTCGCCGGCAGGGAGCGCGCAGCGCACCAGATATTTGGCGGTCATGATCCCAGCATCGCTCGACAAAAGACCGATGCGTGAGCTCATGAGTCCGTCAGACTGTCCCCAGCAGTCTTGCCCCGGCGTGCCTGTGGCTCCGCAGTCCACGGGCAACATCGTGTTCCCATCCACGGCGTTCATGCCGTTCGTGAGCGACAGGCCGTTGGTCAGGGACAGGCCATTCGCGAGCGCGATCCCGTTGGTGAGCGACAGACCGTTCGTGGTGGACAAACCGTTCAGGAGGTTCATCCCGTTCACGAGCGTCATGCCGTTGGTGAGCGATAAGCCGTTGGTGAGCGATAGGCCGTTTTTGGTCGACAGGCCGTTGATCGCCCGCAAGCCGTTGATGGAGCTGAAAAACGCGTCCCGCTCTTGCTGAACGCCGGGATCTTCCGGCGCGCACCCGATGCTGGCGGTGCTTCCGAGTAGCAACGCTGCGGACAGTAGCTTGCGTGAGGAGGTAAACGTTTTCGGCACAGTGTCTCCTTCGGTAGCCCCGCCAACTCGTCAGTTCGGTAGCTTTGCGTCCTCCGATACTCGGAGTTTGCGGTTTCGAGAGCGCACCCTCCTAGAGCAGGAAGTGTTCCGCGCCGAGGCACCGCGTAGCACGCCGTTTCAGCGATACTTCACCAGTGCGACTCGCGGGCCGCTCCCTCGTTGAACGACAGGTGTTGTTCGATTGGTGAGATTCTGTTGCCGCCGAGGCAACAGGAGCAACGAACACACACCGTCGCTACCGCAACGCGGCGGAGCGCCCTTCCGAACCGAGTCGGCCGACCGCTCTGCAAGGAGACGCCAGCATCGACGCTCCTCTCGCGATCCCAAATCGGGATCCGAGATCCGAGATCCGAGATCCGACGCTGCGTCTCGCGCGGCGCCGCTAAGCACCGCCGGTGGCGTCAATACCGCCCCCTCCCGTGCGGGCGGCGCCCGCACAAGGGAGGGGCCGCCCGCGCGCAGCGGCAGA
>DATDJP010000155.1:0-2816 GCA_036520475.1 Polyangiaceae bacterium | reverse complement strand
CCGCCAAGCGAGCGACGATTTCGAACGCGAGTATCTGAAGAGCGTGCTCGAAAAAGCCGCGGGCAGCACGACCAAAGCCGCGGCTCTGGCGGAAGTCTCCGTGCAGATGGTGCGGCGGCTATTGAGACGGCACGGATTGGGCTAGGCCCGGCGGCTATTGGCTTGCGTCGGCATCGGCGGAGACGGCGCCGCCGTCGCCGCACAGTTCACCCAGAGGCCACGTCCCTCGACGGGGGGCTTCGTCCGTCAACCTTCCGCCCAGCGTCTGTTCCGCTTCGAAGCTCAGACCAAAACTCAGCGCTGCACCCGGATCTTCACAGGAGCCAGTCTCAGCGCTCAGATCGCGACTGTACGTCAGGTTCAGCTTGGTCAGCCGGTGTCCGCCCAAACACTGCTCCTCCGTGACGCCGAGCTCTTCGAACGAGTCGAGCATGTCCTCGACGGTGGTGCGGCCTCCCAGCGTCGCCTGTGACAGGTGCCAGCGCCCTTGGCGCTTGGCGAGCCAGCCGACGCTCACGGCACTGCTCAGCTTGATGCGGAAACCGGGGATGTTGCGCTGGCCATTCAACCAGAACTCTGCCCTGTCGAACGTCGCAACCAGGTACCATCCGCGCACGAAGGCGTCGGCAGAGCGCCAGATGGAATCGGGTAAGTCGAACGTGCCCGCTGGTTGCTCGACGCTCGCTGTGACTGCATCGTGCGCAACCAACCAGTGCTCGTTTGACTTCCATCGGGATGCGTAGTTTCGCCATCTAGTGTCCGAGGGGCACGGCGCGATGTCGAGTTTGTCTTCTCGGCCCACGCTCAGGGCCGGATAGATATCGACCCTCACGCTGCGGTCGTCGGGTTTGCCGTTATAACCGGACACCTTCAAAATCACGTTGTAGCCGCCGAGCAGCAGCTCACAGTTCAGTCTTTCCTCCTTGAGATCCGGGATGACGGTCTGTGCATTGTAGATCAATTGCCCGATGGCATTGTCACGACAGCCCTTACCGTCCAGGACGTTCGGGCACCCCGAGACGCTCGTCGCCTCACACGGTGACTCACACTGACCATCGAGATCGAAGCCAATGTTTTGCCAGGGCGCACTCGGGTCCCCTGATGGATACTCCTTGTACTCATCGTCCACGGACCCGATGCGGAGCTGCGTGAGCGCAAAATAGATGGGCTCGTCAGTCGAACTCTGTGGGCCCGCGTCTGTCTCCTGAAAGTCGCCGCGCGCGGGAGGCGCTTCGATTTCACACCCGGCGTCCTTCTCGATCCACCACCGGGGAGGCGGTCCAACGGGGCCAGCGTCGCGCGTTCTGTTCGGAGTCTCTTCGTCCAGTCCCAAGATGGGCCGGCAGCTCGCCGCCCAGAAGGCGAGCAGGCACCCGAGAAACCCGGCATATCGCTGAAACCTTCGCTTCAAGACGGCCTCCCAGCGCTCAGCTCAGTATTATGTTCCGACCCGGCCAAACGAACAAGCAACGCGCGCCCGCGCACCGGACGGCACGATCGCAGGAACGTCGATTCGCGATCTCACGGCCCAGCGTCGTATCACGCTCCGTGGCGTGACAGAACCGCGGTCAGCGTCATCACTCGGACGGCGAAAAGCGGTAACAGCTCTGCGGCCCCACGGCGCTGTCCTCGGCGACTGCGGCGAACTGGCCGAACAGAATGCACATCTCGTCCGTGGCTTCGGGGCCGAAGATCACGTGTTCGTCGCTGGGGTTGTCGAAAGCGCACCGCCAGCGGAAGCCCTCACCGGCTTTGACGCGCACCGGCTCGTCGAAGGTAAACGTGATGTCCTGCTCCCAGTTCGTGCTCTTCCAGAGGTGTTGCCCGTCGCGTTCGCCACCCGCCCACCACACGTCGAAGTCGGTGCCGCGCCGGTGCGTGTGCCGCAGCACGGACCAGATTGAGACGTCGTTCTTGAAGCGGCACTCGTCGGCGAATGCGGGCGACGAGCGCGGCGCAATGTCGAGGTACTGGTTGTAGAAGCCGAACACGCGCGCCTGCCTGTCGATGGCATCGATGAAGTGCAGATTCAGCTTGTGCTGGGCCACGACGCTGCTGTCGCTCGTATTCAGGTAGTGATAGTCGAACACGAGCTTTTGTCCGCCGCGCAGCTTCTGACCGACGCCCGGAGGGAATTGGCTCGAGAAACGCGGGCTCGCGGCGGCGGCCAGCGTGAGCAGATCCGGGCCGTACACGTGTGCGCCCTGACACGCACGCCTCTCTCCCACGCGCGCATCAGCGAGGCTCGCGGATCCTTCCGGCGCCACACTGACGATCAGGTGATGACTGAACGGCGTCATCGCGATTTCAATGGCGCCGATGAGGAGCTCCTGATCCGGCGATCCCGGTAGCTCGACGACTTCGCACCACTCCTCGTCGCTGCCGGCGGGGATGGTCAAGCCCCGGGTGTGAATCTGTACACCATGGCTGGGCGTCGCCAGGATCAGCTCTGATCCGGAGCTTCCGTCGCCGGCTTCCGACGAACAGCCGAAGGTTGTCGCCAGGAGCAGTGCGAGCACGCCAATATCACGTTTCATGGAGAGCCTCCTTCCCCCGAGTCACGGGCAAAATGCCGCCACATTGGCAGTCGTAGCGCCGGCAAACACGCTGAGGCGGATGTCGCCCTGGGCGTCTGCGCCGAAACCGAAACCCGGTATCGGCTGATTGCACACGGTCCCCGCGCGCTCGAAACGCATGACGTAGTCGCCCGGAGGAACGTTGGTGAACAGCGCCCAGCCGCCAAAGCGAGTGGCCGGCAGCGAGACGTCCAGGTCGTCACTGGCGGGCATGGCCGGCGCGGATGCACCCGCGGAGTA
>DATDJP010000154.1:0-31198 GCA_036520475.1 Polyangiaceae bacterium | reverse complement strand
CACTGGGCGGACGGCATGCAGTCGCTGCACGGCATCCACGTTCACGGCTTTCCGAACGCCTTCGTGATCGGGATCGCGCAGGGCGGCAACCTCATCTCGAACATCACTCATAATCTGGAGGAGTCCGGCACGACCATTGCGCGGGTCATCGCGCACGCCTTGCACGCCGAAGCCGAAGAAGTCGAGGCGACGGCCGAGGCCGAGCGGGCCTGGGTGGACTCGCTCGAGCCGCGCTTCCTCGAGTACGTCATCGGCCTCGAGTGCACTCCCGGTTACTACAACAACGAAGGCGGACCGATCGGCCGGCGGGAACGGCTCAACATGTCGGGCTATTCTGGAGGCCCGGTCGCGTTCTTCGCCCTCCTGGAAGCCTGGAGAAAATCAGGGACGTTCGAGGGGCTCGCGTTCCGGAAGCCCTGAGTGGCACTGTGCCATGAGCGCGACAGCGGAACCCGGGATGGCGCCGACCACGCCAGGGAAAGACCCGATTTAAGGCGTAGGAACGCGGAACTACTGCGATTGGCACCGTACGTGCTCTACCGTTCGAGCATGGCACATGCGTCGAAGGTCACGGCTTTAGCCTGTTTGGTGGGCGCGCTCGCGGGTTGTAACGAGGGTCCGGACGATGGGACCCCGGAGCCGGCTCCGTTCGAACAGGTCAAATCCGATCAACAGCGCTTGCCAGCCACGGCAAGCTCGGAGTCCGTCCGCGAGCTCACGGGGAGCAATGCGCAGTTCCTGCACGATCTGTGGCGGGCGGAGGCGCCGGCCGGCAACTTCTTCTTTTCCCCGCATTCGATCTCGATCGCACTCGCGATGACCTACGCGGGGTCCGCCGGAACGACGCAGCAGGAGATGGCGACGACGCTGCACTTCGCGCAGCCGGAGCCCGAGCTGCACGCAGCCTTCAACAGCCTGGATCAGGCGCTCGCGACGCGAGGGCAGAACGCACGTGGTGTCGACGGCAAACCATTCCGGTTGCGCATCGTCAACTCCACCTGGGCCCAGCACGACTACGCATTTCTACCGAGCTATCTGGACGTCCTGGCAGAGCACTACGGCGCCGCCATGAACCTTCTGGATTTCGCGATGCAGCCGGAACAGGCGCGCGCCACCATCAACGGCTGGGTCAACGAGCGCACGGAAGAACGCATCCCCGAGTTACTCCCGGAGGGCGTCATCGTCCGCGACACGGTGCTCGTGCTCACGAATGCGGTGTATTTCAACGCCTCCTGGAACGTGCCGTTCAAACCCGAAGACACCCGGGAAGGAGAGTTCGCGAAGCTCGACGGCAGCGCGATAAACGTTCCCCTGATGCACCAGTATCAAGAGACGCGCTATGCCGAGGGTTCGGGGTGGCGCGCCGTCTCTCTGCCTTACGATGGCGACGAAGTGAGCATGCTGGTGGTGTTGCCCGATGTCGGCCAGTTCGACTCGGTGGCACAGGCCATGACTGCGGAGCAGATCGGCACGGTTCTGGACGGCCTTTCGTCGAAAGGCGTCACCATTACGCTTCCGAAGTTCGAGATCCGCAGCAAGCTCAGCCTTGCCGAACGGCTCGCCCAGATGGGGATGCCGAGTGCGTTCGAGGATGCCGACTTCTCACGCATGGACGGCTCGCGTTTCCTGTCGATTACAGACGTGATCCACGAGGCCTTCGTCAAGGTGAACGAGGCCGGCACGGAAGCGGCCGCAGCGACCGCGGTCGTCGTGGGCCGCGCGAGCGCTCCGGAGCCCGCCACATTCGAAGCCACGCGCCCCTTCCTCTTCTTCATCCTGGACAACGAAACGCGCGCGATAATCTTCGCGGGCCAGGTCGTCGACCCGACCACCTCCTCTGGCAGCTGAGCGTCGCTCCTCTGAGCCCGCGCCCGCTGGTGTGCGGTGTGCGGTGTGCAGTGTGCGGTGTGCGATGTGCGATGTGCGATGTGCGATGTGCGATGTGCGCGCTGAGCAATCGATGCGACCGGCCGCGCTACGGAGGTGGTATTCGGCGAAATCGTCGGCTAACTGCCTCTCATGCTCGATACCCCTGTGGGGCCGGGGCGGCGGAAAACGCTCGCAGAACGAGGCGCTGCGCTTGCGCGCGCTGCGGGCGTCGCAATGCCAGTCATTGCCGTCGCCTGGTCGGTTTGCTTGATCGGACGAGCAAACCTCTGGGCGCTGTCTCCGGAGCCGATGTGGCTCAATCAGGACGAGGGCTATGTTGCCGCGCTCGCATACCGAATGATCCACGGGCAGTGGCTGCCGTACGTCGACGGCGTCAGCCACCGCGGGCCAGTGCTGTACTACGTAGCTGCGCTGTGGCTGCACGCGTTCGGGGTAACCTTGCAGGCCGTCCGGTGGTTGGCGTTCGTATGCTCTGCCCTCGTGGCCGTCATGGTTTTCATCGCGGGGCGCGCAGCGGGACGCCCATTGGTCGGCGCATTCGCTGCTCTCCTCTGGGCGATTACCACTGTCGGATGGGACCTCCTCCCCGGAGATGGCATCGCGTTCAACGGCGAGTTAGTCGCCAATCTATTCGTGTTGAGCGCACTGGCGTGTCTGACAGCAGCGCTCAGGGAACGCAGCCAATCCAGGCCGTCCCTACTCTTCGTTACCGGTACGCTGGCGAGCCTCGGAATGCTCACCAAGCAAACCGCTGCGCTGGCGGTCTTGCCGTTCATGATCTGGATCGTCGCCGCCGCGCTGGCGCGGACGGAGTGGCGCCCGCGTGAGCGCGCACGCTGGGTGCTGCTGTTTGCGGGTGGTGTGTGCCTGCCGCTCGGCGTGTTGGGCATCCGCTATGCGATCGCGGGCGAGCTCTCGAGCTTCTGGTACTACTTCGTGGAATACAACCGCGACGTCTACATGGCGCCATTTCGCGACACCGGTGTCTTCGAGCGGTTGGGCAACTCAGTCGCGCCAGTGCTGCCGCTAGCGAGTCTCATCGGTGCGCTGACGGCAGGCTTTCTCCTCAGCCTGTTCAAGGGACGGGGAGCCGCCGCCGCGCTGGATAGGAGCGGCTTTGCCGCCGTTCTGCTCGTTGGAACGGTCGTTTTCGGCCTCACCGTCAACGCCCCCATGAGAGGCTTTGGGCACTATTATCTTTCGTTGTTCCCCTGGACTGCACTCCTGGCGGGAGATCTCCTGGACCGCGCCGTGCTTGCGGCAAGGCACCAGGTGTCGGCGGCGTCCGGTATGCTCCTCGCGCTCGCTGTTGCAGCGCACTGGGGCTGGTCGCGCCAGTACGGGTCGAGAGCGACGGAGTCGGCGCGCTTACCTCCGCTCAATCCGATGAACACGCCCTTGTGTCAGTATTTGAGCGGCCGGACCAAGCCCTGGGATCCGGTATTCATCTGGGGATTTTACGCCGAGGCCTACGTTTCATGCCGCGTGAGTCCCGCGACACGCTACGTGTACACCACTTTTCCGGCGGGCGTCGTGCCCTGGTTCGAGTCCACGTTGGAGCAAGAGAATGCGCGGTCTGTATCGGGTTCGCGCGGTATTTTGATCCGAGAGCTCGAGCAGTCCCAACCCAGAGTCATCGTGGATGCCAGCGGCTCGCTGATGGGTCGCTCGCTGCGGCGCTACGCGGAATTGGCGGCCTATCTCGATCGCCACTACTGCCCCGACGGCAAACTCTTCTATGGCGACTTGTACGTGCGTAAGGGGACGAGCGAGGCTTGTTCGATCGCGGCCCAGTGATGCAGTGAAGCGCGCATGGTGTGGCAGCGGGCTCGAGAGCGTGTGTCACGACTCCGGATCAACGAGCGCCGCACGCGTGGCTGCAGTTCGCAGATGCGGTGACATTGAGCCGCGACGCGAGCTGAAAGGCGGGATCCGTCAGAGTGCGGACGCCGGCTTCCTTCGAACAAATCCGCAGGCACTGCCGATCGCGTGTGGCCGTGGCCAGGCATCCGCGCTCGAATTCACAAATTGCCATGCGATTGCACTTCACGTTCCTGACGCAGGCGGCGTAAGCGGCACGACCATCGATATGCCCTCCGATCACGCAATCTTGGCATGCGCGGCTGTGCGCTGTGCCGCGACGCCCAGCGTGAGCGTCCTTCGAGTGCGACTCGCGCCTTCCGTCACCGTGACAAGCGCTGACTGTTGCCAGCGCCAACGCGGCGCCCGCCAAAGCTGTGGCGAATCTGGGCGCAGGTATCAGCACGGCACGGCTCGATAGCACGGGCGAGCACGGCGGGGGTGGGCACCCGTCAGCGCACGACGATGTTTTGCATCCAGGGCACGTCGTCTGGGGTCGCGGCGACGATGGCATCTTTCCAGCGCTTGTCGTCGAGACGGTCGAAGTTCTCGGTGATGCGCTCGAAGTAGCTGGACGCGAGGCCGACGTACGCGCGTGGCCCGGTGCAAGTGTCCGCGGTGACGACCATCAGACGCGGCATGCCCGTGCCGACGTGAAGCACGCGACCGACCGGGTTGCCGCCTTCGTCGGTGGGTTGCGTGTGCACGTCGGCGATGACGGGATCGAGCTCGATGGCATCCCCTGGGCGGAAGAAGAGGCGCGCGTACCAACCCGTGAAGCCCGAGGGTGCACCGCAGCCGCCCTCGAGCGCCACGGTCTCGTTGATGAAGGCCATGTGCTCGGCGCTGTGGGACGTGCCAGAGCGCTGATTTTCTGCCATTTTCTGCAGAGTGAACGCGACGCTCTGAAGCTCCGCGAAGTAGCCGCTGATGCGCTGCGCGAGCCCTTCGTGCTGGGAAAAATCGAGCCCGGCTACGAGCGCGGCGCCGCGCGACGCGAAGTGTCCAATGCGCGCGAACAGCTCGGGGTACGGGTCCACGTAGGCGTCCGGGAATTCGCAGACTGTGCCGCCCGTGTACGACTGCTTCGCGTACAGGATCGTGTCGTGCCGGAGCTCGGCCCAGGACGCGTGCTGCGCGTTCAGGAGGCGGCGTCCCCACGCCTCGGTGGCGGCGATTTTCGGCAGGCCCGTGGCGTTCGCGTTCGGCGACAGGGTGCGCAGCGCGCTCAGCCACAGGTTGTACAGGTTTGCGTCCCAGAACGCGGGCGGGTGCGCGTCGGCGAGCACGCGCATGGAGGCGAGGTCCGGCGCGTAACCGAAGCGCTGGAGCTCGGCGCCGAGCAATTGGCCGGCTTGGTTGTTACCGAGCGCGGCGAAGCTCGCGTCGAGCGCGTTCGGCATCATGCGCCAGACGCTACCGCCTTGGACCCGATCGTAGACGACGTTCGAAAATACGTGGCTGTCGAGCACGTAGCGCTGGCCGAAGAGCAAGAACGTGCTCGAGAGCGGCAGGGTGCCCTTGCCGAGCCCGTTGACCATGATGTGGCTCGAAATGCGCTGCGTGCCGTAGCCGCCGCTGATCACTGCTTGCGCGATGCGCGCGTCGTCGATGGCGGCCAGGCCGGCGGCGTTCGCGGCACCGAGATTGCTCAGGAGCCCATCGAGCTCGGGGAGCGTCATGTTGTCGGGCTCGCCGACGAAGGCTTCGATGGTGCGGTCGATTTTACGCCAGCTGTCGACGGAGGGTGCGTCCATCAACGCGCGCAGCACGTACGCGGCCTCGAGCTGCTTCCGGTGAAACAGCTGGGTGCCGTCGTCTTGAGTCTCGAGGATGCGAAAATCGACGCGGCCGAGCCACATCATCGCGCGGAAGTAGCGCGACAGCTCCTCGCTGTCCGTGTAGTGGCCGCGCGGTTTGAACTGCGAGAAGTCGACTCTACGCAGGACGTCGAAGAGCGTGACGTCTTGCCAGCCGTCCGCGGCGAGCGCGCCGTTGTAGAGCTTTTGAGCCGCGATGGCGTCGCCTCCGGCGATCGGACCTGCGAAGCGTCCCACGAGCAAACTCTTGGCGACGCTCAAATACAAATCGGCGTGGGCGCGTGCGCCGCTGGAGAGCTCTGTGCCGGCACCTGCCGCGAGTGCTCCGCGCATCGAGTCGAGCAGCCGATTCAGCGTCGGTGAGAGCGCCGCGAGCTCCAGGGTCGCGAGGATGGCGTCGTACGACTCGTGGACCGCGTAGAGGATCGAGTCGGCCGAGACGTAGAGCGGCAGATCTGCCATGTAGATGGTCGAATAGCCGTAGACGAAGCTCGGGAAGCGGCGGCGCTCGCTGATGACGAAGCCGTTCTGGGCGAGCGCGCTCTGCTCGGGGCCGTTGAGCGCGAGCGACGAGGCCTGCACGAGATCGAGGCGCTGCGCCGCGAGCGGGTCATAGCCGAGGCTGGGCGCAAAGGTGACGGGATAGCGGCTGGCAAAGCCTTCGGCGTTCAGGCTTTTCAAGCCGTCGAGCTCGGCTCGAAGCTGCGTGGCCTCCGCGGCTTCTGCCGGGGGCAACGTGGTGTTCACCCGGCTGCCGGGTGTGCCAGGCCGTTCGTTGCCGGGATCCGGCTGTCCGGGTGTGCCAGGTTGCCCGCCGCAGGCGAGCAGACCGAGCCCCAGCAGAGCCAAGGAAAATCTGGCGCTAAGTCGTCGACGATGAAGCATGTTGTCTCCCCATTTCTCGGCCCGCGCCGCTGGCACAGTGCGACGCGTGGACGAGATACTACGCAAGGCTCGTGCCGACCGCTCGAGCGGCTAGGCCAACCACAACCTGAGCCACATGGCCCAGCGTGTGGACATGCCCACCGTCACGTCTTGAATCTGCCCGGCTTCGTCCAGGTAGTAGTTCGTGGGAAAGGCGCTCACGGCGTAACGCTGGATCGCGCCCTCGTCTGCCACGAGCACCGGATAGCGGATGTCATGCTCTTTCACGAACTCCGCGAGCGCCGCGCGGTCAGTGCCGTCGGCCACGACACTGACCAGCACGGTGTTTTCTGGAAGGCGTGCGTGCAGCGCGTTCAAGCTGCCGTGCTCCAGATTGCACACGCCGCACCAGGTTGCCCAGAAGTGAAGCAGCACGGATTTACCGCGCAGCTGCGCCAGGGACAATTCGCGTCCGTCCAGGGTCACACCGCGCAGGCTGGGAGCGGGGCCGTCCGTGCTCAGGGTGCTGCGCCGTTGCCACGCGCTCACACCGAGATAGACCGCGATCAGGATCAGCGCTTGAACGGCTCGGCCGCGCCAGCGCTGTGCACGGCTGGTGCGCTCGGGCTTCGATGCCGCTTCTTGACGCGGTGCAGCTTGGTCGGATGGTGACGTCATTTAGTGCGAGGCGGCCATCTTGCAGCAGCGCCCGGCTCCGCGCAAAGCAGAGGGCCGCGGGTCGTGGCATAATCCAGGGTTCACGCTTTTTTCGGGGAACGCTTCCGTCCTCCGTAGATTCAGGAGCCTTCATGCTTAGCCACCGTTCCAGAGCCTTCGCCTCGTCCCTGGCCGTGTCCGTGCTGACGCTGGCGAGTAGCGCGTCCGCGCAGCCGAGCACTTGCGACACCGACGCCACCTGCGAACGCGGCTACCGCTGCGACGTGATCGGCTTCGTGGACTGCAGAGTGGCGCCGTGTCCACCGGGTGAGAAGTGTCCGGTGCTCGAGGATGACTGCGTTGAGCTGAAGGCGTGTGTGCCCGGCGCCGCGTGCAATTCGGATGCGGACTGTGGGAGCGAGATGGTCTGTTACGAACACACGCGCACGAGTTGCTCCGGCGGAGCTCGCCCGGAACCGTGTCCCGTGGGTGCAGAGTGCGAGGAGCCGATCCTCGTCCCACCGGAGTGCGAGGAGAGCAAAGAAAAGGGATGCGTGCCGAAATACGCCGCCCCTTGCGGTACGGATACCGATTGCGGCTCCGGGTTTCGCTGTGTCGAACAACAGAGTTGCGGTTGCGGCGGCAGTCCCGGCCGCGACGCTCCCCCGCCCACGGATACAGGGGCCGGAGGCTCCGCTGACGACTCGACGTTGCCGGAGGACTGCTCTTGTGAGCCGAGCGGGACTTTCCACTGCGAGTCGCTCGTCGATGTGTGCTCCAAGGACGACGACTGCCCGGCGGACTTCACGTGTGTCGATCACGGCATCGTGACTAGCTGCGCGAGTCCAGAGCCCACGCGCGCCGGCGACCCCGAGGATCTGCCCGTGTGCGACGCAGAACCCGTCGTGACTCACGATTACCGCTGCACGGCGCCTGCGTTCAGTGGCTACGGCGGACCGACCCGCGGCGCCGTCGATGACTTCGGGGACGGCGAGGAAGGTGCGGAGCCGAGGGCTCCTGCCGGCAGCAACGACGGCGGAGGCTGTGCCGTGAGCCGGGGTCGGGGAGTTAGCTCGAATGGGTTCGTATTCGCAGGGTTAGGTGCCCTGGTCCTGCTCGCGAGCCGCTTCCGTCGACGTGCTCGCGCGTGACGAGCGCGGCCCGTCGCGCGACTTAGATTCGCGTCCATGCTTCAGATGGGTAAGGCGAAGGATCGGACGAACGGCGGGCAGCGACTACAACGGATCCTGCTCGAAGGCGCGGAGGCCTCGGCGCTCGAGCGCTGCGGCGACGCCGAGCTCTTGCGGACGTCGGGCTTCGACGAGGCGTTCTGGGGCGCGCTGGACGAAGGTCCGATCGAGGAGAACCTGATCCTCGTCGGGCACCGCGCGGGCGCCGGAGAGCACGAGGGTTGGGCGTGCCAGAGGTTGAGCGTCACTCCCGACTTCTATCGAGGACGTACCGACGACGCGGAAGGCATGGCTCGACACGGCGGCCATATCTACGTGCTCGGCTCGCACTTCGGAGGGCGCAAGGGGCCGCTCGATCCACGGCGCGCGTTCATCGCCCGCTTCGAGGAGAGCGCAGCGCGGGGCGCGCTCGACGGACGCTCGCTGAACCTGGCAGTTCGGCGCACTCCGTTTTTGATCCATCGCATCGTCAACGACGCGCTGCAGGCGGCCAGCGTCGAGCTGATGCCGCCCGGCTCTGACAGCCGGCGCGCTTACATTCGCGCCACCAGCAAGCTCGGCGCCAAGCGCAACAAACAGTGGGCGCCGCAGATCGCCGATGGCGACCTGCCCATCAACGTCGAAGGGTTCGATTTGCTCGACGACGGACGTGCGCTGCTCGGTCTGCGGTTTCCGTGCACGGCGGCGGGGCAGCCGATCATCTTGTGCGTCACGGGTTTGCCTCAGCTGTTCGAAGCCGCGAGCACTCCGCCGAGCGTGGAGTCGATCTACATTCTGGAACAAGCCGGATCGAAGGAGCAACCGGCTGGGGTGCGGGCGCTCCACCGCAAAGGCAGGACCTTGCACGTCGTGAGCGGCCCGGTCACCCACGAGAAGCGCGACGAACCGCTGGCGCGCGACTTTCCGGGCACGGTCGAGCGCGCGTGCGAGCATTGGGAGCTCGACTTGCCGGCTCCGGCCCTGGTTCAACACTTGCGGGGTAAACGGCTCGAGGAGTTCGACCCCGGCGTGCTCGTGGAAGGTCTCACGCAGACGGCGGGCGGCCGCTTCATCTACGCCGTGGATTCTGCAAAGGGGATCGAGCTGCAAGTGGCGTCGCAGCCGTCTTGAGCTCGGGGTGTGTCGCGGCGATTTTTTCGCTGCCGGTCAGGCGTGCTGGCTGCTGACGGAAATGACCTCACCCGTCAGGTACGACGCGAGATCGCTGGCCAGGAACACGATCACGTTGGCGACTTCGCGTGGCTCCGCGGCGCGGCCGAACGCTTCCCGCTGCGTCAGCTCGGCCAAGAGCTCGACGCTCGTGACCTTGGCCAGGAAAGGATGCATGGCGAGGCTGGGCGCGACGGCGTTGATACGCACGCCGGCGCCGGCGGCTTCCATCGCGACGCAGCGGGTGAGCGCCATGACGCCCGCCTTCGCGGCGGCGTAGTGCGCCTGTCCCGCCTGCGCGCGCCAGCCGAGCACCGACGCATTGTTGACGATGGCGCCCGAACGCCGCGGCAGCATGTGCTTCAAGACGGCGCGCGTCACGCGGAAGGTGCCCGTCAGACTCACGTCGAGCACGCGCTGCCATTGCTCGTCCGTCATGTCGACGACGTTGGCCGTGCCGCCCAGACCGGCGTTGTTCACCAGCACATCGAGGTGCCCGAGGCGCTCCACGGCGGCGTTCACCAGCGCCTGGACCTCGGCCTCGCTGGTGACGTCGCAGCGGAGCGTGCCCACCTCGATGCCCGAGATCTGGCTCAAGTTGCGCGCCGCCTCGGCGAGCCGCCGCTCGTGGGTGTCGCTGATGAACACGCGCGCGCCTTCCTCGACGCAGCGCTGCGCCGTGGCGTACCCGATGCCGCTGCCCGCGGCGGCCGTCAAAAGTACCGTCTTGCCCTGGAGCAGGCCGTGCCCGCTGCCGCCGTGTGCTGACGCCGTCACGCGCTCGAGTAGAACATGTTTCACTCTGCGCGAAAAGCCGCTATCTTTGCGCTCCCATGCTGCCGCACAGCTACCGTGCCCTGGTAGAAAGGTCGGCTTCGCGCTTCGGCCAAGCGCTCGCCATCGAAGACGGCGAGCACAGGCTGACGTTCGCGGAGCTCCACGCCGCTGCCGAAAACGCCTGCGCGGCGTGCCTCGCCTGCGGCATCGAACGCGGCGACCGCGTGGCGATCTGGGCTCCGAACCTGCTCCGCTGGGTGGTCGCGGCGCTCGGGGCGTCGTTCGCCGGCGCCGTGCTCGTGCCGATCAATACGCGCTTCAAGGGCAAGGAAGCACGCTTCATCCTCGAGAAGACGCGCGCGCGACTCCTGTTCACGGTCGATCAGTTCCTCGGCACGGACTACGTGGGACTCGTCGAGCGCGAAGGCGGACCCCGCACACCCGACCGACCCCTGCCTGGCCTGCCGCACCTCGAGCGCGTGATCTTGCTCAGCGGACAGCGAGAGAATGCGCTCTCGTGGGAGGATTTCACGGCGCTGGCAGCGCACGTCGCGAAGCCAGCGGTGCGTGAACGAGCGGACGGCATCGCCGGAGAAGACGTGTCGGACATTCTGTTCACGTCCGGCACCACGGGTCAGCCCAAGGGCGTGATGACGACCCACGCGCAGAACATTCGAGCATTCAGCTCGTGGAGCGAGGTCGTGGGACTCCGCGCAGGTGATCGCTATTTGATCGTGAATCCGTTCTTTCACGCCTTCGGTTACAAGGCGGGCTGGCTCGCGTGTCTGCTCAGCGGTGCGACGATTTTGCCGCACGCGGTGTTCGACGTGCCGGCCGTCCTCGAGCGCATCGCGCGCGATCGGGTGACGGTGCTGCCCGGCCCGCCGACTCTGTACCAGAGCCTGCTCGCGCACCCCGATCGCCCGCGTTATGACATCTCCGGGCTCCGGCTCGCGGTCACCGGTGCGGCAACCATCCCCGTGGAGCTCGTGCGGAGCATGAAGGAAGAGCTCGGGTTCGACACGGTGATCACCGGGTACGGGCTGACGGAGGCGTGCGGTATTGCCACGATGTGCCGCTTCGACGACGACCTGGAAACCATCGCGTCCACGTCCGGCCGGGCGATCCCCGACGTCCTGGTAAAGACGGTGACCGGCGACGGCCGGGACACGCCTCCGGGCGAACCCGGGGAAGTGTTGATTTCCGGCTACAACGTGATGTTGGGCTATTTCGAGGAACCGGAACGCACGCGGGAGACGCTGACCGACGGTGGCTGGCTGCAGACGGGCGACATCGGCGTCCTCGACGAACGGGGTTACCTGCGCATCACGGATCGCAAAAAAGACCTGATCATCGTGGGCGGCTTCAATTGCTATCCGGCCGAAGTCGAACGGCTGATGTTGCAGCATCGAAATGTGGTGCAAGTCGCGGTGATCGGCGTGCCGGACCCGCGCCTCGGGGAGGTCGGCCTGGCCTTCGTCGTGCCGCACCCCAGCGCTTTCCCGAAACGAGACGCGTTCAATGAGCCGGAGGCCGCCGCAGAGTTCGTCGCCGAGCTGTCGGCCTGGTGCCGAGAGCACATGGCCAACTACAAGGTTCCACGACGGATCGAGCTGGTGAGCGAGCTGCCGCTGAACGCGTCGGGGAAGGTGACCAAAGACGTGTTGCGCGAGCGTGCGCACGCCTTCCAGTCAATATGGAATGCTTGAACAATGGAACGTGTTTCACTAGAGTTTTGGCTGTGAACGCCAAAGATCGCCGAAACCGCATCCTCGACGTCGCCGTCGATCTGGCGGAAGAGGGTGGATTCGAGAATGTCCGCCAGCGCGACGTCGCCGACCAGGCCGGCGTGGCGCTCGGCACCTTGTACAAGAGCTTCTCGAGCAAGGAAGACTTGCTGTCTGCGGCGCTCGAACGGGAGGCGCACACGCTCGAGCTCAAGATGGAGCAGAAGCCGGCGCTCGGTCCCTCGCCTGGTGAGCGGTTGAAGGCGTTCTTCAAGATCGTCACGCGCGGCATGTGCCGGAAGCCGAAGTATGCGCGCGCGGTGTTGCGCGCGATGGCGTCCGGAGAGCCGGAGGTCGCCTCTCACGTGGCCTCGTATCAAGAGCGCATGAACCGCATCATCATCTCCAGCATGCGCGGCATCAAACCGAGCGAGATCGCCAAGGCCTCGGATCGCGAGGCGACGGTCGCGGCCTACCTGCAGCGCATCTGGTTCGCGTCACTGGTCGGTTGGTCGGCGGGCTTGCACGGCCAGAACGAGGTCATCGAGCAGGTTGACACCGGGTGCGATCTGCTGCTCGAGGCGACCAAGGGCTGGAAATAGCCGGCGCTCCGCGTCGCGAGTGAAACACGTTTCACTCGCGGCTCGCGGGTGATAGTTTGGCGGCATGGCTATCGTGGAGGCCGTGGAATCCGTGAACGGTGAGCGGCGCCGCCTGCGGCTCAGCAGCCCGCTGACAGGCGCTCCCATCGGTGAGATCGCGGTGAGCAGCGCCGCCGAGGTGCGCGATGCGGTCGCGCGCGCGCGGCGCGCTCAGCCGGCGTGGGAGGCTCGCGGTTTCGCGGGTCGAGCTGCGATCATGCGGCGCGCGATCCAGACCCTGCTCAAGGATCAGGAAGAGTACATCGAGGTGATTCGGCGCGAGACGGGCCGCTCGCGCTTCGAAACCATCATGATGGAGATCTTTCCTGCCTGCGACTCACTCGAATACTTCTCCAAGAACGCGGCGAAATTCCTGCAGGACGAGCGTCCCGGGATGCACCTCTTGCGCGCGAAGAAGCTCGTCATCACCTACCGGCCACTCGGCGTGGTCGGCATCATCACGCCCTGGAACGGGCCCTTCATCCTGGCGCTGAATCCGAGCGTGCAGGCGCTGCTCGCGGGCAACACGGTGGTGTTGAAGCCGTCGGAGGTCACGCCGTTCTCGGCGCACCTCGTACGCCGCTTGTTCGACGCGGCCGGAGTGCCGGCGGACGCCTTCATCGTCGTCGATGGAGACGGCGAAGCGGGCGCGGCTCTGGTGGGCGGCGGTGTCGACAAGATCGCGTTCACGGGCAGCGTGCGCACCGGTCGCAAAATCGGCGAGGCCTGTGGCCGCAATTTGATCCCCTGCACGCTCGAGCTCGGCGGCAAAGATCCGATGATCGTCTGCGAAGACGCGGATCTCGATCGCGCGGCGCGCGGCTGCGTGTTCGGAGCGTTTCTCAACGCGGGGCAATTCTGCTGCGGCACGGAGCGCGTCTACGTCGTCGAGCGCGTGGCCGACGAGTTCATCGCCAAGGTCGTGGCGCACGCGTCCACGCTCCGCCAGGGCACCGAAGGCGAGTACGACATCGGTCCGATGATCTGGCCGCAGCAGCTCGACGTCGTCGAGGCCCACGTGGCCGACGCGCGCGCGAAGGGGGCCAAGGTGCTGCTCGGAGGGCGGCGTAACCCCACCCTCGGTGGGCTCTTTTACGAGCCCACGGTGCTCACCGACGTCACTCAAGAGATGCGGGTCATGCGCGAAGAGACCTTCGGTCCGGTGCTGCCGATCTTGCGCGTGCGCGACGAAGACGAGGCGCTCCGCCTCGCCAACGACTCGGAGTACGGACTTTCGTCGACGCTCTGGACGAACGACGACGAGAAGGCGCTGCGCATCGCGCGGCGCATGGACGCGGGCTCGGTGTGCGTCAACGACAGCTCGGTGACGTACGGGGCGCTCGAAGCGCCGTTCGGCGGCGTCAAGACCAGCGGCCTCGGCCAGGTTCACGGCCAGAACGCGCTCAGGAGCTACTCTGCGGCAAAGCCGGTGCTGCTCAACCGCTTCCGTCAAAAGGAAGAGCTGGTCTGGTACCCGTACACGCGCGAGAAGGGCGAGACGCTGCAGAAGGTCATGCGCTGGGTCTGGGGCACTCGGCTCGGGAGGTTGCTCTCGTGACGGTGCGGCTGCGCGTCGTGGTGGCGCGCGACCTGTGCGAGGCCAATGGCACGTGCGTGGCCCACGCGCCGTCGGTGTTCCAGCTCGATGACACGGACGAGCTGCGCCTGCTCCAAGAATATCCAGAGGCGGTGGAGCTCGAGAAAGTGCGCGCCGCCGTGCGCGGCTGTCCCAAGGGCGCGCTCTCGCTGATCGAGGAGTAGACGCGCGCTCGGGCTGGACACGTCGAGTGAAACGTGTTCTATTTTTGACGTGAGCGACGAAGTTCTGTCCGCGCGCTACGTCCTCGAATACACGTACACGCGCAGCGTCGGGCCCGTTATCGGCTCCTTTTTGGAGGGACTGCGCGAGGGCCGCATTCAGGGCGCTCGCACCAAGACTGGCCGCGTGATCGTGCCGCCCGCCGAGTACGATCCGCTGACCGGCGAGGACATCGTCGAGCTGGTCCCGGTCGGTACGTCCGGCGTGGTGAAGACGTGGTGCTGGGTAGACGCGCCGCGGCCCACGAATCCCTTGCAGCGGCCGTTTGCCTGGGTGCTGGTTCAGCTCGACGGCGCCGACACCGCGCTCCTGCACGCCCTGGACGCAGCGGGGCCCGAGTACGTCAAGACCGGCATGCGTGTGCGGGCGCGCTGGGCGGAAGAGCGGAGCGGCCGCATTCAGGACATCAGCTGCTTCGAGCCGGAGGGATCATGAGCGACAACGCCAATCGCGTCGTGGGGATGCCGATCCGGCTCGAGTACACCGTCACGGCGGGCAAGCACTACTCGCGTTATCTGAGGAACCTCGCCCAGAAGCGCATCGTCGGCGCGCGCTGCGCGAAGTGCACCAAGGTGTACGTGCCGCCGCGCGGCGCATGCCCCACCTGCGGCGTGCCAACCGTGGATGAGGTACCCGTGCGCGATCAGGGCACGATCACCACGTTTTGCGTCGTCAACATCCCGTTCGCCAACATGCCGTTCGACCCGCCGTACGTCGCGGCGGCGGTGGTGCTGGACGGCGCCGACATTCCCATCTTCCACTTGATTCGCGGGGTCGCCCCGGACGACGTCCACATGGGTCAGCGCGTGCGCGCCGTGTGGGTTTCGGACGAAGAGCTCGCGCCGACGGTGGAGAGCATCCGCTGGTTCGAGCCGAGCGGCGAGCCGGACGCGGAATACGACAGCTACAAGGA
This sequence comes from Polyangiaceae bacterium, assembly GCA_036520475.1. Taxonomy (GTDB): domain Bacteria; phylum Myxococcota_A; class Polyangia; order Polyangiales; family Polyangiaceae; genus DATDJP01. The sequence goes on along the minus strand of DATDJP010000154.1, from coordinate 15,891 downwards.
GCACGTTTAGCGATGCGTGACGTCGCCGTGGTCGCGTTCGCGCAGCTGCCCAATCTGCGCCGAGACACCGAACGCGAAGAGGCAGAGCTCGTGCAACCCGTGGTGAGCCAGGCGCTCGCCGCCGTCGGGCTGACGATCCAGGACATCGGGTTTACGGTCTTCGGGAGCTCGGACTACCTGCTCGGGCGCCCGTTCTCGTTCGTGTCGGCGCTCGACGGCGTGGGGCCCTGGCCGCCCATCAGCGAGTCGCACGTGGAGATGGACGGCGCGTTCGCGCTGTACGAGGCCTGGGTGCACTTGCAGTCCGGGCACGTGGACACGGCGCTCGTGTATGCGTACGGAAAATCTTCGATGGGCTCGCTGCGCGACATCCTCGTGCAGCAGCTCGATCCGTATTACGTGGCGCCGCTCGGGCCGGATTCGGTCAGCCTCGCCGCGCTGCAGGCGCGCGCGCTGATCGACGCTGGAGGCTGCAGTGAGCGAGACATGGCGGAGGTCGTCCGCGCGAGCCGAGGGCAAGCGAAGAGCAACCCGTGCGCGCAGCTGAAAGGCGACTTCGACGTCGAGCAGGCGCTGCGTGCGCCGTATCTGGTCGCTCCGCTCCGCACACACGACTGCCCGCCTATCTCCGATGGCGCGTGCGCCGTGGTGCTCGCGGCGGGGGATCGGGCACGCGCTCTGTGCCAGCGGCCGGCCTGGATCCGCGGCATCGACCACCGGACCGATCCGCACGCGCTGGGCGCGCGCGATCTCAGCGTGTCTCCGTCCACGCGTCGCGCCGCAGAGGTGGCCGGAGCGCTGCGCGGAGACTTCGATTTCGTGGAGCTGCACGCGCCGTTTTCGCACCAGGAGATCATCGTGAAACGCGAGCTGGCGCTCAGCAACGGTGTGCGCGTGAACCCTTCGGGAGGGACGCTCGCTGCCAACCCGATGATGGTCGCGGGGCTCGCGCGCATCGGCGAGGCCGCCGCGCGCCTGAGCGGCGGAGATGGCCGCCGCGCCATCGCGCACGCGACGTCTGGGCCGTGCCTTCAGCAAAACTTGGTGTGCGTTCTGGAGGTGGAGTGATGGAGCCGTGCGCCATCGTCGGCATCGGCCAGACGCACCATCGGGCCAAGCGAGAAGACGTGTCCATTCCCGGGCTGCTGCGTGAAGCGGCGCTGCGGGCTCTGGCGGACGCCGAGCTCGAGTGGAAGGACATCGACGCCGTGGTCATTGGCACCGCGCCGGACATGTTCGAGGGCATCATGATGCCCGAGCTTTATTTGGCGGACGCGCTCGGTGCAGCAGGAAAGCCGATCTCCCGCGTGCACACCGCCGGCAGCGTGGGTGGCTCGACGGCGCTGATCGCTTCACAGCTCGTGCACGGTGGGGTGCATGCGCGCGTGCTCACGCTCGCGTTCGAGAAGCAGTCGGAGAGCGACGCGATGTGGGCGCTCTCGCCGAAGATCCCGTTCCAGCCGCAGCTCGTCGCCGGCGCGGGCGGTTACTTCGCGCCGCTGATTCGCGGCTACATACGCCGCTCCGGCGCGCCCCGGCACATCGGGCACCTGGTCGCCGTCAAAGATCGGTTGAACGCGCTCAAGAACCCGTACGCGCATCTGCGTATCAAGAACATCAGCCTGGAGATGGTCGAGCAGTCGCCCATGCTCTGGGATCCGATCCGCTATCTCGACACCTGCCCGTCGTCGGACGGCGCGGTGGCGATGATCCTGACGAACGCCGCCTGCGCCGAGCGCTCGCCGAAGCCCCCGGCGTGGATTCACGGTGGAGCGATGCGCAGCGAACCCGTGATGTTCGCGGGTCGCGACCAGGTCAATCCGCGTGCGGGCAAGGAATGCGCACGCGCCGTCTACGATCAGGCGCGCATCACCAATCCGCGTCGAGAGCTGGACGCGGCCGAGATCTACGTTCCGTTCTCGTGGTTCGAGCCGATGTGGCTGGAAAACCTGGGTTTCTGCGACGAAGGCGAAGGCTGGAAGCTCACCGAGTCCGGGGTCACGGCCCTGGACGGCGATCTGCCCATCAACCCCTCGGGCGGAGTCATGGCCACTAATCCCATCGGAGCCAGCGGCATGCTGCGCTTCGCCGAGGCGGCGCTCCAGGTGCGCGGGCAAGCCGGCGAGCACCAGATCGAGGGCGCCAAGCGCGCGCTCGGGCACGCGTACGGTGGAGGCTCACAGTTCTACGCGATGTGGATCGTCGGCAGAGACAAACCCTGAGCGCTGCCCCGGTAGCACCTGTGCGGACGCGCGCGACGTGTAGTTTTTGCAGTATCGTCTCTTTCGACTCACATCGCGACAAGCGCGACACACATGAGCGCAGAGCTCGAGCAACGGGGAAAGCTCGCTCCGCGAAGCGTGCGTAGCGCGCGAGCAGCGTGCGACGCGTGCGCGGGTAGCGCGAGAACTCTGCTGCAACGTCGCGCACGCGCTAAATCGTTTGACAGTGAGCGCGTGCATCGCAAGATGGCTGACGTAGCAAAACGCTAGTCGTGCGTGAGGAGCTTCGAAGGCAGAGGGGCTTTCGCAAGCTGCAAAAACTGTAGAGACGTCGCGAGCTGTACAGCACGCGACTCACGGACATTTCGAGGTGGAGTGTGGGTGATGTGTGTGTGTATCGAGGCACACGAGGGCGCCGCCGTGCCTTGCTCGGCCGGCGTCTCGCGCTCTCTGCGCTGGGTGCTGTGGGTTCGCTGATTATCCTGGGATGCGGCGGCGGTGGTGACGACACGGAGCCGGGCGCTGGTGGCGGCGGAGCGGGCAGCAAGATCTGCCGCGAGATCCCGGAGGAGACGCCCGGTGCCCACCCCGACAACCAGAGCTTGATCACGCAGGACGCCTACTATCGCTCGGACATCACCGAGGGCAAGGCGGGCGTACCGCTCACCTTGCAGCTCACGCTGGTGCACGCGGACGGGGAGTGCGCGCCACTGGCCGGCGCGAACGTGGAGGCGTGGCACGCCGACGCCGCCGGCGAATACTCGGAGTACGCGACGGCAGAAAACGCGGGTGCGACGGCCACCACGTACCTGCGAGGCCTGCAAAGCTCGGACAACGCCGGAAGCGTGACGTTCAACACCGTGTACCCGGGCTGGTATGCGCCCCGCGCCGCGCATGTGCACGTGCGCATCTACCGCGACGTGGTGCTGCGAAAGACCACGCAGTTCGGCTTCCCCGACGCCACCAGCGAAGCCGTGTACGGGGCGACGAATTTCTACAAGAATGGGCAGAACCCCACCAAGAACGCCGCGGATACCGTGTTCGGCACGAGCAGCGGTGGCGCGGCGCAACAGATCGCCACCATCACCGGCGACAACCAGAGCGGCTACGTCGCGTCACTGACGCTCGCGATCAGCAACTACAGCGCCGACTGACGTTCAACCCTGAGCCAGGAGCTTGCCGAGGCGCGCGAGGTGTTGGCTCGCCGAGCCGAGCGAAAATTCGTTCTGCTTCGAGCCGAGAAAGTAGCGGTACAGCGGATAGTCCCGGTCGAAGCCGATGCCGCCGTGGATGTGTTGCGCAGCGCACACGACGCGGTGACCCGCTTCGGACGCGACGACCTTGGCGATGGCGATCTCGCGCTCGGCGTCGAACCCCTGATCGAGCAGCCATGCCGCTCGAAACAGCGTGATCCGGATGGTTTCGACGTCCACGTAGGCATCCGCGGCGCGCTGCGCGACAGCTTGAAACGTGCCGATTGCGCGTCCGAACTGCTGCCGCTCACGCGCGTAGTTGGCGGTCAAGAGCAGCGCGCGCCGCGAAAGGCCCAGCTCGAGCGCGCATTGAGCGAGCCAGGTGCGCTCCAGCGTCCACTCGAGCACCTGCTGTCCGGACAGTGGATCGCCGAGCGCGTCGCCAGGAGCCAAGCGCACGTCCGCCAGCGTGAGCCGACCCAGGGGCTCACCGTTCGTCCCGCTCTGACGCTCGATGCGCGCCCCGCGCGACTTGGGATCCACCAGGAACACTCCGATGGAGCCATTCGCGTTGTGAGCGGGGACCAGCACGCGCTCGGCGAGCTGCAGCAGCGGCACGCAATCGCGCGTGCCCGTGAGCGTCCAGCCATTCGCGTCGCGACTGGCTATGACCGGATCCGCGGACGCGACCAGCGCTGCCGACAGAAACGTGCCGCCCTCCAAAACGGGGGTCAGCCAGCGCGCACGCTGCTCGTCAGTGCCGAACTCTGCGATCGGCAGCGCCGCCATCACCAGCGTCGGCACGAGCGGGATGGGGCACGCGGCGTCGCCTGCCTGTTCGAGGATCAGGCAGAGCTCGATCAGGCCCATGCCGCCGCCCCCGACTTGCTCCGGCAGCGACGCACCGAGCAGCTGCGCTTTGGCCAGCGCATCCCAGACGGTGCGATGGACGCCCTCGCCGCTCTGCTCCACGGCGGCGAGCGACTCGGCTGGGGCGAGACCACGGAAGATCTTCTTGGCCAGATCCTGGACCGCGTTTTGGCGTTCGTTCAGCGAAAAATCCATGTTCGTTCACCGGGGCGGTTTGGGCATGCGCAGGCCGGCCATGGCGATGATGTCGCGCTGGATCTCATTCGTGCCTCCACCGAACGTGAGCACGAGCGTCGAGCGATAGTAACGCTCCAGACGACCCTTCAACGCCGCACCCGGTGAGCCGCGTTGCAACGTGCCCGCCTCGCCCAGGATCTCCATGAGGAGACGCGACGACTCCACGTAGAATTCGCTGCCGAACAGCTTCACGGTGGAAGCTTCCTGCGGCGGCAACTCACCGCGTTCGATGTTCCAACACTGCCGCCAGTTCATCAGCCGCAAGATTTCCGTGCCGGCGTGCACGCGCGCGAGGTTCATCTGCACCCAGGGCACGTCGATCACGCGGCCGCCCTCGGCCGTGCGCGTCGCCTTGGCCCAGGCCAGCGTCTCTTCCAAAAACCGCTCGACGATGCCGGCCGTGAAGAGTGAGACGCGCTCGTGGTTCAGCTGCGTCGTGATCAGCCTCCAGCCGGCGTTCTCCTCGCCGATCAGCATGTCCACGGGCACCTTCACGTTCTCGTAGAAGGTGGTGGAAGTGCGGTTGTCGCCGAGCGTGCGGATGGGCTGGATGGTGACGCCGGGCGACTTCGCGTCGACCATCAAGATCGAAATGCCGGCGTGTTTGGCGGCCTTCGGATCCGTGCGACAGGCGAGCCAGATGTAGTCTGCGTGGTCGGCGAGGCTCGTGAACACCTTCTGGCCGTTCACCACGTAACAGTCGCCCTCGCGGACGGCGCTGGTGGTGAGAGACGCGAGATCCGTGCCCGCTTGGGGCTCCGTGTAGCCGATGGAAAAGTGCAGCTTGCCCTCGAGAATCGGCGGCAGAAAACGCCTGCGTTGCGCGTCCGTGCCGTGTCGCATCAAGGTCGGCCCGACGGTGTTCAGGGTGAGCAGCGGGATGGGGAAACCCGCGCGCTGAACCTCGTCGAAGAAGATGAACTGCTCGATCGCGGGTCGGCCCTGTCCGCCGTACTCGCGCGGCCAGCCGATACCGAGCCAGCCATCTTTGCCCATTTGCTGGAGCGCTCGGTGATAGAGCGGGCCGCCGGACTCGAGCGTGGCGATCTCGTCCTCCAGGTCGGACGTGATGAGAGTGGCGAAGTAACTCCGGAGCTCTGCTCGGAGTTCTTTCTGCTCGGGTGTGTAGTCGAGGTACATCGCGTTCGAGCGTGGTGCTCTCTACAGTAGAACACGTTCTATTGCGCGGAGCAAGCCGCGCGATGCGCGGGAAGGAACCCGTCACTGAGCCGGCGTGAGAGGCGCGTCTTCGGACCCGTCCGCGAGCCGTACTTGCAGCGCCTGCGCGAACGGCCGCCCGGTAGCGTATCGTCGACGCCGATCCGAGACCGCAGACTACCTTGATGTGGCCCCTTAAAGGTGCCATTTTCTGGAAATCCGATGGAGAAGAGGCGTCCCCACTACGACCTTGGATCTATCAAGGCAGCGTTCACGACGCCCGCATCGCTTCGGATCACGAAGACAGCACTGACCACGGCAGAGGCCCTGGACCTCACGCTCGAGGACATCGTGACGATCATTCAGAGCATTGGCCGGGAGCACTTCTACAAGTCGATGACCTCGCTCGTCGATCACCGCGTCTGGCAGGACGTGTACCACGCTCAGCGCGGCAGCCTGGTGCTCTACGTGAAATTCACGACCGACAGCGAGGGCTACCTCTTGATCTCGTTGAAGGAGAAATGAAGATGCCGAAGGTGAAGACCCAGCCATGCCCAGAGTGTGGCGGCGTGATGCGGTACGAGAAGCACGCCGACGTCATCTCGTACCGAGGGCACGAGAAGACGATCCAGACGCTCGGTTGGTGGTGTACGAAGTGTGGCGAAGGCATCCTCACCGGTAAGCCGCTCGTCGCCCACGCGAGAGCCTTTCAAAGCCTCAAGGCGGAGGTGGACGGAGTGCTCGGACCCAAGGAAGTGGCCAAGGTCCGTGAAGCGCTCGGGCTCAGCCAGCGCAAGGCGGGTGAGTTGCTCGGTGGAGGCCCAAGAGCCTTCCAGAAGTACGAGTCGGGTAGCCAGATCCCGAGCGTGCCGATGAGCCACCTCTTGACCTTGCTGGCCCGCGATCCCCGTCGCCTCGAGGAGCTGAGGGGCGAACCTTCCTCGCCGGCTCAGCGGCGGTCGCGAGGGCCTCGAACGGTCCCGTCGAATCGTCGGAAAATCGTTGGAAAGGCGGTTGAACGGCGCCGAACGGGCTGATCGGTATGGAGTTCGACTGCAGTGCGAGGCGACGAGCAAACTGATGTTCGAGCCCTGACGAGATCGCCGTGCTCGACCTCCAGCTCGGGGGTGATGAGAGTGCGAAGTAACTCCGAGCTCCGCTCGGAGCTCTTTCTGCTCGGGGTGCATCTCACGCAGCCGTGGAGTGCGGCGCCCCGTCGGGGTTCTCTGCGAGACGTACCTCGAGCGCCTGCGCGAACGGACTCGCGGGCCGGAGCAACCGCCGTTCGCCGATCAGCGCCCGCACCAGCATTTTCTGGCCCGAGCGCAGCGCGGCTTCGGCGAGCAGCTGATCGATCACGTCGCGTTGCGCGTTGCTGCCGCCGAACTGATGCGCGGACAGGCGCAGCGGCAAGAGCGTGCTCACGACATCCGCGTGGCGTTCCTCGGCGAACGCGAGCAGCGCGCGCACGAACGGCAAGCCCACGTCACGGGTCATGGCCGCGTTGCTGTCGTCCTCGGCGGCGCGTCGCTCGAGCGTGTGGAGGACGCGCCGCACGTCCGCGAGCCGGCCGTCCACGACGAACGCCATGGCGGCGTGCGCGTCGTTGAACGCGTAGTAGCCGTGATAGCTCGCGTCGCTCCAGGCGTCCGCCACGCTCGTCGCACGCCGTCCCACGTCGATGCCGCGGAGATGCAGGCGAAACAAGAGCGACGCCGCATCGAGCATCTCGAGCGCCACGCTCGATGGCTTCGGCCACACGTTACGGTCGAAGAGCTCGAGCACGCGGCGCACATCGCCGCGTTCGAGCTGAAAGAGCGCCCAGTGCCAGAAGTTGTGATACGAAAACGCGTTGTTCGTCGACCAGTCGTCGGTGCGCGCCTCGAGCCAGTCGGCGCCTTCGTCGATCTGCCCCGTCATCTCGTACACGTGGGCCACCGCGTGGATCGCCCAGACGTCGCGTCGGTTCAGCGCAAGGGCACGACGCCCCATGGCCTCCGCCATTTCGAACGTATTCGTCTCTTCGAGACCGAAGGCGAGCATGCCGAGCACGTAGCCGAAGCCCGGTGTTCCGCCCTGCCACTGCGGCAACACTTGCGCCACGCGATCGCGCAGCATGCGCTGCCGGCCGAGGTAGAAGTCGCCCACGTGCGCCACCTGCAACGCCAGGAGGTCACGTGGATGGTCGATGACGATCGAGCCATACAGGTCGATGGCGCGATGGAAGTCGCCCTCCAGCCAGGCGCGCGCCGCGGCGAAGTGCCGGCGTTCCCGCTCTGTCGCCCGCGGCGCGAGCCGAGCCCCCGCCTCGAGCGACCCGCGGATGATGGGCTCTGTCGCGCGTTCGGCCCCGAGTACGCCGAGGGCTGCCCGCATGCAGTGGCCCGACACGAAGTCCGGATCCTCGGCCAAGGCGGCCTCGATTTCGGCCAGCGGGTCCGTGAAATAACTCGCCAACAGGTCGATCGCGCGATCGTACCGTTCGGCGGAGCGCCGTGACTGGGTGGTGATTTCGATGTCTCGCGAATCGGTGAGCCGCATGGTTCGAATCTCCTTCGACAAAGACCGTACGGGTATGCCGTGATTCCGGTCGCCAGCTTCGCGTGAAAAGGACGTGAAAAGCTCGCGCTTCGCTCCGGGCCGCGGGCTGGCAACGCGGCAATTCCGAGACTACGCTCATTGAAGCTCCCTCCGCACCCGTCGGCGCGATTCGTCTCGCACGCTTTGGCAACAGGATCACGCCGGGTCGCGCGCCGGAGCGCGGCGAACCAGCGCGCTGGCTCCTGCACGTGAACCCCATGCGGCGCAGCAGCGATGCCGCTGGCGAACAGCGGTTTGTCACTCATCGTGCGTCCAGTTCTCGCGTGCCGGCAGCGTTTTCTGCGCTCGTTTGCCAGCTCGTGGCGTCGGCGCGCAGTACCAAAGGCGGCTCGATCAGCTCCGCCAGGTCGGCGATCTTGCCGTGCTCCGGCTCGACCCACGCGGCCGCGACGTTCGCCGGCGACGGCGCGAGCTGCCAAGCGCGGGGCACTTTGCGCAGACCCATGGGGTACACCGTCAAGTCGCCAGTGCGGGAAAGATGGAGTCTCAAGAAGTTCTTGTAGTCTTGAATACCGAACCCAGAAAACACGATGTCGAGTGAGTGATTGCTGAAGTGGCCGGTCAGCCAGGAGTAAATTCCGAAGACACAGGCGCTGACGAACCCCGCACCGGCGGTGCTCACCAGGAGCTGGAGCATGGGCGATGCAAGCCTCCCTGCTACGTTCAGGAGTGCGAGCCAAGCGCCGATGTGCACGATGATATGTGCGAGGCCTGCAAAGATGCGCGCCAATCGGGACTTGGCGTCGGCGTAGGCATAAGCCGCGAAGATCAATAGGCCCAAGGTCAGCAGCGACGTCGGGCTGTGGAGGCAAGCCCCCCAGAGAGTCATTGCAACCGCGCGCACACCACGCGCGTCCGCGACCTGCTGCAGAAAGGAGCCGTCTCTGGACGCCGTGCCAGTCGCTAACGTGGCGCTCTGCAGCGTCCACGTGAGCAGGAACCAGACCGCGGTCCATAGCGCAACGAAGCCGTAGTTGTAGAAGGGAAACAGCATGAGTCGCGTCCGGTAGCCGCGCGACTCGCGGGCGGAGGGGAAGACGTGCTGCTGTTCGAACACCTCCTCGGTCGGCGCATTTCGAGCTCCGTGCGACGAGACGCGGGGAAGTCGGAGTTCTTCGGGCAGGCGATGGGTTGCGTGTAAGAAGGCGCCGCCACCACCCGCTGTGACGTACTGCTGCTGACCGTCCTTGCGCGCGTAGCGGCAGTAGTGATGCGAATCGCCCGTAAGGACCAGCACCGCCTCCGCGCCCCGCTCACGGATGAGCTGCTCCTGAAAAACACTGAGGCTCTTGTAGCGGGCAGGACGCCCCTCCTGAGCTTTTACCCAGCTCGGTTCTGCCGTGCAGAGAATGACCCGGTCCCCAGGCTGTACTTGCTCGGACACGGCGCGGAAGTACTGGATTTGCGGCGCGTCCATGTCTGTCGATAGCTGGATGTCGATGCCCCAAAGCCAATATCTGCGGGTCAAGCGCAACGCGAAATAGCTCCTGCTCTGCAGCGTCCTCCAGCCGCCAACCCAACGGTTCTGTGTGAACAGGCGCAAGAACGCCGTCAGTCCATCGTACCAGTCGTGGTTTCCAGGTATCGCGTACAGATGAGGATGGTCCTCGCGCGTGTAGGGAAGCGCTGCGCGGTATGGACCGCGCATGCGATGCGCATAGTTCGCGGCCGTTGCACTGGGATAAACCTCGTCGCCGCCCAGGATGAAAATTTTGCCTCGCTGCGTGGTTTGCCCGGCCACTGTGAGACTCGGCTCCGCGATCAAGCGAGCGACGGCGTACGTCGCATTGAATCCGTCGCCGACGTCGGCGGCGAAGTCGATCCACAAGTCGTCGTCATCCGCGCCCTGACCATCCCACGGTTCCGGTACGTAGCTGAATACGGGCTGCTCGCGGATCGCGGCCTGGAGCTCGCGCTTGTCCGCGTACGCGCCGAACAAACCTGCCAGCAATGCGCGCAAGCCAGCTCGTACGAGCTCCACCGGGTGGAGCCAGCGCACGAACCCCTGGCGTTCAAAGCCGATACTGTCGGCGTCAATCGACGTGGGGCGCTGCGGACAGCTATCGCCGCTCTCGAAGAAGACCTCATCGTCGTACGCCGTTTCCGAGTCTCGAACGCGACCCGATGCGTCGACCGCCCTCATGCTCCGGGTGGCGAAGCGAGGACGCGCTCGACCAGGAGCCGGCACTGGCCCGGACTCGGACCCGCGACGCTTATCTAGAGGATGCTCGGCGGCACTCGTACCGGTAGCTTCGGACACTCGCGACTCCATGTGCCACCGTCAGACCGGGTACGATGCGTCAGCAAATCGGTTCGGTTTGGTCACGGCTTTCCCTGCGCGTCGACGTACTGGTCGAAGAGCGGAGTCCCGGTCGATGTGCCGACAGAAAGCAGAACCGTCAGACGCGTTTGATCTTCGTCGATGTTCTGCGCGAGCTGTGCCCCGAGCTTCAGCGTTGCCGTCGTGCCGAGTTGCGCGCTCAGCAGCGCACCAAGGTCGAACCAATTCTCTTCCGCCTCCGCCGCGCGCGCGTAGGCACCCGAGGCCGAGAGCCCGTAGGCCGTGCTGTTGAGAGCTACCCGTCCGCCGAAGCGATAGCGGTGGTCCGTTTCATCGCCGGATTTTTCGCCCGTCGCGTCGACTCCCCCGCCCAAGCTGATCCAGCCGCGGGTTTTGTAGTCGACCGCGACCCACGTCTGCCAGCGCCGCCAATCGGTGTCTTCGTCGGCTGCGGTCGGGTTTTCGTACACGAGGACGCCGGCGGCTTCGGCACGCACACCGCTCAGGTCCTGGATAATCTTTTGTTCCTGCTTCTCGTAATCGCAGTCGTTGCCGGTGACCGCGGTAGCGCGCCCGTCGCCCGCGGGCTGGATGCGGCCCGGAGCGCAAGACACCAACGCGTCCTTGATCGCATCGACGGCCGCTGGGTGATAGCGCGGGTCCGTCCCGTCGAAACCCAGACGCGCTCCCACCGCGAGCAGCACCGGTGCGCTTTCGCCCGCGGGCGTCGCCGGATCCGACGCGGTCGCCAGCGAAAAACGCAGGCTGCCGAGGATCGGCCGCCACACGCTGTCCCTCCATTCCTGGTACGTGACGGCGGACATGAGCCGATAAAGCGGAGCCACTTCCAGCGCGGCTCCTGGCGTAAGCTCGCCGTCCGGCCCAAGGATCGTTTTCAGCTCGGCCACTGCCTCGTGGATCGACGCAGGGTGCGCAACGGCCTCTGCTGAAATCCCGAGCGAGAACGCGGCGGGCGTTTCTGGAACCCCGCTCAGCTGATCGAGCGTGTCCTTGAGCCGTTGTTTCGAGGCTTCGTGCGCTTGCTCCGCGTTCGCTGCCTCTGCGTCAGCGGCGGGTCCGGTTACCGCGACAGCCGGTCCGTCCGGTACAGCGGGCGCGACCGGAGCGGGCTCGGGCTCCGGATCCGGATTGACGGGGCCCGGCTGCGCCCACGCCTGCCGCGCGGCAACCGTCAGCGCGGTGAGTGCTGCCAACTGGAACGGTCCGAGCCGTCTCAACGTCCGTCCTTCACGAAGAAAGAAGCCTGGAACACGCCGTGTCGCTGGCCTGCTGGAAAGGGAACGTCGAGCTCGACCGGAAAGCCCGCCACGCGCTCTGCTCCCTGCCAGAGATCAATGCGCACGGTGCTGGGCTGATTCGAACCCGGATCTTTACGCACGACCCAGACGAACTGCAGTGTTTTATCGACCAGTCCCGGCGCCGGCCCGAGCGACACGCTCGCGCTGTCCTGAACCTTGTACTCCTTCAGGGTGCGCTCGTAGTCGTCGCCTGCGCTTGGGCCACCGCTACCATCGGAATCGCGCCACAGGTCGATGCGATATGTTCCGATATGTGCGCCCAGGATCTTCAACTGGGCCTTCAATGCTTCACCATTCTTGTCGATGACTACGGGCATGCGGTGTTGTCTCCCTTCCGTTCAAAACATCGAGCACCCGCCAGCTCATGGATTGCCGACGACGGGCCTCGGTACAGAGGGCGGGGCGCTCGTTGCGGGGAGCACCGACGGCTGCACCGCGATCGTCGGCGGCACAGCCGCTACCGCCTGTGCTTTGGCACGCTCCTGCCGTTCCTGCTCCGCGCTCGACATTGTGTGGAAGACGTCGTGAAAGAGCTTGATCGATGCCTTGCTCCCGCCCGCGATGATGGCCGCTGTGATCAGCTGCCCCGAGAAGAGCGAGGCTTCTCGCGAGAACAGGATACTGAGCGCGTCGAAGTTCCAGATCTTGCAGATGGTGAACGCGACCGCGACGGTGATGGGCTCCTTGACTCCGCGGCTCGCGAAGCGCTCCACGAACCAACGATTTTCGAACAGAATGGCCAGCGCGCGCTCCAGCAGAAAGCTCAGCAGAATGATCGTCATCAGGAGCGAGAACAGTCGCTCTTCGTCGAGCACGGGGGGACTCATGATTCACCTCCAAAAGCGCAGTTGCGAGTCGTCACCGAGCGCCTCGACTCGCTGGCCTCAACAGCTAGCCGCGCGGAAATTCCTTCCACGGCAGCTGCCAGTGCGGACCGTCGCGAAACGACGTCCAATCCCCGCCCCATTCCGCGTTCACGTTCACCTCGCTCGCGGCGAGCTTCACGAAGCGGGCGAGTTGCTCGAAGTGCGGCCAGTGCCAGCTCACCGTGTTCGCGAAGATCGGCGCGATGTCCACCGCGTGGCCCGTCAGATGCCGGCTATTCAGCGTCTGCGACGCACCCAGCCGCACCAGCTCGCGCTGCCGTTCGATCGAACGCAGGCCTTCAACCACCAGAAAGTCGATGTCCGTGATCTCGATCGCCCGCTCGATCAGCTTCACGAGCTCAGGCCGCACGCCGCGCAGCCGCTCGCGCGAACGCGCCGAAAGCGTGAAGCGCTTGGCGCCGCTCGGCCCTTCGGGCGGAGTGGGGGAGGGCGCGACGTCCCCGTCGCCCTCCTGCGCGTCCTCGTCGAAGATCTCTTCCTGCGCCGGCTCACCAACGCGCACGAGCAACGTGACGCCCGGATGATAACCCCACGGCCGCCGAGGCCCGCCCGGGGGATGGTAGTGCTGTTCGATGCGGCCGAGGTACGATGCGCCCGCGAACTCGAACGGAAACTCACTGCCGAACGGATCTTGCCAGTGCGCGTTCAGGATGCGCTTCGCCTCCGCGATCAGCCCCGCGTTCAGCTCACCGTCCTTGAGCGGGCGGTACACCTTCAACCCGCGAGCCTGCGCGCGCGCGAGCGTGAGCTTGCCGACGCGCGCGTCCGGCGTGAGCCGTTCTTTCTCTTGAAATGCGCGCGTCGCGGTGGCCGTCTTCTCGCCGAAGATCCCGTCCGCCCCCGTCGTGAGCAGACCCTCAACGATCAAGAACTGCTGCCACTGAGCGACGTCCGGTCCGCGATGCCCCTGAATTAGCGTCTTCATTGTGCGACTCCGAAAAGCTGCGTTTCCTGCACGCCGCAGTGCCGATACATCAGCGGCGTTCACCGCGATCCGCTACCGCTCGCGCTCGTTCTCCGTGCGTCCGCCCAGTACGCCTTTCCCCAAGTTCGCAGACTTTCGCACAACGCGCGCTTCCCCTCAATAGTCATCCCTTCGACGGCCATGCCGCGGGTGACTAGACGTCCTTGAGGGTACGACGATCTCGAAAGTTGGTTTCGCAATTAGAACGCCGTGCGGCCGCGCGTGCGACGCGCACACCGAGCACGCACGGTGAATTGGTGCGAAAAATTGAGCGATGGCCGCGCCGGCGACAAGAACGCGAGCTCGCGGAGAAATGGCCGCTCCTTGATGACCGCGCGCGTGAGTTCACTCCACCGGGAGGGCGACCGGGACGTACATCGCCGATTTGGATTGGACGTTTGAGCGGCGAGCTGCGCGCGATTCGAACCCTCGACGTCCACCTTGACAAGAGGATCAGGTCCGTTCCTCGTCGTTGCTGATCGTTACGATTCTCGAGGAGAATGGATGAAAACATGAGTCGGCGTTACCTGAGCGTTCCACGCGTTTCGCCGAAAGTGGGGAGCAGACTGGGGACTCATGCCGGCGTTCGATACGGTCATTCGTGAGCACATTTTTTCTGCGAGGTTTACGGCGTTGTCTAGGCTACGAAATGAGGGGATGACTCAGCCTCGCGACAGCTCTGACTGTCCGCCGCGACGTGGTCCCTCGAGACCAAGGAGCGGGAGATGGCCGGCAACCTCAAGAACGCGGGCCCGTGTCGGTGTCACCGTCATGACGGGCGTCGGAGGAGCGACCGGGCCTACGTCCCGGCTCAGCGGCACCGCTTGCGCATCGGAAAAGGCGTCGCTTTTTTGGACGATCACGAAGACATCCGATAGCCGAACGTAATCATGGTCTTGACTAGCGTCGGCCAAATGATACATATCAAAGATATATACCATGGCGATGAAGAAGATGAAGAAGCAGCTGGCCAAGGTTTTCTGGACGGGTCGGAGTCAGGCAGTTCGCCTGCCCAAAGACTTTCGCTTCGACACCGATGTCGTCCTGGTACGCCGCGAGGGAAACGCCGTAATCCTGGAACCGAGCGACGCTTGGCCCGCAGGCTACGTAGAATCCTTCAAGGGCATACCGGACGATTTCGATCGACTCGCCCAAGGCCAGACCGACAAACGAGTGAAGCTCGGATGAAGTTCCTGCTCGATACCGACACGTGCATCTACGCACTCAAGCAGAAAGAAGCGGTGCTTCGGCATCTGCTGACTGTTAGTCGTTCGGACGTGGGTGTCAGCGTCATCACGGAAGCTGAACTTCGTACCGGTGCCGCCAAGAGCTCATCGCCGAGCAAGACTCTGAGGCTGATCGAGAATTTCTTGCGACCGATCGCAATCATCGATTTCACCTCGGCGGACACCCTGACCTACGCTCAGGTCCGAGCAAAGCTCGAGCGAGCCGGCAAGCCGATCGGACCGCTGGATACGCTGATCGCCGCTCAGGCGGTCGGTCGTCGGTTGGTCTTGGTATCGAACAACGAGCGCGAATTTGGCCGAGTTAGCGGGCTAAAAACCGAGAACTGGGCTGCATAAGCCCCCGCGGGCGTTTGTTCGGGGATGAAATCCTACAGCAAGAACACGCGCACGAGGACGTCGCCGATGCCGACGAGGGCGGAGCCGGCCACGATGCCGGCACAGATGGGATCGTGCGTGTCGACCCACAGCGTGTGGCCGCGCGTTTCACGGCGGTCGGCGTAGCGCCGCTGCATGAACCAGAAGAAGCACGCGCCGGCGAACATCGCCAGGGTCGATTCCGGCGGCACCACCACGCCGAGGCCGATGGCCAGCGCGCTGAGCGGAAAGCGGTTCTTCGTGACGATCCGGGCGACCTCGAACGCGACCCCGACGACGGCCGCGACGACCATTGAGATCAGGATGGAGCGACTCAGGAGTGACACCTGACCGCCGCCCGCGAACAGCGAGGTCACCAGATCGGAGACGCCTTTCCACTGCAGCGCAGCGGGGAAAGTGAACTGTCCGCCCTCCGGCGTCATCACGCTTTGAACGTTCGCGCCCTGCTGGTAATTCGACAGGAACAGCGCGTAGTAGAGCGGAGTCGAAGCCGCAGCTCCCGCCACGATGCCGATCAAGTGCCCCACCGCCTGCTGG
>DATDJP010000153.1:0-18818 GCA_036520475.1 Polyangiaceae bacterium | reverse complement strand
AGCAGGTCGGAGCGATTCGGCCATGGGATGCCCTCATGATAGCCCGCCCCATTCGGCCGCGCAGGCTGCCCATTGCGGAAAATTCGCGACGGATGCTCCCCCGTTCCCGCAAGCACGCGGATCTCACGCCGCGGGCAGGATATTCTGATTCGAGCGAAACAGGTTCTCCGGATCGTATTTCTGCTTCAGCGCCGAGAGCCTCGCGTAGTTCGGCCCGTAAGTGTCGCGCACTCTGCCCTCGGGCTCATCGTCCGACATGAAGTTCACGTAGGCGCCGGCGAGGTTGTACGGATGCACTGCCTCCCAGTACGAGCGGCCCCACTTCACGAGCGCGCTGGCCCTGCTCGGATCCGGATCGATGCCGGCGATCACCATCGACCAGGTTGCGTTTCTACAGCTCCACGCGGTGGCGTCTGGGGCCACGCGCTTCACGGCGCCATCGATCGGATAGAGATGCATGAGCGAGAGCTCGCTCGGAGATTGCGAGGCGTGCTCGATGTGCGTCTCTATCGCGGCGTCGGGCAGCGTCTCGACGAAGTCGCCCTTCCAGTACCATTGAAGGCCCTTCGGCAAGAGACCGTCGAACAGCGACTGCATCTTCGGGTACGGCAGGGGACTCATCCCGTCGAGCAGCGGCTTGGGCAATTGCTGGCGCACGGGGCGCAGCGCCGCCTCCGCCTCGTCCGCGCCGCCCGCGTAGCAAGAGATCATCGCGCAGACGCGCTTGCCCCAGAGCTCCTTCGGAAAGGGCGCCGTCGACGGCACGGTCTTGAGCCCGAGAAATGGGCACAGCGCCTCCGGGGCTTGCGGCAGAAACTCCCGATAGAACTGCATGATCGTCCTGGCATGCGCGATGTCCCAGAAAATCGGGCCACCGTAGACGTCCGTGACGGGGTGCGCGCGATACAGAAAGCTCGTGACGACCCCAAAGTTTCCTCCGCCTCCGCGCAGCGCCCAGAACAGATCGGAGTGCGCGCGTTCGCTGGCGGTGACGAAGCGCCCGTCGGCGAGCACGACGTCCGCTTCGAGCAAGTTGTCGATCGTCAGGCCGTGTGCGCGGCTCAAGTAGCCGTGACCGCCCCCGAGCGTGAGACCTGCGATGCCCGTGGTCGACACGATTCCAGCCGGGATGGCCAGCCCGAACGCGTGCGCCGCGTGATCGACATCCCCCTGCGTGCAGCCCGGTTCCGCGCGGATGGTGCGTGTCTTGGGGTCGATGCGCACGCCCTTCATCAGAGAGAGATCAATCATCAGACCGTCGTTGCAGCTGGCCAACCCTGGCCCATTGTGACCACCGCCGCGCACGGCGATGCGGAGGCCGTTCTCGCGACCGAAGTTCACGGCGGCGATGACGTCCGCGGTATTCCTGCAGCGCGCGATCAACTGCGGGCGCTTGTCGATCATGCCGTTGTACAGCGCGCGGATCTCGTCGTAGTCCCGTGCGCCGCGGCGCACGAGATCCCCGCGAAACACCAGGGCGAGCTGGGTCGTTCGATCATCGAGCATTTTGCCTGTCCTCCTGTCGAAACAGCGTCGTCCGTGAACCTAGAGCGCGGGCTCCTTTCGGGATATGACTGGTCTGCTCGAGTTCTTGCTCGATCGCCCGGCGCGCTCCTTGCGAGCTTCACTCAGTTGACGGATTGAACGCAGAAGTGGACGTCCTCTCAGATGTTTTGAACGCCGTCCGTCTGACCGGAGCGATCTATTTCGAGGTCCGGGCGCGTGCCCCCTGGGTAGCCGAGAGCCCGTCCGTCGCCGAGATCGGCGCGCGCGTGATGCCTGGCTTCGAGCACGTGATCGCCTTCCATTTCCTGCTGAGCGGCGCGGGCTTCGCGCCGGTCGCCGATGAGTCCGAACCCCCCGTCCGTCTGGAGGAAGGCGACGCGGTCATATTCGCCGGAGGCGACTCGCACTTCGTGAGCAGCCAGCACAAAATTCGCGGTGAGCCGAACCTGAACTACTACTACGCACCCAAAGACCGCTCGCTCCCGTTCGTCATCGACCATCCAGGGGGCGAAGGCGATTCGGCGCGCTTGATCTGCGGCTTCATCGGCTGCGACGCGGGTCCCTTCAACCCGATCGTGGGTGTCCTCCCTCGAACGCTGCGCGTGCGAAGCGCGCCGGAACACGGAACGTTGAGTCAGGAGCTGATTCGCCGAGCGCTTCAGGAGACGGAGCGCCCGCGCGCCGGCGGCGAGACCTTCCTCGCCAAGGCGAGCGAGCTGCTGTTCCTGCAGGCTCTTCGGCAATACGCGGACGACCTTCCGCTCGAGGCGAAGGGCTGGTTGGCTGGCTTGCGAGACCCGCACATCGGTGCGGCGCTGCGACTCATGCACGGGCGGGTCGATGAGTCCTGGACGCTCGAGACGCTGGCGCGCAGCGTCGGCGTGTCTCGCTCGGTATTTGTAGGCCGCTTCACGCACGTGATGGGCGTGCCGCCGATGCAATACCTCGGCAACTGGCGACTGCAGGTCGCCGCGCGCCTGCTGCTACGGGAAAACATGAACATCGCGCAGGCCGCGTCGGCCGTGGGGTACGAGTCCGAAGCGGCCTTCAATCGGGCGTTCAAGCGGCGCGTCGGAATGCCGCCCGGGGCGTGGCGTCGCACGCGGTGAACCGACCCTGAAGCCCGCACGCGCGCGATATTTGGCGCAATGCTGCGAAGGTCCGGTGTCGCCGCGGCACCCACATCAAGATCGTCGAGCTTCTGGTCGTACTGAAGGCGTAACGTGCCAGGAACCTGTCCCTCACGCGCTGGTGGTTTCCCCTCGATGCTGATTCCGGCGACGGACCCTGCCACCCCTCGCCCGCTGATTGCGGGGCGATACCGGATGCTCCGTTTGCTCGGAACCGGCGGCATGGCGTGCGTGTACGAAGTCGTCGACGACGAGCGCAACACGACGGTGGCGTTGAAGCGTCTGTTGCCGGAGAGCGCGCGCGATCGCCGCGCAACGCTGCTATTTCGCCGCGAGTACGCCACGCTCACGCAGCTGGTGCATCCGTTCATCGTGCGCGCATACGACTACGGAGTGGATGGCGACCTCCCCTACTATACGATGGAGCTTCTGTCGGGGGACGACCTGCGAGCTCTGGCGCCACTGCCGTGGCAAAGCGCGTGCTCACTGCTCCGCGACGTGGCGTCAGCCCTTTCACTCGTACACTCGCGCCGGCTCCTGCACCGCGACGTGACGACACGCAACGTCCGCCGGACCAGCGAGGGCAATGCCAAGCTCCTCGATTTCGGCGCCCTGTGTCCCATGGGGCTGGCGCAGGAGGTCGCGGGCACTCCGCCCTTCGTCTCCCCCGAGAGCTTCAACGGACAGCCGCTCGACGCCCGCTCCGATCTGTTCTCGCTCGGTGCGCTCGCCCACTATCTGTTGACCGGCCGTCACGCCTACCCCGCCTCGCGGATGTCCGATCTGGGCAGGGTGTGGACGCGTCGCGTGGAAGCACCCGCACAGCTCGTCGTCGACTTACCTCCCGCCCTGAACTCACTCGTGCTGTCGCTGCTCAGCCTCAACCCGCTCGCGCGCCCTGCCAGCGCCGCGGAGGTGTCGGAGCGGTTGACGGCCATCGCCGCGCTGGCGCCCGCGGACGTTCCCGAGATTGCCCAATCCTATCTATCGACTCCCGTGCTCATCGGCCGCGAGGATGCGCTCGCGCGCTTCAGGCGACGCGTGCTCCGGGCCGAGCGCCGGCGCGGCAGCGCACTGCTCATTCACGGCGATCACGGCTCCGGGCGTTCGCGCATGTTGACGACATCGTTGACCGAGGCGCGGCAAAACGGCTTCGTTGCGCTGTACGCGTCCGGCGAGGAGGGCAGGAAGGGTCCGTTCTCGGTGGCCCAGACGCTGTTCAACCGGCTCGTGGAGAACAAGCCAGAGCAGAGAGAGCTCGCCGCCGAGTCGGCACCGCTCTGCAGGTTCTTGCAGCACGACGCGTGCAGAGAGCACGACCCGATCGATCCGGACACATGGCCGGAGATCGTGACGGCCCTGGCGGAGTGGTTCGTGGCGAGCAGCCAGCGTTGCCCGCTCGCGATCGGGGTGGATGATCTCGAGGAGAGCGACGCGCCATCTCTCGCGCTGCTCGCCAAGCTGATGCACCCCGCGGCCTCGCAACAGCTCCTGGTGCTCTCCACCGCATTGACGAGCACGACGTCCCCTGCCATCCAGCGTTTCAAGCAGATGGGCGGCACTCACGTGCTCAAGCCGTTTCGCTTCGCGGAGACGAAACGGCTCGTATGCTCGATCGTCGGCGACGTCCCCTACACCGAAGCGCTGGCACATTGGGTTCAGCGCCTATCCCAGGGAAATCCGCGCACGGCGCTCGAGCTCCTGCAACACCTCGCGAATCACGGCGTCATGCGCTACGAGCAGGGCACTTGGGTCCTGCCAATTTCTCCAGACGGCCTGGACCTGCCGCAGAGCCTCGACCAGGCCCTGGGCTTGAAGCTATCGAAGCTGTCGCAGACTGCGCTCGAGCTCGCTGAATGCCTGAGCCTGGCCGCGCGCAACGAGCCGCCGTTCTTCGAAGACTACCCGGCGCTCTCACGCGGGCACGCCGGGCAGACGATGGCCGCTCTGGCCGAGCTGGTCGCCGCCGGCGTCCTGGTCCGCCACGAAGGAGCCTACGCCTTCGCGGATCCGAGCATTCGACAGGCGATCGTGCGACGGATTCCCGGTGAGAGGACAGCGGCGCACCATCTGCGGTTGGCACACGCCTACGCGGAGAGCGCGCAGCCCGGGGGCGCGCTCTCCGCCTATCACCTTCATCTCGCCGGCGAAGACGCGCGGGCCTTCGACGAGCTGGTAGAGGCGCTCAGCGAGCAAGAGCGCGCAGGCAGCGGTCGTGGAAAGAGGCTGATCCGTTCGCCCGACGGTGCTCGGTTCGTCGAAGCGGTGTTCGAGTGGGGATGTAAACACGGCGCGCGTTCGTCCAAGTTGCTCAAGGTGGGCCGATGCCTGCTGCAGCTCGCGTCCGTGGTCGACTCGACGCTCGCCCGGCATGCGCCGCTCATCTTGCGCCAGCTCGAGAAAGACAGCGGTCTGGTCTACTGGGACGACTTCGCCGAGATACAGGATTCACTCGAACGGGTTCGCTCGTGTGTGGGACGCGCGCTGGCGCTACACGACGCGACACCCGAGGACGAGCGCGGCCTCCCGCCGATTCGCGCCATTCAGGAGCTGGCGGTGTGTACCGCGATGCTGGCGGGCGTGCACGCGCGCGCCTGCGATCCAGATGCCGCCGCCGCCCTGACCGGACCCGTGGATCGTCTGCGTCCGCTCTCTCCTGCCGTGGACCTCGTGGGCCACGTCGTCGCATACACCGTGCATGCGCGACGTGGCTGGTCCGCGGGCGAGCTCCGCACGAAGGTGCTCGCACAGATCGCGGAACCGGTGCCTGGCATCGACGACCTGTCGCGCGCCGGCATTCACCTGCTCACGCACTACTATCAGGCTCTGGAAGAGGCCGTGCTGGGTCAGGGCGCGCTGTTCGAACGTTGCAAAATTCTCGAGGGGCGCGCGCCGTACGCTCCGCTGGCGTGGCAAGTGCGCGTCATCGCGCATTTGTTCCAGGGCGCAGAGAAGCAAGCCGACTTTTGCCGGAAGCAGCGCGACCTGGCGCTCGTGGGCCGGCTCGACGTGGACCAACAGCTCGAGACCAGCGTCGCGCTAGAATCCACGGCCTACGTCATCCTCGGCGACCTGATGGCGATCAAACGCATTCTGCCGGTGCTCGAGAGCTTGGCGGCGAAGTGGCCCGGCTGGCGCGCGCAGCACCTGATCGTGAAAGGCGCGTATCACGGCGTGCGAGGCGAGCTGGAAACGGCGCTGGCGCTCACCGAACAGGCGCTCACCCTGGTTCGACCGGCCCACCACTCGAGCTGGATCTTGGCCGTGGTTCGGACCGCGCGCCTCTCCGTGCAACTCGGGCGCGCCGAAAAAGCGCGCGACATCGCCAGCGCTGCGCTCGTGCTGAGCCAGCAGCACCCCGTACTGCTCCCATACGTGGACCAGCTCGAGATGGCACTCGCGCTCGCCGAGGCGGTCGCCGGCGACACGGCCACCGCGCAGGAGCGCGCGGAGCAGGTGGTGGAGCGCGCCGAACGGCACGCCTCGGCGGGAATCCTGTTGATTGAGCTGTACGCTCTCCAGGCCCAGATCGCGCAGCTCGTCAACGACGTGCCCACGTTCGAACGCGCCTCTGAAAAGATCTCGCGATTGTGCGTGAAGGTAGACAGCGCGGCATTCGCGACGAAGCTGTCGGCGCTCCTGCATCTGCCGCTGGGAGCTGGTTTCGAGCCGGCCGACGTGTCGGCACGAACCCTGCTGAAACGCGTCGGGACATCGGTGCTGCTCGACAGCACGGTGCGCTCCGAGCTCGAGGTGTGCCAGAGCGCCGAAGAACGCGCGAAGCGCGCGCTCGGGCTGATCCTCGAGCATTCTCAGCTAAAGCAGGGCTATCTGTACTTGAACCAGCCGCAGGGCCCGGCTCTCGCGGCGTCACGCAGCGAAGCGCCGCCGCCCATCGCGATCGAGGAGCAGGTTCTGAAGTGGATCCGGGAGTTTGCCAGGTCCGACCAGGACAACAGCATCACCGCGACGACTTCGGATCTGGGAGACCGGTTCAGCTTCGTGGGGCTGACGTCGGAACGCGATGGCGAGTCAGTGCTCGCGGCGGTAGCGGTGCTCGACTGCCGTCGTCGCCAGCCCCGACGCGTTCAGGAGACCGTCTTGAACGCCATTGCGCGCGGTTTGCTGGAAGCCGGCGACACCACTGCGCTCGTCGCCACCAAGCCCTGAGCTCTCTCGAGCGAGCGCCGTAGGGCCGACGTTTTCTCTGGCGTTGCCGGAGCAGCGGTCGGAAACTGCCGCGCATCCCCATGTACGAGCAGATCCTGTACGAAGTGAGCGACCCGATCGCCACCATCACCCTGAACCGCCCGAAAAAACTCAACGCCTGGACGCCGCAGATGGGCGATGAAGTGAAGCACGCCTTGGCTCAGGCGGAAGCCGATGCACGCGTGGTCGTCATCATCCTGACCGGCGCGGGCCGGGGTTTTTGCTCCGGCGCCGATCTTTCGACGCTCAGCAACATTGCCTCCGGCGAAAACGTGGCCCTCACGGGCGACGCAGCGCTCGAGGCCGATCCCGGCGACGCGAGCATGGGACCGTCATTCCGCGGTGCGTACTCCTACTTTCCCTCCATCCGAAAGCCGATCATCGCCGCCATCAATGGCCCGTGCGCCGGCATGGCCGTGCCCATCAGCCTGTTTTGTGATCTGCGCTTTGCCTCGGATCGCGCCACGTTCTTGACGGCTTTCGTGCGGCGCGGGCTGATCGCGGAGTGGGGCGTCAGCTGGATCTTGCCGAAGCTGGTGGGTCCCGCGCGCGCGCTCGATTTGTTGTTGTCCTCGCGCACGCTCACGGCCCCCGAAGCCTTCGAAATGGGGCTCGTCAACAAGGTCGTGCCTCACGACGCGCTGCTCGACACGACCCGCGCGTACGCGCTGGAGCTTGCCACGCAGTGTTCTCCGACGGCCATGTCGATCATCAAGCGCGAGGTGTATCAGCACATGACCGAGACGCATGCGCACGCCGAGAACGAAGCCATCCAGCTGATGTTGGCGAGCTTCCAGCGCCCTGACTTCAGGGAAGGCGTGGCCGCGGTGCTGGAGAAACGAGCGCCGACATTCGCACGGCTGGGAGCGCCGGACAAGGCTCCGGGCAGCCGGTGAAGACGCTGCGCCAGGCCGTCGTCGCAGCGCGCGACCTTGCGCGCACCGAGCAGCAGCTCTGCCAGGTGTTCGGCATCGAGATCGCGTATCGCGACCCCGCAGTGGGATTTTTCGGCCTCGTCAACGCGGTCATGCCCGTTGGCACGACGTTTTTGGAAGTGGTGTCCCCCGTACGTCCCGACGTCACCGGCGCACGGTTTCTCGATCGCCGCGGCGGCGACGCCGGTTACATGCTGCTCATTCAAACCGACGACTTGGCCGAGGACCGACGGCGACTCACGGATCTCGGCGTGCGAGAGGTCTGGAGCACGAAGCTCGACGACATCGCTGCCGTGCATTTGCACCCGAGCGATGTCGGCGGCGCGATCCTGTCGCTCGATCAGCCGAAGCCCGCGGCAGCGTGGCGCTGGGGTGGGCCAAGCTGGCAGGACCGGGTGCGCACCGACATCGTCGATCGCGTGGTGGGCGCCGAGTTGTGCGCCCGAGATCCGCAGGCTCTCGCGCAGCGCTGGGCGAAAATCCTGGGTATCGAGTGCACGCGCGTGGGCGACGTCTGGCAAATTCAGCTCGAGTCGTCACGCGTCGCGTTTGCACCGCAAAACGAGGGCGAGCACGAGGGGCTGCGCGCCATCGAGCTCAGCACGCGAGATCCCGAACGCGCGCTCGAGGCTGCCCGCGGTCTAAACCTGCCGATAGAGGCGGATGGTGGGCACACCGCCCTGGTCATCGCCGGCACGCGCTTCCGGCTCCGTTAGCTGTACCGGTTCTGCGCGCGTTTCGCTGGCATGCTCGGTGCAATCGCAGCCAGGCACGATGTTGCTCCGAATTGCCATTCCACTGACGACTCTGGGCATCGCCATCGCGGCGGCACCCGCCGCTCACGCACAATCCGGCGAGATCGAAGCCGTTTCGGGAAATCTCGACCCAGACGGCGGAGCCGCGAAGGCCGGCGCTGCGCGTTCGCAGTCTGGCGCAGTTCCTTCACACCTACCGTGTATTCCTTCGGACTCACCCGAGATGTGTAGTCGCTCCCAGCCGGATGGCTCGTCGCGGCCGTCGCGCGCGTCGCGAGTGGCGCTGGAGTCCGCGGTCGGGCTCGGTTCCGAGCTCGGGCTGGGCATCGCCGGTATGATGGTTGGCTACGGGCTCTGTACCGAGCAGGACGAGTGGTTCGGGTGCTCGGGCCACGCCGGTTGGGGCCTGCTCCTGGGCGGCACCGTCGGAGCCGTCGGCGGGGTCTATCTGACCGGAAACGGCATGGGCGGCGACGGCGCGCTCTGGGCCACAGCGCTCGGCGGGGTGTCGGGGACGGCGCTCGGTTTCGTGGGAACTGCAGCGCTGTACTCAGCCACGAGAAGCGAAGCAGCACTGTTGTTGCTGCTGGCGCCCCCAGTGACAGGTGCCGTTCTGGGTTATGAGCTCACGTCCTCCTCCCGCTCGGCCAGGCCACGAAGAGCGCAGAGCCAGAGCTTGCGCATGCTCGCGTTGCCGTCACGAGACGGCGGTCTGGAGCTCGGGCTAGCGGGTCAGTTCTGATACGCGACTCAAGCAGGCTGGACGTCCCCGCCGGCTTGCAGGCGCTCGAGCGCACTCAGCAGGTCGCTGGACGAAAATGGCTTCTGCAGCACGGCGACGTGCCCGATCAGTTTGCCGGTCACGAGCGAGCGGTCGGAATAACCCGTGATGAACAAGACGCATAGCGTCGGCTTCTCCGCCAGCAGCCGTTCAGCGAGCTTGTCGCCCTGCATGCCCGGCATCACCACGTCCGTCGTCAAAATGTGAATGTCGCCGCCGAGACGCTCCCACTCCGCCAGGGCCTGCTCCGCGCCGTTGGTCGCGATCGTTTCGAAGCCGGCGCGACGCAACATGCCGTGCACGGCGCGGCGCACGTCGTCGTCGTCCTCGACGAGCAAGATGCGTTGCCGCTTGGGCGCGGGCGTCGGCGGCCGCTCGGAGGTGGCGAGATCGCCCTTCTCGAGCGGGAAATACAGACGGAACGTCGTGCCCGCGCCGGCCTCGGACTCGACGATCACGGCGCCGCCGCATTGCTTCATGGCGCCGTACACCGCGGAAAGCCCGAGCCCGGTTCCCTGACCCACGCCTTTCGTCGTGAAGAACGGCTCGAAAATTCGAGACTGGGTGTGGGCGTCCATGCCGGATCCGGTGTCGCGCACGAGGACCATCGCGTATGAGCCCGTCGAGAGCTCGAAATCGGCGTTCGCTTGCACGAACGTGCGCTCGACGCGCACGAGCAGGTCGCCACCCTCCGGCATTGCGTCGCGCGCATTCACCACCAGGTTCAAGAGGACCTGCTGTACTTGATGGGGATCGATGCGCACCGTCAGGGGGCGCTCCGCGTATTCGAAGCGCGTCGTGATGTGTTCGCCAATGGTGCGGCTGACGAGCTCGCGCATCTCATCGACGACGCTCGTGAGATCGCGCAGCTTCGGCGTCAGCACCGCCTTGCGCCCGAACGCGAGTAGACGCTGAGTGAGCGTGGCCGCCGATTGGGCCGCCGCCTCGATGTCCTCGATGCACTGCGCGGTCTCTTCCCCGAGCCGAAGACGCTCCACGCCGTCGAAGAGAATCATCAGCAAATTATTGAAATCGTGCGCGATACCGCCGGACAGCTGCCCGACGGCCTCCATCTTCCGGGACTGGTGGAGCTGCTCCTCGAGCTTGCTCTGGACCGTGATGTCACTGACCGTGCCCCGCGAGCCGACGAGCTGGCCGCGTTCATCGAACACCAGTCCGGAGATGAAGCGTGCTTTACGGACCTCGTCGGCGCGCAGAATGCGACACTCGTACGCGGAGGCCAGGTGCCCCGTTTCGACAGCGCGCTCGCGCAGGGCGCGATACCCATCCAGGTCGTCCGGGTGGATGCGAGCCTCGAAGGCGGCGAGCGATGGCGGCGTCGTTCTCGGGAGACCGACGATGTTGTACAGCTCGGGTGTCCACTCGACGCTGTCGGTGGTGCGGTCCCACTCCCAGCTGCCGGTCGACGTCAAGCGCTGCGTCTCTTCGAGGAGCGATCGAATGCGCCGATTCTCGCCGGCGGCCTGCTGCGACGACGTCAAGTCGAGCACTGTGCCGACAGCGCGCTGCAGTACGCCCTTGTCGTCGTACAGAAACGCAGAGCCGGTGAGGACGTCGCGCACGCGGTTGCCGGGCAACAGCAGGCGGTACTGGACGGTGTGCGAAACGCCGGTTTCGACGGCGCGGTGTGATGCCTCGCGGACGCGCGCTAGGTCCATGGGATGGACGCGCGCGAAAAAGGCCTCGGTCGAAGCGACATCGGATTCTGGATCGTAGTCGAGAATGCGATACAGCTCGTCCGACCAGACGACGCGGTTCTTCCGGACGTCCCAGATCCACGAGCCCATGTGCGCGAAGCGTTCTGCCTCCGTGAGCAGCGCCTCGCGCTCGCTGATCGCAGTACCGAGCTCGGCGGGGTGGTCGGGATCGTGGGAGCCGAAACGCGCCAACCGCCGCTCGAGCTCGACGACTCGCTGCCGCAGTGACTGATTCTCAAGTAGAATCCGGTCGAGCTGTGCTCGGTCGGCCATCGTGCTCACGCTCCTCGGCCCGACGCCGACGTGCCGAAAAAGGCATGCGGCGTACCCACAGTAATGCTCTCAGTGGACGCACGCTAGACCTTGGCGCAGACCTTGGCGCGAGGATTCCGTGCACAGCGGACCGTCGCCTGCCCCAACCGGCTCGTCACCCCCGTCCGCGAAATGCTACGCGCCGCGAGCGCGCCCTCAAAAGCGCATTCCCTCTCGCGGCAGGCCACCGACGGCCCCCAGACCACCGAGGTAGATGGTGTGGCCGAGCAACTCGACCAGGCGCGGCGTCGCGCGCGCGCGAACCGCGGGATCGAGCGACAAGAACCAGTTCTCCTGCTGGCGCATGAACGGCCGACAATAGTAGCAAAGCAGCGCATGGCGCTTGTCCGACGCCGTCGTATTCGGGCCGGTCTGATGCCAGAGCGCGCCGTGAAAAATCATCACGGTACCGCGCGGTCCGGTGACAGGAACCGTCTCTGGTAGATTCGAGTAGTCGGGCCGGCACAGGAGTTTGTGAGAACCCGGCACGATTCGCGTGGCGCCATTCTCCGCGCTGAAGTCGTCGAGAAAGACGATCGCGTTCGCGACCAGCGCGTAGGCTGGGAACGGCGGGGGTACGTAGTCCTGATCGGAGTGCAGGAACATCGGTTGCCCGCCGGGACCGGCGATGTTGGCGTTGACGTTGGAGAGCAAAAAGATGCGCCCGAGCAGGTGCCCGATCACGGTCAGGATGGTGTCGTTCTGCACGACGCGTTCGAACACGGCGCCCTTGTTCAGGAGCGTCCAGACGCGCTGGTTCGAGCCGTTCTCGTAGACGTAGTCCGTCCCGTTTTCGATCTCTTCCGCAGCAACGCGCACGAGTGTTTCGCGGAGCTCTTGCAGCTCACCGGCTTCGATCGCGCCCGACAGGAGCGTGTAGCCCTGCTCGTCGAGCTCACGGCAGGCGCGCTGTAACTCATCGCTCCCGATCGTCATGCTGAGCAGCGTAGCGCGTCCTGGGCGACCCCCTGCAACGCCAGCGCCGGTTGCATGCCGCGTCATATCGGCGGGCGGCGCCGTTGCAGCCTCACCGCGCTTGGCGAAAATCTGAACGATTCCGGCATCGCGCGGGTGGCACTGCTCTTGAATAGGGCTCGTCCGCGCGTTCGCCGGAAGCCGGCGCGCGCGCATTCTTGAAACCTGCCCAGTGATACCGAGAGGTCACGGACGGCTGCTCCCCATGCAGACCGACCGGCTGAGCACGGCCCGCGCTCACGGAAGGTGAACACTGTGCTTGTCGAAAACATCCTGCTCCAGTTGACGAACGTGGTCGAGTGCGCCGTCCTCACGCGGCCCTCTGCGGAAGGTGAGCAACGCGTCGCGTATATCGTTCCCTCGGGACAGTTCTCGCCGAGTGAGGCGAACGCGGCGATCCGCCAGGCCGCGCCGGAAGCGCGCGTGCCGGATCGCTACGTGCTCGTCACACGCTTGCCCTTCGACGCGGAAGGTAGGCTCGATGAAGCGACGCTCCTCCGCGTACCTTGCATCGACGACGCGCTCGCTGTGCGCGCCGAGCAGCAGCTGAAAGCTCGACCCGAGGTGCAGAGCGTCGCGCTCTTCGTCGAGCACACCGCTCGTCCCACGCCACTCTTGCACGTGTCGTGCTTGCTCGACACCGCCGCAAGCTTACCCGCTGCCGAAAGCCAAGCACCGCCCGCACCCCGTCCCGCAGGCGCATGCGAGCCAGCGCTGAGCGCTGCAGCCAGCGCTGATCGGCCTCCGGCCCTCGTCCGGGGAGACGCACTGCGCGGGTCGCACGATGCGCCGACCACCCTGCCGGAGCTGCTGCAGCGCGCCGCGGAACGGTTCGATGGTCCGCGCATCACCTACGTCACCGAGGACGGCTCCACCCGCGCGCAGTCATTCGCCGAGCTTTTGACGGCGGCGCGCCGCGTCTGCGCAGGCCTGCAAGCACACGGGCTCGTGCCGGGGCAAGCCGTCGTCCTACAGCTGACGGCGCCGGAGCACACGTTACTCGGGTTCTGGGGCTGTGTGCTCGGCGGCTTCGTGCCCGTGATGAGCGCCGTTCCGAGCTCCTACCAGGTGCCCACGAGTGATCTGGAGCGCTTGAAGCACGTGTATGCGCGCTTCGAAAATCCCCCCGTATTGACCAGCACGAGCCTGCAGTCGAACGTGGTCACCTGGCTCACGCGGAGCGGCATCGATCGGGCGGCAGTGCTCGCTGTAGAGCCACTTCGCGACTCGCACGCGGCCTATCATGAACCCGAGCTGAACCCCGACACGACTGCGTTCTACAGCCTGACCTCCGGCAGCACGGGGGCGCCCAAGGCGATCATGCTCAGTCACCGGAACATCTTGTCGCGGGCGGCGGGTACCAATCAGCTGTGCGGCTACACGGAGCAGGATCGCATCCTGAACTGGCTGCCGTTCGATCACATCGGCAGCATCTCGGATTGGCACCTGCGCTGCGTTCAGCTCGGCTGCGCGATGTTCTACTCTTCCAAAGAGTACGTGCTCGGCGAGCCGCTGAACTGGCTCAGGCTCATGGATCGTTTCCGGATCACTCGCAGCTGGGCACCGAACTTCGCCTATGCGCTGCTCAACGACGCCCTGAACGGCGCAGAGGAAGCCTGGGACCTGTCGTGCATCGCGGGACTCTTGACGGCGGGTGAAGCCGTGTCGTCGCGTACCGTGCACGCGTTCCTGGAGCGTCTCGCGCCTCACGGATTGTCTCGCCGCGCGCTACAGCCGGCCTTCGGCATGGCGGAGCTCGGCTCGGGCGTCACCTACTACTTGCCGAGCGAGGCAGAGCCGATTCGCGTCGAACACGTGCACCGTGCTCACCAGGGCGGAGCGCTCGTCCCCGTTTCAGCGGCCGATCCGGACGCCGTCGGGTTCACGAGCCTCGGGCCGATCGTGCCGGGCGCGAGCATGCGAATCGTGGATGACGGCGAGCGTGTGCTACCCGAGCTCTGCGTCGGTCGCTTGCAGATCGCGGGCGCACCCGTCTGCCTCGGCTACTATGCGGATCCCGAGGCGAACCGCCGCGTTTTCGTCGCTGATGGCTGGTTCGACACCGGGGATCGCGGCTTCATCTCCCGCGCAGAGCTGTACCTGACGGGGCGCGACAAGGAGACGCTGATCGTCAACGGGGCCAACTACGGGAGCGCCGAAGTCGAAGCATGCGCCGAAGAAGTGGACGGCGTGAGAGTCTCGTTCACGGCGGCTTGCGCGGTGCGACCGCGGGGCGCCTCGGACGAGCGCCTGGCCGTATTTTTCAGCCCCACGCGCACGTCCGAGCGCGCGCTGCTCGAGATCTTGCGGGGCATTCAGAACAGCATCAGCCGAAAAACCGGCGTCAAGCCGGACTTTTTGATCCCGCTCGAACCGGAGTCGATTCCGAAGACGGCGATCGGGAAGCTCCAGCGCAAGGCATTGGCGCGCCGTTTCGAGGCGGGCGAATTCGACGCACGCGTCCGAGAGGCCGATCTGCTCCTTGAAAATGAGAACACCGTTCCGGACTGGTTCTTGCGGCCAATCTGGCGCGCGCGCGACCTCGGTGCCAGCGCCGCGCAGCACCGCGCGACACGTTACTGGCTCGTGGGTGAGGGCTCGGGGTTGTGCGACGAGCTGGCACGGCAGCTCACGGCACACGGAGCAACGATCGTCAGAACGCAGAACGCAGAGCGCCTGCCGGAAGCGCCGTGCCGCTTCACGCACATCGTCGATCTGCGGGATTACGCAGCGCAGGAGCCGGCCACGGCGCATACGACGAGCTCCGCCGAGCGGCGCGCCCTGGAGCTCGCAGAGCTCGGCGAGCGGTCGGCGGCGGCCGCGATAAATTCGACGCAAGCGCTTGAACCGATTCGTCTTTTCGTCGTCTCCAGTCACTCACAGTACGTGACCGATGACGCGGACGTCATCCCCGCGCGCGCGCTGGTACCTGCTCTGACCAAGGCGCTGAGCCAGGAGCACGTCGCGATCGCAGCGCGTCACATCGACGTCCCCTTCGTGCAAGACGACACGCAGCGGAAGGAGCTGGCAAAGCAGATCGCCGCGGAGCTCGCCGCGCCCGACAAGGACGACGAAGTGGCGTATCGCGAAGGACAACGCTTTACGCCTGCCTTCGAGCGCGTGCCCTGGACGGCGGCGACGCGCCAACCCGGTCTCGAGCGCGAGCGACTGTACGTGATCATCGGTGGCATCGGCGGCATCGGCGTCGAGCTCGGCAAGTATTTGCTCGACAAGTGGCGCGCGAAGTTGCTCATCGTCGGCAGACGTCCCTTGCCCTACGCGAAAGACGATTCGAGCCACAGCGCGCTCGGGCGCTGGCGCGAGCTCGAGGCACGCGGCGACGTCACATACGCTGCGCTCGACGTCAGCGATACCGCTGCGCTGCGCCGTGCCGTCAGTGAACGGGAGACCGCCCTCGGGCTATCCGTCGCCGGTTTTTTTCACCTCGCTGGCGTGTATCACGAGGGGCCCGTGCTCGGTTCATCCCGGCGGGACCTGGCCATGAGCTTTGCTCCGAAGCTCGCAGGGACGCAGGCCGTGCACGATCTTGCGCGCGAGCGGCCGTCCGCGTTCGTCGTGTGCTTCTCGTCACTGGCCAGCGTGTGGAGCGGGAGCGGCATCGGCGCGTACGCCGCGGCCAATCGCCTGAGCGACACGGTCTCGCGGCGCGAGCGCCAGCGCGGATTGCGTAGCTACAGCTTGAACTGGTCGGTCTGGCAAGGCCTGGGCATCGGCGCGAACAGCGCCCCGGAGCAGGTGCTCCGCGGCAAGGGATTTCATCCGATCCCGCCGCTCAAAGGTCTGTGGTCGCTGGAGGCGATTCTCGCACGTGAGCCCGACCAGTTTCTGATCGGTGTCGATTGCGCCAGCTCGTCCGTCTCGCGACGCCTGCAGGAAGGACCGGAGCCGATCGCGCGCCTGCGCGGCGTGCTGTCGCTGCATGCCGGCGCCGAACACACGCCGCGCGTGCCCAAAACGCGCGACCTCGGCGTGGGCGACGTGTTCGGCAATCCCGTGCACGTCGAGCTCGTCGAGCTCGATGCTTCGGGCGCAAACGGCGCGGGTGAGCTCGACCGAGACGCCATCCAGAGGCAGCTTCGCGGCCCGGAGCGGGTGCACGCCCCGCCCGAGAACCCGATCCAGGCCGAGCTGCTGGAGATCTGGAAGCGGCTCCTGAACGTGAGCGAGATCGGTATCGACGACAGCTTTTTCGACCTGGGCGGCACCTCCCTCTTGTCGGTGCGCTTGTTTTCGGAAGTGCAGCGGCGGCTCGGCGCCAATCTCTCACCCGGAGTTTTGCTGCACACGTCCAGCGTGCGTGGCCTGTCGGCGCTGATCGAAGGGGAGAGCGCGGCGCCTGCTCTCGATTCGCTCACGGCCTTGAACCGAGCAGCCGGCAGCCCGGCGCTATTTCTACTGCACGATGCGGAGGGGCAGGTCGAGATGTACCGGGAGCTGGCGGAAAAGCTCTCACCCCATCTCACCGTGTACGGCCTGCGCCCGCATCAGAGTCCGACGCACCCGGCGCTCCACACGCGCATCGAGGACATGGCCCTGCACTACGTGTCTCGAATCCGCGAGTGCCAGCCGACGGGTCCGTACTGCGTCGGCGGCTGGTCGTCCGCGGGGCCGCTGGCCGTCGAGGTCGCGAACGCGCTCTCGGCACAGGGACAACGCGTCGCATTCGTCGCGTTGCTCGATGCGGGGTCGGACGGACGCGTGCGCAGCCTGAGTCGCTCCGCGAACACGCACGCGGGGCAAGCCCTGGAGAGACGACCCGTGGCGACGCAAAACGAAGCGTTGAGCGCGCAGCTCAAAGCTGCGATCCGGCAGCAAGCCCGTCACATCGGGCAACGCGGGCTCGACTACGCGCGCGTCGCGCTGCTGCAGCGCTTCCTCGATCACGGCCAAGAAATCCCCTGGTTTCTGCAGCACATTCCGGCGAAGACCGTGTTCGAGTTCGCGCTACGCAAGCATCGGCCGACGCGCTTCGCCGGCCGGCTCACGTTGTTCCGCGCCAGCACGCCGCTATTCGTGGGCGAGCCCGCGCGCAGCCCCAGCCGCCAGCTCGACTACGGCTGGGGCTCCAGGGCGAGCAGCGTCCGCGTCGTGGAAGTGGCCGGCGATCACAGGGGCATGCTCACGACGCCGCACGTCGCGCGCCTGGCGCAGGAGCTCCGGCGCCGCACCCTGCGCGCGCTGGCCGAAGGCTCGCCGAGCCGAGTGGACAAAGAGCCGCCGAGCGCGTCCGCCTGGTGAGTTGCGATCAGCGCCTAACTCAGCGCCGCGGCAGTGCGGCCAGCGGCGCGGCCGGATCCAGATACTTCTTGAGCTTACCGAGCAAGTAGTCGCGCGCCTTGCCGCGCCACAGCATGCCGGGGTCCTTGCCCGTGAACTCGGCGCTCTGGCCGCTGAGTTTCAGCGTTCCCTCGATGGAGACCACCAGGTACTTGCCAGTGACCCTGGCTTCGTCATCGTTCAACCAGGTGACGGCGAGGCCGTGTTTGTTGCTCAAGTATTCGCCGAGCGCGATCAAGCGAGCGCGCGCCTCGGCGGGCTCGAAGTCGTGGCCATACTTCAGTTCGAAGCTCATGGCAGCACTCTACACCGCAAGAGACAGCGCTGGGCGCGCTTCAACGAAGCTGCGCGACAGCGGCCGGCACTCGCTTCATCGCGCCGTGCACCGCAGCGCGCAGGGCGGCTGATTGCGTGGCTAGGGGACGCGTATCCTGCGCGGTCGCACGGCCATTCACGACCGCCAGCAAGGCGCTGTCGCTCTTGCGCTTGAGCATGACTGACACGGAGCACGTCGCTTGCGTCCAGTTGGGCGTGCGGCGCGTGTCGAGCTTCTGCAAGCGCGCGGAGAGCACGTACTGCTCGCGCGAACGCAGCTTGGCCAGAGGTGCCGCCGCGAGCTCTTCGCGCAGGGCCGTGCCGAGCTCCTCGCGCAGCGCGAGCGTGTGACCGGGAGCAAGCGAAATGCGTCCCAGCGTGACTGCCGGCTCGAGCGCGCCAGCGTGTGTCGTGAGCGCACTGGCAGCAGCGAACGCCGCCAC
Organism: Polyangiaceae bacterium; assembly: GCA_036520475.1. Taxonomy (GTDB): domain Bacteria; phylum Myxococcota_A; class Polyangia; order Polyangiales; family Polyangiaceae; genus DATDJP01. The sequence continues at coordinate 441 of DATDJP010000153.1, read as the reverse complement.
CACGCGCGTGAAACGCAGAGAAGCGCGCCGGGGGGGCGACAAAGCCATACCCTCGTATGCGTACCGACTAAGATTTGGCGAAGCAAGTGACATGCTCCGCGCCTTTGAGCACGAGTCGCGCCAACCCCACCTACCGGAGGAGTTTCCAGCAGCTGCGCGCGGGTCCGCCAATTTGTCAGCGCCTCGCACGTGGCATTCCGCGCCGGCGCAGCAGACTCGCCACGCGCGGTCCGCGTGGGATGGACTTGCTGAACCGTTGGCACGCGGCGAGCATCTCCGTGACTCGCGCATGAGCAAAGCGTTCACAAAAGACGACGACGTCGGGTCCGAGCCGGTCGTCATCGCGTCGCGCGCTCCGCTGCCGCCCGATACGCCGAACTACGTCACTGCGCGCGGCCTTGCGCTGCTTCAGAGCGAGCTCTCGGCGCTCGAGCTCGAGCG
>DATDJP010000152.1:0-47092 GCA_036520475.1 Polyangiaceae bacterium | reverse complement strand
CCGGCCAGGTAGCTGACTGTTTTGACTCTCATTTCCGCTCTCTCCGTCTTGCGCTCGGGGAGACAACGCTCAGACCTTGCGCGAGCTTTCAGTGCCCCGAACGAATGTTGTACGTCCGGGGCGGACGAAGGATCTCCCGCCGCGAACGCGGGCTCGCGCTGGCCTGAGCCTCTTGCTTACACCCGCGCCCACGCGCCCACGGCCACGGCTCGCGGGTGAGGCTCTCGGATCGCGAAAGGCGGGGCCCCCGCTGCTCCGCTTCGCTGCGCTGGCGCTTCGCTCCGCTGCGCCTGTTACGCCCCGCTTCTTTGGCGTCTGGTCGCGCGCCTTCCGAGTGTCGTTGCGCCTTCCTGCGATCCCCTTCCTTTCGCGATCCGAGAACCTCACCCGCTCATTTCGATTTCAGCCTCCTCCGCTCCAGGCGGGGCCCCCGCTGCTCCGCTTCGCTGCGTCTGTTGGGCCGCGTTGCTGTCGCGTCTGGTCGTCCAGTACCGCGCTGGCCAACCATCACGCTCGCTTGTGTAAGCGATGTCTTGTCCAGTACCCCGTGTCCAGTACCAGCACCATCCGCCTACGCCCGCGCATCCGCCTACGCCCGCGCATCCGCCTCCGCCCGACGTTGGCACGAGCCCACTCACAAACCCGCCCGTTGCTCCCAACCAACGGCGTTCGCAAAGTACAGCAATCGCGGCGATCCTTCGAACTTCGGCGACTCGTGATGAATGGTCAGACGGGCACGGGCACGGCTAGCGGTTGCTCACAACCGCGCCGGCTCTCCCCGTCTCGCCATGTCGCGAGCGGCGAGTTCGGCCTTTGAACGTGCCTGCTTCCCGCCACATACGCGATGAGTCGAAGGATCAGTTCTCTGTCGCCGGCGAGGTTTGCTCATTCCAGATGATCGATGACGTGCGGGCGGATGCGGATGCGGATGCGGATGCGAATGCGAATGCGAATGCGAATGCGAATGCGAATGCGAATGCGAATGCGAATGCGGGGGGGCGAATGCAAACGCGAACGCGGGACTGTAGGCCCGGGGACGGGGGCCTGCCGCCGCATGCGTCATGAACGCCTATCCGGAAAACCTGTGCGACATGCGATGAAGTCAGACGGGCACGGGGGATCGGGGACACGCCCCTGGTAGCTCACCCGTTCGGGCGGGCGAGAAAGCGTGAGCGGCGAACCCCGGGGCGGGTACGTTCGCCCGTCTCCGCGCGGCGTAGCTTCAGGGGCATCAGGCCCTTCAGCGTCAGTAGCTTGCCGAAGCACACCAGCACGTCCCCCGGCAGCACTTCGCGGTCCCCGCCGGGGTTCGGGATCACGACGCTGCCCCGGCTGATGCTCAGGACCTGCACGTCGCGATCGCGCAGCGCGGACTCGCGGAGTGTCTTGCCGGCTAGCTCCGAGTCCGACGAAATCTGAAATTCGGCCACACCGTAGCCGCTCTTCAGCGTGAGCCTCTGGCGTACGTCGACGTCGGGGAACAGCACCTGCTCCTCGAGGTGCTCCACGATGGCGCTGGCCACGTCGATTTGAGTCGCGGTCTCGATGCCCTCCAGGCCGGGCGACGAGTTCACTTCGAGAATCTGCGGACCGTGGCTGGTTTCCAGCATGTCGACGCCGGCGACGCGCAGACCCATGATCTGCGCCGCGTGGATCGCCGTGCGTTCGAAGAGCGCGTCGAGCTGCACCGGCTCCGCCCGCCCCCCACGGTGCACGTTGCTGCGAAACTCCTCGCCCACCGCGACGCGCCGCATGGCTGCCACCACGCGGTCGCCCACGACGAAGGCGCGCATGTCGCGCCCCTTGCTTTCCTTGACGAACTTCTGGATGAGCACGTTTTGCCGCGCGCTCTGCAGGGTCTCGATGATGGCCTCCGCGATGGTGGTGTTTTCCGCCAAGATCACGCCGATGCCCTGCGTCCCCTCCAGCAGCTTGATGATCACGGGCGCCCCGCCCACTTGGTCGATCGCGGGCAGCACCGAGCGCCGGTCGCGCACGAACGCCGTCGGTGGAATGCCAATCGCGTGCCGGCTCAGAACCTGCACGGAACGCAGCTTGTCGCGCGAGACACTGATGGCCTGCGACGAGTTCAACGTGAACACGCCCATCTGCTCGAACTGCCGCACCACCGCCGTTCCGTACATGCTGATCGAAGCGCCGATGCGCGGGATCACGGCGTCGTACCGCGACAGGCGCTTGTTGCAGTAAGAGAGATCCGGCTGACCCGCCTGCACCAGCATGCTGAAGCGGAGTGTGTTGAGCACGCGCACCGCGTGGCCGCGCGCGAGACACGCCTCCTTCAAGCGCCGCGTGCTGTAGGCTCTGGGACTGCGCGACAGGATCGCGATTTTCATGTCAAACCGGGGCCCTTCTCCTGATGATCGCCGTCGTCAATGGGCGCCGCTTGCGGACCGCCGCGCGCTTGCTCAACAGATACCGCTTGCCCACGTCGACCAGGCACTTGTCGGCCAGCGCCGAGCGACCGAGGAGCATGCGGAAAATCATTTTCTCGCGGTCGACGAGGCTGAGCTCGATGCGACGTTCGAAGGGCCCGATGCGCACGATCACGGCCACGAAGATCCGCCACTCGGCCACGCCGCTGCTCGACCGCACCCAGCCTCGCCGGCTGATGGGCGCTTCCACGGCTATCCGCCGTTCCACGTTCCGCCGGTGCAGGCGCACCTCGAAGCGCACGCGGTCATGCGCGACCTCACGCACGTTCTCGACGTGCAGCGCGCTGTTGCGCGCCCCGGTGTCCACCTTGGCGCGGATGCGCGCGACGTGCCACTCGGGAATGTCGACGTGCTCGACGTAACCGATGACGAAGGGAGGCTTCTTCTCGGCTGACAATTCCCGGTCAATAAGAGACCGCTTCACCCTCGCCGCGTCAATACCGAGCGGGCAGCTACCGCGCTGGCTCGGGCCAGCGGATGCTACAGGCGCGCAGCAGATCCCGCGGAGGAACGCCGCCGATCATGACGAACAGCGCGTCGTAGCCAAGTGTCGTACCCCCGCTCGGCCCGGTCAGGGCCAGGGCTTCGAGGCCCACGTCCTCGATGCGAGTCTGCCACAGGATCGACAGCGCGCCCGCTCCGCACATACGCTTTACCTGCTCCACGTTCCGTGCATTGCCGCGCGTGAAGTCGGCGCCTCGATGCAGAATCGTCACCTGTGTGCGCGGCTGCCGTGACAGCGCCAGCGCCGTTTCGAGCGCAGTATCGCCCAGACCCACGACCACCACGCGCTGGCCGGCGAAGCTCCGCGCGTCGCTCAGGCTGTAGTGAACGCGGCTCTGAACCTCCGGTCGCAGCGCCACCTCGAGCTTCCTCGGCGTGCCGCGCCGGCCCACGGCCAGGAGCACGTGGCGGCCGTGCAGCACGCGCGTCTCGGCGCGTGCGTCCTCGGCGAGCACCCGGAAGCGCCGGCCGCCGTCGGGCAAGCTGAAGCGTTCGACGCCGGTGACGCGCGTCTGCTCGTTGATGACGAGCCCTTCTCGCCGCACGATGCCGAGCCACTTGCGATAGAGCTCCTCTTTCGTGCACTCCTTCAGCCAGAGCCGCTCGCTCGTCTGTTCTGCGGCTCCTCGGTCGAGCACCAGCTTGCCGCGCGGAAAGCTGCGAATGCTCTCGGCGATGCTCGCTTGTTCCAGCACGACCGCCGACAGGCCACGCGCCTTGGCCTCGAGCGCCGCGCTGAGACCCGCTGGACCTGCGCCCACGATCACCAGATCCAGAACCGGGTCGGAAGACGCAGCGGGCTTCCCGTGGCGCGTGGCGATCTGACGAACGGCGTGCGCGCCCTGCTGAATGGCGTTGCGAATCAACGGGACTCCACTCAAGTCGCCAGCGAGAAAGAGGCCTTCGACGTCGACCGATTCGAGCGCCGCCGTGGTACGCGGACCGTGCACCACGGGTTCGCCCTGGCGCACCACGAGCGAGCCGTTCGGGCATTGATCGGCACACGCCGTGAGCCCGCAGCACGCATCCGAGCGCACTACCACCGCCACGTAGCGCTGCACCTCGAGCACGTCGTATGGACACGCATCCACGCACGCGTGACAGCCGAGACAGGTGCTCACGTCGACCTGCGGCAAGTAGCGCCGCTCGGGGGCGCGCTGGGGCAGAGCCGGCTCGGTCGCGATCGGTGTGAGCGGCTTCTGCGTGGTGATCCGGGCGCGGACACGCAGCGCGACGAGCCCGAGGAGCAGGCCGGTGCTGACCCACAACCACGCGGAATAGCGCGGATTTCCGGACAGCATCCAGCCGCGCTGGGTGATCACCTCGGCGGCTGCGGTGCGGGCCGCGTCCCCGCTCGCGCTCGCGACACCGGGCCGAGTCACGGACGCCACCTGGGCCACGCTGCGATGCTCCCCGAAACATAGAATCGGAAGCGCCGATGCGGAGGCGCGGCTTGCGGGAAGACACCGCGCAATCGGATCGGTAGCACGATCTAGCTCGTGGCAACCCGCGCAAGGAGCAGCCGACAGCACCGGAATGGTCATGGGCTGCGCTGGACGAAAGGATCCATGCGCTTCGGCGCGCACGCGGCGCCCGCGCTCCACGAGCTCCACCCCGCCGCCAGGATGAAAGAGCAGCTGTGCGGGACCATGCGCCGCGTGACAGCTGCCGCAGCGCAGCTCGCCGGAGGCTTGCAGCCGCTCGTGTCCGGCCCGCGTCGAGGCGCGCGCGCCGTGACAACCGGCGCAGGCAGCATCGGCGACGGAGCTCGTTTGGTGGCAGTCGGGACAGGCCAGCGCGGCGCGTTGATGGGACTCGGACAGCGGCCCCGGGCTGCCGGGCGCGGCACCGAGCCGCCACGCGGCAGAGGCGAGCACGCACACGACGGCGAGCCCGCTCGCGACCAGCACGCCGCGAAGCCGGCTGACGTCGCTCGATGGCCGCACCCGGTGCGCCTGACGGCTGCGCGCGAAACGCGCCTCTGCTCGAGCGAGCCACGCCAGCGCTGCGCGCGGTTCGCGCGGCTCTCCGGCGCTCAAAACATCCTCCACACGCTCACGACGTGGACAACGAGTAGCGCGACGCACAGCGCGGTACACAAAAGGTGAATCGGCAGACCCGCGCGCAGCGCGCCGTACAGGACGCGACGCGCCGGCAATGCCCGCAGCTCCACCACCACGCGCAGGGCCGAATCGAGCCCCGCCAAGCGGTCCTGTCCACGCCCGTCCAGAGCCGTCACCACGCGATCCCGAAGCGCCGCCTGCTCCTCGGCCAGCGTGCGTCCAGACCCCGCGAGCAGGTACGGACCGAGCCAGGCACGCGTGTACGGGACGAGCAGGCGCTCGGCGATGCGCTTGACGAGCTCGTCTCGCCCGCTCAGCTGGCGTTCCAGCTCGTCGAGCAGACGTCGTTCGTCGCCCTCCAGGTCTTCAGGCAGCCCCGCCGTCCGCTCGATGCGCGACAGCGCGCGCGGTGCGCGAGCGTACAGGGCACGCAGCCCGAGTCCCGTGGTGATCGTGAGCCAGAACGACGCCTCGAGCGCACCGGCCCAGTCGGCGCGGAACCGGAGGCCTCCATGCGCCGCCGCAGCGACGCTCGCTGCGACGCCCGCCACGACGTGAACGGTGAGCCAGGGTTTGACGGTCGAGCGCACTGCGCTGCCCGCGCCGGGTCGTCCCCAGCGCTGCGCCCAGGTACGCAGCTCGCGCCAGGGCGAAACCGCCGCCGGAGAAAGCCAGCGACGTAGCGCTCGTTTTGGCAGCACGTAGCTGAGCGCGACCCCACACAAAAGCGCCGCCACCCAGCCGAGCACGATGCCGGCGCCGCCGCCGGCCGTGACCGCGCCCGACCGCGCCGCGTACCAGGCCCCAGCGAACGCGACCACGCCCGCCGCCAGTGCGAGTGACGATCGCTCGGCGCCGGGCTTCGGCTTCGCGTAGACGGCGCGCTCGGGCGTGTGCTCCGGACGGCCCAGCACGGCCCCCACTTCGGCGAAGGCGCTGCGCGGCTCGAGGCGCTGAATGGCCTCGGTCGGACACGCCTGGACACAGGCAGGCCCCACGTGCTCACGGCAGAGATCGCATTTTACGGCCACGTCGTGGGCTACCGCAGGCTCGCCAGAAGGCGCCATCCAGATGCTGCCCCAGGGACACGCCTTCGCGCACGCCCCGCAGCCGGTGCAGAGCGCTGAGCGGATCGACACCGCGCCGGCACTGCCGATGCTGATCGCGCCCGTGGGACACGCGGGGAGACACTCCGGTCGCACGCAATGCTGGCACGCATTCGGCAAGAATAGCCGCGCCACGCCCTGGCTCGCGGCCTCCGAGACCAGCTGCGTGCGCACGAATTTGCCACGCCGTTCGAGACGGGCGACGCCGTCGTGCGTCTCGGCGCACGCCCACGCGCAGTGACCGCAGCGCACGCACGAGTCGGGATCGATGACCAGGAGCGAGCGCGCGAGCTCGAGCCGATCCATGCCCTGAAACGCGTGCTCCGTCGCGAAGCTCGTCAACTGCGCGCGCGCGCGGAGCTGCCGCTCTCGGCGTTGTTCACGAGTGCTTTGCAGGGCTGCGATCGCCAGAGGCGCTCGCGCGAGCACGTCGCTCAGCACGGCGGCGGGAATGCGCACCCAGCTCGCGCTCCCGAGGGCGACCGCAGACTCCGAGTAATCGCCTCCCGCCAGCACCTCATCGAGACCGTACAAGTCGCCCGGCGCCAGGTAAGCCTCGACCGCGACTCGCCCGTCGTGCTCGCGTTCTACCTGAACCAGGCCGTCGAGCACGACCAGCAACGCGCCAGCGCGTTCCCCGGAGCTGCACAGCGGTTCGCCGCGCGCCGCCTCGCGCACTTCGGCCGCGTCCAGCAAGCGCTCGAAGTCCGTGGCCGAAATGTAGCGCGCGAGCGCCAGCCGACTCAGGCATTCGCTCACCACGGCGCGCCACAGCACGCGTCGCGTGCGCGCGGCCGCACCACCGCCGGCCGAGCGCTGAATCACACGATCGAACAGACGCACCGGCAGCTCGATCACGAGCGCGGCGTCGCGGGCACGCGCCGATGCGGTGCGAGCGCGCTGCAGAAACGTCTCCTCTCCCAGCGTTTGACCGCGGCGCACGAGACGCGTCTCGCCTCCTCTGGATTCGACGACGACCGTCCCCTCTGCCACGATGAAGAACGAGTCACCGGCGGCGTCCGCGCTGAACAGGGTGTCGCCCGCTGCGAGTGCGCGCGTTCGCCCCGCGGCCTCGAGCTCGCGCCGCCCGCGCTCGTCCAGCATGCGGAAGAGGGGCCCCTCCCACACATTGGGCGGCCAGCGTGCCTCCGCCGATCGAGCGCGAGCCCGCGGCAGCTCGACCTGGCTCACGGCGACACGCGCGCCTCGCGCGAAAGCTCCACGATGTCCAGGCGCGAGAGCGACGCTTCGCTGATCAGTGGGCCGTTCGGCCGGCCTCCGCGCGCGTCCTGCTGGCGTTCGTAGTCGATGAAGGCGCGCAGCAGGAACGGCGGAAAGGCTCGAAACAAAAGGCGAGCCTCGACCTGGAACGGCTCGGCTCCGGCGGGCACGCCGAGCTCGTAGGTGTACGTGCGCGGCACGCCCGGAGCCAGCGAGCGTGTGTCGATGATCGCGTCCGGCGCCTTCAGGACGCCGCGTGTTGCGTCGAGCGCGCCTACGGGAAAATAGGTTTCGAACAGCGCGTTCTCACCGAATAGATTGCTCCGGCACGCGCCCGTCTCCAGATCGTAGTCGCCGTCCGCGAAACGATCGCCGCGAGCGCGCTCCTGCCCCGGCAAGGGCTGGCAGCTTCCGTCGCGATCGACACGCCCGATGCACGTCACACAACGCAGAAAGCCGTTCTGAAAATTGATCAGACCCTGGCCACGGAACGCTTGGCTCCGCGCTCCACGCGGCTGCGCGCGCGCTTCGGTCCAGCGCGGCGCATCGGGACCGTCTGCCACGTCAGCGCCGAACAGACCGAGCGGACGGCCCCGCGCATCGAAGAGCGCGTCGCCGACATTCACCCGCAGAAAGCGCTTGTCGGCAAGATCCGAGGTAGCACTCTCCACGCGGCCCACTTCATAGACGAGCTGCCCGCGGCGATCGCGCACGCTGAGGTGCACCCAGAGCTCGCGTTCCTGGCTGAAACCCGCGGGTACGCGGTGACCGGCACCAACGTTCTCGATCGTAACGGGCACTTCGAGGCGCGTGCCCCGAGTGGTGACGGCGCCGAGCGAAAGACGCACGCTGCTCGCGAGCAGCAGATCGCGGCGCTGGCGCGCACCGAGCGGAGTGCCGGCGCCGTCGAGCGTGGCGTCGTCGATCAACTCGGCGGCGAACTCCGGCGCGAGCGGCAAATCGACACCCGAGAAGTAGTGACTGTAGAGCGCGCGCGGCTGCGAAGAGTTGTCGGCGACATGACCGCGAGCAAACGCGTACGGCGCGCGCGGCTCGAAGCGCGTTCCGGGCGGGCACGCGCGCGCCAGCGCCGTCGCGAGCGCGGGCTCGCGCGCGCCGGGCTTCTCGTCCGCGACGCAGACTCCCGGGAACGTGCTCATGTGACAGCCCTGACAGCTCGCCGGTTTCCGGCCCTGCCGGGTTTCGAGATCGGCCCATTCGCGCCACTCGGAATAAGCATTGCGCAGCCGTTTGAAATGTTCTCCCGCGCGCGCACCGAGCACGTCGGTGCCGAACAAGCGCACGTCGTGACAGCTGCCACAGAACTCGCTGGAAGCGCGATAAGCCGCCACGTCCGGCGGCGTGGGGGCGTGCACACGACTCGACGCGGGAGCCGCGCTCGACGCCGGAGCGGCCAGCAAGAAGGCCGACGGATCCAGCCGGTAACCGCTATTGGCGATACCGAAGCGCCCCGCGGCGTCTTCCGGGCGCGAGCTGAAGACGAGCCCGGAGGGCGCCGAACGCCAGCTCGGGTTGCCCTGATAAGCGCTGCGATCCGGGTGTGCGGGGCCGACCGTCTGGTGGCAGAAGGCGCAGCTGATGCCTTCGAGCGCGGCTTCCGGCACCAGGTCCGAAAGTGGACGGCGCGAGCGCGCTCCGAGCGCGGTCGCGTCCCACGCCGGCAGCGCCGCGTTCAGGTTTTGCCCCGGCGCGTGGCAGTTCACACACCAGAGCTCCCCGCCCGAGCCGGTGATGGGCAGCCCGGACGTGCTGTCGCGGCACGCCGTGCTCGGATCGAGGCCGCGCAAAATGCCGGCGCCATCCGGACACTCCGAGCTACGACCCACTTGCTCCTGAATGAGCATCTCGAGCGCCAGGAACAGCGGACTGCGCGCGGAGTGTGCCATCACCGAGCGCCGCCACTCGGCCACCTGACGCGTGTGACACCGAGCGCAGTCGCCGCTTTGCGTCTGCTGCTGCGCGAGCGGCCGCTGCGTCAGGCCCGCGACCGGCGCTCGATCGCCGTCACCAGTGCCGAGCGCCACCCAGCTCGCGAACGTCACTGCCGCGACCAGCGGGACGATCGCAAGCGCACGCCGGAGCCGGCTCCCGGCCTGCGCTGCGCCAGCGCCAGCCACGTGCACGGCGACGGGTCGTGCGTTTTCTACGGAAGTGTGCGCCGGTTCGGCAAGCGGGGCGCGCTCTGGCAGCGTCGGGCGCGGTCCGGCGCCGCTCGCCACCCCCGGCGGCGCGTCCAAAAAGGCGCGCAACCGGCGTTCGATGGCGCGCGCCGACGCCGGGCGCTGCGCCGGATTCGGATGCAACAGCTGCAAGCACAAGCTCTGCAATCCGGGCGGAAGCGCGCGCGCGATCGCGTCCGCGAACGGTGCTGCGCCCGCGCTCTGTTGCTCCTCGAACCCGAGGCGCAGGCCGTGCGCTTTGAACGCGTGCTCGCCCGAGAGCAAACGGTAGATGATCAGCCCGAGCACGTAGCGGTTGGCCCGGTCGTCCCACACCTCCGTGCCGGCCTGCTCGGGCGGCAGCCAGCGCGCCGGCACGCGCGCGGCGAGCGTCTCGGTGGACGGCGTGGGTGCAAAGGCGAGCTCGTGCAGCAGCGTCTCGGCGCGCAAGTGCCCAAAACGCCGCTCCGCGGTGACTGCGATGTGATCGGGCGTGATCGCACCGGGCAAGAGCTCGTGTTTCTCACACGCCGCGAGCGCGCGCGACAGGTCCGCGGCCAGCTCGAGCACTTCGCTCCACGGCCAGGGTCCGCGGCGCTCCTGGAGCGCGTCACGCAAGCTCGCCCCACGCGCCGCGCGCAGCAGCCAGAGGCCGTCCGCGTCGTGACCCGCCTCGATGAAGCCGAACACCCCGCGACGGCCGAGGTGCGAAAGGCGCAGGGCCCTACTCTGTTCCAGAGCGGCGAAGTGCCAGAGCTCGCGACCGTCGCTCGCCGTTCGAACCGTTGCACACCCGAGCACCGTGCCAGCGCCCTGCGCCGCGAAGCCGTCGGGTGTGCGTTCCGTCACTGCCGCGCCTCGGGCACGCGCGTCGCAGTGGCCGCCGGCGCGTCGCGCGCCGACGACGGCGAGGCCGAGCGCAGGCCGTACGTGATCGCGCCGGCGAGCAGCGACAGGCCGACCACGATCGCGATACCCACGCGCACCGGCACCTCACGCGGCGCTGCGGCGCGGTCGACCAGCGCCAGCGTGTCGTTTTTCGCGGCGCTCTGGCGGCGCACGTCGATGTCCGCCTGGCTCGGCTTCGTTTTCGCCGAATCGGCGAGCTCGGAGCTCACCGGCGCTGGAGAGCTCCGAGCGCGATCGGCCAGCGCGGAGTCCCGCGCGCTGGCCGAGTCGCGGAGCGGCTCTGTGCTTCGTCCCGATCCGAGACCGCCATCGCGCTCCGTCGTGGTCCGTGGCTCTTCCGCCGGGGAGAACGGGAGCAGCTCATGCAGCACGTCTTCCGCGGAAGACGGCCGCTTGTCCGGAGATTTCTCGAGCAACTCGCTCAGCAGGCGGTCGACGCCGCGCGGCAGCAGCGATCGCACCGTTGGCGACAACGCCGGCGGCAGCGCCGTGCATTGCAAGTTCAAGAGCTCGCGCGGCGACGCGGAATGAAACGGCGCGGTTCCTGCCAGCATCTCGTAGAGAATCAAGCCGAGGCAGTACAGGTCCGAGCGTCCATCCACGCGGGTGGCGTCGATCTGTTCGGGGCTCATGTACTGGAGCGTGCCCACGCTGTGCGTGGTGGTCGCACTGGCGGCCTGCAGCACCTTGGCAATGCCGAAGTCCATGACTTTGACGGCGCCGTCCGGCGCGATCATGATGTTTTCCGGCTTCAAATCGCGATGCACGATCGGCGGATCCTGCCGGTGCGCGGCGGCCAGCGCCGACGCGATCTGCGCTGCGATGCGCACTGCTTCCGGCCACGGCAGAGCGCACCTCGAAGCCAGTACTTCGCGCAGCGTCTTGCCGTCCAGGTACTCGAGCGCCATCACCAGCTGCCCGTCGATCTCCGAGCACGAGAGGCTGCGCACGACGTGCGGATGATCGAGATGGGCCAAGATCGTCATCTCGTTGGTGAATAGCCGGCGCGCCTCTTCCGATCGGGCGAGCTCGGGGCGCAGCACCTTGAGCGCCACGCGCCGGCCGGACAGGCGTTCTTCGGCCTCGAACACCTTGCCCATGCCGCCCTCGCCGATCAGCCGCCTAATCCGATACTCTCCGATACGGTCCATCGTTTGCCCTTCAGCCTTGTACGGACGAGCCCGCCAAATGTGCTCCCGCGGAAGTAGCGGGCCCTGGGCCCGCGCACGGCTGGGAGTAGAACGCCGCCACGCGCCGTAGCTTTCACTGAAAAGGCTACGAATCTCCGGCCAGTCCCCTGCTATTTCGGCTGGCAACTCACGCTACCCTTGCTTTTGGGCTTGCGAGGCGACAAGTTCGGGCCGGATCGGGTCGGCACACCATGGACGCTACGGGAAGCCACAGCTCAAACCGCGCGTATTACGACGCCTTCAGCCACCGCTATGAGGCGCGTCGCGGGAAGAACGACCCAGGCGGCTATCACGAGCTGTTGGACGAGCTCGAGAGCGACTTCGCGCGCCGCTTCGGCCAGGACCGCGAGATCCTCGAGGTGGGGTGTGGGACAGGACTCATTCTCGAACGTTTACAGAGGTTTGCCAGGAGCGCGCAGGGGGTCGACCTCTCCCCAGGAATGCTCGAAAAAGCGCGCGCGCGCGGTTTCACGGTGCACGAGGGCTCCGCGACGGCGCTGCCCTTTCCTGACCGGTCGTTCGACGTGACCTGCTCCTTCAAGGTGCTGGCACACGTCCCCGAAATCGACGTCGCGATGCGGGAGATGGTGCGCGTGACACGCCCGGGCGGCACGGTCATCGCCGAGTTCTACAACCCACTGAGCATGCGGGCGCTGCTGAAGCGGTACGGACCCGCCGGTGCCATCGCGCACGGAGCCCACGAAAAACACGTCTACACCCGCTACGACTCGCCGAGCGCCGTACGGCGGCTGATCCCCCGCGGCTGCGAGCTCGTCGCCAGTCGCGGAGTGCGCATCGTGACGCCCGCCGCGGCGGTCATGCAAATCGCCGGCCTACGCCAGCTGTTCCGGTACGCCGAACGGGCGCTGTGCGACTCTCCGCTGCGCATCTTCGGTGGCTTTTGGATCGTCGCCCTGCGCACCCCGGGTGACAGCGCGACGGCATGAGCACTCGCTTCCTTCCATGAAGCGCAACTCCCCTACCGAGAGACCCACGAGCTGGTGGCTCGACGTGCTTCGTCGCCGCGAGGCCAAGATGCACGACGAGTACATCACGCGAGACGAACTCCGCTGGTCGAGCACGGCAGAGCAGCAAGCGGCGGTGCGTTTCTTCAACGCCGCCTTCCGTGCCGAAGAGTCCGGCCTCACGCAGGCGCATCAGCTCGCGCACACGGTCGCGGAGTGGGACCCCGATCTGGCCGAAGTCTTGCGGTTATACGGCAACGAGGAGGGCTGGCACCGCGAGCTCTTGACCGCGTTCCTCGAGCAAATCGGCGGCAGCGTGGCCCCGATGGGACGTGTCACGCGCACGTTCTACAGGCTGTACGGGCGCGCCGAGCGCATGGAAACCATCGTGCTCACGAACCTGATGTTCGAGACCATCGGCGCGACCACCTACCGCCTGGCGCTCCGAAACGTCGCACAGGGTCCGGCGCGACGGATGCTCACCATCCTCACCCGCGACGAATCGTTTCACGTTCCACTCAACGTGCACTTTCTGCGGCAGGTGCTCAGGCGTTCGTCGCCCGAAGCGCACCGGCGCTTGCGGCTGCTCTATCGGCTCTTGTTCGTGAGCTTGACGCTATTGCCGCTCGCGAGCCGGCCCAAGGCGCGCGCCTTCGATCGCATCGGGACGCTGGAGCTGTCGCGCGCCTACGCCGAGCAGCTCGCCCAGCTGTTCGCACGCGAACACGACCTCGATTTTCCGCCGCCGCGCTGGCTGCTGCTTTTGCTCGGCCTGTCCCCGAAGCGGCTTGCGAACAACGGCGACGTCGCGGTGACGAGCGTCGAAGCAGCCGAACGCGCGGCGGAGCGCGATGCCGTGCAAGTCACGCCCCTCTGAGCACGATGCTGCGGCTCCTCACCTTCGTGATCTCGCACTTCTCCGAGAAGGCGCGCTGGACGCTCGACCTCTCGGGGCTCGACTACTCCGAGCGCTATCTCCTCCCCGGCCCGCACATGCTCGTCACGCGCCGCCTCGCGCCGCGCACGTCCGTGCCGATCCTGCAGCACGACGATCGGGTCGTGCAAGGCTCCCAAGCGATCCTCGACTACGTGGAGGAGCAGCTCGGCGTCACGCATCTCGCGCCGCCGCCCGCGCTCGCGGCGGAGTGCGCTCGACTCGAAACCCTGGTCGACAAGGCGTTCGGCCTCGGCATTCAGCAAATCTTGTACGACACGCTGCTCAAAGAGCCGAAGCTCGTGATCGGCCTGTGGACCCAGCGCGGTCCCTCCTACGGACGCGCCCTGTATGCGGTCGCGTACCCCGTCATCGCCAGCACGATCCGCCGCATGTACCGCATCCAGCCGGACGTCGTGCAGCGCGCCAAAGATCGCTTTCGAAGCGCGATGGACGAGACAGACCGCGCGCTCGACGGCAAACCGTACCTACTCGGCGATCGCCTGACGCGCGCCGACGTCAGCGTGGCCGCGCTGCTCGCTCCCGTGTGCCGGCCGCCGGAACATCTCCTGCGCTGGCCACAGATGCCCGAGCACACCCAAGCGTTTATCCGCGAGTTCGAAGACCGCCCAACGTACCGGCACGTCCTGCGCCTGTACCGCGACCACCGCCGAAGTTAGAGTGCGCTCAAGCCCGTGACAGCACGCGCCGTCCCGACAACGCGCACGCGCGGCACTGCGGGACGCGGCAAAGATCGGCAAGAAGATCGGCAAGAAATCGCCAATTTCTGGGAAATTACCGGACATTGCGCTACCTTAGCCAGGCGAAACATCGGCAGAATCGAGCTTATCCCGACCGATGACGTTGAAAGCGACGTCACGCATCGAGCCCTGCTTCCCGGACGTGTACCCCGAGTCGCTGGCCAATGTCATCGCCGACCTCGTGTCCGCCTCCGCGAAGCTCGGCAGCCGTCTCCGCCCAGCGACAGCCGCGAGCCTGGCTGACCTCGTCCGAGTGATGAATCGACACGCTCGAATTGCGGCTGAGTCACTACGTCCAGCAGACTCTCGGTCTCGACGAAGACGCAGCCGTCTTGTCCAAGAAGTATTGGACGCGGCGAGCTCGCTCGCGGTGAAGCCCCGAACGTCATCGGTCGCCCCGAACGCACCGCGCGCGTCGTGCTGAGCAAGCTCGTCAGCGCGGGCCTCTTGTCGTCCCAGACGCCGAAAGGCGCGGTGCGGTTGCGGTTCTCGACGGCCAGCGCGGATGTCTTGTTCCCGCGCTTGTTTGGTGCGCAGTTGGCGGGTGGCTAGCGCCCGCAAGCTCCTGCCGAGCCGCTGCATCCGGTTAGCCTCCCTCGCGATACGCTGACGCTGAAATGCTCGATCGCGATTACGACGAACTCCTCCTCCGCCTCCGCCGCGGTTCGAATTGGTCGCAATCGCGTCCACCATTGCAACAATTTCGAACCTTTGTCCGCGACTTGGAGGAGGTTCAGGCTGTCGAATTTACAGCCGACTCGGAAGTAAGTTCGCCCGACTTCGGGCTTCTCGGGGGTAGAGCGTGACTGGGGGCACATCAGGCGGCGTAGCGCCAGAGCGGACTGCTCGGTGCGCTGCGCGAGCAGGTCGTTCAGCTGCCGGATGCGGTCGACGATCCAGGCACGCTGAGGCGGCGTGAACAGGCGATCCTGCGCGCCCTCCATCCCGCAATGTCGAGTTCGAGCGATTTCACCTGCTCCTCGGCTTGGCTCAGCGCATCGGCCAGAGCAGCCGTGGCGCGGCCCGACGCGATGAACTCGATGAAGTTGTGAACGCGAAGGATCCTTATCGGGGTGATACGTCAACGCAAGCCGGCGATACGCGGCGTCGATAACTTCCGACTCAGCGTCGCGATCTACTTGGAAACGTTGTACGGGTTCACCAGGACACGGCTCATGAGCGTCCGCGCCCCTTCTTCGCGCGTGTTGGAGCAGACCTCTTGAGCTGCTTCGCCGTCGCTTCGAAGGCAGCGTCGATCATGCGCGGTTTCGCGTCTTGGAGCGCCTGATAGCGCTCGTACTCGCGCTCGGCCCTCAACCGTCGCGAAGAACTGCTGCGTGAGCTCGTTGTCGGGCTGGTAGTCGACGCTCGTCGCGTAGATGTCGAGGACCTTCTGGTAGAAGCGCCGCTCGGACGCGCGGATGTCGCGAACCCGCTCGAGCAGCTCGTCGAAGTAGTCGGTGTGGCCTGCACCGGGCGGATTCTTCAGCCGCTCGTCGTCGATCGTGAAGCCCTTGACCAAGTGCTCGGACAGGCGCGCGTTGGCCCACTTGCGGAACTGCGTGCCGCGATGGCTGCGGACGCGGAAACCGACGGCGAGGATCGCCTCGAGGTTGTAGTGCTCGAGCTCACGAGAAACCGTGCGATTACCCTCAGTTCGAACTATCCGGTAGCGCCGGATAGTTGCCTCTGGGGTCAGCTCGCCCTCGCCATAGATGTTCACGAGGTGCTCGTTGATCGTGCGGACGTCCTTCTGGAACAGCTCTGCCATCAGGGCCTGAGTGAGCCATATCGTCTCGCCCTCGAAGCGGCACTCGATACGCGTTCGGCCATCCTCGGTCTGGTAGAGGATCAGCTCGCCCTTCGGCGTATCGTCGGTCGGGTTCTTCTTGGTCATGGCCAGTCCGGTGGAAGCGGCCGCCATCCCGTGTCGAACCTCGGCGGCAATGGAGGCGAACGCAATCGCGCCGGCAAGCCTCTGGGATGGCGGTGTCCCCCTCGACACCGCGCATCGTTTTCCGTCACTTCGCCGGCAAGGCGAGCTTCACGAGCGTGCCCAGAATCCTTCGACACTGCGCTTCAAAGGCCGGCTCGAGCGCTTTGACGTACCCGTGCACCTGCGCCGCTTGCAGCGCCGAGTAACTCTCGCCCATTTCGCGCAGCGCCACGCCGTACGCATTCGTGCGGTGCCCCCCGCGCGAGTACATGCCTTCCCCGAGGTTGAGAATGACCGACGAGCTCGACCTCCGAAGCTGCTTCGCCAGATCGCCGTCGTACCGAGCAATCTGCGCGATCAAAGGACGCACTGCCGAAAGCCATTGAAGAGCGATGGGATAGATCCGAAGCATGAGGTTCTGCCTTTCCGCGCCGCTGGCGCGATTCAGGCGGACCCCACCGCTCTCGAGTCGGAGGCCGGGTCAAGGGCGCCGCAGGCGCCGCGCGCAGCGCGGGCGGAGCGAAGCTCCAGCCCCTTGAGGCGGCCGAGCACGAGTGCAAAATCAAAACCCCGAGCGGCATCCTGATCTCCGTCCGCCCGCAGAAATCCGTCCCATCGCCGCGCCGCATCGCCCCGCGTTAGCCCCCAAAAATCAAGCCGCCCGAAGTACCAAGTTCCGTCCCAAAGCTGCCCAGCGTAACGCCTACGCCCTCGCATCCGCGTACGCCCTCGCATCCGCGTACGCATCCGCATCCGCATACGCCCTCGCATCCGCGTACGCCCTCGCATCCGCCTACCCCCGCGCGTCCGCTCTACTCCCCCATCACGAGTCGCCGCAGCTTGGAGGCTCGTCGGCGATAGCTGTGCGCGAACGCGGCTGGTCGGGAGAAGTGACAGTTCTATGAGTGGGTTTCGCGCGGACGAGGGCGTAGGCGGCGCGCACGCGGAGGCGAAGGCGTACGGGGTAAGCGGACGCGCAGGGGTAAGTGGAGGCGGAGGCGGACGCGAACGGGTAAGCGGACGCGTAGGGGTAAGCGGACGCGCACGGCTAAGCCGAGAGCGGACGCGCGCCGCGCTCACGCTTGCAGGCGGCGCTCGAGCCACCCTTTGCTGCCGCTGCTCCGGCTCACTTTCACGACCCGTCCGCCTTCGACGAACACCTCGTTCGGCAGCCCACGGCCGTTGTACTCGCTGGCCATCACGAAGCCGTAAGCTCCCGTGTCCCGAATGGCGACCTGTTCCGGCGGCCGATCTCCGAGCGGGTGTTCGCCGAAGTCGTCGGAGCTCTCGCACACCGGTCCGACCACGCGCCAGGCTCCCTCAGACGGCGGCCGCTCGAGCGGCTCGATGCGGTGCAGCGCGCCGTACAGCGCCGGCCGGATCAGGTCATTCATGCCGGCATCGATCATGATCCAACGCCGCCCGCGCCCGACCTTCGGCTGGATCACGCTCGCGACGAGCAAGCCGTACGGCCCGACCATCGAACGGCCGGGCTCGACCCCCAGGCTCAGCTGCTCGAGCCCGTGACGGGTCAGAAGCTCGCGAGCGACCTGGGCGAATTCACGCGGCGCAGCGACGCTGCCGGTTCCCCCGTCGATGCCAAAACCACCTCCGAAGTTGACGTACTCGAGGGTCTTGCCGTGAGCCAGACGCGCACGCGCCACATCACACAGAACCTCGCCGGACGCGGCGTAGGCCTCGGTCGTGCCCATGTTCGACCCCACGTGGGAGGAGATGCCCACGCCGACGAGCGTGTCGGGCTCCGCGTCGATGCGCTGCCAAGCGGCGTCGAGGTCCGCGAGCGGGATGCCGAATTTGGCGGCGTCATGCCCGGTGGCGATGTGCGCGTGCGAATCGATGAGCACGTTCGGGTTGACGCGCAGCGCGACGCGGGCTCGGCGATTCAGGGCGCGCGCGCGCGCCGATACGCGCGCAATTTCTTCCACGCTTTCCACCTGGATACCGCGAATGCCAGCCACGATGGCCAGCTCGATCTCGTGGTCGGATTTGCCGACTCCGCTCATCACGATGCGATCGGACGGCACGCCGCAGAGGAGCGCCAGCTCGAGCTCCGCACCCGACACCACGTCCGCGCCCGTGCCCTCGGACGCGAGCGTGCGCACGATGCTGGCAGCGCTGTTGGCCTTGACCGCGTACGCGACCGCGTGCGGCGCCGGCAGGGTGGCCAATAACTCACGTGCCCCGCTGCGAATCCCATCCAGGTCGTAGATGTAGGTCGGTGTTGCCACGCCGGCCTCGGCGAGCAGCTCCGAAACGGGGCGGGCAGCGAAGACGGCGGCTCCGAGCGAGTCGCGGGCAAATCCAGGCATGCGGCCTGATAGCATGCAGAAGCGCCCTGACCTGGCGATTTTCGCCACGGAACCGTCGGCCACTCTTGCTGTGATGTTCCGCTGACGGGCCGCTCGGGGCTGTGGCATGCTCGGCGAGATGGCCGTGCGCCGGGCCAAGATCGTTTGCACACTCGGACCTGCAGTGGATGGGCCCGACGCGATTCGCAAGCTCATCGAAGCGGGCATGAACGTGGCGCGCCTGAACTTCTCTCACGGCAACCACGCCGAGCACGGCGCCCGCGTCGAACGGGTGCGGCAGGCGAGCGCCGAAGACGGCCGCCCCATCGCCATCTTGCAGGACCTGTGCGGGCCCAAGATTCGCACTGGCAACGTCGGGCCTGAAGCGCTCGAGACCGGCGGCGAGGTCGATCTGGTGGGAGAAGGTACCGGCGACGAGCACACCCTGAGCATCGACTACCCCGCGCTCAGCCAGGACGTGCGCCCTGGCGATCGGATCGCGCTCTCGGACGGGCAAATTCAACTTTCCGTGCGCGCCATCGGGGGACGGCGCGTGCACTGCCGCGTCGAGCACGGCGGCAAGCTGCGCCCGCGCATGGGCGTGAACCTGCCGTCGCATCGTCTGAACCTGGAAGCGCTGACCGCCAAGGACCGGGTCGATCTCGACTACGGGCTGTCGCTCGGCGTGGACTACGTTGCGCTGTCCTTCGTCCGCAGCGCGCGGGACATCGACCAGCTGCGCGAGCTATGCGCGCAAAAGGGGTGTCCAACGCCGATCGTGGCCAAGATAGAGACGCCTTCGGCGGTAAGAAATCTGGACGCCATCGTGCAGGCAGCGGACGCGGTGATGGTCGCGCGCGGCGATCTGGGCGTGGAGCTCGCTCCCGAGCAGGTTCCCGTCGTGCAGCGGCAGATCCTCGGGGTGTGCCGGGAATTCAAAAAGCCCGCCATCGTGGCCACGGAAATGCTGCATTCCATGATAGAATCGCCGCTTCCCACCCGCGCTGAAGCCAGCGATGTGGCCGGGGCCGTGTTCGGCGGGGCGGATGCAGTCATGTTGTCGGCGGAGACAGCCACCGGTGCCCACGCCGTCTCGGCCTGCAAGATGATGGACCGCATCATCCGCGCCGCGGAGGGCAGCGCGTTCTTCGATCCGCGCCCAGCGACGCCCGGTGACTCGGCACCGGAGGGACTGGCGACGGCCGCCTGCTCACTGGCCGCGCGCGTCGGGGCCCGCCTGATCGTCGCGCTCACCGCCAGCGGCGGCACGGCGCGCCTCGTCTCCAAGGCACGACCCAGCGTGCCGATCATCGCGCTTTCCTTCGAGGAGAGCACCCTGCGCCGTTCGGCGCTGCTCTGGGGCGTGGAGCCGCGCACCCTCGCCCTGACCTCGGACATCGAGCAGCTCGTTGCCGATACGAGACAGCACCTCAGCGAATCCGGTCGGCTCTCGCCGGGCGAGCGCTTCGTGCTGGTTTACGGCGCGCCGCTCGGTGCCGGCGGAGCCACCAATACCGTTCGGGTGGAAGACGCATGATCCCTGCCGAGCGCACGCCCGAGCTCGACAAGTACGAGGTATTCGAAGAGATCGGCCACGGTGGCATGGCGACGGTGTATCGCGCTTACGATCGCCGGCTGGATCGCGAGGTGGCGATCAAGATCATCCACCGCCACCTGCGTGAAAACAAGGAGGTGAGCGCGCGCTTCGTGAGCGAGGCCAAGGCAGTCGCCAAGGTCAAGCATCCGAACATCGTGGAGGTCTACGACGTCTCCGACCCGGATGAGCCGGAGCGCTACCTGGTCGTCGAGCTCGTGCGCGGAACCACCCTCAGGCGCCTGCTGCAGGACCAAGGGCACGTGCCCGCGGAGGTCGCCGCAGCCATCGCCCTCGAGGTCGCCGAAGGGCTCGCCCATGCGCACGAGCACGGGGTGATCCATCGCGACGTGAAGCCGGAAAACGTGCTCGTCGAGACGCCCGAGCTGAACCGGCCCCGCACCTCCGAACGCCCCGGCAACATCGCGAAACCGTGCATCAAAATTACGGACTTCGGCATCGCGAAGCTGCTCGACGCTCAGGGCGTCACCTCCACCGGTCAGGTGCTCGGCTCTCCGGCGCACATGTCCCCCGAGCAGATCGAGGGCGGGGATGTGAGCGCGCGTTCCGACGTGTTCGGGCTCGGCGTGCTGCTTTATGAGCTCATGGTCGGCAAGCTGCCGTTCGACGGCAAGAACCCGGCGCAAGTGCTGCGACGCGTGCTCGACGGCCAGTTCACGCCGGCAGATCGCGCGCGGCCGACGGTGGGCGCCGAATGGTCGCGCATTCTCGGCAAAGCGCTGGCACGCGAGCCCGCAGCTCGCTACGAAGGCTGCGAGGAGTTCGCGGACGCCATCCGCGCGGAGCTAGAGCGACTTGGTTTTTCTGCGCCACGCCGCGAGCTGCACGAGTTTTTGACCGAGCCCGCGCGCTACCGCGAGACGTACGAGCCGCGCCTATTCACGCGGCTGGTAGAGCTCGGCCGTCGCGCGCGCTCCGAGCGGGCCATGCCCCTCGCCGCGAGCTGTTTCAATCGTGCCCTCGCGTTCCGCCCCGACGACACCGAGCTGCTCGGGCTCGTCGCGGGACTCGCCCGCGCCGAACGCATGCGTGACGTGGCACGCCGTTCGGGTTTCGTTGCGGCGCTCTGCACCGTCGTGGCGCTCGCGGTCTTCGGGGGTACCCGCTGGTTGCGCGAGCCACCGGTCGAGAGCCAAGGCACGAAAGTGGAAGCCCGAACGCGGCCTCCGCTCGTCGTGCCACAAGTCCGGCCGCGCGGCCCCATCATCGTGCGCGGGGACGCGGCTGCCCCGACTGCGCGAGCCCGCGAGCCCGCCCGACGGCCCAGGCCGGCCGCCGTGCCGCTGACCGCGACGCCCAAACCGCGCGGGACACGGGAGGTCCAGGTGCACATCCGGGGAGCCGCAGGGCGGCTCAAGATCGATGGCGCGGAGGCGCCCTGGTATGGCCGCTCGCACGCGCTCAGTCTGGGACGCCACGTGCTCGAGTTCGTGCCCCCCACGAACGATTGTTGCGTCGCTCCCCCCGCCAAGACCATCGAAGTCGTGGCGGGTGAGGGCGTGCAGCAAGAGTACGGTGAAATTCGCTTCAAGGACGCAACCGTCAGTTTTTCGGGGCCTGAAGGCGCCGAGGCGAGCTGCGCCGAGCTGGCCGCGCGCCTCGCTCCAGGTAGTTCTCGCGCCGTCCAGATGACCACGGCGGAGCTCGTCATCCGCTGCACGGTCTTTCCGCCCGAAAGTGCGGGAGCCGACCCGAAGACACAGGAGTTGACACTGCGCCCGGGGAGTACTGCCATGCTGACATGGCCCTGAATCCCCTGTTGCCGCCGCGGGTGCTCGCGGCGAGATGCTAAAGGGCTACGGGGCTGTGCGGCGATTCAACGCAAAGCGCGGAGTGGCGCTGCTGCTCGCCGTCCTGTGGACCGCCGGCGGCGAGGTCGAAGCTCGCGCCGCCCCGGCCGACGACAAGTCGGCGCCCGCGAAGAAGCCCGGTCCCAAGTCTTCCAAGTCCTCGCCTGCGGAGTCGGCACGCCTCAGCGACGAAGCGGAGCTCGCGCGTGTGACGAGCCTCTACCAGGCCGGCAAATACGCCCAGTGTGCCGAGGCCTTGGCGGATTTGCTCCCCAGCAGCTCCCCGGAAGAGTCGGCCTCAGCGGCCCCCACGCGCTCGTTCAGCGAGCCGCGCGTCATCGAACGGGGCCGTATCTATCAGGCGGCGTGCTGGATCGGAGCCGGCAAATCCGACCTCGCTGACGCGCCGCTGCGCGCCGCCATCCGCGCCAACCCGCAGATGAACCCGCCCGACAGCTTGATGTTCCCCTCGCCCGTGGTGGAGCGCTTCATTCGCGTCCGCGAAACGTTGCTCAACGAGATCCGAGCTGCGGAAGACGAACGCGTCCGCAAGGCGCGCGCGCTCGCCGCTCGAGCCGAGAAGACCGCACGCGCCGAGCAGCAGCGTCTCCAGGCGCTCGAGTTGCTCGCGACGCAGGAGACGGTGATCGGCAAGAACAACCGCTGGGTAGCGCTCGTGCCGTTCGGCATCGGGCAATTTCAAAACCGTGAGACGACGCTCGGCTGGGTGTTCTTGACGACCGAGCTCGCGTTCTTGAGCGCAGCCTTGACGTCCACTATCGTCACTTCGCACTTGAACCTCGAGGCGAGCCGCGCCGGGAATCTGCAGTCGCCGGAGGACGTGGATTCGCGCTTGAACGACTGGCACAACGTGCTGGTGTTTTCGAGCTACGGATTTCTGGTCGCCGCCACCGCCGGCGTCGTGCAAGCGCAGCTGGCGTTCGTGCCCGAGTTTCGCTCGGTGCGGCGCCGCGAGCTACCGGCGCACTTGAGACGCCTCCCCCAAAGCACGCTGCGCGTCAGGCCGCAGGTGTTCACGGGGGCCAAGGGCGCTCAGCTCGGCATCAGCGGCGCATTCTGAAAGGCCGCAGGCGCTACAGCGCGCGCGCGGCTAGACCGTCCATGAAGTCGATGACCGCAGCCATGTCCGGCGTCCAACAGGGCTCCAGAGCGCATCCGGGCAGCGAAGCACGTCTCCCGTCAGAACAGCGGGGACGGAGCCCGCGCCGGTACGGATCTCCGCAAACACGACTCCTTGGTCCGGACCGCAGTAACCGAGGCCGCCGTTACGCCTGACAATGACCAGAGGTTTTTCCGGACCCGACCCGCACCCCGGAGCCGTCGCGCCCGCGCCAGCACAGCCTCCGCCAACTGGCGGATTCGGGCCGCACGCCAGCGCGGTCCCCAGAACGAAGCAGAGCCACACCCCTTGTCGCATGCGAGCTTATATATCGCTCGACTGCGCATGTCGAGCGGCCCCACGACTTCTGCAATTCGAAACTTAGTTTGCGCACATACTAACTTTACGTTTACGAGAGGCCTTCTCGTTTCGCCAGCAAAGATCTGGGGCCTTCTGGAGGGCGGCACTCATGTCCTGCAACGGGTCGCTCCGCTGCTCAGCGCGTGCGTTCGCGGGTGGGGGCGGTTTCGTAGCGAGCCACGAGCTGTCCGGTGAGATGCGAGATGTCCGCTTCCGTCTGCGCCATATCCACACGCGAGCGAGCGACGCTGAGCCGCGCACGCCGCACGTCTTCTTCGGCTTCCTGGACCTGCATCGGGATCGATTCTCCGAGCTCGAAGCGCGCGCGCTCCGCTTCGTACGTCTTGGTGGCGACCGCGAGCGTGCGCTCCGCGAGCGAAAGGCGCCGCCGCGCGGCGGTCTCGTTGACCGTCGCGAGCGCCGCTTCTGCCGCGATGCGGTCGCGCGCGGCTTTGACGTTCTGTTCGGCGATGCGCACGGAGAGCAGCGCGCGCGCGCGTTCGGCGTTCTTGCGCTTGTCCTCGAGCGGCAGCTCGAACACGAGGCCCACGCGCGCCGTCGTCCATTTCAGCTGGCCGGCGCGCTCGATGGCACGCGGGACGCGCTCGCTGAGACCCGTCGTCTCGATCGATCCTTCCAGATCCAGCGCGGCGCGATTCGCTTCGCCCGCCACTTCGGCGCGCGTGCGGGCGACGCGCACCTGCGCTTCGAGCTCGGCGAGCTCGACGGAGCCGGAGCGCAGCGCCGCTTCGACCTGAGCGCGAGACGCGGGTGTACCAGGCACGGGCGGGTCGTTTCTGGCCAGCAGGTTTTCAGCACCGGAGTCCGCGCCGCTCATCAGCCGGCCGAGCTCGAGCGAGCGCTGGCGGCGCTGGATATCGGCCCCTACCAGGGACTCTTCGAGCTGGGCGACGCGCGTCGAAAAGGTCAGCACGTCCGCTGGGGCCAGGGCGCCGGCGCTGACCTGCTGGCGTGCCTCGTCTTCTTGCCGCTGTGCGAGGCGCAGTGCCGCGCTTTCGATGTCGAGAGCGGCCGCGGCGTACCAGAGCTCCCAGTAAGCGACCGTGGCGTCGCGCACCAGGTCACTCTTCACCCGCTGGCGCGCCTTGTCCGACAGCGTGCGGGATTCACGAGCCGCGCGCAGCTCCACTTCTCCCACGCGCCGGCCGGCATTGCGCAGGAGCGGCTGCGTGAGCGACGCGCGCGCCGACGCACCGTAGTAGCCGCGCGACGAAACGATACGGGTGATGTCGATGGCGTCGGCTTCGATGCGCTCGCCCTGGACGCGCACCTCCGCCGTCGTGCCCATCGGAAACGTGCGGCGCAGCGCCGTACCGACGGTGTAAAAGCGCATGACGCTCGAGTTCACGGAGTCGTCGGGGCTCAGGCGGGCGTTCATACTGCGCGAGTAGGTGCCATCGGCCTGAAATACGTACGGATAGCGCCCTTCCTCCGCGAGCACGCTCTGACGCGCTGCCACCACGTCGAGCTCGGCCGAGCGCAAGCTCGGATTGTTCGTCAGCGTGCGCTGGATGACGGTCTGAAGATCCAGTGCTTTGCCGGGCGTTCGCGCGTCGAGTGCGGGCGCGGGCGCGGGTGCGGGTGCGGGTGCGGGTGCGGGTGCGGGTTGTGCGAGCGCCGCCGGCGATACGGTGAGCAGCAGGGCAACGGTTCGGAATACGCGAGCGTCATTCATGGCGCAGTGCCTCGATGGGGTTCAGCCGCGCCGCTTTGTGCGCCGGTAAGTATCCGAACAAGATGCCGATCAACGCCGAGAAACCGAAGGCCACGATCAAGATGTTGGGCAGGATCACGAATGGCACGGCCAGAGAGCGCGTGGCGGCGTAGGAGCCGAGCAGGCCGAGCGCGATGCCGATCACTCCACCGAAGGTGCTGAGCACCACGGCTTCGACGAGAAACTGCAGGAGCACCTCGCGCGCCAGGGCGCCGATCGCCAGGCGGATGCCGATCTCGCGCGTGCGCTCGGTCACGTTCACCAGCATGATGTTCATGATGCCGATGCCGCCCACGAGCAGACTGACGGCGGCGATGGCGCCCAGGAGCGCAGTGAGCGTGCCGGTCGCGCTCGTCATGGCTTGCGCGATTTCTTGCATGTCGCGCACCATGAAATTGTCTTCCGCTCCGGGTGCGATGCGCCGTCGCTGGCGCATCAGGCTCTCGAGCTGGGACTTGACGCGGGCCGTGCTGCTCTTGCTCTGCGCCGACACGTAAATCGAGCTGATGTCATCGCTGCCGGCGAGCCGGCGCTGCACGGCGCGCAGTGGCATGAGCACGATGTCGTCCTGGTCCTGGCCCATGCCGGACTGCCCCTTCGCGGCCAGCACGCCCACGACTTCACAGCTCACCTTTTCCACGCGAATCGAGGCAGCGAGCGGGTCGTTTCCGCCGAAGAGCTCCTTCTTGACGGATGCGCCGATGATGCACAGCGGCTGTCCGGCGTTGACCTCCGCGTCCGTCAAGCGGCGGCCGCTCGAGAGTGTGTAGGCGCGGACGTCCATGTACTCGCCCGTGGAGCCGGTCACGCTGGTGCTCCAGTTGCGGTTGCCCCACACGACGAGCGCGCTGCGCGTCACGGTAGGCGCGACCCGCTCGATACCCGTCACCTCGTTCTTGATCGCGGTGACGTCCTCTCGGGTGAACCCTTGCGCGGCGCTGAAGCCGCTGGAGCGGCGCATGCCGCCCGGAGCGACGATCAGCAGCTTGTCCCCGAGCTTGCCGATGTCGGAGGTGACGCGCGCCGTGGCGCCCTCCCCGATCGTGACGAGGGCGATCACCGCGCCGACGCCGATCACGATGCCCAGCATGGTCAAGAACGAGCGCAGCGTGTTTCGCCGGATCTCGCGCAAGGCCATGATCAGCGTGTTGCGGATCATGTGGTGCCGGCCTTCGACGCTGGCGGTTGCGACAAGGGTCGCTGTGAGATCGGTCCGGCGTAGATCACGTCGCGCGGCGCCCCCTCGTCGACCATGCGCCCGTCCTTGAACATCATGACGCGCGAGACGTAAGCACTCATGTCGGGTTCGTGCGTGACCATGGCGATCGTGATGCCGCGCTCCTCGTTGAGCCGCACCAGGAGCTCCATGATCTCCATTTTCTTGGCGGAATCGAGGTTCCCGGTGGGCTCGTCGGCGAGCAAGAGGCTGGGATTGCACACGAGCGCACGCGCGATCGCGACGCGCTGCTGCTGACCACCCGACAGCTCTGCTGGCGTGTGACTGGCGCGATCGGACAGCCCCACTGCCGCCAGGGCCTCGCGGGCGCGCGCGTGACGCTCCTTGGTCGGCACGCGGCGGTACACGAGCGGGAGCTCCACATTTTCGAGCGCCGTCGTGCGCGCCAGCAGGTTGTAGCCCTGGAACACGAAGCCGATGTAGTGCCGCCGGAGGAGCGCGCGCTGATTCGGCTCGAGCGCACCCACGTCCACGCCGCGGAAGTAATATTCACCGCGCGTCGGGGCGTCCAGGCAGCCGACGATGTTCATGCAGGTCGACTTGCCGGAGCCGCTCGAGCCCATGATGGCCACGAACTCACCGGGGTCGATGTGCAGATCCACGCCGTCCAGCGCGCGCACTTCGGTGTCGCCGTCGCCATAGATTTTGTACACGCCGGCGAAGCGCACGATCGCGTGGCGCGCCGGCGCCTGCGCCGTATCGTTCACTCCTCCGGCTCCGCGACGTCGGTCGCCACCTGCAGGCCGACGCGCACACCCGGACCGCTGACTTCGGTTCTGCGTCCGTCGGTCGCGCCGGTTTCGACCGCGACGCGCTGGAGCGACTTTCCTTCGACCACCCACACCACGTCGCGGCCACCGCGTTCGACGCCGGCGGCCTCAGCCGATGCGCTCGGCCGCGGGCTGCGACTACCGCCCCCACCATACCGGCGCATCCCACCGCCCATTCCCGGGATTGGCAACGACGGGGGAGACGGCGCGCGCGCCGCTGCGCTACCGGCCGCCGGCGGCTCGAAACGCAGCGCGGCGTTCGGCACGCTCAGCACTGCTTTTCGCTCGGACGTGACGATCGTCGCCGTCGCGGTCATACCGGGACGCAGCAGCCGATCCTTGTTATCGACCGTGAGCTCCGCTTCGTAGGTGATGACGGTGGTTTCCGCCTTCGGCATGTTGCTCAAACGCACGACCTTGGAAGCAAAGCGCCGCTTCGGATGCGCATCCACGACGAACGTGGCCTCCTGCCCTTCCGTGACCTTGCCCACGTCGGCTTCGTCCACGTCGACCATGAGCTGCATCCGGGTCAGGTCGCGCCCGATTGTCATCAGCACCGGCGTCTGAAAGCCGGCGGTCACGGTCTGCCCCACCTCCACGGTTCGCGCGAGCACGGTACCGTCGATGGGCGAAAGGACGATGCCCCTGCTCTTGTTCGTTTCCGCCGTCTTGACGCCCGCGCGCGCCAAACTGATCTGCGCGCTGGAGGTCTGCACCGCGGCACGGGCACGATTGAGCGCGGCCTCCGCCGCCTCCAGATCCTGATCCGACGTCAGGCCGCGCGAATGCAGCTCGCGCTTGCGCTTTGCCGTGGCCTCCGCTTCCTGCACCGTCGCCTTGGAGCTGCTGTACGCGGCCTGCGCGCTCTGCTGTTGCGCCTGGGATTCCTCGAGCCGCGCCTCGAGCTGTTGCGTGTCGAGCTCGACGATCACCTGGCCTTCTTTGACGGGATCGTTGACGTCGACGTGTACCTTCAGGACGCGGCCCGTGACTTCGGCGCCGACCTCCACCGCATCGAGCGGGCTCAACGTGCCCGTGGCGATCACTGTCTCGCGCAGATCAGCCTGTTCGATCGGTGCCGTGACGAATGCTGGTCCCTCCTCGCCGCGGCTGTTGGTACGCCACACGTACACGCCCGCGCCGGCCCCCGCGAGCACGGCCAAGAGCACGATCCGGAACAGCCAGCGCCGGGTCCGGTGGCCACGCCCGATTCCCAGAGTCGCGACGACTTCGGGATCGCCCGGAGGTACTGGCGCCCGTTGCCCCGGTCCTGCCGCACGCGTGTTTGCCGCCATGGTCGCAAACTTAGGACGAGATGGTAGCGGGCGCACCCCCGCAGATCGATAGTCGATGTGCGACAGACACCGCTTCTTTCAGCGGACGATCTCGAGACGTCTCACCTCCGGCTGGTGAGACAGAAATGCTCACGTGCGTGCTACTGCTCTGCGGACATCACCGCTCGCAGCCGCTGCAAGCCATCTGCCATCCAGCGCTCGAAGCGCCAGGCAAACAGACGTCCTGGAATGGCGACCAGCGCAGACGTCAGCTCGAACGTGTACGTCCACACGATGCGCGTTCCGGGCCCGCTCGCCTCGAACGTCCACAGCGCGACCGCGTCGCGCACTATGAGTGGCAACGGCTGCTTCGGCTTCGTCAGCCAGCGGTATTGATGCGCGCGCGGCGGATCGTGCGCCAGGATCTCTTCGACCACGATGCTGCCATCGCTCATCGTGACGCGCCGTCGAGAGCCCGTTCGCAGAGCACCTCCGCCCTCGATCTCCGCGCTCTGGACCCCCGGTAGGATGCCCGAGGCGTGCAGAATGCGCGGCAGCATACCGGCAGCGGTAGCCGGATCGAACGTCTGCTCCGGCGCGCCCGGAATGATGATTTCGGCCCGGCTCTGAACCTGCATGGCCGACAGGTTAGCAGCGAAGGATCGCCGTTCAGGTCAAAATTTCCACGGCGTCGAGCGCCCCGAGGATGGAGTTCGCCGCGAGTAGCGCGCTCGTGACGGTACCCTCCATGCATGGCACATCGACGCCGTTCTTCGTCCAGTCGCCCGCGAAACGGAGGTTGACGAGGCCGGCCGGCGCAGGTTCCGGCCGATTCGCGGCCGTCGCCGGCTCGATCAACGTGTAGCGAGCGGAGCGGTCGATGTTGCCGCGCACGTACTGGTCGCGCAGCGGGTCAGCCGGCGTCCACGGCGCGTGCAGTCGGCTCATATCGAAGCCGCCCGTGGCCGGATCTCGCGCGGCGGGCAGGACGCGCCAAAGCTCTTCATCGACGAAACGTGCGGCCTCGGCGAAGGCGGCGGTTTCGGCGGCGGCGCGCTCGCCCGCGTCTTCACTGTTGGTCGCAAAGCCGGGACCAAACGGCCCGCTCAGGTAGAGCAGTCCGCGTGGTCCCGGAGCGGGCCATTGCTCGATCCCCAGCAGGGGATGCTCGTCGAGCATCGAGTTCAGCGGCTGCCGGAACGACCCGAGCACGCGCGAAGTCCATTTCCAGCCGAGCAGCCGCGTGTCTTCGCGCAGCCACGCCTGCAGGTGCAGCGTTGCTACGGTCGGGATGCCGGCGATCCGCGACAGGACTGGGTGACCCGTGTGACCGCGCAATACGTGAGCGGTGACCGGCGCAGGCAGCGCGCAAATCACGTAGTCGAAATCGCTGCCGTCGCGAATCCGCACGTCGGGTCCGTCCTGATCGTACACCGCGTCCGAATACGGATCCTTCCCGGCGATCGGCGCGGGCGCGACGAGCTGCGCGAGATCCGGCTCATGCCGGAAGCACGTCACCTGCCCCACCGTGACCAGCGGCCGATACGCGTCGGGCCCTGCCGTCACCCGCGCTTGGCGCCCGAACACCACTTCGTCCAGGCGGCCGCCCACCATGCGCAGCTCTTTGACCTTGGCGAAAAATTCGATGCGCACCCCGCGCGCGCGCAGCACCTCGTAGAGCGGCGCGAACACGGTCTCGCCCATGCCGGCTGTCATGGTCCAGTACGGCGCTCGCTCGTAGTCGCCGACCAGCTTCAGGAGCCCGCGCGCGGCGATCCCGGCGCACAGGCGCGGCCGGCTCTGATCCCCACCGAGGTACGCGAACACTCCGTCGTAGGGCACCTGCATCAAGGCGGATCGCGACAAATCGGGGGAGAAAGGCAGACGATGACTCGCCATCCAGGCGCGAAAATCCTGCCGATCCAGATCGTCCCAGGTCTCGGACCCGAACACGAGGTCGTCCGTTACGCCCTTGATGAGAGTCGCGATGAACCACACCGCGTCACGCACGATGGGGTTCGGCGGATCGAAGGGATTGGCCAGCAGCTGGTTCAGTCCAAAGCCGATGCTGGCTTCGAGGAACGCGGCAGCCGCCTCGACGAGCTCGCCCGGCGTGTTGCGACCGGCGCCGTAGGTCGCGGGCGTACGCGGGAACACGGCCTCCCAATCGCCCGTGCCATCGTGAAACGTTACCCGCCATTCCGGCTTGAACGCCTCGTCGAACGTGGACGGCTCGCTGTGCGCGTCGCGCGCCGCTTCCGCGTACACGCTGCGCATGAGGCGCAGAAAATTGTGATAAAATCCGAAGATCACGTGCAAGCCGTGCTCCTCGATGCGCTCGGCGCGCGCTGGGTTCCGCACGTTCGCGCCCTTGCCTCCGAGCAGGTGCCCCTGTGCGAGCACTCGCACGTCGTACTTTCGTCGGCGCGCGTCGGTGTCGCTCAGCGCATGCGCGGCGGCGAGCCCTGCCATCCCGCCACCGAGCACCAGCACACGCGTTTTCCGGGTCGGCGCTGGCGTCTCGTCGGGGCGTTCGAGCCAGGTTTCTCCGGGGTCGAACGCGAAATCCATCTCCAGGCTGACCGCGAGCTTCGGGGTGACGACGGCTGGCAAACCGAGCACGTCGCGCACCGGCTCGCTCGCGAGGTCGGCGAGCTCGATGCGCACCCGCGCCGGATCCGCCAGCGCGATGTCGCGCACGTCGCGCACCGGGGCGCGGACGTGTGTCAGCGCGCGGTAGAGCACGCGCGCCGGCACGCCCCCTGTGCTCACGTCCGGCACTTGCTTCAGCTGCAGTAGATCTTGCCTCAGCAAATCGCTGACGCTGCCGAGCCCCGCTGGCACGGCAGCGAGCAGCGCGTCGATCGAGCCCGCGAGCGCGCTCGCCAGCGCGCTGATCGCCGAGCTGCCGCTGCTCGTGATCGTGAGCAGCGTGCGCTCCGTCCACTCGGAGCCGTCGAAGCGCTCCACGCCGCGCACACTCGCCGCAATCGGCTCGGCACCGCTCCAAAACGACGCGGCCGACGGCATGACAATGCGCGCCGGCTTTTTCGGCAGCCCGTACACCTCGCGTCCGGCGGCGAGCGCCAGACCGTCGTCCGGATAGATGAACGGAACGTGCAGCGCCACGAACGGAACGCCCGCGCGCCGGCCCCAGACCGGCACGAAGAACGTGATCTCGCGATAGGCGAACCACCCGAGGGCGGCATCGGCGGTCCGTCCCTCGCCGACATCGGTCGCCACCACCAGGCAGTGATGGCCGAGCCGTTCGACCTCCACTTCCGGCGCGGCCCAGGCGAAGGTTCGCGCCAGGAGCGCGTCGAGCCGTCCGGCATCACACTCGACGGCGAACAGAAAGGCGCGGGTGCGGTCGAAACGAAAAGGGGGATCCATGACGAGCGGAAACCGCTCGTTGATGCGTGTCGGTCGGTCCAGCATGGTCAGTGCAATGTCACGGTGTAGGTCGCAGAGATCAGCGTCTCCATCGCCACTTCGATTTCGCAACCTCTGGCGAAATGAGCCGCAAGGCCCTCGATCGTGCCGATGGGATAGCAATCGAGCCAGCCGTAAAAGTTCTTGTAATGCAGCTGCACGGTGTGGGCGTTCAGGCGGGTGCTCTGGACGCTGCCGCCGCGGAGCGCCGCGCGATACATCTCCGGCAGCTTCAACAGCGTGGCGGTCGCGTCGCCCGACAGTGCCAACAGGATACGCCCGACCTGGGACTCGGCGAACGTACGGATGTCCTGGCGCGCCAGACGTCGCATCGCCTCTGCGACGGCCAAGTTGCGATACGCCTCCTGAGCCACGACGTGCGCGAGGCGCGAGTAGTCGACCTGCGGATAGTCCGCGAACGGCAGGCAGCGCTTGAGCACGGCGGGGTTCAAGAGGCTTTTTCCGACGTTGCCGAGCGCAGCGCGCGGCGCGAGCGAAAGTAGCCGCGCCAGGAACATGCCCTTGATCGTGAAATCCGCGGGAAAGCGCAAGAACCGGCTCTCCGCTTCCACAGGAAAGGACAGCGGCACGTCCGGACGCACGCGCAAGGGACCCACCACGTCGCGAGACAGTAGCAGGGCTCTTCTGGAATTAGAACAATCGGGGAACGGCGAAACGCTGGCGCTACGGCTTACTTGCGACTACACGCAGCCGCACGTAGTCCGCCGTCCAGTTGCCGCGCGAATCGCAGAGCACGGGCGCGAGCAGCGCCGTGATCTCGTCCAGAACGCCCGGCCGAGCAGCGGGCGGAAGCGGCGAGAGCATGGGACCCGCGAATGTTTCGAGCCAGCCGCGCATGCCCGTCGGCAGTGGCGTCGGCCTCGGGTAGAGCTCGAGGTGTGTCACTGTCAAGCCGTGCTGTTCGAGCAGCGCGCCGTACTCGGCGACCGTGGGGAAGAACCAGGGATGCACGAAGGGCGCGCCGTGGCGTGCGAGCACCGCACTGACGGCCACGACGATCGCCGCGACGCAGCCGTGCCCGCCGAACTCCGCGACGAAACGCCCGCCGGGCTTCAGGCCGCGTTGAATGCCGGACAGCACCGCGTCGGCCCCGCGCATCCAGTGCAGCGCCGCGTTCGAAAACACGGCGTCGAACTCCGCGTCGAACCGCAGCTCTTCGCCGTTTGCCACGCGCGCGTCGATGCCGCGGGCCCGCGCGGCGTCGATCATCTCCTCCGAAGAATCGAGCCCGACGACGCTCGCACCCGCCGCCGCGATCGCCGCGCTCAGAACACCGTCTCCGCACCCCAGATCGAGTATGCGCTCGCCCCGGCGCGGCGCGAGTCGCTCCACGAGCGGGAGGCCGTAGGCCGGCACGAACGCAGCGTTGCGCTGGTACCCATCTGCCGACCACGTTTGTGCCGGCGCGCTGCGCGTCGCTTCGTCACGGACCATCGCCCGAGCGTAGCTCAGTACGGATAGCCGGGAACGTTCAATTCCACCCGGTGAACGCGCGGGGGAGTACCCATGCTCGTCACGAACAGGGTTTTGTTTTCGCTCCCGCCGAAGGCCACGTTCGTGACGGCGTTACCCGTCAACGAGATATCGCCGACGCGCGCGTCGTCTGGCCCGAGCACGACGACCTTTTGACCGTTGGTCACGTACAAGTTGCCCGCGCAGTCCTTGGTCATGCCGTCGACTCCGCCGGCGATGGCGGGCACCGGAGCACCGGTCCCAACCGCGCCGTCCGCCGCGACGTCGAAGCGATACAGGCCCCCGGTGCCGCCGATGTACAGCGTGCGTTCATCGCGGGAGAGCGTGACGCCGTTGGGTTTCGCGACCCACTCGAGCGCCCCCTCGCCCGCTTGGTAGCGGCCGATCACCTCCGCCGTACTCTCGTTCGGCCGCACGCGATAGGCGCGCTCCGGCAGCTCGGGACTACCGGATTGCCAGTTCGGATCCGAGAAGTAGATGGTGCCGTCGCTGCGCACGGCCAAGTCGTTCGGCGAGTTGAAGCGCTTGCCGGAGAAGCGCGACACGATCGGTACCGCAGGCGCGGCGGGATTGCTCAGATCGAAGCGCGAGATCGAACCGTCTGCGTGTACGGCTCCCAGGAGCGCGCCGCGCTGATCCAAAGCCAGGCCGTTCGTGCCGGCAGCGCTGATGAACGGCGTCACCGCGCCGCCGGGGACGATCTTCAGAACGCGTGAGGGCGGCGGATTGGCGACGCCGCCACGGATCTGCGAGACGTAGAGCGCGCCGGCGATCCACACCGCACCTTCGATGTTGCCACTGGTCGCGTAGCCGTCGGCCGGGGGTACGCCCGGAAGCTGCGACGGCGTCGCTCCCGTGAGCGACAGCACGGCGTTTGCAGAGCCCTCCGGGCACGTGAACTGCTGTCCCGCGCTCCCACCGCTGCCCGCCGAGCCTCCGCTGCTTCCGCCGGCTCCGCCGCTGCCCGCTGCGCCGGCGTTGCCGCCACGACCAGCACCGCCCATCCCCGCTTGGCTGCCCGCGCTCCCGCCCGCGCCGGCTTGGCTCGTTCCGCCGGTACCCGGCGAAGTCCCGGACGAGTCGCACGCCGCGGCTGCGGCGCTCGCGTGCCACACCGCCGCTGCCGTCAGAACGCAACGACCAGGAGTCATGGAGCGCATGAGTTACCTCATCCCCGCTGGGGTTTCGCGTGGCGATGCACCGCGAGTGGACCGAATGCTTGGTCCACCGGCATCAACTGCACCAGGTTGATGTTCACGTGCGCGGGACGCGTCAGGACCCACAGCACGGTCTCGGCAATATCCTCCGGAGTGAGCGGCTCGGTATCGCGGTACACCGCTTCCGCACGCGCTCTATCCCCATGAAACCGCACTTCCGAGAACTCGCTCCCGCCGCACAAGCCGGGCTCCACGTTCGTGACGCGCACGCCCGTTCCCAGCAGGTCCGCACGCAGATTCATGCTGAACTGGTGCACGAA
Organism: Polyangiaceae bacterium; assembly: GCA_036520475.1. Classification (GTDB taxonomy): domain Bacteria; phylum Myxococcota_A; class Polyangia; order Polyangiales; family Polyangiaceae; genus DATDJP01. The sequence continues at coordinate 12,257 of DATDJP010000152.1, read as the reverse complement.
TGCCTTCGTCGCGCCGTACGCATTGCCGCCAGGATAGGGAAATTCGCTGGCGATCGAGCCGATGTTCACGATGTGCCCGCGCTGCCGTTCGACCATCTGCGGGAGCACTGCGCGGGTGCAATACATGAGACCCTTGACGTTGGTATCGACCATCGTATCCCAATCGTCGAGGTCGGCGCGAGCAGCGGGTTCGAGCCCGAGGGCGAGCCCAGCGTTGTTGACGAGCGCATCGATTTCCGAAAACGCGTCCGGCAAGCTCTGAAGCGCGCCCTCCACCGCGACGCGGTCTCGCACGTCGAGAGCGAGGACATGCACGCTCGGTCCGAGCTCACGCGCCAGTTGCGCGAGGCGTTCGTGCCGGCGCCCGGCCGCAATCACGCGCTTACCGCTGCGCACGAGCTCGCGGGTGATCGCAGCACCAAACCCCGAGCTAGCTCCAGTTACGAAAGTGATGCTCATGTTGAAACCGTCAGAGCCGCCGATCGACACAGTGTGCGTGTGTGCGCACGCACGGCACATGACATCGACGTGCCGGGGAAATCATATTGCACACCAGGAAAATTCACTACTGGCGCCGATCACTGCTTCATGATTATTTCGCCCGCTTGATCTTGGGACTTCCGCTCGCCCGGCGCGCGGCTGGTCGAGCGACGCCGGCGTGATGGCCCGTACACTCGGCTTCGCTCAGCGCGATCTCGCGCTCCAGATGTTCCACTAGGTGATCGCGCAGCAGCGCTACGCGCGCGGGCACGAACGAAGCCGAGGGCAGCACGACGTACACCGAGCCCCCGTTCACGCGATACTCGCCCAGAACCAGTGAGATAGCGCCCGAAAGGGCTGGCTCCCGCGCCAGCGCGACGGGTATCACGGCGATCCCCGCGCCGGCCTTGCACAGGCGCGTCAGGAAGGTCATGTCGTCGGCGCTCACCTGCCCCTGCACAGAGGCCGCTTCTTCACCATTCGGACCGGTGAGATGCCAGGTGGCCTTCGGCCCGCGGCTGCGAAAGAGCACGCATTCATGACGCTTCAGATCCGCGAGCGACTCCGGAACGCCGGCGCGCTTCAAGTAACTGGGCGCCGCGAACAAAGCCAGCGGGGTCGGCCCGACCCGGCGCGCGATCAGCGAAGAGTCGACGAGCCGTCCGGCGCGAATCGCCAGATCGAAGCCTTCCGCGACGAGGTCCACCGTGCGCGCCGTGAGCACCAGCTCGACGCGGATGTGGGGATACTTTTTCGCGAACTCTGCGATCACCTCGGCCAGGTTGAAGTGCGCGCTGTCCGGTAGCGTCGTCATGCGCACCGTGCCGCGTGGCTCGTGTCCGAATTCGCGCGCCGTATCGAGCGCTTCTTCGATGCCGGACACGGCGCCGCGCACGCGTTCGTAGAACGCCTGCCCCGCATCGGTCAGGCCGAGCTTGCGCGTCGTGCGCTGCAACAGCCGCACGTCGAGCGCCTTTTCGAGTCGCGCGATCCCCCGGCTGACGGACGAGCGCTGCACGCCCAGATCCGCCGCGGCGGCGCTGAAGCTGCCACTCTCCACGATGCGGACGAACAGCGGCACGTCGTTGAAGTCCATTGGTGCGTTTTTAGCACCAATGTGTTGTCATTTCGACAGCTTGTTGCACAACTTGCACGCGCCATACTCTGGTGACAGGGAGGTTTCTGTGAAAACGAACAAATGGGTGTCCGTCGCCCGCTACGTGCAGGGCGCCGCGTTCTTTATTTTTGGACTCAACGGCTTTCTGCATTTTCTGCCGCAACCAGCGCCACCCGAAGCGGCGCAGGCGCTGATGGGCGGGTTCGCCGCCAGCGGCTACATGTTCCCGCTCATCAAGGGCACTGAAGTCGTGACCGGTGCGCTCTTGCTACTCGGCCGCTTCGTGCCGCTGTCGCTCGTGTTGATCGCGCCGGTGATCGTGAACATCGTGCTCTATCACCTGTTCCTGGCGCCGACGGGACTGGCGGTGCCGCTGCTCCTGCTCGCGACGGAGCTCTACCTCGCCTGGAGCTACCGGCACTTGTTTGCGCCGCTGCTGCAGCCGTTGGTACAGCCCCGCGACGGCCGCACCGAGGACGTGACGTCGCGCGACGCGGCAAGCGCCGCAGTCTGAGCCGCGAGCACCAGACCATTCGGCACGATGTGGTAGGCATGGGCGGTGTTTCCGTCCCGTGCCTACCGCGCTGCTTTGTCCCGGCTGAGCTCACCCCTCGTCACGCTGTTTCCGCTCATAGCCGCTTGCGGCGCATCGCCAGCGCGCCCGGCAGCGAACCCCGCGCCAAAAGCGGTCTCGTCAGCGGCCGTGACGACCAGCCCGCCCGCGGAGCAGCCCTCGTTGAACGTGTTGCCGGAGCTGCAGCAACACTTCGACGCCGAACGCGTCACAGGCACGATCGCGCTCCTGGACACCGCCAACGCCGAGCTCCTGTGCAGCGACGTCACGCGCTGCCAGCGTGCCGTCATTCCCGCGTCCACCTTCAAAGTTCCGCATGCGCTGATCGCGCTCGAGCTGTCGGTGCTCGAGGACTCCGAGAGCGCGATGCCGTGGGACGGTCAGGAGCGGGCCATTCCCGAGTGGAACCGCGATCACACACTGCGTAGCGCCATGCAGGTCTCGTGCGTCCCGTGCTTTCAGGCGGTCGCCCGACGCATCGGAGCTGCGCGCATGCGGGATTGGCTGGTGCGTCTCGACTACGGCAACCAGGCTATCTCGGGCGGAATCGACCGCTTTTGGCTCACCGGCGGGCTGCGCGTCTCTCCACTCGAACAGATCGATTTTTTGCGCCGGCTCGATCAAGGCACGCTGCCCGTGAAACCCAAGTCGCTGGACGTGGTGCGAGACGTCATGACCCTGGACGTCGGTTTCGATCACGTCTTTCGAGGTAAGACCGGCTGGGCCGCGCCGGGCGACGCAGACCGAGAATACGGTTGGTTCGCGGGCTGGGTAGAGCTCGGTGAGCGACGCGTCTACTTTGCCCTGCTGATCGACGGCCACGCGCCCGACGTAGACATCCGTCCGGTTCGGCGCCGCCTGGCCGAGCGCATTCTGCGCGCACGCAATATTCTTCCGGCGTCCTAATTCGAAACAGGGGTGAGATTTCGCGCTCGGCGCGACAGCTCCAGGCCGTCGGTGCCCTGGGGTCGGCTGTCGTCGCGACCTTGCGATAGCAATTGCAAGAGCTGTTCGGCGTGCACCGGCTTGACCAGGTGCTCGTCGAACCCGGCTTCTCGCGAGGCCTTGCGGTCTTCCGCGCGGCCGTAACCCGTCAGCGCTATCAGGATCAGGCCCGCGTGTTTCGAATTGGCGCGGAGGCGGCGCGCGAGCTCGAAGCCGTCCATCTCCGGCAGGCCCACGTCGAGGATCGCGATACTCGGGCGCACCTGCTCGATCAGCTCGAGCGCGGCCGGGCCGTTGTCGGCGGTGGTGCACGCGAATCCCGCGCGTTTTAGCAGCTCGCACAACATTTCGCGGCTGTCCGGGTTGTCCTCCACCACGACGATCTGGGCGCCGGCGTGTACGGCCGAGCGCACACGCGGCGCGAGATCATCTCGAGCGGCCGCGCGCGGGACGGAGACGACTGGTAGCCGTACGACGAACTCGCTGCCTTTGCCTTCGCCGTCGCTGTGGGCTTCGATGTCGCCGCCGTGCATGGCGAGCAGGGAGCGCACCAGAGTCAGACCCACGCCGAGGCCCCCGGCAGAGCGGTCCAGCGTGCGGCTCGATTGCACGAACAAATCGAATACGGAGTCGAGCATGTCCTTTGGAATGCCGGCGCCATCGTCGCACACGCGAATCACGGCGTGACCATCGACGCGCTCCAGGTTCAGCCGTACGTTGCCACCGCGCGGCGTGTACTTGGCGGCGTTACTGAGCAGGTTCACTTGCACCTGCTGAAGACGTGCCGGGTCACCGTCCACGTAGATCGGCTCGGGGGCGAGCTGCATGGAGAAGCTCACGCCGCGTTCATTCATGACGCTGCGCACGACATCTGCGGCGTCCCGCACGGCCGTGCGCAGATCGACCACGCCACGCCGGAGCTCGATCTTGTTTTGCGTGACGCGGCTGGCCTCCAGCAGATCGTCCAGCAAGCGCGCCATCTGCTGCGATTGACGCTCGAGCACCTCCACGAGCTTGTTCGTGCTCGGCTGGTTCACGAGCTCCGGTCTGAGTAGCGCCGTGGCCGTAACCATGGCGCCGAGCGGATTTCTGAGCTCGTGCGACAACATGGCCAAGAATTGGTCCCGTCGTCGCACCGCCTCCTGAATCTTCTGTTCTGCCCGTTTTTGCTCGGTGATGTCGCGATAGATCGCCACCAGGCCCACGACCACGCCCTGACCGTCCTTCAACGGCAGGCGCGTCACCAGATCCCATTCAGCGAGCCCTTCGCTGCCGATGCGCTTTTCGAGCTTGTAGAGCTCGGCCTCGCCGCTCTGCAGGACCGCGTTGTCCTCGCTGTCGAGCGCCAAAGCCACTTCCCGATTCGGCATGTCGTGTGACAGCTTGCCGACCGCATCGCGCGGATCCTTGACCCCGATCCGCGCCGCCATGGCGTGATTGGCGCGAATGAACCGCCCGCGCGCATCCTTGAAGTAGATGGCATCGGGAACGCTGAGCATCAGACTGTTCAGCAGATAGCGTTCATGGAACAGCGCGTCCTCGGCTGCTCGCAGCCCGCTCACGTCGATGAACGTGAGCACCACGCCGTCGATGTTTCCACGCGCTCGGTACGGCAAGATCCGGACGAAGAACACCTTGCCGCGCGAATCACGCGACTCGCGCTCGATGGGTTCGCCGGTTTCGAGCACGCGCCGCAGATCCGCGACCAGCTCCGGATGCTCCATTTTGTGCGCGAACGTGTCGATCGGCCTGCCGACGTCGTGCGGCACGAGGCTGAACGCCTCCGCGACCTGCGGCGTGAACTTGCGAATCTTGAGCTGGTTGTCCAAAAAGATGGTGCCGACCTCCGTACTCGAGAGGAGGTTGTCCATGTCGTTGGTCAGCTCGGTGAGCTCGGCGATCTTGCGCTGGTACTCCGTGTTGACGGTGTAGAGCTCCTCGTTCACGCTCTGGAGCTCTTCGTTGGTGCTTTGCAGCTCCTCGTTGGACGCTTGGAGCTCCTCGTTCGAGGCTTGCAGCTCTTCGTTGCTCGTCTCTAGCTCCTCGATCGCGGCCTGCAAGCTCTCTTTGGTGTGAGTGAGCTCGGCCTCCAGCGCCCCGAGCTGCTCGCGGGAGAGCTGGTCTAGCTCGATCTCGGTGTCCGGCGCGCGGACCAGAGGCGCAGGCGCGTCCATTTCTTCGAACGAAATCACCAGGTGCGGAATGCCGGCGCTCTTGCTGCGTACGCGACGGATCGTCACCTTGTACGGGCGGTCGTCGGCAGCGGCGCGCACGCCTTTGTAAGTGATCGCGCTCGGCGCGTTGAGGGCACGCTTCAGCCCGCCCATGAGCACCATCTTCAACTCGCTGTTGACGATGTCGAGCACGTCGAGGCCCTGGCGCCCGTCAGGCAGCCGCAGAAAGCGGCTGGCGCCGGCGAACGAATGAATCAGCTCGCCGCGATCGGTGACGAGTAGGCTCGGAGGCATCACATCGTCGAGCAACGCGTCGTACGTGCCGAGCAACTGGGTCACCGAATACCGGCCTATCGCCGACTGAGTGCGGGGCGCGACGGCGCGTGCCTCGGGATGCGTCAACTGCAGCCGCGGATCGAGCGGCAAGCGTGTGTCGCTACGTTTCTTGTAGATGCGCCAGTGCTTGTCGACGGTGGCGAAATCCTGCCCCAGGGTTCCGACGGTTTCGCTCCCCCCGAGTAGCAACACACCGCCGCGATTCAAGGAAAAGTGAAAGAAGGAGAGCGCCTTCTGCTGCGCAAAGGGCTGCAAATAGATCATCATGTTGCGACAGCTGATCAGGTCGACGCGCGTGAACGGCGCGTCCTCGATCACGTTGTGATGAGCGAACACGACCATCTGCCGGAGATCCGGCACCACCTGATACATCGAGCCCGTGCGCAAGAAATAGCGCGACAGCCGCTCCGCAGACACGTTGGCCACGGCCTCCTCGTCGTAGACGGCTTGAGCCGCCCGTTCCAGCGAGCCGCGGTGCACGTCCGTCGCGAAAATCTTGACCGGCCGCTCGCCGTGTTTCCGCATCCAATCGGAGACCAGGATGGCGAGCGTGTAGACTTCCTCGCCGGTCGCGCAGCCTGCCACCCAAATCCGCAGCGCGGCTTTACCTTTTTGGTTTTCGAACAGCTCGGGGAGCACCTGATCTTCGATGAGCTGAAACGCCTTCTCGTCTCTGAAAAAGCGCGTCACGCCGATCAACAAGTCACGGTAGAGCACGTCGAGCTCGTCCCTGTCGCTCTTCAGGCGCCGCACGTACTCGTCGATGTTGCTCGTACGCGCGAGCGCCAAGCGGCGTTCGATGCGCCGCGTGACAGTGCTCGGCTTGTAGTGGGTGAAGTCGAGGCCGAACTCGTCCTGAAGCATGCGGTACACGAGGCCGATGCCCTGCTCGTCAGCGACCGTACTCGCGTCCGTGGGGCGTCCTGCAGGCGGACGCGCGGCGTGCTCGACCAAAACTTTGGGCATGTCCGACGGCGCGAGCAGCCAGTGGGCGACGCCGGCGTCGCGCGCCGTCTTCGGCATGCCGTCGAACTGCGCGCTCTCGACATCCTGAACGATGACGAGACCGCCCGCCTCGTAAATGTCGCGCACGCCTCGCGATCCGTCGCTGCCGCCCCCCGAGAGGACGATCGCGATCGCACGGTTTCCACAATCCTGAGCCAGGGACCGGAAGAAGACGTCGATGGGCAGCGTCAGCTCTTGATGCCGGTCGCGCTCGCTCAGGAGCAAGCGACCTCCCGAGATGATCATCTCCTTCTTCGGCGGAATCAGGTAGACGTGATCCGGCGCGACTACCATGCCGTCTTCGACGAGATGAATCGGCAACGCCGTGTGGCGCGCGAGCAGCTCGTCCATCAGGCTTTTGAAGTCCGGAGAGAGATGCTGGACGATCACGAACGCCATCCCCATCTTGTCAGGGAGGCTGTCGAAGAACCGCTCCAGCGCCTCCAGGCCGCCTGCAGAGGCGCCGATGCCTACAACGTGAAAGGGTGAGTGATCGACGCCTTCGCCAACCATCGAATGGATCTCCGCTGATCGATGCGCCACTTTGGCGGCGCAAAACCGTGCCTCGCAATACGCCTTAGGACCGGCGTTTAGCAACCCGCATGCCGGCCGCGCGTCCGCGCAAGTGCGTGGTTTCTATTCATATTTTGCAGTCCGGGTGTGGCAAGCTTGCCACGGACGTGCAGCGTCTGTGGCAGCTTTCCACGGCGCGGTCGGCCAACCCATTGCCGCGCGACCGATGTGCGCGAACCAGCGTGGCCACGTTCGGGAACGGTGCGCGCACGCTCGGTTCGTGCTTTTGCAAGCCACGGCGATAGCCGTGTCGGCCATGGAGCGCTGTCACCCGACGTCGAGCTCCTTAACGTACTCGGTTGCTCGCAGAGCTAGTCGCGCGTCGCATGTTTCGTTCCGTGATCGGCCAGGCCCATACGGGGCCACGGCCAGCACGTCTATGTCGACTCCGCTCATGGGAACTTCGCGCATACGACAGCGGCACTCCAGCATTGACCGTGCTCACCGATCGCGGCTATTTCACGCTCATCAACAGGGAACTTCACGTCGCACGCGTCACGCGAACCGCGGCGGGATGGTCGATCGCGGCCGTCGCGTTGACGGTCGCGTTCGTCATAACGCTGTACTGGTTCTTCATTACCGTCGGACACGGCGAAAAGATCCCTCGGCAGACATGGTTTTATAGCCTGCAGGCCGAAGCGTTCCTGGATGGGCAACTGCATCTGCTTTTGACACCGAGTCAGGAGTTCCTCGCAAGAGCTCGTCCGCTCAACGCGACGAACACGCCGCCGTGGCTCTACGATGCCTCGTTCTACAAGGGGCGCTTCTACATGTACTGGGGTCCGGTACCGGCCCTGCTACTCGCAGTCTACAAGCTCGTGACGCAGCACACCGCGAACATGGGTGACGGACGGCTCGTCCTGGTATTCACGATCGCTCGGCTCGTTATCGGTGCTGCGCTGCTGCTGATGATTCAGAAGCACTTGTTCCCGCGCATGCGCTCTGCGCTGCTCTTGACCGCGTCGCTCGCCCTGTTCGGGTTGAGCACGCCGTATCTGTTCACACTGGGACGGCCGGCCGTGTACGAGGCTGCCATCGAGAGCGGCCAGGCTTTCCTGTTGCTCGGTCTGTTGGCGGCGTTCGCCAGCGCTGGCGCCGAAACACGCCGCAGAGAGCTCTCGCTGCTCTTTCTGGCAGGATCGTCGTGGATCGCCGCAGCCGGCTGCCGCATCAGCCTGGCACCCGCTGCCATCGTGCTGGTCGCATGGACTGCGCTCATCCCCCTCCGAGGGCGTGCCGGTCGCTGGCCGTCGCGCCTGCTGGCCGTGGGCAGCCCCGTGGCGCTCGGCTTGGGGTTGCTAGCGGTCTACAACTTCGCACGCTTCGATTCTTGGAAGGAGTTTGGCCTCACCTATCAGCTGAATCCTGTGCGTCTGAAGTATTCGCTCAGCTTCTGGCCTGCCAACCTTCATGCCTATTTCGTGCGCCGCGTGGTCGTTAGCTGTCAGTTTCCATTCATCGACGCGCCATCGGGAGCCGTCGCGTTGCTGCCTTCGATCGCGCATCTGAAATCGGGCTATGTGCCGCTCGAGCCGGTCGTGGGACTGCTCACGGCCGCGCCCGTCATCGTGTTCGGCAGCGTGACGATCGCGAGCGGGCTCAGGACACTGCAGCGCACCCGCTGGTTACGGCGAGCACTGCCCCCGGACGCGCTCCGGGTCTGGATCGTCGGCGCACTGCTGCTCTCGGTGCTCATGCCACTTTTGCCGCTGCTCGGGCTGTATACCTCCAGCATGCGCTATCTCGCGGACTTCGCGTCCGGCGCGCTGCTGCTGGCGATCTGCGGCTTCTGGAAGCTTTCGAGCTCCCCGCGCGTGCAAGGTGCCTGGCTCCGCGCGAGCTACGCCGTGGGCGTCTTGCTAGCCGCGTACACGGTCGTGTTCAGTGTGCTGCTCGGTTTTCAGGGCGGCTACTACCGTAGTTTCAAGAAGCTGAACCCGGCGTTGCACGATAAATTGAGCGCTGCCTTGTCCTGCAAAGGCTGAGCTCAGCGCCGTGCGAACCAGCGCTGGCGAGCCGCTTCGTCCAGGTAGGGCGCCTGCAAGCGCACCGGATCTCCGATGTCGCGGTACAAGAGATCCCCGCCGCCGGTCAGCTGGCTCGCACCGCTACGCCCGATCACCATGCGTGATTCGGCGTCCGAACCCGTTAGAAGCGCCACACGACACGGGAAATTCGCGCTGATCGTGCCCTCGAGCACGCGGCGGCTGGCTTGCTGCATGGCCAGCACCAGATGAATTCCCGCGGCACGCGCCTTGGAGCCCAAGAGGCCCACGGCTTTCTCGATGTGCTTCTTCTCCGCGCGCGATGCCTGTGTCACGAGCGCGTAGTACTCGTCGCAAAACACCACGATGCGCGGGAGACTGCGACCAGTCCTCTCGAGATAGCGCCCGAGGTCGTCCGTCGCGGTTTGCGCCAGCAAATCGTAACGGCGCTCCATTTCACGCACCAGCATCTGGAGCACGTCCCCGATCGGCGCGTCCGCGTCAGGTACCCAGAAGCCGTACTCGTCCCAGAGAAAGGGCGATCCCCGCAGGTCAATGAAGGCAGTCTGCTTCGGATCGATCAAGAGCAGGCGCAGCGTGTCAGGGGTGTTGCCGAGCAGCAGGCTGGCTATGGCCGAGCGCAGCCACTCCGTCTTGCCGCTGCCCGTCGTGCCCACGACCACCACGTGTGCGTTGTTGGGATCCGATAGATCCGCGAAGCGCACGCTGTCATCGACTCCCACTCCGACGGCCAGACGCGCCGAACCGTGCGAGCCCTGCAGCGCACCCAGCGCAGCAGCGACGACGTCGAACGGCACCGCGCGCGGATCGGGACGCGGGACATCGATCAAGACCCGGCCCTGGGTGCGAGTGATGATCGGATCCTGCTCCGTGCCGAGGCGCAGGCCGATCTCCGGTGCCAGCTTCTGGACGTGCTCGAACTTCACACCGGCGCCGAGCTCGGCCTCGAAGCGCAAGAACCGCGGCCCCACGCTCGGCGGCGTCTTGATCTCGACGCTGGTGCCGTATTCGCGAAAAGCGCGCGCCAGCCGTCGGATCAGCTCGTCGTAGCTGGTTGGCTCGTCGGCAGCCGGCTCGGTCTCTGGAGACGCGGTGACGCCGTCCGCGCTGGCCTCCGGCTGCTTCACTCCGGACAGCTCGCCGATCAGATTCATCAAGAACTCTTCCGCGTGCGCGACGGTCGCCGCATCTAGCACCAGCTCTTCGCGCTTCGGAGTGAAGCGCACGAGCACGAGGGCCGTCGGTCTGCGAGCGGGCGGGGTGTGCTCGGACGAACGCGACAGCATCAGGTGGTAGAGCGCCGCCTGCCCGAGCTCGAGCGCCGGCGGTGTCTTCCCGAGCTCGAGCTCCGTCGCACAGAACGCCCCACTCTGTGGCACGCGCAGGAGGCCGTCCGCTACCCTGGTCAAACGCACGGGCTCCCGCCAATCGGGGCGCGAGAGCTCGCAGGTGGGCTCGACTTCGGCATGGAACAGCGGCGCGAGCGCCTCCCACGCGGGTAGCAACGGATGCTCTTCGGTCGCCGTCCAGACGACCTCCGTCAGCCAATCGCAGAGCTCACGCACGGCTTCCCAGAACTCGAGCACCGCTTCCGTCGCGTTCTGCAGATAGGCGCGGTTCTGCGCGAGCCGGGGTCCGACCAGGAGCTGGTAGGTATGATCGAGCAACTTGCGGCGCCAGACCTCGCGATCCCGATCGAGCTCGGGCAAGATCCGCAGGCCGTTGAGGGTGGTCGAAGGTCCGACGAGCTCGCGCTGGATCTCGTGGAACAGACGGCCGAGCAGCAAAGTGGACGCGTGACCGGCGCCGCCCTCCTCCTGGGAGGCCGCGTGCTCGAGCGCGTCGCGCACTTCGGTGACGGTGAGCTCGACTGTCATCTGACGGACCGTGGACCGCTTCCCATTTCCGCCGCGGCATGCGCAAACAACACGGCGGGCGGGCCATACAGGAGCCCGAACGACTCGGCGTTGTCCTCGGCCAGCGAAAGCAGACGCTCTTCAGCCACGGATAGCTCGGTAGCGGCGTTGCTCAGCACGATCACGTATTTTCTCAAGAGCAGGTCCGTGAGGTCCCGTTTGAGGTTCGCCTCAGCGTCCACCCCGGGCGTGGCCAGCCCCTCCAGTAGATAGATGAGCTGCTCGTCGAGCGCTTCCGTCAGCCAGGCGGCGACCGCGCTCTCCCCGATCGTCTCACCGCGCACGTTCAAGTCCCCCGAGCGCGCGTCCGAAATCAACTGTCTGAGCGCTTCCAGCGCGGCCAGAGCCTCTGGACTCGGCTGAACGAAGCGCGCGCCGCGGCTCTCGAGCTCGGCCAGATACTCGCGAGTCTTTGCGGCCTTTCTCGAGATCGGCAAGCGCGCGTCGCGTACGATCACCAGGCGTTCGGTGCGCGGCTCGCTGCCGGGCGCGCGGTTCAAGACGGTTCGCAGACGCCCGGCCAGGCTGGTCATGCTCTGCTCGTGACACACCAAGATTCCGATCGGGCCCTGTGACGTATCGAGCAGGGCGTCCGTGCCGGACGCCTGCAGCTCCGCGACGTTCGCCACGCGCGCCTTCGGAAAGCGGATGGCCCAGGCCATCGGCAACCCGTGCTGCAGCGTGACCGCCGTGCGCGCGAGCCTGCCACGATTGAACGCTTCCTGCCGGCGCGCCTCGAAGGCGTCCGTGAGCGAGGCCGAGAGATCGGGCTGCGGCGCGATCTTGCCGTGTCGCAGGAGCTCGAACAGATCCGCCGCTTTCGCAAGCACCTTGCGCGGCACGAGCGGCGAGACGCCGAAGAGCTCGTCCAGCGCGCTGCCGTCGAACGGGTAAAACGGGGCGTCCGCATGCTTCTGTCGCAGCTCGGCGAGTTGTTCCACGCCGTCCATGCGCAGGCACACGAGCGCTTCGACCTGCGCGCGCGTCAGCGTCGCGAGCGTGGCGCGGCGTTTGAAGATGCGGTCCTTGTCGGCCTGACGAATGTTCTCGAGCGCCTCCACGAACGCGCTCTGGACGCAGGAGAGGATCAGCACGTTTTCATCGGCTTCCGCGAGATCGGCCGCCATGCGC
>DATDJP010000151.1:0-12321 GCA_036520475.1 Polyangiaceae bacterium | reverse complement strand
GCCTTGCACACGATGGGCAGCGTCTGTTCGTTCAGGCCAGCTACGTTGATGCGGCCCGAGCTCACGATGTAGATGGCGTGTTCGTCACGGAGAAGCTGAACCTGCTCGGGCGTGAGCCCGCTGAAGCTGAACATGCCGTTTTGACGAGCGATGAAGGAAAAGTCGCGTGCCACGCCCGTACCGCGCAGCGTCTCCACGAACAGCCGGCGCATGTCCGCGATGCGCTGGCGCATGGCGTCCACTTCACCTAGCCACTGCTTGCGGAGCTCGGCGTCTCCCAGAATCGTGGAGACGATGGAGCCGCCATGGGCTGGCGGATTCGAATAGTTGGCTCGGATGCAGACCTTCACCTGGCTTTGGACCGCCGCCGCGCGCTCGGCGCTCTTCGCGACGAGGGTGAGCGCACCGGTGCGTTCATTGTACAGGCCGAAGTTCTTGGAGAAGCTCGAACAGATCGCGAGCTCGTCGGTGTACGTCGAGAGGATGCGCACGCTGTCGGCGTCCGCATCGACGCCCGTGGCAAACCCCTGATACGCGAAGTCGACGAACGGGAAGAGCTCGCGATCGCGGACAATCTCGCCGATGCGCTGCCATTGTTCCGATGTGGGGTCGACACCAGTCGGATTGTGGCAGCACGCATGCAAGAGCACGACGCTCTGGCTCGGCGCGCAGGCGAGCGCTGCCAGCATCGGCTCGAAAGCGAGCCCGTTGCTGGCCTTGTCGAAGTACGGATAGGGACGCGTCGCGAGTCCGGCGGCCGCGAAGATCTGCCCGTGGTTCGCCCAGGTCGGGTCGCTCATCAGCACCGTGCGGCCGGGTGTGTTCTTGTTCAGGAAATCCGCGAGCACGCGCAGGGCGCCGGTGCCACCCGGTGTGTGCGCCGTGACCGCGCGCCCGCCTTCCACGAGCTCGCTGTTCGAACCGAACAGGAGCTCGCGCACGCGGCGATCGTACTCCGGGTCGCCGTCGATGGGCTTGTAGTTCTTGCTCTTCTCTCGTTCGAGCAGGCGCCGCTCGGCCTCCTTCACGCTGGCGAGCACTGGCGTGGTTCCGGAGGCGTCCTGAAACACACCTACGGACAGGTTGATCTTGGACGAACGCGAGTCCTTCTTGAAGGTCTCCGTGAGGCCAAGGATGGGATCGGGGGGCGCGGTGGTGACGTTTTCGAACAGGCTCACGATGTACGAACCATGGGTTGGAGGTGGCAGGTCCTAGTAGCACGAAAACGCACGCGGGAGCGCCGGCTTGGGCCCTTGCCGGCGCCCCGGCGTGTTCAAGGGCTGGCGTGCGGCGTGGCGCCTTCCTCGGCGATAGTCGCGGTAAGGACGTTCAGCATGGCTTCGATTTCTGCGCTGCGAACGCGCAGAGACGGCATGAAACGCAAGATGTTCGGGCGAGCGGCGTTGAGCAAGACGCCGCGCTCGAAGCAACGGTCGCGGATGGCTTCCGCCCGCGGTGACGAAAGCTCGAGCGCCCAGAGTAGACCGCGCCCGCGCGCCTTGGCGCCGAAGCGGCGGCCGAGCTTCGTGAGGCCCGCCCCGAGCTCGGCGCCGCGTTCGAGCACACCCGCGAGAAACTCCGGCTGCGACAGCGTATCGAACACGGCGCATGCGACCGCCGCCGTGAGTGGATTGCCGTTGTACGTGCCGCCCTGATCGCCGACTTCGAGGCAAGACGCGCGTTCCGAAGCGAGCACCGCGGAGACGGGGACGCCGCTGCCGAGACCCTTGCCCAAAGTCAGCACGTCCGGGATCGTTCCCTCTTGCTCGAATGCGAACAGGGTTCCCGTGCGACCCATGCCGGTCTGCACCTCGTCCAGAATGAGTAAGAGGTCGTGTTCGTCGGCCAGCCGGCGCAGCTCGGACAGGTAGCCGCGCTCTGGCACCACCACGCCGCCTTCGCCCTGGATGGGCTCGACCATCAGCGCGGCAGTGTGTGCGCCAATCGCGGCGCGCATGGCCGCGCTGTCCCCGTAAGGAACTCGGCGGAACCCCGGCATGTTCGGTGGGAACAGCGCGTCCCAGCCAGGTTTGCCGCTGGCCGCCATCATGGCCAGGGTGCGCCCGTGGAAAGCCGCATGCGTGGTCACCACTTCGCACGCGCCGCGCTTGTGCAGGCGTCCCCATTTGCGTGCGATCTTGACCGCTACCTCGTTGGCTTCGGCGCCCGTGCTCGCGAAGTGCGCCTGATGCAGGCGCGAAGCGCGGGTCAGTCGTTCCGCGAGCTCGAGCTGCGGGCGGTTGTGGTACGCGGGGCTCGGCGTCAGTAGCTGCGCGGCTTGGGCATTCAGTGCCTGGCGCACCTCGACTGCAGAGTGGCCGAGTGCATTGACGGCCCAACCTTGAATGAAGTCGAGGTAGCGTTTCCCGCGATCGTCCCAGAGGTACGAGCCGTCGCCGCGTACCATGACGGCGTCGGGGCGAGGTGTGATCGGAATGAGTCGCGACAATGATTGGGATGGCATCGGAGTGTCCCTTCTGGGCGACCCGCTCTGACATCCAGCGCGCAAGCCGCCCGGTGAGGCGGCTTGACGAGTTTCGCGTTTACAGGAGCTTCAGAACACGCACGCTCGCCAACCCGCCACCGCTAGTAGCGGCAGCTCGTCGGAGTTCGGCAGCGCGGGCTCGGAAAGCCATGAGCCAGCACAATAGGCCGAATTTTTGGAGAAAAGCAAGCCGCGCGCGCCTGGCCAATCGGTGAGCGAAGACCTGCCGGCGCTTCAATTCATCATAAATGCCCGCTAGGGTTTCCACGAAAGGCGAGTCTTCATGCCGACGAATCCACTTTGGCTCGAGCATACGGAACGAGCCGCCTGGGACACCGTGCAGGCGCTTCGACAGCAAATCGAAGCCGAGCGCGCGCGCGTCGAGCAGTTCTCTCGCCTGCAAGAGAGCTGGCCGAAGCTCCTCGGCATCCTCGCCGACCTCAGGTCATCGCATGGGCTTTCGAGTGAACGGCCACACGATTTGGTGGAGGAATTGGGCCGCGAGCTCGAGCGGGTTCGGGCGGAGCGCGACGCGCTGCTCCGCAGCGCCGAGCAGCGCGAGCGGAGCGCGGTGCCTCTTTTGGCCGAGCGAGCCGATGGACCGTCGGACGCCGGGCTCGAAACCAGCCCGCTCGCGCTCGAGCAGTTCGTCACGCGCTTTCGCGAACACTCGCGCGAGCGAGAGCACGGCGCGTCGCGATCTCAGGAGCGCTTGCTGGACGCGCTCGAGACGAAGCTCGACGAGCTGGAGCAAGCCTCGCGCCGTGAGCTCACGGAGCACGCCCTCGAGCTCGCCCAGCTGGCGTACGAGCTGGCCCGTTGCGCGAGCCGTCAGCGCGCCTGACGCCGTCTCTTACTGCCGTCCGCCGAAGCTGCCCGGATCCCAGGCGTTGCCGTCTTTCGACGCCGGTCGGCTCGGTGCTTCACGTACGGGCTCGGCGGATGGGGTCGAGCTGGCTGCACCCGCGTTCGCCGTCGTTGTCGCGGTGGCGCCCGAGGGGCGTTTCGCGGCGCGTGGCGCGCGGCGCCAGCCGCGCTGAGCAGCGCGCTGTCGATCGGAGTCGGTGGGTTCGGGCGCTGCCTCCGCATCGGCGGTGCTGTTGCCCGCGGCGTCAGCCGCGCCTTTGGAGTCGAGCGCCTCGTCTGCTTTGCGCTGCGGCTGTTCCTCGGCGCGGCCGCTCGGTGGTGCCACGACCGGAGCTGGTGCCGCAGCGACCGCCGCGGGGCCGCCAGCGGGTGCCGTGGCGCGCACCAGTGCGACGGCGGCGATGGTGGCGACTGCGAGGGCGCCGATGAGCACGGGCCAGCGCCGCTGTGCGCTCGGCTTCGGCACGACGACCTCGGTGTTCGTCGGCACGCGGTTCGAAATCGGAGTCACACCCGAGTTCGACGGCATGCCCGCGCCTGCGGCGGATGCTGGCGTCGATGCGGAGCTGGGCGTTTGCTCGATGGCGATCCCGCGTAGAGAGCTGAAGCTGGACGAGCTCGTGCTGGTGCCTTCACCGCGGCTCCGCTCGATGAACTCCTTCGCCATACGGATGGTCGTGCGGCGTTGCGTGGCGCGGTCCGCGAGCAGGCCCTTGACGTATTCTGCGACGCGAATCTCCGCGCTCAGCTCGAATGCCTCTGGCAACGCACGCTCGAGCGCGATCAGCATTTCGTAAGCGCTCGAATAGCGATCCGCCGTGGCGGGTGCGAGCGCCTTCAGGAGTACCGCCTCGAGGTCGGGCGGATAGCCGGGAAGCCACTTGGAGGGCGGGGTCGGCCCGTCGGGGCTGGAAATGCGAGAGATGGTCTCCGCGGGCGTCTCGCCCTTGTATGGATGGCGCCCGCACGTAATCACGTACAGGAGGATGCCCATCGAGAATACGTCCGTGCGGGCGTCGACCACGTCGCCGCGCACCTGCTCGGGTGCCATATAGGCGAACTTCCCCTTGATCTCGCCGAGCTCGGTCAAGCTCGATGCGCGGTTGGTCGCCTTGGCGATCCCGAAGTCCACGAGCTTGGCCATGCCCGCGTAGGTGACGAGCACGTTTTGCGGTGAGATGTCGCGGTGCACCAGACCGAGCGGCATCCCGTTCTCGTCGCGGGCCGTGTGCGCGGCTGACAGGCCTTTCAAGGCCTGGCCGATCAGGTTGATCGCAACGCCGAGCGGCAGGCCGCCGTGCTCGCGCGCTTTGGCGATGACTTCGGAGAGCGGCTCGCCGTCGACCCAGTCCATGACCAGGTAGAGAACTCCGTCCTGCTCACCGAGCTCGAGCGTTTC
Organism: Polyangiaceae bacterium; assembly: GCA_036520475.1. GTDB lineage: Bacteria > Myxococcota_A > Polyangia > Polyangiales > Polyangiaceae > DATDJP01. The sequence continues at coordinate 7,570 of DATDJP010000151.1, read as the reverse complement.
CACCACGTTGGGGTGATGGATTTGCGAGGCCAGCGTCGCCTCTTCCAGGAACATGTGTTCCAGCTTCTGACCATCGAGCGCACGGGGGAGGACCGTCTTGATGGCAACCAGCTTGTGAAAGCCGCGGCTGCCTTTCAGCCGCGCGGCCCACACCTGAGCCATGCCTCCCTTGGCGATCGGGACGAGGAGCTCGTACCGGCCGAGCAAATGCCCTGCTGCTAGCTGCATCATTGAAGTCGCCCTCTGTACTTGACCGAGCCGTGTGTGCCGACGAGCTCCGCCAATTTCTCCAGGTACGCCGTGCCCACTTCGGCGGCACCCACCAAGCCGGACAAAATTCGCGAAGCGCTGCCGCTCCGTCCGACACCGCCGCGCTGCAACTCGTTCACGTTACGCACCTCAAGGTATTCCTAACGGCGGGAAACCCGTCGCCTTTACCCCGGCGTTGCGCCGCAAAGTCTGCTTAGGAGTGAAAGCCGCAACAAACCCTGCCGCGGAGCCAGCTCGAAGAAAAACTCGAGCGAGGTCGAGCGAGAACGACGAGAGCGCAGTGCGAGCGCTGCGCGTCACGGCGCGCCAGGGATCTATCATTTTAAGGCATCACACGACTCGAGGCGAGTGCGTTCTTCTTCGCGCTCGTGCCGCTTTTGCGACGCGTGTGCGCTCTTCTCCCTACATCGGCGCCATTAACTCGTACTCCGTCGTACTCGTGCGCTCTCTCGCTCATTCTCGCGTTCGGCGCGTCATCGCCTCTTGTCCGCTCTCCGCACACACGTCACACCGTTGACGCGCGAAAGGGGCGATTCGCTACACGTGCTGATGCGTCAAGCGAGTGCGCTCCATCTCGCCGTCCCAGGTAGGGAACGCGCGTCGTCGTGGCACTGTCTTTGCTATGCTTCACGCATGGCGGCCGACGACACTATCCGAGGCGGTTCGACGTGCTGCGCGCTCGTGCTCGCGGCTTGGGCGTGCTGCGCGGCGTGCGGCGGCACCACCGTCGAGCCCGCGATGGCGAGCCCGGTGGACAACGACCGCAGTTTGCCACCCGCGCGGACGCTCGCGAGCGATCAATGCAGCTCGAGCGTGGCTGGCGCGACGGTGGGCGTCGAGAAGACCGATGCCGGTAAGCGCGTGGTCGACGTGAAGCTCGGGCCTCAGGAGCTCTCTGGTCCCGGCTGTCGCGGTCGCCGCACGAGCGGTACGACGACCTCGGACTAACTGCATTCGACCCGGTCACTCAAATATCGTGGCAGCGCGCTCGCGTCAGGCACGACGTCGGGACGCACGGACAGCGTCAACCAAACGCTCGTAACCAGAAGCACGAGCTCTCTCCGCCAATTCCGCGTTGATGCGCCCGACCAGGCCGGGACCCTCGTAGATGAGCGCCGTGTAGATTTGCACCAGCGTCGCGCCCGCGGACAATCGCAGCCACACGTCTTCCGCATCCTCGATGCCACCCACAGAAACCAAGGTGACACGGTCCTCGACCCGCTCTCGCAGGCGGCGCAGCACCTCGAACGCGCGCTCGGCGAGCGGCGCGCCGGACAGGCCACCGTCGCCGCACGCCTCGACACGCTCGCTGGGGGTTCGAAGGCCGGCGCGCGAAAGCGTCGTGTTCGTGGCAATGATGCCTTCGAGGCCGAGCTCCAAGACCAGATCGGCGATCGCGTCCAATTCGGCGTCCGACAGGTCCGGTGAGATCTTGACCAGCAGCGGGACGCGGCGCCCGGGAACGGCTGCGGTCAGCGCGTCTCGTACGGCGGTGAGCAGCGGCCGGAGCTCCGCAGTGGCTTGCAGAGCGCGCAGCGCCGGGGTGTTCGGGGAGCTCACGTTGACGACCAGATAGGCGACGTGCGCGGCCACCGCGCGCGTCGCCGCGACGTAGTCGTCCGCCGCGGCCTCGTTCGGTGTCGTGCGATTCTTGCCGACGTTGGCGCCCACGATCACGTCGCGCGGCGCGGCCAGGCGCGCCGCCGCGGCGTCGACGCCGCAGTTGTTGAAGCCCATGCGGTTCAGCAGAGCGCGATCGAGCGGTAGCCGGAACAAGCGCGGACGAGCCGCGCCCGGTTGCGGTTTGGGCGTCAGCGTCCCCACTTCGACGAAGCCGAAGCCCAAAGCGCCGAGGCCGTGAAAGGCTTCTGCGTTCTTGTCGAGACCGGCGGCCAGTCCCACGGGCGAATCGAGCTCCATGCCTAGCGCTCGCACCTTCAGCGCGGGATCGCGACGTGCCAGGCGGCGTTCGAGCCAGCTCCGCACACCCGGCATGCGCCCGAGCAGCTTCAGCGCCGCCATCGCCAAGTGGTGCGCTCGCTCGGGGGACAGTAGGAAGAGAAGCGGCTTCAGCAGCCAGGCGTACATCGCGTCTGGCTCATAGCAGACTCGCCCTCGCGTTTGACAGCGTGCGCGTCAGCGTTTGGTTCGGACGTTGACCTGCTCGGGAATCGCGAGCCGCTGCACACGGCGCGGATCCGGCGGCGCGTGCCTGCCCGCGGCCACAGGTACCGCGGGCAGCGGAGCGGCCTTGGGTATCCCCTTCGCGGCCGGAGCCTTTGGCGATCCCGCCGTGAGCTTGGCCACCCTCGAAATGCCCGCGGTAAAATGAGAGGCCAGCTCGAATACCTGGGAGACGTGATCGAGCAGCGGTTTCAGCCAATCCAGCAAGCGCTCCACGTCCTTCTGCTTGGCGGTCACGCTGGAGCCGTCGGCTGCCTTGTGCTCCGCCGCGGCTTGCTCGCTGGCGGCGATGAGCAACGCCTGCGCGTACTCGCTGTCGAGATGGTAGAGCTGACAGCGGCTCTTGACGACGCCGTTGCCTTCCTGGAGCAGCCGGCGGGTGAGCTCGGCGAGATCGGTCAACGCCCGGGTGGCGGCGTCGTCCGGCCTCTGCTCCGGAAGAACGGCGGCGCCGCCGACCATTTGCAGCACGGCGCGCCCTTGCGCGACGAGCGCCGCGTTGCGCTCGCGCAAGGTCGCGGCTCGCTCGGCCGCTTGAATCACCTCGAGCTCACAGTGTTTGAAGTCTCGGAAACAGCGCTCGAGGCGCAGAACTTGGTCGGCGACCATCGCCAGCAGGTCGAGCGAAAACCCGCGCAGGTGCACCCGCGCTTGCGGGTTGCATTGGTCCCAGCTGCGATAAGCGCTCAGACAGACTTCCGCCGCTTGCTCGACGAACTCCGCAATCGCAGGCTCGGTGAGGGGCACTCGCGCTACGGGCTCACCACCCACGGTCTCGCGCGCCGCCGCGAGCGCCTCCGCAGATGGCGCTCCCAGATTTCGGACCAGGCGCTCGAGGTCTTGAACCACGCTGGACTTGCGCGGCCTGAGCGACCGCATGCGATTCATGCTGAGACCCCGCTTCGGGTGGGCATGTACGACTTATCGGCCCGAGACGAGGAAACTGAAGGGAGTGTGGCATTCGTGCTCGAGTGTGACGTCGGCGCACGCTTATTGCTCTTGCATATTTGGCCGTGTTTATTGGCGATCGTGTCTTCTCGGAAACCCCTCTCCAGAGCGCGGGTCCGAGCGCGCCGGCTTTCGTGCTCGCTCGCTGCGGCTGTGTACGCCGCGGGCGCGAGCGCTTCGGCGCAGCCGCTCAGCGACCTCGAGGGGCTCCTCGCCGAGCCGGTGGTCTCAGGCGCCTCGAAGTCAGCGGAGCGGTCGAGTGACGCTCCCGCCGTCGTGAGCGTGGTCACTGCCGAGGACATCCGTCGCTATGGTCTCCGCTCCTTGAACGAGGTGATCAACTACGCGGCGCTCGGGATGGTCACGACCAATCCGCTCCATTCGGTGGAAATCGGCGCGCGCGGCGTGCTGCTGAACGGCGATTACGGCAATCACGTGCTGCTGCTCGTCGACGGCCACGCCGTGAACGAGGTCTGGAACGGCACGGCCTACTACGAGCGAGGCGCGGGCATTCCGTTCGAGCTCATCGATCACGTCGAGTTCATCCTGGGCCCCGGCTCGGTGCTGTACGGCTCGCAGGCGATGCTGGGCGTGATCAACGTCGTCACGAAGAGCGCGCGTAACTACTCCGGCGCACACGTGATCGCGGAGGGCGATCTGGCGACGGCCGACTTCGAGAGCGCGGACCTGGGCCTCGGCTATCGAGCCGCGGCGGGCATCGGCAAGGAGTTCAAACTGTTCGGAGCGCCGGCGGAGCTGACGTTCCAGGCCGAGTACTACCGGCAGGACGGCCCGAAGTTCCTGTTCGGACCGCAGGAGTACGGCGAGGACAGCGTGACCGGTGAGCCCAAACGCTGGTCGCCGCGGGGCGCGGGGACCGGCGTCTGGGGCGGACGCGCGACGCGCTCCTATTACTCCGAAGCGCCGGCGGCCTACGCCCGTTTCATCGTCGACAATGTGCGTGTGACGGCGCGGGCGTCTGCGTACAAACGTGCCAGTCCGTACCTGGACGGCCTGAGCTTCTCCTTCGGCGACTTCGACGAGCCGGACAACTACGAGCTGGATCGTTTCCTTGCGCTCGACGTGAAGCACACCGCGACGCTGTCTTCGCAAGTGAGCCTGAGTACGCGCCTCTACGGCGACATCTACGACTACCGCTGGTACGACACCTCGAGCGCCGCCGAGGACTGCCTCACGGATCAACTGGATGGGTGCCGTCGCGATCTGTTCGGTGTCGCGCGCTGGTTCGGCGCGGAGATTCAGAGCAACTTCGACTGGTTCGAGGACAACCGGCTGACCACGCTGCTCGGCATCGATGGCCGCTTGCGCGACGTCGGCTCGCGTCTGAAGATCGAAGACCGACTCAGCGGCCAGGACGCAGCGGGTTTACCCGCGTACGAGCGTTTCGATGAAAGCGGCGCTCTGTATCTGCAGCAGGTGGCGCGGCCCACGAGCTGGCTCGGGTTGAACGCTGGAGCCCGCGCCGACTTCGACGCGCGCTTTGGCAGCCGGGTTTCACCGCGCGCCGCGGCGACGGCGTCGCTGTGGCGGGGTGGCAGCGCCAAGGCGATTTACGCGGAAGCCTTTCGTGCTCCCCTCGCGTACGAGATCGAATACGCCGATCCCAGTGAGCAGGCCCCGGCGCGCGACCTCCAGCCCGAGCACGTGCGCTCGGTGGAAGCGGCGTTCGAGCAGCGTTTCGGCAGTCACAAGCTCTTGTTCGGCGTGTTCCGTTCGTGGTGGCGCGACATGGTGCTGGCCGATGTGCTCGACGAGAACGAGCTGGCGGATGCCGTGGGGCGCGGCGAGATCCTTCCCGACGTCGAAGAGGCGTATCAGTACCAGAACGTCTCCGAGATCGAGAACTACGGTTACAACGCAGCAATCGAAGGCACCCTGTTCGTTCAGCGCTTCCACTATGCGCTGAACGTGACCAGCGCGTTTTCGCGGATCCACGGCCCCGGCGAGTCGCCGCTGCCGCTCGCCGTCGCGCCGCAGCTGTTCGGCAATGCGCGCGTTTCGTACGATCTGGCAGGGGAGCTGCCCACGCTGGCGCTCGCGGCGCAATTCCTGGACCGCAGACCTGCGGACCGCGCCTTCGACAGCGGCCACGTGCCGCAGCCGTTCGCTCCCCGGCACCTGCAGCTGCGGGGCACGGTGGGCGGCCCGGTGCCAGGGCTTTCGGGCCTCTCGTACCGGGTGAGCGCGGAGTATTCCTTCGCGTCCCGCGGCCCCTACGTGATCGGCCCGAACCAGTGGGTCAGTCCGGAAGACCAGGTTCCCGCGGAGCTCTCCCCCGTCGAACGAGCGCGCGCCATGGTCGGTTTTCAGTACGACTTGCCGCTCTGACGGCGCATTCGTTCCGGCGCCGTGACTTGCGGCGGGAAGTTGGGTCTATGATGCGCCCGTGCGCAGCGACGAGGAGCTGATGACGGCGTACGCGCGCGGCGATACCGCAGCGTTTCGCGAGTTGTTCGAGCGCTACGCGCCGATGCTGCTCCGCATGTTGCTCCGGCAACTGCGCGTGCGCGAGGAAGCGACCGATTTGCTTCAGCAAACGTTCCTGCAGCTGCACCGCGCGCGGCTGGATTTCGACAGCGGGCAACGGTTCCGGCCCTGGATTTTCACGATCGCGCTCAACCTGAAGCGCGAGTACTGGCGTCGAGCGCGCCGCCGCCCCGAGTCAGTGCTCGACGACGCTGCCCTGGCGGAGCTCGGTGTGGAAGCGCGCGGAGCGAAGCGCTGGGAGGCGCGGCGGGACCTGCTGCACGGTCTTGCGCAGGTGCGCCCGGATCAGCGTGAAGTCATCGAGCTGCACTGGTTCGAAGGTCTGAGCTTTTCCGAGATCGGCGAGTGTCTGGGCCTGACCGCCAACGCCGTGAAGGTGCGGGCGCACCGCGGCTACGTGACGCTGCGGGAGCGCTTGGGCGATGATCTGCCGCCACTCGAGGAAGGCGCCAGTAACCGGCCGGCCACGGCCGGCATAGATCCCAAGTCAATCCCATGAGTCCGACGAGCCCCCCCGAGAGGCGCGCAGAAAGCGCCGAAAATGCGGGTCAGCTGCCGGCGCCGGGTGCCGGCGTTGACGAGCTGTGGGCCCGTATCGAGCGCAGGGTGGCGGACGAGCGCGGCGTACGGGCCTGGCTCCAGAGTCGCCCCACAGGGCTGCGGGTGGTCCTGGTGTGCGGCGTGCTGGCCGCGCTGGCCTTCCTCCATTTCCTGTGGGCACGCCGCAGCGATTGGTCCCTTCACCCGGGCGAACGGCTGCCGCTCGTGGTGGGCGCCGCGGCGGTGGCGATCGTGTTCTGCCTGCGCCTCGTGCTCGCTCCGCTGACTCGCCCATTTCGCGCGCCGCTCGCGCTCGCATCCATGACGCTCCTCGTCGTCCCCGTGCTCTCCGCGCTGGTTCCCGAGCTACGCTTTGGTGCAGGCGATACACACGCGGCCGCCGCCGCGCTCGGGGCGGCCGCCGGCTGCTTCGTATACGGTAGCGTGCTCGTCCTGGGTGTTGGGGCCGCCTTGTGGTGCGTCGATCGCGGCGGGCCCATCGGGACGCGGCTCGTTCCTGCCGTGGTCTGTGCCGGCCTGGTAGCCCACCTGATCTTGCAGATCCATTGCGCGAACGACAATCCGAAGCACCTCTTGCTCGGTCACGCCAGCATCGGCATTGCCTGGCTCGTCTTGCTGTTCGGGCTCTACGCCCGGAGCCCGTCGCGCCGGCGTTCGCGATAGTGCGCGGCCCTACATCCGATCTCTCATCCGTAACGTGCCCGTCTGGTCATTCGTCACACGTCGTCGTCGCTGGCGGGGGTATCAAGCGAATTGTGCAAGACCTAAGCTATTCGATGGCCTCCGCCTACGCCCCGCGCCTCCGCCTCCGCCTCCGCCCGCGCGTCCGCGTCGTCGCGTTCGCCTTCGCGCCCGCCTCCGCCTTCGCACGAAACCACTCACAGAAGCACGAAACCCGTCTCTTCCGCCCCAACAGACCGCGTTCGCAAAGTGCAGCTATCGCCGCCAATCCACCACGTTTCGGCGACTTGTGGTGAATGCTCAGACGGGCACGGGCACGCGACGGGCAAGCTTACGGGAGCCGAATTCACGGATGCGGTCGCTTGGCTATGCGGCGATGCTCACGTGCTGCTGGGGGGCGCGGCTGCCAGCGGGTGCG
>DATDJP010000150.1:0-17267 GCA_036520475.1 Polyangiaceae bacterium | reverse complement strand
CGCGGACCTGGCGCGGCCGGCCGGCCGCGGCGCCGCGCTCGAAGCGCTCGAGCAACTGAAGCAGCGGCTGCTGGAAGAAGGGTTGTTCTCACCGGAGCGCAAGCGGCCGCTCCCGGCAGACCCTCGCATCATCGGCGTGCTGACGAGCAGCACCGGGGCGGCCTTTCACGACATCTGTAGCGTCGCGTTTCGTCGCGGCGCCGCGCGCATCGTGCTGTGCCCCGCGCTCGTGCAAGGCGACCTGGCGCCCGAGAGTCTCGTGTCCGGTATCGACTTGATTGAACGCTACCCCGGGCTCGACGTGCTCATCATCGGCCGCGGCGGCGGGTCCGGCGAGGACCTCCGTGCGTTCAACGACGAGCGTGTGGTGCGCCGTGTGGCGCTCTCGCGCGTGCCCGTCGTGAGCGCCGTCGGTCACGAGACCGACGTGACGCTGACGGACCTGGTCGCGGACGTGCGCGCCGCCACGCCGTCTCAGGCCGCCGAGCTCGTCATGCCGGACCTGCACGCGCGGCGCGAGCGGCTGCTGCGGATCCGCGCGCAGTTGGCACGCGCCATGCGCATGCGCGTCGCAGAGCTCGGCGCGTCCGTCGAACATCGCCGGCTGCGCCTCGGTGACCCGCGTTTCTTGGTCGCCGAGCGCCAGCAAGACGTGGATGAGCTGCTCTTGCGTTTGGAACGCATCGCCGCGCGACAGACGAGCCGGCGCCGTTCGCACGCGGAAACGTTGCACCGCCGCCTGGCAGCGCGTGATCCCCGGGCCGTGCTCGGCCGCGCCCGCGCGGATCTCGGACCGCTCACGGCGCGTCTGGACGCCGCGATGCGTCTCGAGCTGTCACGCTCGGCGCGCCGTCTCGGGGAACGCGCCGAAACACTGCACGCCTTGTCACCACTGTCGGTGCTTGCACGAGGTTATGCGATTGTCACACGCACCGACGGCCGCGCGCTTCGCTCGGCCGCAGACGTGGCGCCCGGCGACAGCGTGAACTTGCGTCTCGCTCGCGGGCGGCTTGGGGCGCGCGTGCTTCGCGTCTACAATGACGACACAGAGGTTCCGGAAGGACACGAGCCCGACGCGCGGGCGGTCGAGGAATCATGAGCATCGCGCCGCTCGGCTTCGCACTCCTGGGTCATCCGCTGGGACACTCGCTGTCTCCGGCGATTCACCAGGCTGCGTACGCCGAGCTCGGCTTGCCGCATCGCTACGAGTTGTGTGACGTGCCCGACGAACCCGCGGTGAAGGCCGCGCTCGAGCGCCTCCGGGAGGGGCACTTCGCGGGACTGAACGTGACGGTGCCCTGGAAGCGTCTGGCGCTACGGCTCGCCGAGCACACGGACCGGCTGGCGGCCGAAGTCGGCGCCGCCAACGTGCTCGTCCGCGGCGCAGACAGCACGCTCACGGCGTACAACACGGATGTGCTCGCGCTCGCCGAGGAGCTGGCGCATTTTGCACCCGAGCTTCGCGTCGCGAGCGTGATTGGTAACGGCGGCGCGGCCCTCGCGGCGGTGGCGGCCCTGCGCAAGCAAGGTGTGTCGCGATGCGTGGTGACGGCGCGCGGCTTCGACGGGCAGGAGGCGCCCGAGAGCTGGCCGCACGCCCAGCAATTTCGGAGGCTCGGTGCCGAGACGCTGGCCTGGCCTGCTCGAACCGACGCGCTGGCCTCGGCGTGGCATGAGTGCATCCACGCGAGCCAGGTGATCCTCCAGGCTACCAGCGCCGGAATGCACGGCGTGGACTCGGGCGAAGCACTCGCGGAGCTCGTGCCGTGGACCGCCGCGGCGCCGGGGACGCTGGCTTACGACGTCGTTTATAACCCGTCGGATACGCCGTTTCTGCGTCGGGCGCGCGCGCGCGGCCTTCTGGCCGTGGGTGGTCTCGGAATGCTGGTGGGACAAGCGGCCCACGCCTTCGAGCTCTGGCTCGGCCAGCGCGCGCCCCGCGAGGTGATGCGGGTGGCTGCAGAGCGCGTCCTCGCCAGCAAGGCGTCCCGATGAAGGAGCAGCGCTCGCGCCAAGCAGAGTGGCGCGCCGGACGAGACGGGCCCTGGCCGCAGGTCGAGATCAACGGCAGCCTCGAGCGTGCCGAGCGCGAGTGGCTGCACACCAATGGCGCCGGCGCGTACGCGATGAGCACGCTCGCGCTGATGCACACGCGGCGCTATCACGGGCTGCTCGTGGCGGCCCTGGAGCCGCCCATCAAGCGCTACGTCATCCTCAGCCATCTCGAGACCAGCGTCGAGTTCGGCGGGCGCACGCACCGCCTCGCGACGCATCAGTTCCCGGGCGTCGCTCCGACACCCGGCTATCGCGCGCTGCAGCGCTTTGCTCAGGATCCGCTGCCGCGCTGGGAGTACAAGGTCGGAAAGTTCACGCTCGAACGATCGCTGTGTTTGGTGCGTGGCTCCAACATGGTCGTGCTGGCCTACACGTGGCACGGCAAGCAGCCGGCGCGGCTGGTAACGAAGCCGCTCATGCCGCTGCGTCCCATCGATGGTCTGATGCGTGAACACGGCGCCATGGTGCAGCGTGTCGCGCTGCGGCCGAACGCGGTGGAGCTCCAGCCCGTCCCGTATCTGCCGCCCATCACCTTCACGCACGAGGGCGTGTTCATGGGCTCGCCCGATTGGTGGCGGCGCTTCGAGTATCTGGAGGATCTGCGGCGCCACCCTGATTTCCAGGAAGACATGTGGACTCCCGGCACCTTCGAGCTGCCGCTCGAGCCCGGCCGCACGGTGTACCTCACGTGCGCCGTCGGCAATCCGTCGGACCGCGCTCCGAGCGAGCTCATCGCCGAGGCATCCGAGCGCGCTCTGATGGAGGACCCCGGACCGGAACAGCTGTCGATCGTGCGCGCCCTGTTCGTGGCGGCCGATCAGTTCTGCGCGGATGCCTGCGAACGGCCGGCGGTCATGGCGGGTTACCCGTGGTACGAGCCTCGCGCGCGCGACTCCGTGATGGCTGCGCCCGGGCTGTTTCTGACCCGCGGCAAGATCGAAGAGTGCAAGCGCGCGCTCGGCACGTTCCTGCGCGTGCAACACTCGGGTCTTTTGCCGGTGACGCTCGCCGAGTCGGACGTCAAGACGCGGCGGCAGTCAGTGGACGCCAGTTTGTGGCTCTTCGAAGCGGCGCGCGAGCTGGTCGAGCGCACGGGCACGGAAGACGAGTTCGTCAAGAAGCAGCTCTATCCGGCGCTACGACGCACGTTCGTGCGCTTCACGAGCAAGACGCGCAGCCTGGCATGGGTGACCTCGGACGGCCTCCTCGCGGCTTCCGACGCGGCGTTGCCGTTGACCTGGATGGACGCGCGCGCCGCGGGCGAGCTAGTCACGCCGCGACGGGGGTTGCCGGTCGAGTTTCAAGCGCTCTGGAGCCGCGGTAGCGAGACGCTCGCGCGCGTGGCCCGCGGGCTCGGCGACAACTTGACCGCCGACGCCGCCGAAGCCGCGTCGCAAAAAGCGCGCGCGGCGTTCCGGACGCATTTCTGGTGCAAAGAAACCGAGTTTCCTTACGATTGCATCAGCGAAGAGCGGGAGGGGGAGGGCACCTGGACGGATTCGACGGTGCGGCCGAACGCGGTCGTGGCGCTGGCCGTCGATCCGACTTTGTTCGAGCGCTGGCAAGTCGTCGCGACCTTGCAGCGCACGCGCCGCGAGCTGCTCACGCCGCGCGGCTTGCGCAGCTTGTCGCCGAAAGATCAGGGCTACCGTGGGCATCACGAGGGCAACCTCGACGAACGCGAAGGCTCGTATCACCAGGGCACCGTTTGGCCCTATTTGATCGGGTTCTACGCGCGCGCGGCGCTACGCCTCAAACCCGATGACTTCGAGCTCCGCGAGGAGCTGATCGACCTCTTGCAAAGTGCTGCGGAGGAGGGCCTGGTGCTCTGTCACATCGCGCAGCTCGCGGACGGCGAGGAGCCGCACCGCTTCCGCGGCTGTCCGGCTCAGGCCTGGAGTTGCGCGGAGGTTCTGCGCGTGCTCGTCTCCGATCTCGGCCTTTGACCGCTCGCGCTCGCGGGGCGGTCGCCGGACGAGCTTCCGTTGCGGTACAATTTCCTGATTCTGTGTGTGCTCTTCGCGATGCCGCCTCTGTTCATCTACGGGCTGCGTGCGGATCTGCGCAGGCCGATGGCGGTGACGGCGCTGTTCGCGCTGCCGTTCGGGCTGACGGAGGCGTGGTTCTATCCGGAGTACTGGCGGCCCCATTTCCTGTTCGACCTGGCCGATCGCATCGGCTTCGGCATCGAAGACCTCCTGTTCGTTGCAGCGCTCGGCGCCTTCACCGCGACGGTGTACCCGTTCGTCGCGCGCCGACGCTTCGTTGCGCTGGACACGCTCGCCGCGCCTCTGCGGCTCCGGCGCCCGCTCGTGGTCATGGCAAGCGCGCTGACGATCGTGCTCGTGCTCCGCGCCCTGGGCATCCCGGCGATCTACGGCGCGTGCGCAGCCATGATCGGTGTGACCGCCGTCATGCTCGCCCTGCGGCGTGACTTGATCCGGCCGTGCCTCGTGGGCGGATGCTGGACGCTGCTGGTCTACGTCGCGCTGTGCCAGCTATTTCAGTGGCTCCTACCCGGCGTGTTCGAGCTGGCCTGGAACACCAAGCTCCTGAGCAATCGATACATCCTGGGTGTGCCACTCGAGGAGCTGCTGTACGGTTTTTGCGCCGGGTTCTCCGGCGCAGCGGTATATCCCTTCTTCTGCAATCAACGTCTGGAGCCGCTCAGCTGACGCCGTGGACAACGTAACGCACACTCTCGCCGGCCTCTTGCTTGCAGAGGCCGCATTGTTGCTCCACGCCCGGTCCGCACAGCCGGCGAGCTCCGGCTTGCGCACCGCCGCGTGCGTGGTGTCGATGACGGCCAACAACCTGCCGGATCTCGATTTTTTGTACGTGCCAATCACGGGCGGCAAGCTCGGCTATCTGCTGCATCACCGCGGGCACACGCACACGCTCGCGGCGGGGTTACCGTGCGCGTTGATCGTGCTCTTTGGCCTCTGGCTCGTGCTGCGGCTGCGGCGGCGTCGCTTCGGCGGGCGCGAGTGGGCGCTGCTGGGCGCGCTCGCCGTGATCGGGCCGATCTGCCATCTGGCGCTCGATTTTTCGAACAACTACGGCGTACACCCGTTCTGGCCCTTCAACGACGCCTGGTACTACGGCGACGCGGTGTTCATCATCGAGCCGTGGTTCTGGGTGAGCACCTTGCCGGCCCTCGTGTATCTGGCGCGTTCGCGCGTCGCAAAATCCGTGCACCTGCTCTTGCTCGGCGTCCTGCTCGTCCTGGTCTGGATCGTGCCATTCGTGCCGTTCGTGAGCAGCGCGGCGGTCAGTGGTGCGACCCTGCTGGCGCTGTTCGCGCTCAGACGCTGGACTCCGAGCGCGCGTGTGCTGACGAGCTTCGTGGCCTCGGTCGCCGTATTGATGCTGTTCGTGGCTTCGTCGCGTGTGGCCCGCGCCAGCGCCGAACGTCAGATCGCCGAAGAACATGCGGGCGCGGCGCTCTTGGACGTGATCGTTTCACCGGTGCCGGCCACGCCCGTCTGTTTCAACGCGCTCGTGCTCACGCTCGAAGCCGACCGCTACGTGATCCGAAGTGCGGATATCGCCCCGCTTCCAGCCTGGTTCCCCGCGGGCTACTGCGCGCCTGCCAGTCGCGGACAAACGGCTAATCTGCGCGCCCCGGGTGAGGCCGAGCGGCGGCCATCTGCCGGTAGCGTCCTGTGGCGTGGCGAGCTCGCGGCACCGGCACGCGAGCTGGTGGAGCTTGCGCGCTCTTCGTGCCAGGCGCATGCGTTTCTGCGTTTTGCGCGCGTGCCCTTCTGGCGCACCCTCTCGTCGCGCTCGTCGCGCATGATCGTGGGGGACCTCCGGTACGATCGCGACGAAGCGCTGGATTTCGCTGAAATCGAGCTCGACCCGGCGCGCCCGTGTCCTCGCTTCGTGCCGCCCTGGTTGCCGCCGAGGCGCGACATCCCGGGTCTTTCTGCTGAATACTGACGTGAGCGCGGGCGTAAGCGAGCGGAGCAAAGCGACGGGAGCCGCACCTCTGGGACGGAAGCTGGATACTTCAGGCGGCTTGATTTGGGGTTCGCGCGGGGCGACGCGGGCGCCAGTGAGGCGGAGGTTCGCGGGAAGGCCAAGAGAACTAAGGGCAGAACGTTGTGCTGCGGATCAAAGGGCGAAATTGCGCAACTCGCTCGGTAGTCCGTATCTACGCGGACGCATCGGGCACGGCTCGCGCGCGCCGAAAATGGCCGAGGCGGCAATTGAGAGCGCGGCAGCAGGCACTGAGAGAGCACACTGCGAGACGTCGCGCCGCACCGCGAAGATGCGCGCGTGAGATCGCGAGACCACGGCGCCATCCGGCGCCACACCGCGTCGTCTTACGACGGCGAAACGCTTGGCGGCACCAACAGGGTTAACGCGGCTCGGAGCAAGGATTCGGGTTTGGGCTCGATCTGGAGCGCTCGAAGCTTGCGAACCGCTTGTACGACTTCGTGCTTGCGAAACCCCATCTTGCACAGCGCCGAGGAGACCTTGGTCTCGATAGGCTCGCGTGAATCGGACTGCGCCGCGTCCGTGTGCCGAACCTCGGCCTGCTTCGCCGGCACGTCACGCGGTGTGCGCTCACGACGCTTCTTCTCGATGTGCGCTTCGCCGAAGACCTGGCGTGCAGTATGAGCATTATGACTTCGACATAACAGGCAGAGGTTCTCTACGGTCGCCGGACCACCGTAGGCATGCGGCTGCACGTGCTCAATCGTCAGAAAGCGCCGCGCGCTGCAGCGCCGACCTTCCGCGTCCACAAACGTGCATTGGCTCCCGTCACGTCGCCACACCTCGGCTTTCACCTCGACCGGCACGTGCCGCGAACCGGGCTTGTGCGCACGCCGCTTGCGCTCTCGGCCCGCGCCGCGACGCCGCCGGACCTCCTTTTCGATGAGCGCCTTGATTGCGCGCGAGAACAAGGCCGGGAGGTCGCCACGAGGCAGGACGTGGCTCAGCAGCTCTCGAGCCTGCTCGATCTCGGCGTACAGCTCTTGGCTCGCGGTGAACTGCACTCGGTAGCAGGACGCCGACAGGGGCTCGAGTTTGGCCCGCGCTGGGGCCCTGTCTGCTCCAGGACCGGTCCACGCTGCGGACCGGCCGGATCCTGCCTGTCCGAGCGGCAAGGCCGGCTGACTGGCGACGGGGTCGATACGGGCCGCGACATCCGGCCGCGGGAACCAGCGGGCGATCAGCTGCTCGATAGCGCGCCGGGACAAACCTCGTGCCTCACCGAGCAGCGCGTCGGCGTTGTGCGCGGTGAGATACGGCGCGAGCAAGAACAACCCGGTCAGGTGGATAGCTCCGCTGCGCAGCTCGTCGAGCGCAGACGGCAGCTGTCTGGCCAAGTGTGCGACGCGGACGCGCTTGGACGCCTCGTCCTCGCTGTAGCCGAGACGCTCTATGCAAAAGCTACGAAGCGAAGCGCATGCTTGCTCGAGGTATAAGCGGCGGCGATCGATCTCTGCCAAATACTCGATGAGCTCGGCAGTGACGGCTCGCTCGCGCGTGAGCAAAACAGGCACCTGAGCGAGTAGCTCGGAATCGGAAACGGTCGATAGTGAGGCCATTTCTCCGGCATATCATGGCTCTTTTGTCGCTCACTGGCGGGGCAGAGAGCGCTTTCCGTGGCTCTTTTGGAAGTCAAAGTCGTCGGCTGCGTGAACGCTCGTGTGCGTGCTTACTCTCGCGCGCACGGCGGCGTTCGCTTGTCGGCGAGGCACTCGAGCCGAGCTCTCGTCTGCGCGTCGTCAATCAAATTCGAGACGGTTCGATATTTACTTGCGTGCTGCAGAGCCGAGCGCGCCACGTCGTTTAGCAATACGCTTCGAGCTCGCCACCAATCCAGTGGCGAGCCGGCAACCACCTCCGCAGTCTCGGCCGCGGTAGCGCTTACGGGCGATTCGGGGGTCGAGCTTCCCGCATGCCCTGGCCGGTTCGCGCGTACTGCTCGCGTCGCGTCAGGAGTGAGCCTCGTCGTCACCCTAGAGCGACAAACGGTTTGAAGCGCCACAATTATGCGGCGGCAAGGGCTTCACGGTGAGTTGTTTCCAGGTTTTGGATGGCACAAGCGCGGCGAAGATCGAACAGATTGGGTCGGATGCCGCAGTAGCGTGCGCGGCGTCCCTGGCGCTGGGCGACGTGAGCAAGGCGATGTTCTACAACGACACGCTGTCGCAGCAGGCGTCTGCCTTTCGGCGTCGCGATCAGCTTTCGCAGTCGGTGCTGGAGGCGCTCGTCTTCGGCGAGCGTGACCGTTCGGCCGCCGTGCGCGGCCATCGTGCACTGCGCTCGCAGATGGCATCGGCCGCACGCTTCAGGATCGAATTCCACTGTCATGCCGGGTGTGAAAGATTCTATCTCTCCCGCCGGGCAGGTGATGGTGAGCCGGCGCATATCGACGTGAAAGTCGCGGATGCGCTTGCTGCCGGGGTGATCGGGGTCCGCTCCAAGTCCTGCGTGAGCAGGTCTTGCAACGTTTGAAGATGCCCTTTCAAGGGTGGAGTGCCAATCTCGGACCTCAACCGCTGCTTGAGCCACTCTTGCAGCGATTCGAGCTGCATGACGAGTTGCCTCAGTGCTTCGGCCTTCTGCTCCGGGTCGCTCCACTCGCAATCGAGCCCTCGCTTGATGCTCGGCGCCATGAGCACGGGGATGCCCGCGGAAACGCAAACTTGTCGGAAGGGCTTGCCTACGAGCTCGGCCACGCACTCCACGAGCTTTCGCGCAGCGTGACCCAAGAGATTCATCGTGTCCTCCACGCGGCCGGCGCCCTCCAGCGGCATCGAGTCCATCGCGACCCGCAAGTCTTTGGGCAGCTTCTTCGGATCGAAACCACCGTGGGTCCGCGCAAATTCGACCGTACGTTCCAAGAGCCGCCGATCCATGTCGCTGCGGATCAGCCGCGCTCGAAAATCATGCAGCGCACCCTGCGAGAACGCCGGTTCGTCAGCGCCCAGCCGATCCAAAACCAACTGCCAACGCAGGTCCACCACCGTAAGCTCCACGGCCTCCGCGTCCGATGCCCCCGCGTACGCCTGCAACAGCACCGCCATTGCCATCAGCGCGGGCGGAACTGGAGCTTTCCCCGCACCCGTGTCGCGGTACATCCCGTCCAGCTCGGCCTGGAACTCCTCGCTGAACAACTCGTGCCGAACCTCACGCAAGAAGCCGAACAACTTCTTCGTCCGCTTCAGCCGCTTCAGCCGCTTCAGCAGAAATGCTTCCTTCTTCGTGATCGTCATCGCCGGCGCCCATCGCTTCATGCTCATGCCTGCGACTCGATCACGTCGAGCGTGCCGTTCGCAAAAACATTCGCGAGGGATCACGTATGATCACATATGGCGCACCCGTATTCCCTCAGCGAAATCGCTGTCTTCAAACTGATCGGCGCTCTAGCTCGGGGCGGGCAACACGTGACCGACGATCGAGGTCAACGCCATTCGGACTTTCCGACAGGCCCGGGCTCTCGTCCGCGGGTACACGCTTCGATTCGTCACTTTGGGCAAGGGCTCACGGAAACTTCAACGTCTTGCTGATGCGGCCAAGCGCGAGCTTGCCCTCGCTGCGCAGCGCGCCCGCGAGCTCGGCGATCAGACGCTGCCGCACCGTGGCCTTCATTCTGCGGCTGATGGGTTCGTCCGTGACGTCATTTCGCACGATGAGCTGCGCCTGGCACAGCGCTTTTCCGTCTTTCAGGTCGTGCACCACGAGCCAGCTCGCCACCACCCCGGGTAGCCACTCGGAGCGCACGCGGTTCTTGCGCCGAATCAGCTTCGGCGAGGCGTAGTCGGTGATGTAATACGTCGCCTTGTAGCGGCGCTTCGCCATCTGCTCGAGCTCCGCGAGCTCGCTCTCGGCTTCCTCATCGCTCAGCGACGCGGGCGTGGTGTCTCCGAAACGTCGCACGTGGGCTGCAAAGCGCCGATCCGCCCCGAGCAGCTGCTCGAGCATGTCGAGGGGCAACAGGTGCTTCTGCTCGTAGCGTACGTCCTCGCTGGCGAGCACCAGCGTCGCTGCCCCGGCGTCCAGCGTCGCATCCGGGCACGCTCGTTCGCGAAAGTGTTCGGGACGGGGCAAATCTGCCGCGAGCCGCTCCATCACTTCGAAGCGCCGGTACGCGACGCGCTTTGCGATCCCGGCCGGTTGCGGGCTTTGGGCCAGCGCGGCAACGCCCTGCTCCGAGGCGGGCGCGCGCCGGCGCTCGCTTCCGCCCTGTGAGCACGCGGCCAGCACCAAGCCGAGCACGAAGGGCCAGAGGAAGTCCGTCACAGTCAGGTTGAAAGCAGACGCACCACGTTTCGGCCAAGTTATCGGCCAGCGGGCTCGTGTAGGCTGCGCGGCATGGACTGGCTGAAACTCTCGGCCGCGCTCGGGCTCGCCGGCGTGGCCCTCGGCGCCTTTGGGGCGCACGGCCTGCGGCAACGACTCACTCCGGAGCTCTTGAGCGCTTACCAGACAGGCGTGCTCTATCACCTGTTGCACGCGCTCGCGCTGCTCTCGCTAGCGCTCTACGCGCGCGCCACGAACGTCGCGATCGGTCTGCCCGCGGCGCTGTTCGCGCTCGGCATTCTGTTATTTTCCGGCTCGCTGTACGCACTGGCGCTGACCTCGGTGCCGCGCCTCGGGCTGGTCACCCCGTTCGGTGGCCTGTGCTTCATTGCGGGTTGGATAGCGCTGTTCTGGCTCAAATCGTGACCGCAGCCGGGCCCGCGAAGCGCGCGAATTTCGGCATTGTTGGTAAGCTTCTAACGGCGCGCCGCGAAAGGCGTGCAAAATAGCCGGAGTGTCGTCGAGAGATCTGTCGGCGCTGGGCTACCGGCGCATCGTCATCCTGCTCGTGGCGTTGGTCGTCGTGCCGACCTTCTTGCTGCTCGCGGTCGGCACCGTGCTTTTGTTCCTGGGTGAAGCCCGCTTCAATCTCCTGATGGGCATCCTGGTGATGGCGCTGAGCGGCGCGGCCGCAACGGGCGTCATTCTGGTGTGGGTGTTCGTGCGGCGTGAAGCCAACCTGTCCCGGCTGCAGAGCGACTTCGTATCCAAGGTGAGTCATGAGCTCCGCACTCCGCTCACATCCATCCGCCTGTTCACCGAGACCTTGGCGATGAGACGCGGTGACGTCGAGGCCGAGAACAAGTGCATCGAAGCCCTGGGCCGGGAGAGCACCCGCCTACAGGAGCTCATCGATCGGCTGCTCGATTGGGGGCGCATGGAGAGCGGCCGGCGCGAGTTCATCATGCACGCAACGGAGGTCCGCGCGATCGTGGAGACGGCCGTCGCCGCCTTCGAACCCTCGCGCGAGCGCCGCAGCGTCGTGCTCGACGTGGACGTTCCGGCCGGGGTGCCGCTGGTGTACGCCGACTGCGGCGCCGTTTCGGACGCCTTGTTCAACTTGCTGACGAACGCTTACAAGTACGGCGGAGACCCGGTGGAGATCAGTGTCAGCGTGGAGCCGAAGCCCGACTCGGTGCGCATCTCCGTGTGCGACAACGGTCCAGGTATCGAGAAGGCGGAGCACAAGCGCATCTTTCAGAAGTTCTACCGAGCGGACGATCGCTTGTCTCGCCAGCGGGAAGGCTCCGGGCTCGGCCTCGCCATCGTCAAACACGTGATGAAGGCGCACCGTGGCCGCGTCGAGCTGCACAGCGTTCCGGGCAAGGGCAGCACCTTTTCGCTCGTGCTCCCCGTGGCACGTCAAGGGGGGCAGTGACGCCCATGCCCGCTCACGACGGGACCAAGCACATTCTCGTCATCGAGGACGACGAGAGCATCACCCTTGGCCTGCGCATGAATCTGGAAGCCGAGGGCTACACGGTGAGCGTGGCGGTGGAGGGCGACGAGGGCCTCCACATTGCACGCACCGGCGAAATAGACCTGGTGATCCTGGACGTGATGTTGCCGAAGCTGAACGGCTTCGAGGTCGTCCGCCTGCTACGGCAGGAGGGCGGCACCGTGCCCGTCATCATGCTGAGCGCGCGCGGCGCCGAGATGGACAAGGTGATGGGTCTCGAGCTCGGCGCGGAAGACTACATCACCAAACCATTCAGCTTGGCCGAGCTCCTCGCGCGCGTCAAAGCCGTGCTGCGGCGCGACGGCATCGCGCGGCCCGGGACGAGCAACATCGTGCGCGCCGGGGAGCTCGAGATCAACCCCGGCATGCGCCAAGTCAAACGCGCTGGACAGGACGTCACGCTGACGGCGACCGAGTTCGACATCTTGTGGTGTTTGGTGGAGGCGGCGGGCCGCGTGCTCACGCGCGAGCAGATCCTGTCTCGAGTGTGGGGACCCGGGCATCACGGAACGCTTCGCACCATCGACAACTTCCTGCTCCAGCTGAGAAACAAGCTGGAGGTCGATCCCGCGGAACCCCGGCGCCTCGTGACGGTGCGTGGCGTGGGCTACCGCTTCAACGCTTGAACGCGGGCGCCTCGCGGGACGGGCTCGGCACAATAACGTCGGTTTTACCGACCCGACGCGAAACTCAGGGCTGAGCTCCAGGCGAAAGCGGCGGTTTTTCTGTGACGGGCGGCGGAAAATCGTTAAAAGGGACGCCGAGCCGTGGACCAGAACCTGCTTCGATCGTACTTCGGGACCGTATATGAGCTGCCGAGCGAGACCGCGGTCGTGCGCGCGTCGCTCGACGGCGAGCTCGTGAAGGACACGTCCGGCCTTCCGCTGCTACTGCGCCAGCCGTTCGCGATCCTGACCGCTTACAACCCGCGCTCGATGCTGCTCCCGCGTCGCGTCAACGAGGCCCGCCATCAGGTGCTCCGCGACCTGATGATCTTGGGCTGCTATCGCGTCGAGCACTGCGTGGGCTACGACGAAGAACCCGAGGGAGTCTGGCGTGAGCCCGCCTGGGTCGTCCACGGCATCGACCGCGACGAGGCCATTCAATACGGGCGCACGTTCCGACAAAACACCATAGTGTACTGCCGCGAGGGACGTCCCGAGCTCGTGGTCACCGATCCGACGTGTGACGAAGTCGGCAGAACGTTCCAGGGCAATTGGCGCGTCCGACAATGAGAGTCGCGCGCGAGGGCAGCGCGCAGCGAGCGCGCAGGGATTCGAAAGGAACCGTGCGAGATGCGAAGCCAGTTCGACGACGACGATGACGGCGGCCGTCCAGATTTGGACAAGGTCGTGGCTCAGGTCTCACAGATGGCGCGAGGGGCCATGAAGCGCTACGTGCCGATCGCCTTGGGCGTTCTGGTCCTGATCGCGCTGATCAGCGGCACGTACATGGTGGGGCCGGGCGAAAAAGGTGTGGTGCGCACGTTCGGACGCGAAACCAGCAAGGCCGAGCCGGGGCTGCACTTCCGGATTCCGCTGGTTCAAGACGTCGACATCGTCAACGTGGAGCAGATCGGACGCATCGAGGTCGGCGCGCGCGGCGACAAGAAGATGGCCGACGAAGCCCAGATGCTGACGGGCGACGCGAACATCGTGGAAGCGCAGATGATCGTGCAGTTCCGTGTGCGCGAACCCAGCAAGTATCTGTTCCGCTTGCGCGACCCGGAGGAGACGCTGCGCGCCACCGCGGAGGTCGCCCTGCGCAGCATGGTGGGTCGCACTGGCATCGACGACGTCATCACCACCGGCCGGGAAAACATCCAGTCCGAGACGCGCATCTTCCTGCAAAAACTGATGGATAGCTACCAGAGCGGCCTCGAGGTCACCGAGGTCAAGCTGCAGACGGTGGACGCGCCGGGCGAGGTCAGAGAGGCCTTCCACGACGTGGTGCGTGCCCGCGAAGAGAAAGAGAAACTCATCAATCAGGCCATGGGTTATCGCGCAGACCTGATCCCGAAAGCGCGCGGCGAGGCGCAGCGCATCGTGCGCGAGGCGGAAGGCTACAAGGAGCAGCGTGTGCTGCGCGCCAACGGCGACGCCGCGAAGTTCGAAGCCGTCTACGCGGAGTACCGAAAGGCGGAACGGGTCACGCGCGAGCGCATGTACCTGGAAACGATGGAGCGCATCCTGGGCAAGATCGACAAAAAGACGATTGTGGACAAGGACCTGGCGCGCGGCGCTTTGCCCGTGCTGCCTCTGGCCGGCGCGGTTGCCGCGGGAGCCGTGAAATGACGAGCGTGAAGGTGCTTTTGGCGGTGCTCGTGGTCGCGGCGATTATCGCGAACTCGGCGCTGTTCGTGGTGGACGAAACCGAGCTCGCGATCGTCACGCAATTCGGCGAATACAAGCGCAGCGTCGATCGGCCGGGCCTCTACTACAAAACGCCTTTTACGCAGACGGTCGTGCGTGTCGAGCGACGCATCGTCGGGAGCCAGCCGCCGGCCGCCGACCTCTTGACGCTCGACAAGAAGCGCCTGGTCGCCGATCCCGTGACGCGCTGGCGCATCTCCGACCCGCTCAAGTTCTTCAAGACGGTACACGATGAAGCGGGCGCGAAGGCGCGGCTCGACGACATCATCAACAGCGAGCTGCGGCGCGAGCTCGCCTCGCACGACTTTTCACAGATCGTGGGCAAGGAGCGCGACCCGCTGATGCAGCAGGTGGCGGCCAACGCCAGGAAGAAGAGCCGCGACTTCGGCATCGACATCGTCGATGTGCGCATCAAGCGCGCGGATCTGCCGAAAGAAGTGCAGGAGAGCGTGTTTCAGCGCATGCGCGCCGAACGCGATCGCGTCGCCAAGCAATACCAATCCGAAGGCGAGGAAGAAGCGGCCAAGATCCGCGCGGAGACCGACAAGGAGAAGACGATCATCCTGGCCAAGGCCTACGAAGGGGCCGAAACGCTGCGTGGTACCGGCGACGCGGAAGGTGTGCGCATTTACGCAGGAGCGTACGGCAAGGATCCGGAGTTTTATTCGTTCGTGCGCAGCCTGTCGGCTTACGAAAAGAGCATGGGCGCGGAGTCGAGCCTGGTGCTCTCCACCGGATCGGATCTCTTCAAATATCTGAGCGCGCCGAAAAAGTAGTGTGAGAGCAGAAACGCCACAGACGCGAACGGCGTGTGTCACAAAACCCCGCTCTCGCGCATGCGCGCATGAAAGCGCGGTTCACTGCGTCGGTCTTTGAGGACAACATACGCTCCGGTGTGCGAGCCCAAAAACGCCGCGGGCAAACTGGTTGCGCGAACTTGACAGGCCTGCCACGGGCGACAAGAGTCATTGCATGAGCAACCACAAAGCGTTGCGCGCCGCCGGCGCGCTTTTGACCGCACTCAGCCTGTGCACTCTGCCCGCCCTCGCCGACAGCGGCGTAGCTCCCACGCCGGAGTGCGGCGGCGACAAGGGCGACAAAGAAGTGAAGAAGCCGAAGGGCGACGACGACAAGAAGCCAACGAACCCCGCGGCGCTGTGTGGCGGCGACAAGGGCGACAAAGAAGTGAAGAAGCCGAAAGGCGACGACGACAAGAAGCCGACGAATCCGGCCTGAGTCGCTACTCGCTCGGCAGCTTGCGTGGGGACGCCGTGCAGCCGAGATTGACGATAGCGGGTAGGTTCACGTCGTAGCCGCACGCGTTGTCTCGCGTGCGGCAGCCCTGGAGCGTGATCGTCTTCCCGTCGCCGAACGGCAGCGCAATCTCCGATGAGGGGCAGGCTGGGTCGGCTCTACCCGGTGCGTCGAGCTCGAGGCATCCGGCGGCATAGCCGTGATTACTGGCGAAGAAGCTCACGTCGATGCCGCAGCGCCCGCTCTTCGCGCAGCATCCGGGCACGGACGCGCCGATCGCGTCGGAGCGCATGCCCGTGCACTTCTCTTCATTGCAGACGGCGTCGTCGGCGCAGGCGTCGCAGGGTCCGTAGCCAGTCGAGTCCGCTCTGCAGCGGCGCACGCCGCTCTGACCCCCTGGGCAGCCACAGATCTCGGCTTCACCAGGCTCACACGGCGGCTCGGCGGCGGCCCCAGCGGCTTCATCCGTCGCCAGCGTCGATCGGCCCGCGGGTCCTCTGGAAACGGTGTCCGGCCGCGAGTCCGCGGCGCGAGGCGCGGGCGGTCGCGCGGGCTCCCGACTGCACGCGGCTGCCGCGCAAAAGAGCGCCAAGCCGAGGACCGCGGCGACCCCGCTTCGAAGCGTCGGCCTCATGCGATTCGCGCTCTCAGCGGCAGGGCGTTGACGCGCTGACGGGGCCAGCCAAAGCTTTCGGTATGGCGCGAACGGTGCATTGCGTGAAACTCGGCAGGGAAGCGGAGGCGCTCGACAAGCCGCCCTTCAAGGGGGAGATGGGTCAGAAGATGTTCGAGAACGTCTCCAAGGAAGCCTGGAAGATGTGGCTCGAGCATTCGAAGATGCTGATCAACGAGTACCGTTTGGATTTGACGAGCGAGCACGGTCAGAAACTATGGATGACGGAGCTCGACCGCTACTTTTTCGGCGAGGGCTCACAACTGCCGCCCGACTTCGTACCAGACCCCGCAAAAGACAGCTGAGACGCGTGTTTCCCTGCGGCAATGGCCGCCCACGCGGAGCGGCATCGGTGCCGTCGTACTGAAATTTTGCAGAAGCACTGTCCCCCTTTAGACGGTGCGCTTGGACGAACCGCAAACGACACGGTATGTCCTCGCTGTGCTGCGGCCCCTGGCAGTCATCATCTGGGCCATCCTCGTGGCCCGTCCCGAGCTGACGGAAGAAGAGGCAGCCCGCCACGCGCGCGCGCTGCAGCTCGCCGCGAAGGCCCACGACTTCGATCCGCTCACCGGCGTGGCCATCATCCATTCGGAGAGCCGGTTCGAGTCGGATGCCGTCTCGCCGGACGGGGAGGACTACGGCCTCGGCCAGATACGTGCTCGGCACATCGGAGCGTGCAAGCTGGACGCGGACCCGGTGTCGAATCCGAGCCCCGCGTGCCAGAGCGTCAAACGAAGTCTGCTCGAGCCCGAGATCAACATCGAGACGATGGCCGAGCTGATCGTGCAGAACCGGCGCTTCTGTAAGCAGAAGACCGGCAGCGCGAGCTTCCAGCGCTGGCTAGCGAGCTACCAGGGCCGGAACTACCCGAGCAAACGGCGCTGGTGCAAGCCGGGCAAGGGCACCTGGGCCGTGATTCGATATCGGCAAAAGCTGCTCAAAGATCTGGCGCGCGCCAAGATTCCGAACCTGAAGAGCGCGACGAACTAGTACCTCGATTCACTCGAATCGAGGTACGTCACGACAGTTGGTGCTCGAGTCAGATGAGCCCATGGCGCAGGAATTTCGAGGCCCTTGCCCCGTCAGGGGCCTCGAAATTCCCATCGCTTCGATGGACTCGAGGCACTAG
>DATDJP010000149.1:0-11225 GCA_036520475.1 Polyangiaceae bacterium | reverse complement strand
CGCGCCAGCGCCACCTCGGCTCGCGACGCGAGCTCGCGCGCGCGCCGTGAATGCACACCGGCTCGCGCCTCGAGAGCCTTGGCTTCGAGGTCGCGCAACGACGTGACTTGCGCGTGCGCCGGCAGCGCCCACGACAACAGCACCAGAACCGTTCCGATCAGCCGGCCTGCACACTGAGAGTGCAGACGGTACACCCATACGTCGCCTTGTTTCATCGCCAGACCCTTCGAGAAAGCGCCGTTACTCGTGCCGCAGCGCCTGGATGGGATCCAGGGTTGCGGCGCGTTTCGCTGGCAAATATCCGAAGATGAGCCCCACCGCGACCCCAAAGCCGGCGGAGGTCCCGACGCCGGATGCCGAAATCACGCGCGGCCAGCCCATCCAGCTCGCGACGCCGGTGGCGACGCCCAAACCGATGGCGATGCCGAACAGGGCACCCACGAGCGATAGCACCAGAGCCTCCGCCAGAAACAGACTCATGATCTGCCGTCCGGAGGCACCGATCGCGCTGCGGATGCCGATTTCTCGCGTGCGCTCGGCCACGGACACGAGCTGGATGTTCATGATCCCGATGCCGCCGACGAGCAGCGACACGCCCGCGATGATTTGCAAGAGGCCGCCGAGAATACGCGACGTGCGATCCGCGGCGCGCACCACCTCCGCCGGACTGCTCACGCTGAAGTCGTCGAAGTCTGCGCTCTCGATGCCGTGACTGCGGCGCAGGATGTCGGTGATCTCGACCTTCGCGATGTCCAGAAGATCCGGGCTGCTCGGTGCGATCTCGATGTTCGAGTAGCCCGCGCTGGCCCCAAGATACGAGTTGAAGGTCATCACCGGCACGAGCAAGAGATCGTCGAGATCGGAGCCGCTCGTCGAGTGGCCCTTCTGTGCGAGCACGCCCACGACTCGGCACGGCAATCTGCCGCCGATCGTCACGGTGGCTCCGAGCGCGTCGCGCTCGCCGAAGAGTTTGTGCGACTGAGATGAGCCGAGCACGCACACCCGCGCCCGTTGCCGATCGTCTTCTGCGGAGAACATGCCGCCGGCCTGGAAGGTCCACTGGTGCATGGTCACGAAGGCCGGCATGGTGCCGTACACCGTCGTCCACGAGACGGCGCTGCCGGAGGCAATATCCAGGTTGCGGCGCGCCACGGGGATCACGTCGCTCACCGTGGTCGCCTGCCGGCGGATCGCGACGATGTCCGCTTCCGTGAGGGGTTGCGCTGGACTGCCCCGCGCCTGCCCGATGCCCGACACCGTGCCCACCTTGAGCAGGTGCACGCCCAAGGCTTCGAACTGCGACACCACCGAGCGCCGTGCGCCTTCTCCGAAGCTGACCATCGCGATGAACGCGCCCACGCCGATGGCGAGACCCAGGACCGTGAGCGCGCTGCGCCCCGGGCTGCGGCGCACCACGCGCAGGGCCATTTGCATGGCCTCACCCCGCATCGCTTGCTCCGGGCTTGGGGTTGTCTTCGATGTGCGTGATGCGGCCGTCTTGCAGGTGCACCTGACGGTCTGCAAAACCTGCCACGTGGGGGTCGTGCGTGACGAGGATCACCGTGATTTTGTCGCGTTCGCGCACCTCGGCGAGCAGCTTCAGAATTTCTTCGCCGGTGCGCGTGTCGAGCGCGCCCGTGGGTTCGTCCGCCAGGAGCACGCGCGGGCGCGTCGCCAGGGCGCGCGCGATCGCTACGCGCTGGCGCTGGCCGCCGGACAT
The DNA here is from genome assembly GCA_036520475.1 of Polyangiaceae bacterium. Lineage (GTDB taxonomy): Bacteria > Myxococcota_A > Polyangia > Polyangiales > Polyangiaceae > DATDJP01. The sequence continues at coordinate 9,505 of DATDJP010000149.1, read as the reverse complement.
CTCGGTCGGGCGATGGTCCGCGCGCGCCGTCATACCCACTTTGGCGAGCAGCTCGAGCGCCTGCGGTTCGCGGTCCTTCTTCGGCACGCCCAGATAGTAGAGCGGTAGCGCGACGTTCTCAGTCGCTGTGAGCTGATGCAGCAGATTGAACGATTGAAAGACGAACCCGAGGAAGTGCAGCCGCACCCAGGCCTGTGCTTCGCGGTCGAGCTGCGACACGTCGTAGCCGCCGAGGCGGTAGGCGCCGGCGCTCGGCCGATCGAGACAGCCGAGGATGTTCAGCAATGTGGACTTGCCGGAGCCCGAGGGGCCGCGCAGCGCTACCACTTCGCCGTAGCGGATAGCGAGACTCACGTCTTCGAGCGCGTGCACCATGTTCTCCCCGGTGCCGTAGCGCTTGGAGAGGGACTCGATTTCGATGACGTTGCCGCTGGTATTTTCGGCAAGAGCAGGCAGGCTCACTTTTTTCCCCCGAGCGATATGCCGGGGCCGCTGCCGTTCTCTCCTTCCCCTTTGGCCATGCCGATCGCGATGAAGGCGCCCGTCGACAGCTCGGTGCCGGCTTTCGGTCGCACCTCGGTGTACGCGCCATCGGACAAGCCGGGCTCGATTTCGACGACGTCGACTCGTTTGCCGTTCGGGCTGAGCCAGATCTGGGTGCGGGGGGGGCCCGCTTCTTCGTCGGGGGGAGTGAAACGGAGCGCGGCTTCGCGCACGGCGAGCGCGTCGCGTGCTTCCGCCACTTCGATGCGCACCGTCGCCGTCATGCCTGGCAAGAGGACGCGGTCCGGGTTCTTGGCGCGCAGCGTGACGGGATAGGTCACCACGGTGCGGTCCCGGCGCGGTTCGATCTGCACGCGATCGACCTCGGCTTCGAACGTGCGTCCGGAGAAGGCGGGCACGGTGAACTGCGCGCGCTGACCGACCTTCACTTCTCCGATGTCCGCTTCCGCGACGGAGACGTCGATGCGCATGCTGGTCAGGCTGCTGCCGATCACGAACAGCGGTCCTTTGTCGGGACTGACGACCGCGCCGCGCCAGGGCGGTGCGACGAGCACCACGCCCTCGCTGGGCGCGCGGATCACGCTGTGATCTTTGGCAAGCTCCGCGGATTTGACGCCACCCGCAGCGACTGCTCCTTCGCCGCGCAGCGCGCGCACGGCGGCGCGTGCCTGAGCTTCCGAAGAACGCGCTGCGGCGAGCTCTTGCTCGCTGACTAGCCCGCGCGCGCTGAGTCGTTCGACCCGGCTCAGGGTATCCCGCGCCGCTTCGAGCGCGGCCTGTGCTTCGGCGATGCGCCCCGCGGCGGCCTGTTGCGACGCCTTTGCGCTCTGTACCTGGAGGCCTGCAGTCGTCGTTTCGAGCTCGGCCAGAACTTGACCGGCTTTGACCTCGGTCCCGGGAGTCGCCAAGATCGCCGCCAGTTGTCCCGTGACGGACGCGGGCACTTCCACGCGGCTCAGCACGTCGAGCTGCCCGCTGGCCTCGACGCTGCGAGTGATGGTGCGGCGGACGACCTGCGTGGTGCGGTACTTCGGTCCGCCCTGCGGCTGGCGGTTGTAGGCGATGATACCGAGCACCGCGGCCACCAAGAAGGCAATCAGCAGCAGGACGCCACGCTTGACCCCGCTACGCTGGAGCACACGCTCCGGAATGACCAGTCGCGGTTGCTGCAATTCGTGGGTCTCTGCCGTGGAATTCATGTCTCGCCCGGTCCGGTGAAAGCACCTATTAGGCCAGCGACGGATGTGGAGCCACCCACAATCCCGAGCGGGCTGGAACACGACCTACTAGTACCTCGGCCCACTGGTGCGTTCCGGGTTCGCGGCGCCCCTGACGGGGCGAGGGCGCCGCAAACCCTCTGCACGCACCAGTCTGGCCTCGGTACCTTTCCTGTTCCTGACGTAGTGTAAACCCTACGTCCGCCGGCCGCAGTGCCTGAAGCGCGTGCGGGGGGCCCCTGTGAAATTGGTGCGTCACTGGTCGTGAACTGTCCGTCCGTGCACACGGTGCGTCTCGGCCGAAGAGCAGGTCTTCCGCCCCCGGCGGAACGGGGCAAATGGGGGTCGAGCTCACGAGCTGACTAAACCTTGAGCTGCCGATCTTATCCGGCAAGTCCAGAGTTTGGCAGCTATTTGGCTGCCGGGGCCGCTGCTCCCGAGGTCGGGATGGGCAGCGCGAAGAGCGTCCGACCCGCGCTGGCGTCGGGCTCTGAACCGCCCGTGCTCGCGACCGCGACCCAGTAGACCCGATCGTCGCTGACGGACAGGGCACGGGCGCTGATCTGACGACGTGCCAAGAGCTCTGCCGGCGTGCTTCCGTCGCGTACGACGCGCCAGATCTCGGCGTGCGGGTCGCCTTCGAGCCAGTACACGTACTTGCCTTTTACCGTGACCTCGCGCGGGCGGCGCTTGCGTTTCGACAGTTGACGCAGCTGCCTTCGCTCGCGATCGAACGCGTACACGCGGGTGTCCTGCGCGAAGAAGAGCTGCTCGGATTCGAGCGCTAGCTCGGTCGGGCAGGCGACGGGCTCCGCGCGGCTCTTGCAGGGACCGCTCGTGCAATCGAGCTTCATGAGCGCGCCACCCTGATCGCAGCAGTACTGACCGCGATCGTCGCCCGCGAACGTGGCAGGCCAGGCGCCACACGCCGCTTCGCGCAGCAGCGAGCGATCCGTCGGACGTTCGAGGTTCGCTGTAAGGAGCTCGCGCAGCGCCGGCAAGCCGGGTGGCTGTGCGCGTCGCTTGCTGCGCAGCTTGGCACTAGCGGCCGTCTCCGCGCTGCGGTTGACCCACGACACGAAGCCCGTGCCGCTGACCACCAGGGACGACTCGCTCGCGAGCGGCCCGAACACGCGTTCGTTCGCCCCGCCAAGCTTCGCGCGGGCGAAGACCTGTGACGGCGTGCCGGCGATCCACACCACGAACTCGCTGCCCACGGCGAGGCCGCTCAGGTTGGCGACATTCTCGAGCATCACCTGCGGCTTGCCGTCGGCGTCGACGCGTTCGACGGTGCGCGCCGCCGAATTGTAGAAGAAGAGCTCCTTACCACTCGTCGCGAGGTGGTCGGCGCTGACGTTGGCCACCACCTTGGGTACGCACGCTGCCTCCGCGCAGGCCACGCCGTTGCAGGCAAACGCGCAGCGCCCGCAGTGATCGCTATTTTCCTGAAGGTTCGTTTCGCAGCCGTTCGTGGGTACCCCGTCGCAGTCGGCGAAGCCCGGTAGGCAGCTGAGCTGACACTTGCCTTCGGTGCAGCGTGCTTGCTTCGTACCCGCACTGCCGCACTCGGTCCCGCACGCTCCGCAGTGCTTCAGGTCCGTCTGCACGTCCGTCTCGCAGCCGTCGGCGATCGCGCGATTGCAATCGCGTTGCTGCGGGCTCGGGCACTGTGCCACCTGGCACGTGCCCGCGACGCAAGTCGAAGTCGCCGTCTCGCTCGGACACGCTTTCTGGCAGGCGCCGCAGTGTTGCACGTCACTCGTGAGGTTCGCTTCGCAGCCGTCGCCGCGCTTGCCGTTGCAGTTGGCGAAGCCCGGCGGACAATCGAGCGGTGCGAGCTGCCACCAGGCAATGAACCCGAGTATGAGCAGGCCCACGAGCGCGGCGGCTCCTGCGATGATGAGCCCCCAGGGCCGGCGCGAGCCGACGCCAGGAATGCGAATTTCGTCCTCTCCCGGGTACGGGGCGTACGCCGCCTGGGGATGAACCGGTGGCGTGGGCGCCGAGGGCGGTGGCGGCGCGCCGTGCGCGTACGACGGCGGCGGGGCGTGCTGTCCCGCGTAGTGCTGCGGCGCCGGGGGCGGCGCGTGCACCGGGGCGGCGTGCGTCGTTTCGGCGCTGAGCGCGGCGTGCTTCAACCGTTGCCACCACTCGAGGATCGAGCCGGGCCGCTCGAACTGATCGACGGCGAGCGCCTCGGCGAAAATCTCCTCGATCTCGAGCGGCACTTGCGCGCCGCGATTGCCCGGCGTCGGGCGATCTTTACGGTTCGTCGTCGCCCAGCGCAGCGCCTCGGGCGTGTTCCCGCGCAGCGGCGCCTCGAGCGTGAGCGCTTCCACGAGCATCAGCGCGAACGTGTAAATGTCCGTGTTCTCGGAGAGCTCGCCGTACTCCTCGCGGTCGTAGTGCTCGGGCGTGGAATAGTCGGGGCTGCGCGCCATCAACGTTCCGGCCACGCGCTGCAGGTGCAGGTACTGCGTCTCCGCTACCTGTTTGGCAAAGCCGAAGTCGATCAGCTTGGCGCGCGGAGTCTTCGAGCCCGCGCTGATCTCGAGGAACACGTTGCGCGGGTTCACGTCGCGGTGAACGATGCCGCTCGCGTGTGCCGCTGCGAGCGCGCGCGCGATCGGCTCGAGCACCTCCACGACTTCGAGCAGCGTGTAAGGCTTGCGCATGCGCCGGCGCATGTCGAACTCGTCGCTCAAGGTGTGGCCCTCGAGCCAGTCGACGACCAGGTACGAGCGCTCGACACCGTCGGCGGGACAGACGACGCTGCCGTGATGGTGCGCGCGCAGGATGTCGTCCGAGCGCAGCTGGCCCAGAATCTGAGCCTCCCGCAGGAACAGCTGCTCCAAAGTCGGGCGCAGGTTTTCTTGCACGACCTCGGGGGTCAGCACCTTGACGGCGACCGCGTTGTGCAACGTCGCGTGTTCGCCGCGATAAATCACGGCGACGCCGCCCATCGTCACGACTTGCCGCACGATGTACGGCCCGAGCTGGACTCCCCCGAGGCCCAGGAAGTCTTTCATGAAGGCAGGATTCGATTCCACCGGGGGGGCTCGCGGGTCGCAGGCGACTTTCCAAGTATCCAAGCGCACTTGCCGAGAGGTCAATGTGCTTTGGTGAAGCCGGCCGGCCACGCGGCTCGCTTTGTAGCTTCTCAGCGCACGCTTCGGCGGTCCCGGGCCCATTTTGCCCAGGGACTCTGGCGTTCGGTGGGGAGCGCTCCAAAACGTTGGCGCCAGTCGCCGCTCTTCAAACGCCGCCGCCCCCGTACCTGCTCGAGTGTCATCATGTAGGTGTAGGCGAGCTCACCGTCCGCCAAGCGTAGCCTCTGGCGCTGGAACAGCACGGGATGTTGCTTGTGTACGTCGAGCCGGCGCAGTAAGGCCGCGTCGGCGCGGTAACACTCCCCCACGACGCACAGCTTGCCGCCGTGAACGAGCGCGGGAAACCCGTTCAGCTCCACCAGGTAGTACTCGGGCGCTGTCGACGCGAGACCGAGATGTTCGGCGCCGCTGAGGAGCGGGTGGTCTCTTTCGCCGGACAAGAGCGAGCCGTAAACGAACAGCCGTGTGGGTTCGGGCTCGCGGGTCACGGGCGCAGCGTGCACTGGCTCGTCGCGGAAGCCAAGCGGCCGTTGCCTGCCGGTCCCGCCGAAATTTCCGTTCTCGAGCGCAGAGGTAGCCCTGTGCGCGCACGCACTCTGGCGCCAGCGCGTGTGGGATGCTAGCCCCTCCTGTATGCGCACCGCAGTCGTGCGATCCGGCGCACTCGCCGGACTCGGGCTCTTGAGCGCCTCTGTATTCATGGCGCTGCCGGCTCGCGCCGAGGACCTGAACGCAGAAGCTGTCCGCGCGCGTGTTCGCGCCGCTACCGTCACGTTGCCCAAGAAGGGCTGCGCAGGAGCCATCGTGCAGCAGGAGCGGCTGGTCGTGACTGCCGCTCACTGTGTACCGCGGCGTGCGCAAAGCGTGACCGTTCGTTTGCCGGATCAGCGCGCCGTCGAGAGCAGTGTCCTCCACCTGGATCGCACGCGCGACGTGGCGCTGCTCGAGCTCGCGCAAGGGTCGGGTGCGACTCCGCTCGAGCTTTTGCCCGACCTACCGACTGCCGGCGGACGCGTCCTGTTCGTGGGACGGATCGATCGCTCGTCTCGCGCGCAATCGGCCGAGATCCAGCGGGTTGGCAAGTGCCCGTCCCTGCCCGGCATCGAGGACGCCGTGTTCACGAACATCCAGGCCAAACCCGGCGACTCCGGGTCGCCCGTCGTGGACGAGTCGCTGCGCGTCGTGGGCGTGATTCATGGCGGATCGGCTTGTCACATCGTGGCGCCGACCGCGTCCCTAACGCCTGCCATCGCCGCCGCCCAGGCGGGGCTGCCCGTGCCCGACCCTGCTCCGTCCGAGGCCGAAGCAACGCCGTCCCCCGCTCTGCCCAATGCCGCCGACGAGCCGGCGCTGCGCCGCTATCAGGTCGGGCCCTTCGTGTTCGAGCGAATCGCGAACGGGTTCCGCTTCAAGTTCGACTTCGATTTTCGGGTCGGATCCGAGGAGTGAACGGAGCCGGCACGGAGCTCGTGGACGAGCTCGCCCTCGTGCCGTGTCCGGTCGTGGCAGCATGTGGCGGCTGTCCGTTGATGCCGAGCGTGCGCCAGCGCGAGCTCGAGGCGAAACGGGCGAGCGTGAACCGGGCGCTGGCACGGGCGGAGCTTCTACACCCGGCGCTCGAGTGGGCCTGTGTTCTGGACCGCTTCGGTTACAGAAATCGTTTGCGGTTGCGCGTCACGGCCGACGGGCACGTCGCCTTCTTCAACCCACACAAGATCGCGGAATGCGCGGTGCTCGAGCCGTCCCTCGCGTCGTTGATGGACCAGATTCGTGAGTATTCGCGACGTCACCCGGACGTGATGCGAGCATTCGCGCACCTCGAGGCGCGCGCGCCGGATCTCGACGGCCGCGGCGGTGTCTGCCTTCAGCCGCTTGCGGGGTCCTCGCCCACGGAGTCGGCGCGCGCGCTGCAGGACGGTGTCGGCGACACCATCACCGTCACCGTCGCCGGCACGGTATCGCCGGAGCGCGTGCCGAGCCAGCGCTGGGCGGTGAGCGACGACGTCTACGCCCGCGTGCCACTGGACGCGTTCCTGCAGGTCAATACGCTGGTGAACCGCGCGCTGGTCGCTCACCTGCGCGAGCTAGCGCGGGAGCGCGGCGTGCAGAGTTTTGTGGACCTGTACGCGGGGTCCGGCAATCTGGGGCTGCCGCTGCTGCGCGATGGCAAAACCGGCGTGTGCGTCGAGGCTCAGCCGTCGGCGCTCCACGCGCTGGGCCGCGCTTGCCTCGAGCAAGATTTGCCAGGGCCGTTGCTGCGTGCCGAAAGCGCGGAGCACGCGGCGCGCGCGCTCTTCGAAGCCGGCGAACGCTTCGACCTGGCGATCCTCGATGCACCCCGCGCCGGCGTCAAATCGGGCATCGAGCAGATGGCGGCGCTGACGCGGCGCTCGCTGGCCGTGTGCTCCTGCAACCCGGAGAGCCTGGCGCGCGACCTGCGGAGCCTGACCGCGCTCGGTTTCGTGCTCGAGCGTCTGCTCCTGTTCGACATGTTCCCGAACACGCGCCACGTCGAAGTGCTGGCGTGGCTCGAGCGCCGCTGAGACGCGCGCTCGTGCGTCGCGGGTGAGCGACAAACAATCCCTATCATGCCGGAGAAATGGCGTCACTGTCGGTCGTTTCCGACTCCGAGCTTCCGTAGAGCGCCTTGGCTAGACCCGGTCTCGTGTCTAGAATTAGCCGCATTCATGTCTATCTTTGACCTGGCCCGCTCCTCGCAGCGGGCGGCGACCAGACTCGGTCCTAGACGCGCGGACGCGGGGCGCTCCCGATTGCCGGCAGAACTCGAAGCGGAGCTCGGGCGTCTCCTCGGCACGCTCGACAAGCCCTCCATGCTGAGCGTCCGACGCAGTTTATCTCGGTTCTGCCGCGAGCATGCCTTTCGAGAGCCCTCGCGAGCAACGCTCTACAACGCGATCGAGCGCGCGCCTTCTCCGTCGTATTCGCTGTCGGCGTTGCCGCCCCACGTTCGCCGGTGTCTTCACAACCTCGACGAGGACGCGATCGTGCCCGGACCGCAGGTCGCGTTTGCGGTGTTCAACCGAGGAGAATCAGCCGCTCTTTCCTGGGCGGCCGGCATGCCATGGGGCTGTCTCAAGGCTGCTCGGAAGCTTCCCGGCTTTCGCCCGAAGAGTCGAGCCCTGCTCGATGCCGTCCTTCGCTTCCGCGGTGTTCAATGACACAGAGAAGGCTTCACCCGACCGACGTCATGCCCCAATCCGTCGCGAACGCCGTGCCGGGGGAGCACTACTGGTTCGTCATCGGTGGCCAGGCAGTACGCTGCTTGTATCCATACCGTCCGAGCCGGGACGTCGATTTCGGAGTCGGCGCCGCGAAGGACCTGAAGTCGCTGGTCTCGGTGTTTCGCCAGCGGGGCCAGGTCGAGATCCTGGAACGAGGCAAGGACACCGTCCACATCACGCTCGACGGAGTCGCCGTCTCGATCTTCGTCCTGCCGCGACTGCTCCCTCACACCGAGGAAGAGGCGCTCACCGTCACGGGTCTCCTCGCCACCAAGCTGCACGCGATCCTCGATCGCGGCGCCAGGCGCGATTTTTTTGATCTGTACGTGCTGCTCGGCGAAGGCGGTCTTGGGATCGCGGAGTGTCTCAGAGCGATCCGGATCGTCTACGGCTCGGAAGTGAACGACGGGCTCATCCTTCGCGCCCTGGCTTATTTCGAGGAAGCATCCGCGGAAGCGCGATTGCCGGGCGAAGGTCCGGACGATTGGAACACTGTGACACGCTTCTTCGAGCACGCGGTCGGAGCGCTGGTTGTCCCACCGACGAAGCGCCTGTCGATCCAGTCCAAGCATGTCGACGTCCGGACGACCGTGAAGGCGAGTCCGCGGAGAAAGAAGTCCGTGCGGAAGCGGCGATGATGCCGCTCGTGGCGACCGCTGGGGGGCCAGCTGAGTCCTACAGCGTCTTCAGGTATTCGATGACGGCGCGGCGCTCGGCGTCGCTGAGTGCGTCGCCGAAGGTGTGTCCGGAGTTCGACTGGCTCCAGTACGTGGTGTCGTAGATGAACTTGCGCTCGGCTTCGGGAGCCTGCGCCTGGCCGTACGGCACTTCGACGAACGGCCAACCGAGCGCCTCTTCGTCGAAATGGGTGTTGTCGAGATCGACGCGCTTCCAGTACTTGGGCCGCGCCTTGCTGTTCAGCACGAGCTCCACGGTCGGAACCGACGCGTTGTGGAGGAACGGCGCGGTGGCCCAGACGCCGTCGAGCGGCGGCGCCATGTAGCCGGGAAATGGATCCGACGGTTTGACGGGCGTGATCTGCCCATAAAAGGAGCTGTTGAACCAATCGACCAGCTCGGGTGCGTGCACCACGCCGGCGTTGGCCACCACCGGATCAGTTCCGATCAGGTCGAGCGGGAACAGCAGGTTCGGATACAGATCGGCGGCGTCGTTCTGCGGATCCTCCGCATAGGTGCCGTGGCAGCCCGCGCAGGTGCGCTGGAAGAGGGGCTTGCCCTCGGCGGCGAGCGCGCGATCGATCGAGCGCGTGTAGACCGGCGCGACGATCGTATCGATGTACGCTTGCATGTGACGGAACAGCCCATCGACGCGCTCTGCTTCGACGACGTCGTCCACGCATACCCCGGTGGCGAGCGCCATCGTTCCACGGTGATCGCCGCGGGCCATGCCGTTGTAGAAGAGCGCGTGCTTC
>DATDJP010000148.1:0-20468 GCA_036520475.1 Polyangiaceae bacterium | reverse complement strand
CTCCCCCAGAGCGACCGGCTCAGTAGGGATTGTCGCTTTCCTCGGCGGGCGTCGGCTTCGGTTTGGGCTCGGCCTTCGGCTTAGGCTCCGCTTTTGGCTTCGGCTCGGCCTTGGGCGCCGCCTCGGCCGGAGCTGGCTCCGCGGCAGGCTCGGCCGGCGGTGCGACCGCTTTTGGCTTCGGCTTGGGAGTGGGACGCACCCGGATTTCCGGCTTGGGCTTGGGAGCCGGCTTCTCGACCGGCGCCTCCGCGGCTGCCGCCGCTCCCACGTCGGGCGTGACCGCTCCCGAATCGGCGACGACCTGCGGCTCGACTGCGGCGTCGACGGCAACCGTCGCCGTGACTGCGGCAGCAGGCTCGGTGCCAGGCGCCGCGGCCGGTTCCTGCGCGACCGGGTCCACGGGAGCGGCGGGTTCGGCACCGGGCTCAGCGGGATTTTGACGCGTGAGAAAGAAGACCAGCGCGGCGGCAGCAGCGACGCCCAGCAACAAGGCGATGATCTTTCCGCCTCCACCGGTACTGGTTTCTTCCAGTGGGCTCACCGAGGGACGGCGCGCGCGCTCCGAAGCGCGTAGCTCCCGCGCAGGCTCGCTGCGCGAACGTTCGGGCTCCGCCCTCGCCGAAGCCGCGGCCGCGACGCGTTCCACGCGCGGCTCGTCCTTGGCCACCGGGACCGGACTGTCGCGGAAGGCAGGTGCTGCGCTCTTCGCTTGATCGCGCTCGGCGTAGGTGTCCGGCACGGACGGCGTGGACAGCTCTTCCACCGGGCGCGCCGAGGCGGCCGCTGCCCGAGTATCCCCCACTTCCTCCATGGATCCGCCCGCTTCGCGCAGCGCGTCTTCCAGAAGCTCCGCCGCTTGCTTCATCACCGTGCGGTCTTCGGGGGCCGGCATGGGCTTGTCGTCGCCCTTGGGAAAGAAAGACTCGTCGCGGGGCGGCTCGGAATCGCTCTGCGCCATCGCGCCGAGCCCGATCATGGTCGCTTTACGCACCGTGACGGGGCGGCCGCTTTGCTCCGGCTCTGGAGCCTTTTCTTGAAAGGCCGCGGCAGGGACGGACGGAACCGCGCTGGCCGGCGCTTCGCCTTGCTCGAACGCAGCCGTACCGTCGCCGCGGCTCGACACCAGCTGATCGATGAGCTTCTTGGACTGCTCGTCGATCTTGATGAACTTCACGCCCATGCCCGCGGGGCGCTCGGAGTTCGTGTCGGGGGGCTCTCGTTTCCAGACCACCCGGCCAACGCCCTGCATCAGCCGCTGATCTTCCGCGATCTTCACCTCGAACTTGAGCAGCGTCCCCGGTGGGAAAGGCGACGGCGTCTTGATGAACATGCCGCCACGACTGATGTCGTAGGAGTGGTGTTCGATGAACTCGTCGAGGGTCGCGCTCTTGTAGCGGACCGTCATCGTCAGCACCTTTGCGCGCGGGTCTTTTCGCGTATCCTGGGCCATGAAGTTGTCGCTCTCCGACTGGACGCGTTGATGCGTGCCCCGATGGGGTGTCAATCCTAGCGGAGCCGTGCCTGAAACCCCAAGCTTTGCACGAGCTTCCCCCGCAAAATTTGCTTTTCCCTGAAAGCCCGACAACAAAGGCTTTACCATCGCAGAAGTGTCCGCGGTCGATCATTTTCGGGCATTCGCCAGGCGGCCCGTGCAGCTGACAGCGGCAATTAGACTGGCTTCGGACGCCAGCTGGCGCGAGACGGCGCGTGTCGTCGATATGGGCCTCGGCGGAGCCTGTATCGAAGTGGCCGAAGCGCTGGCGGCGGGCACGCCCGTGCGGCTTCAGATGACATCTCCCCACTTGTGGGATCCCCTCGAGCTGCACGCGCTGGTGGCCTGGGGACGCGAGGGGCAAGCGGACAAGCCTCCCCGCATCGGCGTGCGCTTCGAGCATGCCTCGGGCAATACCTTGCGCCACCTGGTCGAGCTCCTCGAGACGCAGAACTACGAATACCCGGCGGCCGCGCCGCCCGAGCTGCACGCGGATCAGGGCGTGCGTAGGACGCGGTCGTGAAATGAGAGCATCTCGTAGACCCCGGGGCCGCGATTGAACGCGTAGTCGTGCGGGCCTTCGACTTCGAGGTGTTCGTGCGGCACCCCGGACCGCTCGAGCGCCCGCGCGATGGCGCGCGTCGCACCCAGAAAATAATCCCCATCACTCGTGAGTAGCCGAAGCTTGAGGCGGGGGTTCGTAACACGCGCCGCTTTGGCTCGTTCCGCGATCGCAGCGGCCTCGGCGCTATCGAACGCAGGTTGCAAAGCAGCCACGGCGCCGAACGCTTCGGGACGTGCCAGGCCGACCAGCAGCGCAGCGCGTCCGCCGAGGCTCACGCCGTCGATGCCCGTGCTGCTCGCCGTCCCGAGCGCGGGTGTCTCGCGAAACACGCGTGGCAAGAGCTCGTCCACGATGAAGCGCGTCAGCGGCGCTGCCCGCGAAAACGCGCGCTCCCCCCCCAGGATGTCCGGTGTGTACGGACACACGACGATCAGACCGCGGTACGGGTGATGGGTCAGGCGTGTGTTCAAGTCGACGAGGCGATCGGCGCTGTAGAGCGACTCGAGATCGTGAGACGTCAGCGGCGGCGCGCGCAACCGGCGCATCGCACGCACGAGACCATAGTCGTCGATCCAACCGCGCGCTCCCAGCTCCACTCCTTTGGAGGCCTCGCCGCGCCCGTGTAGCGCTACCAGCACCGGAAAACGCTCACCGGGCTGCGTGGTCGCGGGCAGCACGAGCACGGCGCGCATGGGGCCGAGCTCGCTCGCGGGGAAGTTCCAGACCAGCTCCCTGTGACCGGTATTGGGCGAGGTCGACGCTACTTTGCTCGAAGGTGAGGCGCCGCGCGGCGACGCTTGCGCGCTTTCCATCGAAGCCGCGCGCTGCCCCACGTGGGCTCGCCCAGCTCGGCAACCATCGCAGCCGAGCGCGGCGAGCCCCAAGAACAGCAGCAGGCTGCTCCGGCCCCTGTGCGGCATCCACATCGGCGCTTCAGAACGAGTCTTTTGCGGCCCGGACCGCGCCGAGCACAGTAGCCGGATCGCTTTCGCCGGACAGGCGCGACGCCATGTTGCGGCGAATCTCTTCGCTTTCGCAGCGCATGAAGGGGTTCGTGGCTTTTTCTTCGCCCAGGGTGGACGGCGTGGTCCACTGCCCGCTCTTGCGCAGCTCCGCTACACGCCCCGCCCTCTCGGAAACGGCTGCGTTCGACGGCTCCACGTGCGCGGCGAACTTGAGGTTACTCTCGGTGTATTCGTGACCGAAGAACACGCGCGTGTCCTCCGGCAGCGCCGCAAGCTTCACGTTCAGCGACTCGTACATCATGGCCGGCGTGCCCTCGAAGAGCCGCCCACAGCCCGCGGCGAACAGCGTGTCGCCGGTGAACACGCAGCCTTCGGCGATGTACGCAATGGCCCCCAGCGTGTGCCCCGGGATGTGCAGCACGCGAAAGGCAATCCCGGAGGCGCTGAACTCCGCGCCGTGTTCGAGAAATTCCGTCTGCTCGGGGATTCGGCCGCGATCGGAGACATGCCCATAGACGGGCAGTTTGCCGTAGCGCCGGACGAGCTCTTCGTTCCCGCCTACGTGATCGAAGTGATGGTGCGTGTTCAAGATCCCCGTCAGGCGTAGCCGTGCGCCCGTAAGCGCGCGCACCACCGGCTCCGCTTCACTCGGGTCGACCACGAGCGCAGCGTCGCTGCCGGCCTTGCGGATCAGGTAGGCGAAGTTGTCTTTGAGGCACGGGATCGGCGTCACATCCATAGTGCGCGTAGCCTACTCCCTCCTCGCGTGGAGGCACCACACCCGGCGACTGGCCGAAAAATGCGCTCAGACGGCCAGGTGACGCCCGATGACGTCGTCCGTGAGCTCCGAAATCGGCCCCGCTGCCACCTTTCGTCCCCGTTCCATCATGCAGAAGTGATCGGCCAGCTTGCGTGCAAAGGCGAGCTTCTGCTCGACGAGCAATATCGTCAGCTTCTGCTTCTTGTTCAGCTCGATCAGAATTTCGCCGATCTCAGTGACGATGTTGGGCTGAATGCCTTCGCAGGGTTCGTCCAGGATCAGAAGCTTGGGACCTTTCGCGAGCGCGCGGCCGATCGCGAGCTGTTGCTGCTGCCCGCCGGAGAGGTCACCGCCACGGCGATTGAACATGCTCTTGAGCACGGGAAAGAGCTCCAGCACGCGCGCGGGGATGTCTTTCTCCTTGGTACCGACGAGCCCGAGGCGCAGGTTCTCGCGAACCGTCAGCTGCGGAAAGATTTCGCGACCCTGAGGCACGTAACCCAAGCCGGAGCGCGCGCGGGTCTCGGGCCGCAGCCCGTTCAGCTTGCGACCGCAGAACGCCACCTCCCCGTCGCGCACCGGCAATAGCCCGAGGATGGACTTGAGGAGCGTCGTCTTGCCGACCCCGTTCCTGCCCATCAACACGGTACACGAGCCTTCCGGCACGTCGAGCGACATGTCCCAGAGGATGTGGCTCTCGCCGTAGTACTGATTAATGCGCGCGACTTCGAGCACCCTCTTCTCCCAGATAAACTTCGATGACCTTCGGATGAGCCTGAATCTCGTCCATGCTGCCTTCGGCCAGCACGCTGCCTTCGTGGAGCACGGTGACGCGGCTCGCGATGTTGCGCACGAAGTTCATGTCGTGCTCGACGACGACCACGGTGCGCTTGCCGGCGAGCGAACGTAAGAGCTCCGCCGTGCGTTCGTTTTCCCGCTCCGTCATGCCCGCCACGGGCTCGTCCACGAGCAGCACGCGCGGCTCCTGCACGAGCAGCATGCCGATTTCGAGCCACTGTTTCTCGCCGTGCGACAGCGATCCCGCGACTGTACCCCGCTTCTCCCCGAGGCCGACCGTTTCCAGCGCTTCGTCGAGGACGCGCCGCTGCTCAGCGGTCGGCCGTGCAAAGAGCGTCTTCCACACACGCTTGCTCGCACGCTGCGACAGCTCGAGGTTCTCGAGCACCGTGTGACCGTGAAAGACGGTGGGACGCTGGAACTTGCGACAGATCCCGAGCTCCGCGATCTCGTACTCCGTCAGCGTGTCGAGCTCGGCGGCCTCGCCGACGAGAAACACCGAACCGGTGTCGGGGCGCGTCTTGCCCGTGATCACGTCGAGCATCGTGGTCTTGCCAGCGCCGTTCGGACCGATGATGCAGCGCAGCTCCCCTTCGTCGAGCACCAGGGTGAGCTCGTTCAGCGCCTTGAAACCATCGAAGCTCACGCTGACGTTGTCCACGCACAGCACCGCGGGACGCCCGTGGGTCAGCGCGTGAAAGCGCTCGCGATTGACGGCCTTTTTCACCTTGCCGAAGGGCAAGAGGCTGGACCGTTTCTTGGCTTCCCGCGCTTTCGTCTTTATCTCACTCGGCTGCGCCATGATCTCCTCAACGTTTCACGCGCATCAGGGATCCCACGAGCCCGCGCGGGAACAGCAACGTGACGCCGATGAACAGGAGCCCGAGCATGTACAGCCAGAGCTCCGGCATCGCGACCGTGAACCAGCTCTTGGCCGCGTTCACCAGGAACGCCCCGCAGGCCGCGCCGAACAGCGTTCCGCGCCCGCCGATCGCGACCCAGATCGCCATCTCGATCGAGTTCGAGGGCTGCATCTCGCTCGGATTGATGATGCCCACTTGCGGCACGTACAGCGCGCCGGCAACGCCGCACAAGACGGCGGACAGCGTCCACACGAACAGCTTGTAGTTCGTCGGATTGTAGCCGACGAACATGGTGCGGCTCTCCTCGTCGCGGATCGCGCGCAGCACCCTGCCCGCCTTCGAGCTCACGACGAACTTGCAGACCAGGTACGTGCCGAACAAGGCCAGCGCGGAGGACACGTAGAGCCCGAGCTTGGTCGCCCCGTCGTGCAGCGGGTAGCCGTAGAGAGACTTGAAATCAGTCAGGCCGTTGTTGCCGCCGAGGCCCGTCTCGTTGCGAAAGAAAAAGAGCATCAACGCATACGTCAGCGCCTGCGTGATGATCGAGAAGTAGACGCCGCGGATGCGGGAGCGGAACGCGAAGTACCCGAACACGTACGCGAGCAGGCCCGGCACGAACATCACGGCAAAAATGGCGAACCAGAAATTGTCGAAGCCCTGCCAGAACCACGGCAGTTCCTTCCAATCCAAGAACACCATGAAGTCGGGCAGTTTGCTGCGATAGACGCCCTGCTCGCCGATGGACCGCATCAGGTACATGCCCATCGCGTAGCCGCCCAGCGCGAAGAACACGCCGTGACCGAGGCTGAGAATGCCCGTGAAGCCCCAGATCAGATCCATGGCGATGGCCACCATGGCGTAGCAGCAGAACTTGCCGAGCAGCGTCACGAGATAGTCCGGCACGTACAGCGCCGAGCTCGCGTCGGGCAGGCGATTGAGCAGCGGAATCACGACACACGCGAGCGCGAACAGCACGACGAACAGCGGCACGCTGCGCTGCTGTCGCACACGCGCGATGAAACTCGGACGATCGACCACGGCGGCCACGCCCGGCGCCTCCACCGAGCTCATGTGACCTCCGCGGCGCGGCCCTTGAGCGCGAACATGCCCTGGGGACGCTTCTGGATGAACAGGATCACGAACGCCAGGATGAAGATCTTGGCGAGCACGGCGCCCGCTGCCGGCTCCAGGAACTTGCTGACGACGCCGAGCCCGAGCGCGCCCGCGATGGCGCCGGCCAACTTGCCCACTCCGCCGAGCACCACCACCATGAACGAGTCCACGATGTACGACTGTCCGAGCTCGGGGCCGACGTTGCCGAGCTGCGAGAGCGCGACACCACCGAGGCCGGCGATGCCGGATCCGAAGCCGAACGTGACCATGTCCACGCGCCGCGTGGCGATACCTACCGCAGCGGCCATCGAACGGTTCTGAGTCACCGCGCGCACCTGCAGGCCGAGGCTCGTCTTCTGCATCAAGAACCACACGAAGGTGACGACCACGACGCTGAACGCGATCACCGCCAGACGGCTGTAGGTGATGACCACGTTGGGCAAGAGCTCGAAGCCGCCCGACAGCCACGAGGGATTGGCGACCGTGACGTTCTGAGCGCCGTACAGGAGCCGCACCGTCTGGATCAAGAGCAGCGAAATACCCCAGGTCGCGAGCAGAGTTTCCAGCGGCCGCCCGTAAAGAAAGCGAATCACGCTGCGTTCCAGCACCACACCCACCAAGAAGCTCACCGCGAACGCGCACGGCACGGCGGCGAGCAGGTACAGATCCGCGTGCGCCGGCCACGTGCGCTGGAAAAAGTTCTGCACCGTGAACGTGGTGTATGCGCCGATCATCAACATTTCGCCGTGCGCCATGTTGATCACGCGCATCAGCCCGAAGGTCACCGCGAGCCCGAGCGCCGCGAGCAGCAGCACGCTGCCGAGGCTCAGCCCGTAGAAGACGTGGCCCACGATGCTGACGAGAAACACCTTGGTTTCTATGGTCGAGAGCGCCGCCGCGGCGGCCTTGCGAATGGCTTCGTTCTGCTCCTGAAAGCTGCCGTCGGCAAGCTTCGCCGTCAGCTGCTCGAGCTCGGGTTTGAACGAGACTTCGGCCGTACGCTCGATGGTCGAGAGCGCCGCCAATCTGCGTGGCACCGAGTCACTGCCCAGGTCGATGCGCGCCAGGGCGATCTCGAGCAGCTCGCGGATCTCGCCGTCCTGCTCCTGCTTCAGCGCTTTTCTCATCACGGGTTCGAGATCGTTGCTCGCGCCCTTCGAGAGCTCCCGAGCAGACGTCAGGCGGATTTTTGGATCGTCCACGAGCAAGCTGAGCGACGCGATCGCCCGCGACAACACGCGGCGCAGCTTGTTGTCCATCGTCGGCGTCGTGGTTCTTCCGGCCGCGGCGCTGGGCTTGCCGCTCGCCGCGTCCCTGAGCGAGCCGTCCTGGGCGCGAATGTGCACGCGCCCCGCCGAGTCGATACGCAGCGCGCCGTCCCGCAGCGCTTCGAGCACCGTGAGCGCGCGCGCCTCACCGCTCGAAGCGAGCCGCTCGATCGCCATGAGCATGGGCGCCTGCTTGCCGGATCCGAGCTGCTCGATGCCCACCTGGGCGCCCTCGGCCTGCGCTCCCGCGGAGACGGCAAGAGCCAGCACGAACGAGCAGAGCGCCGCGAGTGAATACTGGAAGAGTCGATGCATGGTCGCGAAATGTTCGGCGTAGCTACCCTGAACCAACTAGCTCGGGCCGGTGGGAAAGCGCCGGAGCGCTCACGGCCGGCCCGAGCCGACTCACGGAAATCCGATCACAGAGACGCGGAGGCGGACGCGCCGTCGCCCTTGAACTTGGGCTCGGTGCAGTTGCCGCACACGAACGGAAACGTCCAGTCCGCCACCTTCTTGGCGCTCTCCGGAACGTGCGGGCTCCAGGGCATCGCGCGAATCGGACCCTCGGTCTTCCAAACGACCTGGAACTGTCCGTCGCCCTTGATTTCGCCGATGAACACCGGCTTGTGCAGGTGGTGGTTCTTCGGGTCCATGCGCATGTCGAAGCCAGAAGGCGAGCGCATCACCTGATAACCCACCGCCTGGCGCACGGCGTCGACGTCCGTGGTACCGGCCTGCTCCACGGCGTGTGCCCACATCATGATGCCGACGTAGGTCGCTTCCATCGGATCGTTGGTCACGCGCTTGTCGGCGTCCGGCAGGTTCTTCGCCTTGGCGTACGTCTTCCATTGATCGATGAAGCGCTTGTTCTCCGGCGTTTCGATCGACATGAAGTAGTTCCACGCCGCGAGGTGGCCGACCAGCGGCTTCGTGTCGATACCGCGCAGCTCCTCCTCACCCACGGAGAACGCCACGACCGGGATGTCGGATGCTTTCAGACCCTGGTTGGCGAGCTCCTTGTAGAACGGGACGTTCGAATCCCCGTTGATCGTGGACACCACCGCCGTGGGCTTTCCCGCCGCGAATTTCTTGATGTCGGCGACGATGGTTTGGTAGTCGCTGTGGCCGAAGGGCGTGTACTTCTCCATGATGTCGGCTTCGGCGACCTTCTTCTCTTTCAAGAAGTAGCGCAGGATCTTGTTCGTCGTGCGCGGGTACACGTAGTCCGTTCCGAGCAGCACCCAGCGTTTGGCCCCGCCGCCCTGCTCGCTCATCAGGTACTCGACCGCGGGGATGGCTTGCTGATTCGGCGCTGCACCCGTGTAAAACACGTTGAACGAGGCTTCTTCTCCCTCGTACTGCACCGGGTAGAACAAGAGGCCGTTCAGCTCTTCGAACACGGGGAGCACGCTCTTGCGCGAGACGGACGTCCAACAGCCGAAGGTGGCCGCGACGTTCTCTTTCTGGATGAGCTCTCGAGCTTTTTCCGCAAACAGCGGCCAGTTCGAGGCCGGATCGACGACGACCGGCTCGAGCTTGCGGCCCAGCACACCGCCCGCCGCGTTGAGCTGCTCGATGGTCATTAGCGCCACGTCCTTGAGCGACGTTTCACTGATCGCCATGGTGCCCGACAGTGAATGCAAGATGCCGACCTTGATCGGGCCCGTCTCTTTCGACTTGGGCTTGGCGGCTGGCGCCTCAAGAGCCGCACCCGATGCCGCCGCCGAGGGCGCTGCCGGCGTGGTCGTGCTCTCTCCGGGACCTTTGCAGCCCCAGAGCGCAACGCCACACACACCCGCCATCATCCAAACATTCACGCCGTTCATCATTCCTCCTAGGGCACTCCGCGATTTCCGAGGTGGCATTTGCCGATGCCGGTCGCGCCGATCATGCGATGGCGCACGCCTCTCGATTCGCTCGAGCGCGAGTTTTTCGTCCTGGCCCAGAGTCCACTGTCGCGACTGAACGCCAGAGTAGGCGCTCATGCTTCGTCAGCGTCATCGCCCAGGGTTTGTTTCCCAATGTTTTCGATGTCGTCTCCGGAAAAAAAGGAAACGAAGAGTTGAGATTGCGCATTCGCTCGTGCATTTTTCGCGAGCGATGCAGGACCTGCGGATCTCGCGCTTGCGGGATGCCTATCGAGCGCAGCGGCTATCGCCGACGGCGCTGGTGAACGAGATCTTCGACCGCATCGAGGCGGCCAGCGGCGAGCACATCTTCGTCTCGCTGCATCCCCGCGCGCGCGTTCTGGCGCGTGCTGCCGAGCTCGAGCGGACGGGGCACAGCGCGGATCGGCCTTTGTTCGGCGTGCCCTTTGCCGTCAAAGACAACATCGACGTCGCAGGGCTGCCGACGACCGCGGGGCTACCCGAGCCAATCCACCTTCCCGAGCGCTCCGCGTACGTCGTCGACCGGCTGGTCGCGGCCGGGGGCATCGTGATCGGAAAGACCAATCTCGATCAGCTGGCGTGCGGGCTCGTGGGCACGCGTTCGCCGCATGGAGTGCCGCGCAATCCGTACAATCCAGCCTATATTCCCGGTGGTTCGAGCTCAGGGTCCGCCGTCGCGGTGAGCCGCAAGCTCGTGAGCTTCGCGCTCGGGACGGATACCGCAGGCTCGGGGCGTGTGCCTGCAGGCTTCAATGACCTGGTTGGTTTGAAACCGTCGCCCGGCTTGCTCAGCACGCGCGGAGTCGTCCCGGCGTGTCGGTCGCTCGACTGCGTGTCGGTATTTGCGCTGGACGTTCACGACGCCACCCGAGTGGCTGAGTTGGCGCGCGGCTATGACGCCGAAGATCCGTGGTCTCGCCCAGCAGCTGGCGAAGTCTCGTTTCTCGCTGGCTCGCCGCTGACTCGAATGAGGCTCGGGATTCCACGCGTCGATCAACTCGAATTCTTCGGAGATGCGCAGGCGCAAGCAGCGTTCGAGCGCGCGCTCGGACGCTTACGCCAGCTCGGCGCGGAGCTCCGCGAGATGGACTTCGCACCGCTCTTCGAAATCGCGCAGCTCCTTTACACGGGACCCTGGTTGGCGGAGCGCGTGACTCTGCTCGACACGCTACCGAAGCAGCCGCTCCTTCCGGTATTGAGCGACATTTTCTCCGAAGCCGATCGCTACGACGCGCGCGACGCGTTCCGCGCGCAGCATCAGCTGGCCATCACGTCGCGCAATCTGGATCGGGAATGGTCGAGCCTGGACGCGCTGCTCGTGCCCACCTCGCCCACGATCTACACCGTCGAGCAGGTCGAGGCCGAGCCGCGCGCGTTGAACACACGGCTGGGTCGCTACACGAACTTCGTCAACCTACTGCGCCTCGCGGCCATCGCCGTACCGAGCGGCTTTCGCGACGATGGCTTGCCGACGGGGATCACGCTGATCGGACCGTGCGACAGCGACGCAGAGCTCGCGCGCCTGGCGACGCTGTATCGTGGCGAGAGCGCCGAAGCGCCCGCGCCGAGCGACACGAAAAACCCAGAAATATTGCCAGAATCGACGCACCTGGCCGTCGTCGGAGCGCACCTCTCCGGCCAGCCCCTGAACCACGAGCTCACGCGTCTCGGCGCACGCCTTTTGCGCGCGTGTCGCACCAGTGCGGAGTATCGCCTGTACGCGCTCGAACATCTGCGGCCACCCAAGCCCGGCCTCGTGCGCGCCTCCGACGGAAAGGGTCACGCCATCGAGCTCGAGGTGTGGGAGCTGCCCGCTGCCGCGTTCGGTTCGTTCATGACCTCCGTACGCGCGCCGCTCTGCATCGGAACGATCACGCTGGACGACGGCTCCACCGTGCTCGGATTCTTGTGCGAAGCACACGCCGTCGCCGGTGCGCGCGATATCTCGCAGCACGGCGGCTGGCGCGCGTACCTGAACACGCTTGCGTAAAGCGCTGCGCGGCACGCGTCCAATCACGCGTGCCGCGCTCACGGGCGCTGCACGACTGCCACGCGCGCACACGCGTGTGATTTTTTTCCACACGGACCCTGTTTGAAGCCGTTCCGAAAACTACCGTAAACAATCGCCGGGCGATGGTCCGCCGCATCAGCGGTCGAAACGCACCGACCGCGAAATGCCGTGGCGCGATGGATTCACGTCGAATCGGCGCGAGTCTCCGGGCTTCGCTCTTTGGCAGGGTATGCGTGCGTCGATGAATAACTGAAAGGCACGAGCGGTAGCGGCTATGAAAAAAACCCCCGAATCGCTTCTTCTTATGACGGGTGCTGTTGGAATGTTTCTGATGCACACGGGCCTCGCGGCCGCTCAGGAGCCCGCGCCTCCCGCGCCACCGGCGGAGGCGCCCGCAGAACCGCCCCCGGCAGAAGCCGCGCCGCCCGCAGACGCGCCCCCCGCAGAGGCGCCACCCGCCGCCGCAGCTCCCCCCGAACCTCCCCCGGCGCCGGCTGTGCCCGCGCCCGCCCCCGCCCCTGCGGCAATCGCGCCCGAAGACGCGCCCGCGGCGCTCGCTGAAGAGGCCGAGAAAAAGCCGGTAAACGTCGGCATCGGTCTGCGCGCGAACATGCGTTTTCAAAATCCCAATGATCAGGAGTCGCTCGACGACCAGTACATGGATCAGCTCTACGGAGAGCTACGCCTGAGCGGCGAGGTGCACGAGAAGGTCGCCTGGCAGATGAACTTCAACGTGAGCGGGCGCTCCGTCGATGCCGGCAACGGCTTCGAAGCGCGCGCCATGGACATGATCGCTCAGTTCAACTTCCACGACTACATACACCTCTGGGCCGGACGCATGCTGGTGGCCATGGACCGCTCCAACCTCAGCGGCCCCTGGTTCATGAGTCCCTGGTACTACCCCGGCCTCGTCAACATCGGCGACGGGCTCGGCTTCTTTCCGCGCACCAAACAAAACGGACGAGACGTCGGCGTCAACGTCTGGGGGCAGTTCGGAGACGGCCTGTTCAAGTACTACGCCGGCGTCTACGACCTGGACGTCACGGGTTCGAGCCCGCTCTACGCCGGGCGCCTGAACCTGGCGCTCCTCGATACGGAGCCCGGCTTCTACAGCAGCAGCACCTACTACGGAGCCAAGAAACAGCTCGTGGCGATCGGCGTGGGCGGCGAATATCAAGACAACGCTTACAACGGCGCCGACGACCAGGGCGACTATCAGCAGATCAACGCCGACTTGCTCGCCGAGTTCGATCTGAACGGCTCCGGTGTGCTCACGGGTGAAGCGGCGTACTACCACTGGGAGGGAGACTCGAGCTCGGTGGCAGCCGACGACATGCTGATGGTGCTCGGCAGCTACCTGTTTCCCCAGAAGATCGGCTGGGGAAAACCGCAGCTCATCGGCCGCGTGCAGCAAATGATGAACGTCGCAGGTCCGGAGTTCGATGACATCACCGTCCTCGACGGCGAGGTCAGCTACGTCGTGGCGGACTACAACATGAAGGTCAACCTCGGCTACCAGCACACCATCGGCAAGATCGAAGGACCGGGCGACGACTTCAAGGGCCACCTCGTCCACATCGGCGCGCAGATTCAGCACTGAGGCCGTCTTGCGCGCTAGTACGTCGGCCCGGAATTCCATTCCGGGTCGTCGTACGTCAGGAACAGGAAACGTAGCGAAGCCGAGGTGCTAGCTCCGAGGGCGCCTGGCGATGAAGCGGGCGCCCTCGTTCCGCATTTCGTGGATCAACGCGGGCGCAGCAGGCCTTCGCGCACGATGAACTCGCTCACCGCGCTCACGCCGGAGCCCGAGCGAATGCTGGTGAACACGAACGGCTTGTCTTTGCGCATGCGTTTGGCGTCGCGGTCCATCACTTCGAGCGACGCGCCGACGTGCGGAGCGAGATCGGTCTTGTTGATGACGAGCAGATCGCTGCGCGTGATGCCCGGGCCACCTTTGCGCGGGATCTTGTCGCCGCCCGCCACGTCGATCACGTAGATGGTCAAGTCCGAGAGCTCCGGGCTGAACGTCGCAGCCAGGTTGTCACCGCCGCTCTCGATGATCACCAGATCGAGGTTCTGGAACTTCTTCGTCAGGCCCTCGACCGCCTCCAGATTGATGGACGCGTCCTCACGGATCGCGGTGTGCGGGCAGCCGCCCGTCTCGACACCGACGATACGCTCCTCCGGCAACGCGCCGCTCCGTATCAGAAAATCCGCGTCCTCACGCGTGTAGATGTCGTTGGTGACGACCGCGATTTCGAAGCGCGTGCGCAGATCTTTGCACAACGCGTCGACCAGGGCCGTCTTTCCCGATCCCACCGGCCCACCGACGCCGACGCGAAGAACAAGCTTTTCTACCATGATTACCCGTGTTCGAAGGCTATGAGCGGAAGAGACGCGAATACTGCGTCTCGTGAAGCGAGCTCGCGAGCACCTGCGCGAGCGCGACGAAACCAATGTCCTGCTCGTCGCTACGGCCGAGCCCGTCATCGACCGCGCCGGGAATGCGCTCCATCAAGGCCGAGAGCAGACGCTGCCCGGCGAGCTGCCCTACCGGGAGCAAGCGCAGCACCGCGCTGACCTGATTTTGCGCCCAGGCCATCGTGTACCCGAGCGCGGTGACGCGCGCCGAGAGGCCCCACTTCGCGCCGGCGAGCGCGAACAACGTCGCGCTCGTGGCGTACTCGCAGGCACTCCACCGCTCCGCTTCGTCGAGTCCGAGCGCGGTCAAACAGCGCGCCAGTGCGCGACCGACGTGGACGTCCTCCTGCTGCAGCTCGTGCGTCTCACGCGCCGCGTGCAGCCAGCGTGCGTAGTAGCTCACGCGCTCGACGTCCCCGGAGAGCCAGGCGCCGTGGCTGAGGTTCAAGAGCGGCACGTCCAGGCGCGACAAACCGTGCTCGAGCAGGCCGCCGAGCCAGGCTTCGGCACCCGCAGCATCCCGCACCCAGTCGGTCTGCACGGCGTATTCGAGGCCCTGCGAGTAGGCAAAAGCTCCCACGGGCAACCCAGGACTCGTGAGCTGCAGCAAGCGCAAGAGGCCGGCGTCACCGCCGCATTCGGCGCCCGTGTTCATCGTTGCCGGAGGGGCCGCGCCAGCTCCAGGCGCGTCGGGATGTCGGGTTCCGGCATACGCGGCGTCTCGTGCTCCGGCTCTGCGGCGTGAGCGTGCGCGGTGTGCGAATGTCCGTACGCGCCGGTCTCGGGCTCGAACGGCAACAGGCGGTCCGACACGCGCAGACCGAGCTGCTCGAGCATGGCGTCGAGCACGTGATCGTGCCGATAGATCAGCTGCTGTTCGGCGATCTGCAGCGGCACGTGCCGGTTGCCGAGGTGGTAGGCCGCCCGCAGCGCGCTCAGCGCGTCCGCCGCCGTCGCGACCGACACGCGCTCCGGCTCGGCGCGCACTGTCACGCGCGTGCCATCTTCGGCCAGGAGCAGATCGCCGTGACGCAGCACCGTGCCGCGCGGCAACATCACTGCCGCTTCCCGGCCGTCGTCGAGCCACGCGCGGAAGCGGCTCTTCTGACGCGCGTCGTAAGGCAGCGTCAGCGTCGCCAACGGTGAGCTCGAAGAAACGTCGTCGTGTACGGGATGGGCCGGTACGCGCTCCGCGAAGGTCAGCACGGATTCATCTCCTCCATCAGAACAGGAAGTAGCGTTGAGCGAGCGGCAACGTCTTCGCCGCCTCGCAGGTCAAGAGCTGTCCGTCCGCGCGAACCTCGTACGTCTGAGGATCGACTTCCAGCTTGGGCAGGTAGTGATTGTGCACGAGATCGGCCTTACCGACGCGCCGCGTCTCGCGCACCGCGTAGACCGCCTTGGCCAGCTTCAGCCGCTCGGCGACCCCGCGCTCGAGCGCCGCCTGGGACACGAACGTCAGGCTGGTGGCGGTGAGCGCCCCGCCGAACGCCGCGAACATCGGGCGGTAATGCACCGGTTGCGGAGTCGGGATCGAAGCATTGGGATCTCCCATCGGCGCTGCCAGCAGCATGCCCCCTTTGAGGATCAACGCCGGCTTGACTCCAAAAAACGCCGGTTTCCAGAGTACCAGATCCGCCAGCTTGCCGGGCTCGATCGAGCCGACTTCACGGCTGATGCCGTGGGTGATCGCCGGATTGATGGTGTACTTCGCCAGATAGCGTTTGACGCGAAAGTTGTCGTGGTCGCTCGTATCTTCGGCCAGCGCGCCACGCTGCGTCTTCATCTTGTGCGCGGTCTGCCAGGTGCGGATCACCACCTCGCCGACGCGACCCATCGCCTGCGAGTCCGACGACATCATGCTGATGGCGCCGAGATCGTGCAAAATGTCCTCGGCCGCGATCGTCTCACGACGGATGCGAGATTCGGCGAAGGCGACGTCTTCGGGAATGTCCGGATCGAGGTGATGACACACCATGAGCATGTCCAGGTGCTCATCGACGGTGTTCACCGTATAGGGCCGCGTCGGATTCGTGGAAGAGGGCAGCACGTTCGGCACGCCGCAGGCCTTGATGATGTCCGGCGCGTGCCCACCGCCGGCGCCCTCGGTGTGAAAGGAGTGAATCGCACGGCCCTTGAACGCGGCCAGCGTGTCTTCGAGAAACCCGGATTCGTTCAGCGTGTCCGTGTGGATCGCCACCTGGACGTCGTGCCGATCCGCCACCGTCAAACAGTTGTCGATCGCGGCAGGTGTCGTGCCCCAATCCTCGTGAAGCTTCAAACCCATCGCGCCCGCGAGGACCTGCTCCTCGAGCGCATCCGGCAAGCTGGCGTTGCCTTTACCAAAAAAGCCCAGGTTCATGGGCAAGCCGTCGGCAGCTTGCAGCATGCGCGCGAGGTGCCAGGGCCCCGGCGTGCAAGTCGTGGCGCTCGTGCCTGCCGAGGGTCCGGTGCCGCCTCCGAGCATGGTCGTGACGCCGCTCATCAGCGCGTCTTCGATCTGCTGCGGGCAGATGAAATGAATGTGCGCATCGATAGCGCCCGCGGTCGCGATCAGCCCCTCCCCCGCGATCACGTCCGTGCCCGGTCCAATCACGATATCGACGCCGGGCTGCGTGTCGGGGTTGCCGGCCTTGCCTATGTGACGAATCCGCCCATCCTTGATGCCGATATCCGCCTTGATGATGCCCCAGTGATCGACGATCAGCGCGTTCGTGATCACTGTATCGACCACCTCGGCGCCGGCGCGCTGGCTCTGACCCATGCCGTCGCGGATCACCTTGCCTCCGCCGAACTTCACTTCCTCGCCGTAGATCGTGAGATCACGCTCCACCTCGATGAACAGCTCCGTGTCGGCGAGCCGCACCCGGTCTCCCACGGTGGGCCCGTACATGCCCGCATAAGCGCGGCGACCGAGGCTCGTCACGTGCCGTCTCCCAGGCCGCCCATCACGCGACCATTGAAACCGTAGATGCGACGCGCGCCGGCGAACTCCACGAGCTCGACCTCGCGGCTCTGCCCCGGTTCGAAGCGCACGGCGGTGCCGGCGGGGATGTTCAAGCGAAAGCCGCGCGCCTGCTCGCGGTCGAACTGAAGCGCCGAGTTCGTCTCGTAGAAGTGATAGTGCGAACCGACCTGAATCGGTCGATCTCCGGTGTTGCTCACCGCGATGCGCACGCACGCGCGGCCAGCGTTGATCGGGATCTCGCCCGCCAGAGTGATGATTTCTCCAGGAATCATGGGGCTCTCTTCAAGGGATCGGATTGTGAACGGTGACCAGCTTCGTGCCGTCCGGAAAGGTCGCTTCCACCTGCACCTCGGGGATCATCTCCGGCACGCCCTCCATCACGTCGTCTCGCGAGAGCACCTGCGCGCCGGAGCTCATGAGCTCGGCCACGGTGCGGCCGTCGCGCGCGCCTTCCAGGATGGCCGCCGTGATCAACGCCACGGCTTCCGGATAGTTCAGCTTGAGGCCGCGCGCGCGCCGGCGCTCGGCCACCAGCGCTGCGGTGAAGATGAGTAGTTTGTCTTTTTCACGGGGTGTCAGTTCCATGGGTCTCTCGCGACTCCTGCGCGTTACTCAGGTCAGCCAAATCCGCGGCGCGCTCGCCGGCCGCCCGAAGAGCTGCGGCCTTCCGATCTGCCACACCTCTTGAAAGCACTGAAGCGCGCGCTGCGTGCTGCCACCGAGATAGCGACACACCGTCACGTGCTGCAAGCTGCTGACCGCGAACGTCTCCGCCGGGTCCCCGAGGCGCACCTGCTCGCGAAGCACGCCCAGCGTCTCGCGCGGCAGCGCCGGCGCCAGCACGAACGTGCCGAACACCGGGCACCCCCGCAGCCCCCAGCTAGCGCTCAAAACAGCGTGCGAGCACACGGCGCGATCGATGAAGAGCGGCTGATCGCCCCGCCAAATTTCGAAGCCGCTCGTGTAAGTACCGGTCGCAAAGCCGTCGCCTGCCGCCGGTCGTCCCAGGCACGTGACGTCCCAACCGGCAAAGCGCGCGTCGTCTGCAAGCTCGACACGCGTGCGCGTCACGGCGCGCGCGCCGCCAAACACGATCGTCTCCTGTGGCAGCCATTCACACGCCGCGCCCGACTCCACGCTCACACGGTTGATCTGCTGCGCGACGCGCCCGGTCGTGCGATAAAACTTGGTGGCCGCCGGCGTCGTGAGCAGCGCTCGCGCTCCACGCTCCACACGAACAGCAACGCGCACCTGATCGCCGCCAGCCAGACCACCCGGCGGATGCAGCACGTACACGTGGCACAGGTCCTCGCCCTCCGGATAGAACGGCCGTTGCACACGCAGCGGACCCGTGTGCTCGCGCTGCACGAGCACGGTGCGCGTACCCGTTTTGCGGAACCCGAGCTCCAGTTTCGCTTCCCAGCCCGTGTGCTCGAAACGCGGAGGCTGCGCCGGCTCCACTGCAAACATCGACGCCCGGACCGTATCACTCGCTCCTCGCATTTCGCAATCGCGACCCCAGCTGGATGAGCCGCGCATTCGTCGCACGGCACGCGAGAGAAACGCCTCGCGAACTCGCGCGAAACAAACGTCGCGAGTCGGTCATGACCCGTCCACGCGCTGGACGCGCACGCCGAAGGGATCACTCTTGCCCGAGCGGCGCCGGCAGTGTCTGGCGGCAATCCGCTACACAGCCGCTCTGCGCGCCCTGACCCGTCTGCGCGCCCTGACCCGCGCGCTGCAATTTTCCGCAAATTGACGCGATTTTTGGGCGGGGCATTCGATTTTTCCCACGGAGCGCTCCCCTGCGCTAGAAACCACGCCCCAAGCGCCCGTAGCTCAGCTGGATAGAGCGACGGCCTCCGGAGCCGTAGGTCGCAGGTTCGAATCCTGCCGGGCGCGCAACTGGATTTCACCGATCGAGACGCGATGATTCACGCCGTCGATCGCCAGGGGCACGCCATCGACTTGGGCCCGGCCTGGCCACTGCTAGAGCGCATGCTCCGCGAATGGGAGCCGAACCGAATTCACCTTTTCGGAAGTCGCGCTCGCGGCGAGGCCCATCCAGACAGTGACTGGGATTTCCTGGTTGTGGTCCCAGATTCGTCTTCGGCACCGGACGATCCTCTCGTGCCATGGCGATTGCGAAGAGATACGGGCGTACGCGCTAACATCGTCGTGTACTCCTCGCGTGACTTCGACGCCGAGCGTGCCGTACCCAACACGCTAGCGTACGAAGCCACGTCCGCCGGGGTTGCTCTGTATGAGCGCTGAGCGAATCATCGCCAACACTCTTCGGCTTGCCCATGCTGACTTGGAAGCAGCCAAGCTCCTGCACGCGGGAAAGAATAGATACGCTATCTACCACTGCTAGCAAGCAGCGGAGAAGATCAGCAAGGCGGTCCTGACGTCTGAGGGTATCCACGCCAATATCAGGCATCAGCTCGACGAGATGGTGAAGCAGGTCCCGGACGCAAACCCTCTCAAGCCCTTGCTGAAGCAGATCGAGCACCTCGCCGCGTATGCGACCACGTATCGGTACGCAACATCGAGCGGCAACATCAAGCCTGCACCCGACGACGCCACGCTCGGGGCCGATATGGCCAGCGTTAGCGCACTGCCGGAGCAACTGTCAGCGCCGCCAGTAGTGAATGGATACATCGACGTTGTCGCCATGAACGATCGCGGCGAAGTGCTCGGTCGGTTTGTGCCGCTCTTTCAGCCGTTTCCAGTTTTTCCACTTGGCATGGGCTGGACCAGCGGTCGCAAGCGAGTCGACTTTCCCTCCGCCACGGTAGGCGGAATCAACAAACTCCGGCGTCACGGTCGGGACGCGAAATGGTCGCGCCGTGCAGATTGACTGGCTGTAGACAAGCGCCGAAGACTGGCTCGGCTTCTGGACTGACCCCAAGGCTGGAGAAGCTCCTTGGGCTCTGAGCACGGCGCCGACGGCGATCCGACGCGACGCTCAGCAACGCTTCGGATCGGCGCGACGTGAAGCTCATGCGCGCGCGGCCTGCGGCAGCGGATCGGGGTGCCGAAGCAGCAAGGCCGTGAGTGGCCCGACGATCAGCCACTGTGCGAGCGTGAAGCCGGATTCGATCAGCAAGTAGTCAGGCACGGAGCTCATCACGTTCTTGGCCGCGACGGCGATAGTCGTGAAGCTCCACGATAGCACTGCGCCGAACGCGGCATACCCCAGGGCTCGTGATCTGGTATTGGACCAAGATGCGAACACCCGGGCGTAGATCCACGCGAATAGCAGCGCCTGTATGGACATCGAAAGAAACCCGAACGGGATGATGACGTCCTTACGATAGATGGCCAGCTCGTCGTAATAACCTTTGAAGGCGAC
>DATDJP010000147.1:0-9411 GCA_036520475.1 Polyangiaceae bacterium | reverse complement strand
AGGTGGCATATACGACGGTACCGATCAGGTCTTCACCGGCGTGCGCTGGATGCCATGAACACGTGCATCTCTTTGCTTGTTACCACGACGACTGTGCTCCGCGATGGAACCGGTTGACCCGCTGCTGCTCGAGGCTCGACCCGTGCAACTGAGCACCAGCGGTACTGCGCGTCGCCTGGGTCGCACGATCGCCGAAGGCGCGGAACGTCGCATCTACGGACCGCTTCGCCGGACCTTGTCGAAGCCGAAGGGCGGGCGCCTCGTCGTGGGCCTGGCCATGGTGCTGGTTTCGACGTCGCTGTTTTGCGGCATCGCCGCAGACGACCACATCCACCGGTTGATCCTGCGTGGCTCACCGGACATCCCGGGCTTTCAGCGCTCGCTGCTCGACTTGTTTCGCTTCGCCACGCCCGAGTTCAATCGATCGCTGATGGAGCAGGGGGTGTTCCCGTGGTGGGCCGATCCAACCGCGCTCCTGGCGTTCTTCCGGCCGCTCACGTCGCTGTCGCACGCCGTCGATCACTGGCTGTTCGGCGACTCGAGCTTCTTTGCGCACCTGCAGAGCGTCGGCTGGTTCTTTCTGGCACTCGTCGGTGTGCGCAAGCTCTACGCGGACATGGTCGAGTCGCGCTGGATTGCCCTGCTCGGCGTCATCTTCTACTCGCTCGATGATGCACGCTCGGGGCCGCTCACGTGGCTCGCAAACCGCAACGCTTTGATCGCGAGCGCGCTCTCGATCTGGGCCCTGTACTGCTATATCCGTTGGCGACACGGCGCGTTCAGGGCGGGGGCATGGCTCGGGCCGCTGATCTTCGCTGTCTCGCTCACCGCGGCGGAAGGCGGCATCGCGATTTGCGGCTACCTCGTCGCCTACGCCTTCCTTTTGGACGAGGGCAGCTGGGCGAAACGCGTGGTTCGCCTGCTACCGTACCTGATCATCGTCGTGGCCTGGCGCGTGCTCACCACCTCGCTGAACTACGGCTCGTTCGGCTCTGGCGTGTACCTCGATCCCGCGCGAGAGCCACTGGCGTACTTCTCGGCCTTACCCGTGCGGCTGTTTGCGCTGATGCTCGGGCAGCTCGCGGGCCCCTGGTCGGAGATGTGGAACGCGGCGGCCATCATCTCCGTCACCATCGAACGCGTGCTCCTGGCCATCGCGGCCGTCGTGCTGCTCATCGTCGTGCTGCTGGTGCGACCGCTGTGGGCCGCTGACAAGAAGCTTCAATTTTGGATCGTCGGTGCCGTGCTCGCGGCATTTCCGCCGTGCGCGACGTTCCCGGCCGATCGGCTTCTGAACTGGATTTCCATTGGGGCGGCCGCAGCCACGGCAATCCTGTTCTGCCGGCTCACGGAACGTCGGAAGTCCGAGCTCATCTGGCGCGGCCCGGTGTTGTTCGGACAGTTCGCGGCGCTCTCCATAGTCGCGTTTCATCTGCTGATCGGCCCATTGACGCTGCCGTGGCGGTCGACGGGCATCGTCGCCATCCGCAGCATGCTCGAGCGCGCCGACAAGTCGCTGCCCGAGACGCCGGAAATTCGCAAGCAGACGTTCATTTACGTCAATCCGCCCGGGGACGCGCTCGCGAGCTACGTGCCCATCATGCGCGCGGACTCCGGCCGTCCGTTCCCGCAGAAACAGCGCTGGCTCGGCGTCGGCAACACGGAGCTCCACCTCGAGCGCGTGGACGATCGCACGCTCCGCCTCGAACAAGTCGGCGGCTACGTGGCCACCCCCAGCGAACGAATGCTGCGGGGAGCGAAGAATCCGTTCAAGCTCGGTGAGGAGGTCGTGCTGACCGGCTTTCGCGTGCAGGTCACGCGTCTCACCGAAGACCAGCGGCCGCTCGAGGTAATTGCGCGTTTCGACGTGCCGCTCGAGGATGCGTCGCTGCGCTGGTTCGCGTGGGTGGAGGATCGCTACGAGCCGTTCGCCCTGCCGAGGGTGGGGGAGAAGCGCACGATGCCGGCCGCGGACTGGCTGAAGGTCGCTTACGGCGCCGACTAATTCGCTTGCGCAATCGCGGGTGGTTGCCGGACGTCTGCTACTGGATTGTGACTCGAACGGCCTTGCCGTTCTGTTGTCCCACGATCACACCCGAGGCATTGATGGCAGCGGGATATATCACGCCGAAGTCGATGAGCCGTCGATCGGCGGTCCAACCGATGGGTCTTTGCGTGTAACTACGTTGCGCATATCGTCCAGAAACGCCAATCACGACACCGTTGTCGCTCACGTCCGTCGCGATCGCCCCCACCGCGGCGCCGCTGATGGGCGGCGGAGCGGGCAGCATCTCGGGTTGTGCCGCGGCAGAAGACCAGATCGCCGCGCGGCCCAGATCCGAAAGAGGGTAACAAATAGCCCCGGCGATGACCCCACGGTTGTTGATGGCTCGGGCCTGTGAATTACAGTCGGGCGGCGTTGGGAGATAACTGATCGTCAGCGAGCTCGCAGACCATTTGATCGCGCGATCGTTCTGTGGTTGGCCGCTCGACACCATGCCCACGATGTCGCCCGCGTCATTGATTGCGTTCGCAGAGGTTCGACTGGACTCGATCGACGGCACGACGGGAAGCTCGGTGAGCGTTGCTGAGTGTGTGTCGTAAATCCAGGGCGCGAAGGCGAACTCCCCGTCCGTTACGTTGTGGCCCAGGATTATGCCGTGGTTATTCATGTCCACGACGCTGCTCGAACGATCCGGCTTGGAAGCGATGAACTCGTGTGCGGTTCCCGTCGCGTCCCAGAACACCGCTTGCGATGCTGAATACTCGCCGTTCTCGTCGACTCGCCAGCACGCCCCCGCGATCAGCCCAGCGTCATTGACGGCAGTTGCCTGACAATTTCCCTGCGTGTAACCCGGCGGCCGAGGCAATACGACGACGCCTCCGTCCTCCTCGAACTCGACAGCATCATTCTGATTGTTCAAGTAGATAGCGCCGGCGATTCGCCCACTGTCGCTGATGTCCCAGGCGACAGCGCTGGGCTGAGGCAGGCTCGTTCCGAGCTCGGTCACGGTGAGCGTGGGATTCGTGCAGGAAGCCACGACTGGGATCACACCAACCAGACATGCCAACGTTTTCATGGTGCCCTCCGACAACTGAGTGACGCCGCCCGCGCGGGCCAGCACTCGGCGGCGCAAAGCCGCCGTTCGGGACGGCAGAGCATTGCCGGCGGCGGGCGTCGAGGGCCGCGGCGACACGCGTTCAGGACCGCAGCGGACGCTTGGAAGTTTGGAGGCGCGACCTCACAGTCGGAGTGGCCGCCGCACCGCATCGCTCCGCTCCGCTTCAAACCCCGAACGCGTTCGTACGCAGCAACCCGTTTCCGGACTGCTGCGCACGAAGGGGGTACGTCTGGCGACGGCTTTTAGCGCAGGGCGCGGAAGCAGAGGCTGACCATGGCGGTCTCTGCCTCGAGCACGCGACCTTCGTCCCTCGAGTCGAGGTAACGAGCGATCACGCCTTCGAACGCGACGACCAGAGCGTAGATCGTCAGGTCGTCGGGCATGTTCTTGATCAGGCCCTGCTTCATGGCCTCTGCCGTGCCTTCACGGATCAGCGTGACGAAGCGGTTCAGCGTCTGATTGCGGATTTCGCGGTGGCTCGGGCGATTCGCCGGAGACTCACGACGGAACACGCGCACCAGATCCGCGTTCTCGGCCACGAGGGACAGGAAGGCGTTCACGCCTGCGCGCAGGCGCTCAGCAGGATTGTTCTCGTCGCGGATACGTTCCTCGACGAAGTCGAACAATAGGTTCGCGGCTTCCTGCTTAACGGCCAGAAAAACGTCGGCTAGGTCGTTGAAGTGGCGATAAAAGGTGCCACGGCTGACTCCCGAACACTCGAGAATCGTGGCAACCGAAGCAGCGGCATAGCCATCTCGACCAAATACCCGCGCCGCTCCCATGAGGATGCGACGACGCTGATCGTCGCGCCGCTCCTCCGGAGACTTCTGGCGGTCATAAGTGCCAGGGCCATTACGTTTTACTAATAGACTACGGGTTAGCGGTACCGGGCTTGCCGCAATTCCCGATGCTTCGGGAGTGCGACGTGGAGGGTACTCGCTAGATTCTGGAGCACGCTGCTCTTCTGCAGCAGATGCTCGGGCGATTACTGTCATGGGTTCCTCCCAGCGCCGGGGTGGAGATAACGGATTTGTTAACGATACAGGAGTGTGCGTCGAGGGGTAAGGACCGGATAGGTCATCTGGACGCTTTTGTTCGGCCGCGAACTTGTCCAGTTCGCTGCCCGTATGCGTATGCGCTCCATCCACTCCCTCGAGCGCTGCGGGACGCCTGGCGCCGGTGCGCAGGCGAAACTGAGCAGGACTCAGACCGTTCCAGCGACGGAACGCGCGGCGGAACGCACGCGCTTCGGAGAAGCCAAGCAGGACAGCGACGTCGTCGATGCCGAGCTCTGGTTCTCGCAGATAATGTTCCGCCAGCTCTTTGCGCAAATCGTCGAGCAGGCGTTCGTAGCTCGTGCCCTCTTCGGCGAGATGACGGCGCAACGTGCGCGCGCTCATCTCGAGCTCGCGAGCGATCATGCTTTCGCTCACGCGACCGTCGCGGAGAGCCGCTGCCATGAGCTCCGACACGCGCTCGCTGAAGCGATATGCGGCCGCAGCCGTTGGATTAGCGCTCGAGCTGCGGGGTCGACCCATGTGTGTATAGCCTACATGGGATCCGCGCCTCGCGCGATGACTAAAACACGATTGTCCTGCGAGAAATCGAACTGGCGCCGAAGGATAAACGCGCTCGCGTCGAACGCGATCATGGTGCAGCGCAGCAATCAGAATCAGTGCGCTGGTTCAGCAGGATCGAGCGACGATTGCCCGGGAAAATGCGGCGCGCGCTCGCGGTGAATGCGCGCGGTCATTAGGGTCATGGCCACGCCAGCAGCGAGAAACGGACGCAAACTTTCGCGATAGACTGCAATAGTCCAACAGAGTTGCACGCGCGCAACTCTGGCCCCGGGAGAGTCGCGGGTACGCAGGCTCGAAGCGCCGGTGCCAGGGGAGTAGCCACGCCCGGCGTGACCCGACCGTACGCGCCTGGATGTGTGTTCCTGACGTACAGCTACCGATATTTCCGAGACCGTGCGCGATTCGCGTAACGTGCGGCCCGCCATGAGCGCGGCTGACATCGACGAGCGGCTGAATCGGTTGGAACTCCCGTTCAATGCGCAAGGGCTCGACCCTTACGGGATCTCGCGCAAGCACCTGCGCGTCGCGGTGCGCTCGATGTCGTGGTGGTACCACCACTACTTCCGCGTACGCACAGTCGGCATCGAGAACGTACCCGCGCGCGGTCGCGCGATGCTCGTCTGCAATCATTCGGGTGGCGTGGCGCTCGATGCGGCGCTGCTCGCGGGCGCATGCTTCTTCGACATGAATCCGCCGCGGCTCGCGCAGGGCATGGTGGAGAAGTTCCTGGGTCGGTTGCCATTTGCCACACAGTGGCTCGGCAAGACCGGACAGTTTGCCGGTTTGCCGGAGCACGCGATACGCCTGCTGGAGGACGAGCGACTGCTCATGGTCTTCCCCGAGGGTGCGCGGGGTACGGCGAAGCTCTTCAAGGAGCGCTATTCACTCGTGCGTTTCGGAACGGGCTTCGTGCGACTCGCGCTCGAGACGCGCGCGCCGATCATCCCGGTAGCCTGTCTGGGGGCGGGCGCGGCGATTCCCACCGTGACCAATCTGTATGGCCTGGGCCGGCTGATGGGGGTGCCTTACATTCCGCTCACTCCCTACTTGCTGCCCACGCCGCTGCCCGTCCAAATCGAGCTGCGCTTCGCGCCGGCCCTTCATTTCGAGGGCAGCGGCAATGAAGACGATACGTTCATCAACGCCAGGGTAGACGAGGTAAAAGAACGCATTCTCGAGCTCATCTCGGAGGGCCGCCGCGAGCGGGACAGCGCATGAAAGTACTGGTCACCGGGGTTTCTGGAAAAATCGGCCGTCTCGTGGCGGAGGAGCTGGTGCGCGAGCAGCACGAGGTGATCGGCATCGATCGCAGAGCGTGGGCCGATGCGCCCTCGGGAGTGCGAGTCTTCGAGACGGACATTCGCAAACGGCCGGCCGAGGACGTGTTTCGGACCGAGCGTCCGGATGCGGTCATTCACATGGCCACGGTCACTCATCTGGTCGAACGCAGCGACGAGCGCTACCGGATCAACTTGGTCGGGACCAAATCGGTGTTCGATTTTTCGCACCGCTATGGTGTCAAACAGGCGATCTTCGTGGGGCGCCACACGTACTACGGCGCAGCGCCGGACGCGCCGCTCTACCACACGGAGGACGAGCCGCCGATGGCTCTGGAGAGCTTCCCCGAGCTCGTCGATCTGGTCGCGGCGGATCTCTTTGCCGGCAGCGCGCTGTGGCGCTTCCCGGACATCGACACGGCTGTGCTGCGCGTCTGCTACACGCTCGGGCCCGCGCGCCATGGCACCCTGGCAGCATTTTTGACAGGACCGCGGGTGCCGACCATCATGGGCTTCGATCCGCTCTTTCAGTTCATGCACGAGGAGGACGTGGCGCGCGCGATCGTGCTGTCACTGACGCGCGGGCTGCGCGGCGTCTACAACGTCGCCGGCCCGCAACCGGTGCCGCTGTCTACCGTGATTCGACACACGGGGCGCACGCTGCTCCAGGTGCCCGAACCGATGTATCGCGTGGTGCTCGGGCGTTTCGGCTTGCCGCGCCTGCCGCCCGGCGCGCTGGCTCACATCAAGTACCCGATCGTGACTGACGCGACGACATTCAAGGCGGCCAGCGGCTTCCAGCACCGCTTCGACGAGTACGAGACGATGCAAGCCTTCCGCGACACGGTGCAGCTGTCAGCTTGATCGGCGAGACGAGCTCGCGGGCGCGTCTTTCAGCCGTCCGCCGAGGTTCGCGAGGACGTCGAGCAGCTCTCCGGGTTCGACGGGTTTGGGCATGTGCATGTCGAACCCAGCGCCGAGAGCGCGCGCCCGATCCTCACGGCGTGCGTAGGCCGTGAGCGCCACCGCCGGAGTGCTCGCGCCCTGGCCGTCACCCGCGCGAATGCGCCGGATCAAACCGTAGCCGTCTTCTCCCGGCATGCCGATGTCCGAGACGAGCACGTCGGGCCGAAACTGCTCCATGCCGTCCAGCGCCTCCGCGGCGCTGGCTGCGACGTGCACCTCGACGCCGTACATGCCGAGTAACGAGCGCAAGAGCTCGCGAGCATCTGGCTCGTCGTCTACGACCAGCACGCGCAGACCCGCCAAGGTGGAGCCACCACTGCCGCGACCTTCATCCAATTGGTTTGTAGCTCGCGCCATATGCGCCATCTGTCCACCGGGCATTAGGATGTAACAACTCCGTGCCACGGTTGCTTGCGCGTTTGACAAAAACTTACTGTTATATTTGGGGCAAATTGCCGCGTGCGCCAGCTGTGCGACAGGGATGCCCCGCGAGTGCGAGTTGTTTTGGTTGCTCAGCTCGTCAATTCCCGCGCACCGTTGCAGGTTCCGCAGCTTTGTTGACCGCGGCGAAATAGCCAGGGATCGTACCGGTGAGTTCGTGCATGTCACAGCGACCCCCAGCATCATCCAAGGTTGCGCTGGTGTTGTCCGGAGGCGGGACGCGTGGCGCGTACGAGGCAGGCGTCGTGCTGGGCCTCATGGAGGTCCTCGGGAGACGGCCACAGGACGGGCCGCTGTTCTCCGTGCTGTCCGGTACCAGCGTGGGCGCCATCAACGCCGTGTATCTCGCCGCCAACGCGCAGCGCGGCGATCACGGCATCCACGCGCTGTGCACGCTCTGGTCGTCACTCAAGCTGTCGGATCACGCCCGTTTTCGTTTGTCGAGCTGGACGGGCAGCGCCGGTCGTGCGCTCGCGCGGCTGCGCCTGCTCGAAGCGGGTGAACGCGGTGGACGCTCACTCATCGATACACGGCCACTCGAGCGTATCGTCGACCGCAGTATCGACTGGGCTCAGCTGCACGCCAACGTCGACGCCGGGCGCGTGAGCGCGCTCCTGGTGGCCGCGTTGCACGTCGTTTCCGGCAGGACCACGATATTTGCCGAGCTCGCGCCGGGCGCGGAGTTCAAGGGCGCCCGAGATGATCGGCGCGTCGCGCGCTTCGAGCGCGTGCGTCTGGATCACGTGCTGGCGTCGGCGGCGTTGCCGATCCTGTTTCCCACGCGGCGCGTCGGTGAGCACTACTACTGCGATGGAGGCCTCCGCTTCAATACGCCGATCTCGCCAGCCATTCGCGCCGGTGCGGAACGCTTGGTGGTGGTATCCGTGCGCCACGAACGCACCGCCGGAGAAGTGGCGGCCACGGAGTTGCTCGCGTCGGGCAGCGATGGACGCGATCCCAGCGCGGTATTTCTGATCGGCAAGCTCCTGAACGCGCTGCTGCTCGATCCCGTGAGTTACGATCTGCAGGTGCTCGACCGCTTGAACCAGCTGATGGAGGCGCTCGACGGTGCGCTCACACCCGAGGAGATGGCGCGGGTCAACGAGGTGCTCGTGGGCGCGCGTGGCGCGACTTACCGGCGCCTGCACACGCTCGTTTT
The DNA here is from genome assembly GCA_036520475.1 of Polyangiaceae bacterium. Taxonomy (GTDB): domain Bacteria; phylum Myxococcota_A; class Polyangia; order Polyangiales; family Polyangiaceae; genus DATDJP01. The sequence continues at coordinate 866 of DATDJP010000147.1, read as the reverse complement.
CTCGCCGTCACAAGATCTGGGGCAGCTGGCGGGGCGCTACGTGCGCACGCACCTCGCTGACGTCGAGCTGAATCCGCTGGTCAAGTACATGCTGGCGCGCGCGGCGAAGCAGGCTCCCACCCAGGAGGCCGACTGGGCTTCGTACTTGCTATTCGACGGTGGCTTTGCCGCGCAGCTGATCGAGGTGGGTCGGCAGGACGCGCACGCGAAGGAGCGCGAAATTCGCGAGTTTTTCAGAGCCTCTTGAGGCCTTGGCTGGTGTGCGCGGCTCGGACGTGCGCTGAAGTCAAAGGGGACCTTCAGGCGGAGATCGAGCGACGGGCGCTGGTATCTCGAGCAGGCGTGCTCCGCCTCGCAGCTCTTGCATCGAGCGTCTCGGCTACAGAGGACGAGGCTTCGAAGCGCGTCCGCGTGGCACGCTTGCCAGAGAGCTGCGATCGCCGCGTCCGTCCATCGTTGGGAGACAGAGCAACCGCACTTAATAAGTGCGTCGCCGTGCGGTTTGCACTTGACGGCTTCTGACCGAGAACCGTCGCGATTTTGTGGCACGCTCACGCAGTGGATGGTTGCGGCGCTTCACGCGACCACTCGCGCGTGTCTGCGCGTCAGGTGAAGTTTTCGAGCAGTCGACGCCGTGGTCGCGCAGCCTTGCGCGTCACAGGGGCTCCGAAAAGTGCATGCTATGCGATGAAGCATGGAACTCACTTCCCTGCTCGATGAAGAGTTGCTCGGCAGCGTTGCGACATTGCTCGGTGCAGAGCGCGAGCTATGCGCGAAACTTTTAGCGCATCTCGCTGAGATCGAGAGCCGGAAACTTCATCTGAAGGCCGGCTTCTCTTCGATGTTCCAGCTCTGCGTAGAACATC
>DATDJP010000146.1:0-11233 GCA_036520475.1 Polyangiaceae bacterium | reverse complement strand
TGAGGTTCTCGGATCGCGAAAGGCGGGGCCCCCGCTGCTCCGCTTCGCTGCGCTGGCGCTTCGCTCCGCTGCGCCTGTTGGGCCTTGCTTCTTTGGCTTCTAGACGCGCGCCTCCCGAGTGTCGCTGCGCCTTCCTGCGATCCCCTTCCTTTCGCGATCCGAGAACCTCACCCGCTCATTTCGCTTTCAGCCTCCTCGGCTCAAGGCGGGGGCCCCGCTGCTCCGCTTCGCTACGCCTGTTGGGCCACGTTGCTGTGGCGTCTGGTCGTCCAGCACCCTGCGGCATCCGCCCTACGCCCGCGCGTCCGCATCCGCCCCGCACGTCCGCATCCGCCCCGCGCGTCCGCATCCGCATCCGCATCCGCCCGCGCGCTCGCACAAACACCACTTACAGAACCCCAACTTCCTCCCCAACAAACCGCGTTCGCAAACACAGCTATCGCCGTCAATCCTTCAAGCTTCAGCGACTCGCCGTGAATGCTCGGGTGGGCACGTTTAAGGGCGAGAAGTCGGACACGCGCAGCGGTCACACAGAACGGATCACTGTTTTGGCAGCTCGTTCACGTCGTTCGGGCGTACGGGGACGTGCTCGGCGAGCAGCGCCTCGAGCTCCTGAATCACGTCCAGCACGCCGTCGGCGGCGCGCCCCTCGTGGATGCGCTGGATGATGTGGTCGACATGCTTTTGCCAGTCCGCGCTGCCGAGCCGCTGATCGATGCCACGGTCACCGAGCAGCACGACCTTGTGCTCGAGCTCGTTCGAGCTGCGCGCTCGCCTCGGCTTCGATGGCAAGCTGCTCGGCTCTGTCAGCCGGCTGTTCGTGGACAGCGTGCTCGGCTGGTATCGGCGCCGTCTGCGCGCAAGCCCGCGCGAGCTGGTTCAGAGCGGAGCGGTGGTCGTCGTGCAGCGCGCCTCGAGTGACTTGAAGCGGGAGTCCGCATCTGCACGTCCTCTTCTTGGACGGCGTGTACGTCGCGGCAGCCCGGAGCTGCGCCGCCGGCCAGTCGAGCTTGCCTTGCGCGGACGCCCGGGCGTCGTCATCAACGCGCCGCTTTCGGTCGCCGAGCACGGCTTCACTCTGCACGCAGCCACCCGCGCCGGCGCCCAAGACCACAAGGGACGCGAGGCCTCTCGCAGCAGGGCCTCGAAGCTGCCCGAGATCTCGGCGGCTGTGCCTGATGGCGGCCGAGGTCAAACTGGAGCATCGGCAGTGGTCCAGAAGCACGACGTCCCGCTGTCGAGCTGGTCACCTTCGTTGGCCAGCTCGAGCAGTGGTCGAGGTTCCCTATTTTCGAAGCGGCGCTGCTAGCACGTGCTCGTCGCGCATCCGGCAAGCACTCGAGATGAAACGAGGTTGTCGACCGAGTTGCAAGCTAGCGGCGGTCCGGCAACGCTCGGCCCACTATGCGGCGTAAAAAAACCAATATTGTGCGTATAGCTCAGCTGGGCGTGATTGTATTGGCACCGGTACTCGCAGCTAGTGCCTGCAACGAACCAGAGCTCGTCTTGGGCGTCTATGCCCCAAGTCCGGCGTACATCGGTTCGAGTAAATCCATCATCGTGAACGTCACCAACACGGGCGGCGCAGACGCGACGCTCGGAGAAGTTAGCGCGGCCGCCCTCGGATTGGCTCCGCCCTTTACACTCGACAGCACCGGCACGACGTGCACGACGGGCATGGTGCTTGCCAAATCATCCGTTGGTACGTGTAGGCTCCAGATCCTGCTCATGCCAACCGAGATCCGCGAGTATCGGCAGACGCTCGAGCTCGATTATAGCTGGGGCACCGGCGAGACTCGCACTCTGTCACAGGAAATCGTGATGCCCACAGCTCCGCCGCTGGACGTGCTCGCGCGTTCTATCGACTACGGGGTCAAGCCGCTGCACCTGAGCGCTCCGCAAGAGTACACCATCAGAAACCGCGCTGCGACTGCGGTGGTACTCGGGGACGTGACTGAGGCGGGTCTAGGTTTGGAACCGCCTTTTCATCGTACTGGGGGAACGTGTGTGAGCGGGCAAAGTTTGACTGCGCACGTGAGTTGTTCGATTCAGATCAGCTTCGTGCCGACTGCCGTGGAGTCTTTCGCGAGCCCCGCCGTCGTCCGCTACCACGTCGCGCAAAGCGGAACCCCCGAGCTCTCCGCTCCGTTCACGCTGCGGGGCACGGGAACGGTGCCAGTTCGCGTATCCGCGAATTGGCCACTTTCGCAACCGGCAGCGCCAGGGACCATTGGCCGAGACACGGTTACGTTCACGAATTGGGGCGGCGCCACAGCCACGGTTCGCGCCGTGAGCAGCGCGGCGCTCGGACTGGCTCCGCCCTTCTCCCTAGCTCGCACTACCTGCATCACCGGCACGACGCTCTCGCCGAACGGAAGCTGCACTCTCGAGCTCGAGTTTTCGCCCACAGCGATCGGAACATTCGAGGACGAGCTGACGCTCTCTTACAACTACCCGGATGGTGCCACGTTCTTCGTCTCGAAACGCTTGTCGGCACGGGCGGAGGCCAATCCTTCGACCAACTGTTTCGATACGGGCTGCGCCGCCGGTCAAGTCTGCTCCGCCACGGCTACCGGCGTCGGCACCTGCGTGGATGTGCCGCCGCCGCCACCGAACTGCATGGCGCCGTGTCTGTGGGAGGCACGCCGCCACTGCCTACCGGTTTTCGGCGCATGCACCCAAGAAGCCACGACCAATTCGACCCTGACCTGCGATGCGAACACCGGTTGGACCCTGGAAGTATGGGCGGATCCCACACCCGACGTCGAGCACACGTCGAGCAGCTCTCGGAGGTTTGGCGCCGAATGCTTCTTCGAACGCCAATTCTATGTTCCATACCTACTCGCGTACAGCGCCACGTATACCGACGGCAGTCAGCCGATCGCGTTCGCCACGAGGGACTTCGGCACGCGCAACGTCTATTGTGGGCCGCACACGGGCGCGGAATCTGGATTAACGCCGTTCGTGGAGTGGCTAACTCCTGAGTGCTTGGCTTGGGCAAGTCAGTACTTGGGCCAGACAGCGTGTCAGTCGGTCAGCACGGGCACGTGCTCCGGCTCGTGACGGCAGCGGCACTGCAACGTACAACTCGTTCGCGACCGTTACCAATCGCCGGACCCTCGTCATGCCGCGCCTTGCCCGCTCAAGGAGGTCGCGTGTGCCAGTATGTGTGGCCAGGCAATGTGCGAAGGGGTGGGAGCTCTTTGGGGAAGGCGCTGGCAGAGGACCACACAACCACTTTTTCAGGAATCGGCGGCGAGAAAGGGATCGCAGCCGGGTTGCAAACGTACCCGACGATGGCACCGCGATTGTTGATGCCAGTCGCTCTCGCGTAGCAGTTGTAATCGAGCTCAGGCGGCCCACGCGGAGCCGCGAGCACCGTCGCGACTAGCGGATCACCGGACCATTTGAGCGCCTTCCTCTCCTCAATGTCACCGATGTAGCCGACGATGTCGCCCGTGTCGTTGACGGAAAAGGCTTGGCCAAAAGCGCCACCCTCGAAGGGCACCTTCGTTCGTTTTCCGGAACGCAGATCGTGCGTCCAGTAGCTCAGGTCAGAGCCGACGCGCTGCAGCTCGAGGATCACGCCGTGTCGATTCATGTCCATCACGCGGTTGTAAGGGCTGGGAGCAAGGTCGTGCAGCGGACGCGCGACTCCCGCCGAGTCCCACGTAAAGATGCGCTTGTTCAGATCCGGCAGAGAACAGGTGCCTGCGATCGTGCCGTCGTCTGCAATGCCGTAGGCCACGCAAAACTTGTAGTCCGTCGGAATCGGCAAGAGCACCACGCTCCCGTCGTCGCGAAACTCGGCGGCCTGACTCGGCTCACCGTAAGCGCCGACGATGCGGCCGTTGCTACTAATTTCGGTTACATAACCTGTCAACTGCGGGGTCGCTCCGGTTCCGAGCTCCGTGACAACGGGAACGGGAACGGGCGCACCGCACGCAGTGACGGCAACGACGGTGCTAACAAGGCAAGTCAGTGTCTTCATCATTTTTCCCCAATGCGTAATCACCCCGATACGAACATTTGCCGGCAACACAAGCACCGCCGATGACGCATCGTCTACCGTTTTTTCGAGCTCAAGTTCGTCTCTATGAGGCGACACCTCACGCGTCGAACAACACACGACTGTACGCCCTCGCCATCCGCTCGACACTGAAGTGACTCGCGATGCGACGCATGCCGGCTGCTCCGAAGCTGTCGCGGCGCGCCGCATCGTGCGCTGCTTCACACAGCGCTTCGGCGAACGCGCGCACGTGCAAACCCTGTCGAGTCTTCTCGTCCGATGTCCGCGTGCGGGTCACCCAAACGGGTTTCACGACCTATCCCGATGCCAGCGTCGTGTGCGGCCGTCTCGAGACGCACGCCGAAGACAAGGATGCGATCGTCAACCCCATCCTTCTCATCGAAGTGCTCGTCGAATTTTCCCCCATGTGACACGTCATTCGGCGCGCGGTATACTATCCCCCGTGGACGCGCAGAACATCGTCGATGGACTCGCCGACTACTACAGAGATCGGCCCGATGTAGTCGCGGTGTACCTGTTTGGCAGTGTGGCTAGGGGCACATCCGGCCCACGCAGCGACGTCGACGTGGGAGTGCTTTACCGGACCGCTCCGCAGTCCCGCTTGATGGCACAGCCCTTCCGAGAAGAGGCGAACCTCGCCGAGCAGCTCAAGCGGGCTGTCCAGATCATCGTCATGAATCGGGCAAGCGCGGATCTCGTTCACCGCGTCTTGCGGGATGGTATCCTCGTCCTGGACCAGCACCCGAGCCAGCGCATCGCGTTCGAGGTCCGCGCGCGCAACGAGTACTTTGATCTTTTGCCCACGCTGCGACGCTACCGCGAAGGGCGGCCTCGGGCGTGACCGACGCCGATCTGATCCTGAAGAAGCTCGCGTTCATGGAAACGTGCCTGACCGAGCTACGCGGACTCGCCGACGTTGACCGGATCGAAGACGACGTCAAGGAGCGGCGCTTCGTCGAGCATACGCTTCAAATTTGCATCCAAGCGGCTCAGGACGTTGCCTCCCACGTCGTGTCGGAACGGCGGCTCGGAGAGCCGAGCACGAATCAGGCGCTATTCACGCTGCTCGCGCGTGCCGGCTGGCTGGATGCGCACGTGGCGGACGCCATGCGCGCTGCCGTCGGCTTCCGGAACGTCTTGGTCCACGGCTATACGAGCGTAGATTTGGACATCGTGCGCGACGTCATGCGCGAACACCTCACCGATATGGACGCTTTCGTGGAGGAGATTCGGAAACGCCTGAGATCGCCGCCGGAATAGCGCAGGTCGAGTCGTCCGCCAATGACCGCTCGAGGGCGCTGTCGCCTCGAAACGGCACCACGCTAACATGGCGGAATGAACTTAACGGGGCTGAAGGGCGCTGGACGTTCGCGATGCGCGGGAGGTCACGAGCTTGTTCGCCAGAGGCCGTCTGAACCCGCGGAAGATCGCGACCGGCTCAGGACGCCTCGAAGTGCTCGCCGCGCTCGAGGCCGCGGTCGGAAACAAGGGTGAGCTCGACGCGTCGCCGGCGGCGAGAGCCACCGTCACCGAAGAGCTGCTCCGTGCTAGGCGAACGGCGGAGAACGCCGCCGCACTCCGGACAACGCTTCGGCACACGCGGACGCTCGAGCGCAAGCTCTACCCGTATCAAACCGAGGGGCTCACTCGCTTCCTCGAGTCCGGTCGCCTGCTCCTCGCCGACGACATCGGTCTCGGCAAGACCACGCAGGCGATCGCCGCGTGCCACGTGCTCTTCGAGTCGGAGCGCGTGCGCTGAACACCGAGCCGCTCGAGCCCGTAGTCCGCCGCTTCGTCGCACGCGCCATAGATTAGCGCGCACTCTGAAAGTGCACGACTTTTGATATGCCTAAATCCGTGCTAGAGGCATACGCATGACCATCAAGCGAAAGAGTCACAACCTCGACTCCGCGCTGCTGGAACGTGCCAAGCGGATCCTCGGAGCGCAGACGGAGACTGATGCCATCCACGAGGCGCTTCGCTCGGTGGTCATCGGCGACGAAGCCATGTCGGCTCTTCTGGCGGTTCGAGGTCGGAAGATTTTCCGCAAAGAGTTCGAAGAAGAGATGCGGGGCGAGGTGCGGCACAAGTGAAGTACATTCTGGATGCGAACGTTTACTTTGCGGCGCTCCGTCAAGAACGAGCCACAACGGGGCTTCTCGAGCTCTTGGCCCGCTTGATGCCGAGCGTCTGGTTGAGCAGTGTCGTCCACTACGAGTTGCTCAGCGGAGCTCGTGGCGACCTCGGGCGAACAGCGATTGCAAGGCTCACGCGACCGCTCGTCCGAGTCGGACGCGTTGTTGCGCCGTCGGAATCGGACTGGGGGAACGCAGGCGTTGCGCAAAGCCAAATCTGGGACACAGTTGCGTCGCTTCGCACTAAGCGGCTCCAGAACGACATTCTCATCGCATTGAGTGGTCGCAGGATTGGGGCAGCCGTGATCACGGAGAATGCGGCAGACTTCAAAGTGATCGCCCGCTTCGTCCCCCACGCGTACTTTTCGACAGCGGAACTGACGCGTCAGCTCCGCTTGACGCGCTGACCGAGGTGAGTGCGATCCTTTCGCACTGGACCTCGTGAAACGCGCTCGTTCAGGTCTGCGGCTTTGCGCGAGGGTTGGTACTCGATGCTGATCGCGGTTCGAACGCCGCGGAAGCTCACACCGAACGGATCACGGTGTTCGGCAGCTCGTTCAGGTCGTTCGGGCGAACGGGGACGTGCTCGGCGAGCAGCGCCTCGAGCTCGGCAATCACTTCCAGCACGCCGTCGGCGGCGCGCCCCTCGTGGATGCGCTGAATGATGTGATCGACGTGCTTTTGCCAGCCCGCGCTGCCCACCCGCTGATCGATGCCACGGTCACCGACATCGCGCTCGACCTCGACCCGCTCTCTCTACTGTGCCGCTTAGCCGCTACTGTGCCGGCGCCGCGCTTTCATTCGGTTCGTTATGCCGGCGTTTTGTCGAGCCACGCCAAGTGGCGCAACCTCGCCGTGCCCAAGCCCCGCGCCGAGCGTCGTAACTGCGGGGACGAAGCGGGCTCGGGCGTGCCCAGTTACCCTCCGTCTCGACCCCTGCCCGAGCAGCCCCCCCTTTGATTTTACGCGCTCAGACGAGCTCCCGTCGACCTCACGTCACCAGACGACGCGAACGGCGACGCGAACGGGGTCGGCACTTTGGCGCGTCCCGACCGTCACCCGGGCGTCGTTGATCCCACTCAACTCGATTTCTCCCAGATCAACGACGCGCCGAGTTGCCGTCCAACCTACCGAGGTAATGATCGTGGCTGCACCTCGAGTGCGCCCCACCCAGCCGATGATGTCTCCTGAATCGTTCAGATTCGTCGCCCGCGCTCCCAGCAGCGGGCCCGTGTCCATGGGCAGGGGTGGCGGAGACGGCAGCACCTCGGGAGCCGAGCTGGCGGAAGCCCAGGTCAGCGCCAGGTCGTTGCACCAGCCGACGATGCGTCCACCAGCGTTGATGGCGTAAGCGGCCGTGTCTTTGCCTTCACACGCGCTCGGGGTCAGCAGCACGGATGGAGGAAGACTGCGTTCAGTCCACCTCAGGGCCAGGCGGCGCGGGGCGCCTGGGGGATTGGGGGTGAGCGCGGTGCCGACGATCTCGCCTGCGTCGTTGCTGCCGTACGCTTCCAGGGCGTAGCTGGTCGGCACGCCGGGCAGCTCGACGACGCCGGCGTCCGGCTCGTAAGCCCACGCGAATGTCCTATGTTGAGTCCCCCAGGCAACCGCCTGACCGACGATGGTGCCGGCCACGTTGATGTCGGTCGGCAGGATCGTGCCAGTGTGCTCGAAGAGTACGCTCGCTTCGTCATTGGTGTCCCAGGTGATGACGCGCACGGGCTGGAGCCCTGCGGGCGTGCAAATGCCAGCTACTTTTCCGTTGTTCGCAATGACGAACGCGCGACAGTTGGCGTCGCCGGGAAGAGCGGGCAGCGCGAGTGATGCTCACATTTCTTGGCGCGGCTGTCGAACAGGCTCGCCAACAGCTCGATGCGGCCGTAATCGGGCTCCCTCTGCTGCTCGCTCTGGCTACGCAGCAACATCACGATCTGCAGATTGCCGAGCGATGCTGCGGCGACGAGCGAAGCGAGCGGCACCACTTGCGGCGCCTCGACCAAGAGAGGAGCAGCGTGCCGCCTAGCGTGCCAAGCCAGGGCCAGGAGCTCCCGGCGGACGTTGCCAGCCGAAACGCACACGCAGGAGGCGCCGTGAAATCGAGCGGAATGCGCACGGCGGTCGCGTCGAAAGACTGCTCGTCCGCGATGAGCAGCGAACAGGATCGCGGCGTCGTGTAGCAATCCAAGCTGTACGATTCGACATCGAAAACTTTCGGCTTCAGCGTCGTGGGCGTATCGAAACGACCCGAATCGTCGGTGACAATCGGCTCGAGGCTCACACACGGGGCAGCGCCTTGCGACGGACACTGCGCGACCTGCAGCGTGCGGCGCGGGCTCCAGCCCTTGCCGCGAAGCGTCCCGGGCACGGTCCACTCGGTACGCGGCGTGCCCAGCTCGAGCGTGGCGCGCCCGGCTTTCGTCGGGATCGGTGTCAGCGTCAGCGGGCGACTGACCGCATCGATCGTGCGAATGTCGTGCGCGAAGATCGCGCAGCGATTTGGCGACGCCGTGCAATCGAAGAAGCTCGTCGCTGTGCCGAAATGGCCGATCAGGGTGGGCTTGGTGACGAACGATGTCGAGAAGCTTCCCGCGTCGTCCACCGGGTGCGGAGGACCGGAACAGAACGGGCTCGCGCTCGAGCACATGCCGACGACAACTTGGCTTAGCGGGGCCCAATCGCGTCCCACGACGGTCACGGTTCCGCCGGCGATGAGCGCGTTGGGAGTGACCGTGATCGTGCCCGTGCGCGGTGGTGCTACGGGTCGAAACGCGAGCGCAGCCGTCGCCCCGTACACGCGGACATCCCGCGGCATCGCCGCCACCACGCACGCACCCGGGCCCTCGCAAAACCCGGTCTGGTGCGTGAAATAGCTGACTTGGACGTCGGTCGTGAAGGCTCCGTTGTCATCCGCGAGAACGCCGGGCAGCTGCGCGCATTCGCCCGGTACGTTCATGAAGCCGGCTTTGCATTGATAGACGGAAACGCCTGAGTTCGGTTTGAAGCCCGAGCCGGTGAGCGTCACCAGCTGGTCCTGCTGTAGTTCCGAGCTCGGACTCACGCGGAGCTCGGGGCTCGAATAGTCGTAGTGAAACGTGATCGGCGTCGCGCGCGTCGGCTCGCTCGAAAAGAGCGCGATCGAGCAATCGCCGGGGAGCTCGCACGTGATCGTCGCGCCCGACACCGTAGTAAACGCCTTCTTCACCACGAACGGGGTTTGCACAGAGCCCGCGGCGTCCGCCGTCAGCTGCAGCAAGTCGTGGAGACTGCATCCGTCGAGCTGACCGTACGGGTAGCGAACGCAAAGATCGAACCCAATGCTCTCGTTCGGGACGAGCCCGCTCGCCGAGACCAACAGCGTTTGCCCGTCTTGCAAATCAGTGTTCGGCGTGACGGTCACGCTAATGTCGGCCCTGGCGGCGCCAGCATGCAAGATAACGATCGCGAACAAAGTAGCGAACCAAAGCACCTCTAGACGTACCAATCGCATCAACGAACTCCTCGTTCCGTCGCGTATTCCGCGGCGCGAGATGCGCTGCAATATCTCTGCCGCGGCCCGCATCGCTGGTGCGACGATCGAAATGCGAACGAGGATCTCGCGATACCGGACCAACAGGTTGATTTCGCTCGTAATCGCGGGGCTGCCGCTTACTGGACGCGCCCGCGCTGATTGGCCGCGGGCACTCCTATCTGTATCGATTGATTCATCGTTGACCGGCAGCGCCGTATCAGTCGATACATGCTGGCGGAGCGGCTAAGCACGTTCACGCGACGATGAGGCAAGGCGCAGCTTCAGAAGCGCATGTCTGCTGTGCACCGCGGTGCGCAAGCACCGCATTCAAGCGTTTACGCTTGCCGAGCGGAGCCCGACCTTGATTTACTGGCGATCGAGCTCGAACCAGCTCAGCCGCCAGCCGTTTGCACCCTCACCCGCCGCGGGAGCGACGCGCAGCACGTGTGTGCCCTTGGTCAGCGTGATCGAGCCGAGGTTGACGCTCTTCCAGCCGGGCCGCCAGTGCTGGTCGGGCCGCTTCGCGGCATCCATTGGATCGGTCTCGACGTCGACGTCATCCAGCAGTGTGCCGTCCGCGAAGAACTGAGCGCGTGGCGGAGTACGTGCCGGACCCGCGGCGTAGGCGCGCGAGTCGGCGCGCGCGTAGCCCCAGGGTCACCCTTTCGCGTCGAGTGTGATGCCGTCATACAGGTCGTCTACTGCGAAACGTAGCGCCGGCGTCGAAAGCTCGACCATGTCGCCCGTGCGGGCCTCGCGTTGCTCAAAGCCATCCGGCGTGCGTTCGATGACGGTCACTTGCTGGCGCCGGTGGGACACCAAGCGGACAGCCGCGAGGCTTGGGATTTGCTTGTAGTGACTCAGCTTCTCGCCGCGGTCGTAGTCTTCGGTCGAGTTGCTGGTGACCTCGACGAGCAGCGTCGGGTTCGTGACGGCGTTCGCATCTATCGACGATAGCCGGCGGTCGCCGCAGACTACTGTGACGTGAGGGAAGGTGGACAGATCGGTCGCCTCGATTCGTACCTTGAGGTCCGAGGATGAGACGCGGCAGGTGCCGAGCAAGGCATTGCCGAGCAAACGAATGGCTGCGGCAGCGAGATCGGCGTGGGCCGGTGTCCCGCCGGCCATGGCGTAGATCTCACCGTCGCAGTACTCGAGTTTGACGCCGCTGACTTCAAGGGCGCGCAGATACTCGTCGTACGTATAGTGGACACGCCGAGCGGTGCTCATGTTGAGCAGTGTGCATCGCGCTCGCGACCGGGGCTCCAGCGCGCGTCTCGCGTCGTCCCGTACCCGTGCCGGGCATGCGCGTTGTTGCGGCGTGGCGCGACGCATTCTGTCTGCGCTGGCGGCGGGCCTCGACGGGCAGCCGCGCCCGTCCCCACGCTTGCCCCAACCCAAACAAGCCGAGGGACCCCGGGGGGAAAAACTTCGGCGACGATTACAGCAGCCAGAATCCGATCGACTCCGGGAATCGCCATGAGACGCGTATACGGTTCACGGTAGGGCTCAAGCTTACTTTCGACGCGCTCATCGAGCTTGGTGATATGTTGGTCGAGC
>DATDJP010000145.1:0-16269 GCA_036520475.1 Polyangiaceae bacterium | reverse complement strand
GAGCCTTATCTCGGCCTGCACTACCCCGCGTCGGACATTCCTCACCAGGCGCGCGCGCTGTACCTGAAGAATTGGCTGCGCATCATCCCCGACGCGCGCTACTCGCCTTCGCGCCTCGTGCCCGAGCGGAGGCCGGACACGAGTGCGCCCCTCGACCTGAGCTTCTGCGTACTACGCAGCATCTCACCCATTCATCGGGAATACCTGGCGAACATGGGTGTGCGCGCGTCGCTGAGCGTGTCGCTGATCGTGCGCGATCGCTTGTGGGGCCTCAGCTGCGGCAATCACAGCGCGCCGCGCCACGTGCCCGCGGCATTGCGTTCCACGACGGAGGTGCTCGGGCGTCTCGTCTCCTTGCAGCTCGCGGCTTTTGCTGATCGCGAAGCGGCGGTGCGCCGTGCGGCGCGGCGCGAAACGCAGGAAGCGCTGGTGGCCGCCATGCGCCGGAGCCACGGCAGCGAAGACGTGCTCGCCGCCCTGCTCACGGCCAAAGGCGAGATCCTATCGCTGGTCGGAGCCGAGGGTGCAGCGGTGGTGCGTTCCGGGGACCTGTTCACCGCGGGGCACACTCCCTCTGCCCCCCTGATCCGCGCGGTCGCCAACTGGCTCGAGGAGCGCGGCGAGGTGGCGCCGTTCTGCACGGACTCGTTGGCCCGGCTGATACCTGCCGCCGAGTCAGAAGCAGACGCTGCGGCTGGCCTGCTCACCTTCGCGCTGCCCGGCACTCCACGGCGAAGGCTGCTCTGGTTTCGGCCAGAGCTCGTGCACACCGTCGCGTGGGGTGGCGATCCACACAAGCCGGCAGAAGTGGATCCAAACGCGCGGCTACGCCCGCGCCGCTCGTTCGAGCTGTGGAAGCAAGAGGTGCACCTGCGCGGCCTACCCTGGAAGGCCAGCGACATCGAGGCCGCAGAAGAGCTGCGCCGCAACGTGGTGGAGGTCGATCTGGAACGGCAGCTGCTCCGCGAACAGCGCGCCGTCCAGATGCGCGACGATCTGGTGGCGGTCGTATCGCACGACTTGCGCAGCCCGCTCGGCGTGATCCAGATGCAGGCCGCGCTGCTTGCGGCGCCGGATGAAGGCGATCCGTCGTCGCATCGCGTGCGCGAGGGCTCGCAGCGCATTCAGCGCGCGGTCGATCGCATGACGGCGTTGATCCGCGATCTGCTCGATCTCGCGAGGATCGAGGCGGGGCGTTTCGAGCTCGATTCACAGCCGCTGCGCATCCGCGATGTCATCGACGACACGCTGACCATCGTCCGCGCTCAAGCGGACGCGAAGCACGTCGTGATTCGCGAGCAGGTAATCGATCAACGCACGCTGGGCGACCGCGAGCGCATCTTCCAGGTCCTCTCGAATCTGCTGAACAACGCGATCCGTTTCACGCCCGAGGGCGGACAGATCGACCTCCGCGCCACCCTGACCGGTGCACAGGTGCTGTTCACCGTCGCCGATACGGGACCAGGCATTCCGGCAGAGCAGCTGCCGCACCTGTTCGACCGCTACTGGCAAGCGCGTCGCGCGGGTTACAGCGGCACGGGCCTCGGCCTGTACATCGCCAAGGGTATCGTGGAGGCGCACGGTGGACGCATCTGGGTCGAGTCCCCGCCGGGCTCGGGCGCGCGTTTTCAATTCACCCTGCCCGCCGTGTGACGGTGCGCGCTCGACTGACTCCATGATTGAAATTGCACCTCCACCGAACGCGCGAGCGGGCGCGCTCTGCTTCGCCGATCGCTTCCGGGGGCCGCCAGGGATGGCCAACGGTGGGTTCGTCGCGGGATCCCTGGCGCACTCCACCGAACGCGCCGTCACCATCACGCTCAAACGGCCGGTGCCGCTCGAGCGCGCGCTGCGCGTCGTGGCGCGCGCGGGCGGTGCCGATCTGTACGACGCAGACCTGTTGGTGGCCAGCAGCGAGGACGCGGAGCTCGAGCTCGAGCTGCCCGCTGCGTGTTCGCTGGAGGCCGCGGAGCGCGCGCGCTCGCGGTTTTTCGGCACCACGGAGCACCCCTTCCCGGGCTGCTTCGTCTGCGGCAGCGCGCGGGCGAGCGGCGACGCCCTGCGCCTGTTCACCGGGCCTCTCGAGACGCCGGACACCGTCGCGGCGCCATGGATCCCGGAGCCGCGCATGTGTGCAGAGGTGGGCGGTAGCGCGGAGCGGGTTCCCGCTGCGCTGATCTGGTCCGCGCTCGATTGTCCAGGCGCGTGGAGCATCCTGTTTTCGCCGGGTATCGACGCGCGCGCCATCGTGCTCGGTCGCATCACCGGCCGCGTGCTCCAGCTGCCCCGCGTCGGCGAGGCGCACGTCGTGATGGGCCTGCGCACCGGGCAAGAGCGGCGCAAACACTATTGCCAGACGGCCATCTTCGACGCGCAGGGTGCCACCTGCGCCTACGCGGAGAGCACCTGGATCGCGGTGGCTTGACCTCGGCGTGCATGCGTCCCTCCGTCAGCACGCAACTTCGGCGCTCGGACGCGGTAAGCTGGCGGGATGGGGATCCAACGATTGGGCGGGCGTGGAGCGCTGGTAGCGTGCGCCGTCCTCGTCGCCGCAGCCTGCGGGGACGAGAGCGAGGGCGGCGGTTCCACGGCTGTGTGCGACGACGTCGAGGCGAAGCTCGACGCCATGAACGTCGGCCTGGGTTGCCCAAGCGGCGGCGAGGTGCTCGCGGACATGTGCCGCCGCGGGCTCAGCGCCAAGCCGAGCTGCAAAGCCCAGGTCCAGGCCCTGCACGATTGCGTGAAGGATCAACCCCAATCCGAGTGGCAGTGTCACCCCGTCGGCGAATACCCTGCCATGAGAGGGAACCTGTGCAGCGCTGAGAACGACGCGGTCGGTACCTGCTTCGACGGGTGACGTGCGCGCGCGGCGGTGAACGACGCTCGGCGGTGCGTCAACCCGGCATGGTGGTCCGGAATGACTCCCGCGCCTGAAAGCGCTCGAGCCAGCTCTTGACGTGCGAGTGCGCGTCCACGGCGATGCCCGAAAAGACGCCATAGCCCACCACCGAAGCCACGATCAGGTCGGCCAGCGAGTACTCGGCCCCGAGCAAGTGCGCTTGCTTGGCGAGCCGCGCATCGAGCAAACCCAGCAGCCGATTCAGATCCTTTCTGGCAAACTCCGCCTGCGCGCTGTTGTGCAGAGCCTTGTCGACGCGCTCACTGGTCGCTAACTGATGCAGAACGAGCGCGGTGCCGTACGTCACGTACGCCCAGGTCGACCACGCCATGGCCTGCATCCGAGCCGGCGAGTCGGCAGCCGGCCACAAGCCTTTCGAGACGCCGAAGCGATCGCCGAGCCACTGCATGATGGCCAGCGCTTCGAACATGGGCGTGCCGTCCACCACTAGCGTCGGCACCTTCCCGTTCGGGTTCAGCGCGAGGTATTCCGGCTTGCGCTGGTCACCGGAGCTGAGATTCAACGTCACCGTTTCGTGCGGGACCTCGAGCTCGGCGAGAGCAGCAGCGACGGGTGACGCACTGGACATGGGGGCTGAGTAGAAGACGATCGCCATGGGGAAACCTCCTGATTTCGTGTCGAACTCACCCGGCAGCATAATCTGCATTGCGGACAACTTCT
This sequence comes from Polyangiaceae bacterium, assembly GCA_036520475.1. Taxonomy (GTDB): domain Bacteria; phylum Myxococcota_A; class Polyangia; order Polyangiales; family Polyangiaceae; genus DATDJP01. The sequence goes on along the minus strand of DATDJP010000145.1, from coordinate 12,689 downwards.
GTCCGCAATAGCACGCATAATTGGATCGATGCTGGAAACCTCGGCTCGTCTGCTGCGACTCTTATCGCTGCTGCAGGCGCGACGCTTCTGGTCCGGCCCCGAGTTGGCAGAGCGACTCGAGGTGACGGACCGTACCTTGCGACGCGACATCGATCGCTTGAGAAACTTGGGCTACCCCGTGGACGCCACCTCGGGCGTCGCAGGCGGTTACCAGCTCGGGGCTGGTGCGGCGCTACCTCCCCTGCTGCTCGCGGATGACGAAGCGCTCGCGGTCGCGGTCGCGCTCGGGACGGCGGCGGGGAGCACCGTGAGCGGCATCGAAGAAGCCGCGCTGCGCGCGCTCGTGAAGCTCGAGCGCGTCATGCCACCGCGCCTGGCAAGACGCGTCCAGGCTTTGCGTGCGTCGATCATTCCGTTCGAGCGTGCTGGGCCCACCGTGGAATCGACGCTGCTGGCTGCGCTGGCGAGCGCGAGCCGAGAGCACGTGCAACTCGGCTTCAAGTACGAGGATCGGGCGGCCAAGGCGACCGATCGCTGGGTGGAGCCGCACGGGCTCGTGCACACGGGCTATCGCTGGTACCTGGTGGCGTGGGACACCAAGAGGGCGGATTTTCGCACCTTTCGGGTCGATCGCATTCGCGGAAAGCCGAGCACCGGCGCGCCGTTCGTGCCGCGACCCCCGCCAGAAAGCGGCGACTTGCGTGCTTACGTCTCGCGTTCGCTGTCGTCTTCCGTGTACCCGGTACAAGCACGCGTGCTGATTCACGCGCCGCTTCAGATCGCCGCGCAGCACGTGTCGCCGAGCGCGGGCTTCCTGGAGCGCGTCGATGCGGAGACCTGCATGCTTTCTACGGGCGCGCACGCGCTGCACACGCTGGCGATCTGGATCTCCCTGATCGGACTCGACTTCGACGTGTGCGACCCGCCGGAGCTCGTGGACTACCTGCGCGACCTCCACCAGCGACTTTCACGGACACTGCGAGCGAAACAGGGCAAACAGCGCCGCGCACGGCCCGCGCATTCGAACCGTTGAAAAGCCGCGCTACTCGGAGCGGAGCACGTCGCGCAGCACGCCCACCAGGTCGAGCGCGGTGACGATACCGACGACCCGCCCGCGCGCCGTGACTACGACGCGATGGATGCGACCACGGGACATGGTGTCCGCCACTTCGTCCACCCGCGCGTCATCCGACACCTCGAAGATCACCGGCGTCATCAGGTCTCTTACCGTCTGTCCGGAGCCGTCTTCGATGTGCATGGTGCGGAGCTCGCTCGGCGCGAGCGGGCGGTCGTGCGAGGTCGAAAAATACCCCTCGTGCCCTCCGTGCGCGTGTTCGCTACCCTCGGTGCGGAGCAGGTCGGTCGACGAAACGACGCCGACGAGCTTGCCTTTGTCGGTCACCGGGGCGCCTGAAATACCGTGCTCGAGCAAGAAACCCTTGAGCTCGTCCAGGCTCCACTCGGCTTCCGCCGCGAGCACGTTCTTGGTCATGATGTCGCGTACGAGCGGATTGTTCACATGCCCGCTCTAGCAGCACCTGAGTAGCGTGGGAATGCCCCGCGCAGCCAGTGCCACGATTTTGCCGAATCAGGCGCCAGGTCGCCCGTCTCCCGGGCGAGTCGAACTGGGCTGTCACCGCCGAAAACTGCTGTAAGCTCCCGCGCGCATGACGACGAACTACGTGTGGACGAGCGAAGACGGGCAGTTCGGCAGCCGCCGTGAGCCCGAGCTAAAGCATGAGTCGGTGGAGCTCGAGGTCGTTTTCGTAGCGGAGCCGCACGGCTCCTTCCGCGCCATCTATCGCAGCGACGCCAAGCGTCCGGTGTTTCAAAACATCGGCGCGGTCGACAAGGCCAAAGAAGGCGCGGCGCGCGCAGCGCTTCGAGCGTTCGCGACCGCCCGCACCGAACCGATCAAGCAGCTTCAGGCCGAGGGCAAACGCCGCCGCGAGCTCCGGCAAAAGCTCTGAAAGTTAGGTTACGGAAGCGCGCCCCGCGCCGCTCAGCGGTAGCCTTCGGCCTGCAGCGCGAACATGCGCGCGTAGCGGCCGCCTTTGGCGACGAGCTCGTCATGACTGCCCATCTCCACGACTTGCCCGTGCTCGAGCACGATGATGCGTTCGGCCATGCGCACCGTGGGAAAGCGATGCGAGATCACCAGCGTCGTGCGCGTGCTCGCCAGCTCACGAAAGCGTTCGAAGACCGCGTGCTCGGCCCGCGCATCCAGCGCCGCAGTGGGCTCGTCGAGCACGAGGATGTCCGCTTCTTCACGCATGAAGGCGCGCGCGAGCGCGATCTTTTGCCATTGACCGCCCGAGAGCTCGGAGCCGTCGGCAAACCAGCGCCCCAGAGGCGCGTCGAGACCCGCGGGCAACGCGCCGACCACGTCCGTAGCGCCGCCGCGTTCCACCGCGCGCGCGAGGCGCGGCTCGCTGTCCAGATGCTCCACGCTGCCGAAGCCGACGTTTTCTCGCACACGCAGCTGGTATTGATTGAAGTCCTGAAAAATCACGCCGATGCGCCGGCGCAGGGCAGCAAGCTCCCAGCTCGCGAGATCACGACCATCGAGCAGGATGCGCCCCTCCGTCGGCTCGTAGAGGCGAGTCAGCAATTTGATGAGCGTGGTTTTCCCCGCACCATTTTCGCCGACCAGCGCCACGCTCTCGCCTCGCGCAATGCAGAGGTCGATGCCGCGGAGGGCCCACTCCTCCTTGCCCGGATAGCGGAAGCTCACGTTTTCAAAGACGATGCCCGCGTCCGAGCCAGCGCTGACCTCACCGCCCGCGGAAAGCGTTGCGTCGCGCCCCGCCACGGCCAGGTACTCGAACAGGTTCGACAGATAGAGGTTGTGCTCGTAAATCGAGCCGATCGAGCTGAGCGCGGACTGGAACGACTGCTGCCCCTGCCGAAACGCGAGCACGTACAGCGTCATGTCACCGAGTGAGAGCCTGCCGGCTGCGGCCAAGAGCGCGACTGCGGCGTACGCCGCGTAGAACGCCGACGTCGCCAGCAGACTGAGCGCGTGCGTCACCGTGGTGCGACGCACCGCGAGCTTGCGATCGTCGCGATAGAATTGTTCCGCGAGCAGCTTGTAGCGATCGAGCAGGTGCGAGCCGATGCCGAAGAGCTTGACCTCCTTGGCGTGGCGGTCGTTGGCCAGCACGTGCTCGAGGTACATGAGGCGCCGCGACTCTGGCGAACGCCAGTTTCTGAGCCGAAATGCTGCCTTCGAATAGCGCATTTCGGCCAGCGTGGCAGGGATCGTCGCGGCCACGAGGCCGAGCGCCGCCCACGGACTGAAGCCCACGAGTAGCGCGGCGTAGCCCACCAGCGTGAGCACGTGCTGCACGAGCTGAAAGGCGTCCGTCACGAGCGCCACCGGCCGCGACGAGGCTTCACGCCGGGCGCGCGTCAGCTTGTCGTAAAACTCGGAATCCTCGAAGTGCTCGAGATCGAGGCCGAGCGCCTTCTCGAGGATGTGGACGTTGATGTCGATGCCGAGTCGCGCGCCGAGCACCGTGCGCACGAGGCCGAGCCCGCGCTGCACCAGCGCCAGCGCAGCCACGAGCGCGAATTCGATGAGCACCCAGCGCAGCGTCGTCTCGCCGGCGCGCGCCACGACCGCATCGACGATGCGCTTGCCCACGTACGCGATGGCCGGCGGAATCGCCGCGCCGAACAACGTGAGCAGCATCAGCGCCAGCGTCAGCGGACGTGACGACTGCCACACGAGCGCCAGCGTTCGGCGCACGTGGATCAGAGTTCGCTGCAGCTTGTCGAGAATGCGCCCAACGTAGCAGAGCTTCTGCCCCTACCGCCGGATTCCGGCCTCCGGGCAGTGCGCGTCAGTTTATCGTTTCGGCGGCTCGGGAGCGGAACGGGCCTGCTCTGCGTTGCCGTCCTTGTCGTGACCCGTTTGCGCGTCACTGCGGGATGCGCCGGGGTTCGCCTTCGAGCTCTCTTCTCCGGGGACGCCGCTCTTCACGTGCTGTGCGGTCTCGGGGTGCACCGACGTGGACGACGGCGGGCGCGGGGACTTGTTGGGGGTGGCCATACGTTGAAATAGAGCAAGCTCCGTGCCGGTACGCACTCTGCCTCACTCCGACTGCTCGTACGGCGCGGAATGGTGCTCGTGAACGACCCACCACTGTCCCTCGCGCTTACGAAGCCCGATGGTGAGGCGCACGAGCGCGGCGGTCATTTCTGTCTCGCCTCGGACCAGCAGGATGGCGTGCGCAAACGCAACGTCCGCACCCGCTGCCACGGTGAGCTCGCTCAGCTCGAACTGACCCCGGCGCCCGATGTAGCCGAAGAACGGCGGCCAGGAATCTCCGTACGCGTCGATGCCACGCACTTGCGTTGGCGGCGGGACGTCGAAGTAAACGAGCTCCTGCGCGTGGCGAGCGAGGACGCCCGCGAGATCGTGACGGCGCACCGCTTCTGCCCACGCCTCTATCAACCGGCGCACCTCGACTTCCGACGCATGTGGCGTGGGAGAGACGGACTTGGGGGTACTGCTCATGCGGGCGCTCCTTGATGGACGGAAGGACTATACGCCGGCTCGTGGGCATTGGCGCAGACTGCGCTACTTGCCGTCTCGTACGTTCGCTCCGAGCAGCGTGCCACACTGGGTCTTGCACGCCATGTCCTTCGGATCGCACGTGCATTTCCCTCGCCGTTTCAGCGTGAGCTTCTGCTTCATGTCGGCCACGGTGAAGCCCGCTTTGCGCTCGACGGTCTTCATGGTCCACCCTGCCCGGATCTGCTTCGGCGTACGCGGATCCGTCGGTTTTCCGTCGGCTTCGGCGCAGCAGCGGAAGCTCAAAAAATAGTAATAAAACCCCTCGTCGTGCGTGTAAACCTTGGGACGGCACTGGTTGCGCACGCCCTTGTACCAGGGCCCGCCAGTGTGCACGCTGTCGTACTTGCCGCGCCAGCCGGAGTCGAAGGTTTCACTGGCCACCACCTCGTCGGCGTTGCCGGGTAGATCCGCGACGCCGTAGGCGCTGACGCAGCTCGGCTGGCTGCCGCTCTTCACGCCTCGCCACAGGCGCGCGAGCTCGTTGGGATCGCGCCGGGCGACCTTTTTCATGTCCGGTTCGTCCCAGGCGACGTCGCCGTGACACTTCTTGGTGTCGCGCACGAACCCGTACGGAAACGGCAGGAGCTTCGGGCCCTCGCACGCGACGGTCCACTCGCTCTCGGTGCACAGGCGTTTGCCGGCGGCGGCACACTTCACCTGGGCCTGGTGGAAGCGATTCATCACCTCCGGCCGTTTGCCGCGGCTATTCGGCCACTCGTAGGTGTCCATGCAGAAGCGCTTCGGCACCTTTTTGCCGGCGCAGCGCACGTCGGGATCGAAGCGCTCGCAGACCGTCTTCTCGTTCGACTCGTCGTACCAGCTCTTCAAACACTGTTGCTCGACCTTCGTGCAATAGTCGCCGGAGACGAGCTTCATGCCAGGACGACAGGCGGGCACCGCCTCTGCTTCGGACCGAGCGCGGGTCTTCGTTTTGGTCTCGTGCCGGGTCTCGGTGGCAGCCGCCAGCGCCACGCCGGTCACGAGCAGCGCCGCGCTGGCTCCGTAGCGCAGACTCCGGCGCTGGAAGGCGTGAACGATGCGGGTCATGCGCTGCGCGCGTTTTACCGCAAAAGCAACATCTCCACGCTCGTAAAGCTGCGCTTTATACGGCTCGTCTCGGTGAAGCCGAAAGCGCGGTAAAACTCGGTCGCGTCGGCGGTGCCGAGGCGCACGCCCTGTACGCGGCGCAGGCTCGGGTGATCGAGCAGCAGCCGCAGCAACGCCTTGCCGACGCCCGAACCGCGGCCCTCGCGGGCGACGGCCACGTCCGCGATGTACGCGAACTTGGCACCGTCACTGACGGCCCGTGCCGTCGCCACCAGACGCCCGGAGGCGTCGCACGCGCCGACCCACGCGCTCGCCCCGCGGTGCGCCTGGGCCAGCGTCTCGCGTGAGATGCCAGCATTCCAGTATTCGCCGGCCACGAGCTCCACCGCGCTCTCGACGTGCCGCTCGCCCAGCGCACAATGCAGGCGCAGCTGCGCGGGGGCGCGCAAGAACTCCGGCTCGGGCACGGCGGGATTGGCGGCGCGGAGCGCCTCGATGGCGTGGTCGTCGCCGGGCGCGCCGCGCTGCCAAAGCCGTTCGATGATCTGCGTCAACTGCTTCGGGCTGCGGTTCTGGCCTAGCTTGCATTTGCCGTCCAGGCGCTCGATGGGCACGCGCAAGATCAACAGATAGTCGAGCATGTTCGCGTACAGCGGCGACTCGGGCTCGAGCGGCGCGAAGCCGCCTTCTGGCTGGTGTTTGGCCATGAGCGCCGCCAGCGCGCGCGCCTTGTCGGTCCGGTCTTCGGCGCGCGTCACACGCCCGTGAGCCTGCACTGCGCGGTAGTAAGTGGTGGCCGGGCAGGCCCGCTTCGCATCGACGAAGTAGCTCGGGATGGCCGTGATCACCTGTTCGGCGCTCACGACGGCCGGCTGCCCCACGACATCGGCCTTTTCGCCGTCCGGCGAGCCGTGAAACCACACGGCGCCGTCGAGCACGACGGCGTGCAGCGCGCGCAGCACCGGAGCTCCGGCCGAAGTGGTGGTCGCAAGGTGCACGGTGCTCGCCGCCGCGAGCAGCTCGAGCGCCTGCGTCTCATCGAGCTCGTAGTGAGGATGCCGCATGCCCGGAATGTGCCGCGCATCCGGATCTTTCAAAAGGTCCAGTTCTGCGATATTAACTAGACCAGTTTGGCGCGCTGGGAGCTGCGACTGGTGCTGCGCGAGGACGCAGAGACCCCGATCTTTTTGCAGATCGCGCGCGCCGTGGCGGACGACATCCGCGCCGGCCGCCTCAAGCGTGGCGAACGCCTACCCGGCACGAGGACGCTGGCGGACGCGCTCGGCGTGCACCGCAACACGGTACTGGCCGCCTACGCGGAGCTCGGCGACGAAGGCTGGGTCGAGACGGCGCGGGCGCGCGGCACGTTCGTGTCGAGCGACCTGCCGGAGAAGATGCCGCGCGCGTTCGCGCCGGAAGCGCACCTCCCGCTTTTGGAACGAGCGGGCTTCGAGCTCGCTCCGGGACCCGCCGTGCCGGAAATCCCGGCCCCGGCGGCCGCGTCCGGATCGGTGCTGGCACTGCTCGGCGGCGTGCCGGACGTGCGCTTGGTCCCCATCGATCAGCTCGCTCGCGCCTACCGCCGCGCGCTGTCGAAGTACGGCCGGTCCCTGCTCAGCTACGGCAGTGCGTCCGGGCATCCCCGCTTGCGCAGCGAGCTCGCCCGGATGTTACGCGCGACGCGAGGTCTCTTGGTGGAGGCCGACCACGTGCTCGTGACTCGCGGGAGCCAGATGGCGCTGCAGCTCGCAGCGCGTGCGCTGATCGCGCCCGGCGACGTCGTGGCGGTCGAGAGCTGGGGATACCAGCCCGCCTGGGAGGCGCTGCGCCTGAGCGGCGCAGAGCTCGTGCCGATCCCGGTCGACGAGCACGGTCTAAACGTCGGCCGTTTGGCGGAGCTCGCGCGCCTTCGGCGTGTGCGAGCCGTGTACGTGACGCCGCATCACCAGTATCCGACGACGGTGAGCATGAGCGCTGCGCGCCGCATCGAGCTTCTCTCGCTGGCCCACAGAGAGCGTATCGCCGTGCTCGAAGACGACTACGATCACGAGTTCCACTACGTGGGCCGTCCCATGCTGCCGCTCGCCAGCAGCGACCGGGCCGGCGTCGTCATCTATCTCGGCACATTGTCGAAGGTGCTCGCGCCAGGCCTGCGCCTCGGCTTCGTGGCCGCGCCGCGTCCGGTGATCGAACGGCTCACGGCGTACCGGTACTACGCCGACCGCCAAGGCGATCAGGCCGTCGAGGCAGCCGTCGCGCTGCTCTTCGAAGAGGGTGAGATCCAGCGGCACATCGGCCGCGCCCGCCGCAAGTACGCCGAGCGCCGCCAGGTGTTCGTCGAACTGCTCGCACGAAAGCTTGCGGCGGAGCTGTCGTTTCGCGTCCCGAACGGGGGGATGGCCATCTGGGCGCGTATCGCGAGCGGCATAGACGGCGAAGCGTGGGCGGAGCGCGCCCTCAGCCGCGGCTTGCTGCTTCAGCCCACGCGGCGCTTTGCCTTCGATGGCCGGCCCCGGCCCTATTTGCGGCTCGGGTTCGCCGGCTCGGCTCCGAACGAGCTCGAACGCGCCGTCGAGCGACTCCGTCAAGCCCTGCCAACGCCCCGCCGCTCGCGCTGAACGCGCTCCCCTACGAATCGGACGTGGACCACTGCCGTACCTCGTCGACCAGGATGTGACCCATCAGGCCGCTGCTCGCGTCCAAAATCTCGAGGCGCGCCTGTTTGCCGCGATACATCGAGATATCCCATTGCCGCGTGTTTTCTTCGCCGCTCCAGGCACCTGCCATGGCAATAACGGGTCATCGCCGCCCTCGCCCAGCGCCCATTCCTGCTCGCCGATCGTCCGCTCGGTTTCGCGCATCGCGGGGGCGCCGCGTTGTGGCCCGAGAACACGCTGGTTGCGTTCGAACACGCGCTGGCGCTCGGCTGCCGGTATCTCGAGACGGACGTGCACGTGACGCGCGATGGCAAAGTCGTCGTCCTCCACGACGCCCAGCTTGGCCGCACGACGGACGGAGCCGGTCTGGTCGCCGAGCACACGTATAGCGAGCTCTGTCGACTGGACGCCGGTCATCGCTTTTCGCCGCGGCCTTCCGCCAGCGCCACACGCGCGGTGACCGAGTATCCCTGGCGCGGGCGCGGCCTGCGCATTCCGCGCTTCGAGGAGCTACTCGAGCTCTCGGGCGACGCCCTCTTCAACGTCGAGCTGAAGAGCCGTGACCCGCGCCTCGCGAAGGGGTTTTGGGAGCTCGTCGAAACCCATGGCCTGCACGATCGCGTGCTCGTCGCCGCGGCGATAGACCCCGTGGTCCGCGCCTTTCGCCAGCTGTCCCGCGGTCGCGTCGCCACCTCCGCCAGCCGGCGTGAAGTCACGGCATTCTGGGCGGCGTGCCGAGCGAATCTGTCAACCTGGATCCCGGTCCACTACGACGCGCTGCAGGTGCCCACTCACTCGGGCCGCCTCACCATCGTCGATCGCGCATTCATTACGGCCGCTCACGCGCGGGGTTTGGACGTGCACGTCTGGACCATCGACGACGCTCAAGAAATGCGCGCCTTGCTCGAGCTCGGCGTCGACGGACTCATGTCGGACCGGCCCGACCAGCTTCGCGAAGTGCTGAACGAATACCGGCGCTGAGGGCAACGCGGGAGCGCTTCGACTACCGTCAAAGTGCGTTAAAATTGCGCGGTTCGTGGCGACCCGCGCAGCGTCTGCGCCGCGAGGCATCGTTCAGGAACGCGGTACGTCCGCGGCGGAAACCGGTGGGCAAATCTCGCGTACCCGTTTGCCAGCGGGACCGCTCTCGAGCTCACGCCACACTGGATTGCACGGCGCTTCCGAGGGTTTCACGGGCTCGACGCCGGGTACTGCTCTGCGGGGCGGCGGGATCGTGCCCCACACCTCGACCGCTTCGATTTCGATGACACCGGCTTGCTCGGCAGGGGCCGCAGTTTCCATCTGCTGCACAGCGCCGATCGGGGGAGCAAACGTCATCCGAACCAGCGGCGCGCGGGCCGGCTGCTCGGACGTGAACGCAAATCTATCGCGCTGTAGATGAATCGCGACGAGCACGAGCGCGATGCCGATCCCGCTCGAAATCGCGGCGACGATGGGTTTCGTGTGAGACATGGTGCACCTCCGGCTACTTTTGACTGCATCCGCTGTGCCAAGCCTTCCCCGCCCTTCATTGCCGCCTCGCGTGTTATGTGCTGGGCCGCGATGTACGCCTTCGTTTTGATCGTCCATTCCTGGCTCCGTTACCTGGTGCTCGCTCTCGGCATCGTCCTGCTCGTCGCCGCAATTCGCGGACTACGAGGCCACGCAGCGTGGTCCGCCGGAGAGGAACGCGTTCACAAAGCGTTCGTCGGCACGCTCGACATGCAGCTCGTGCTCGGCCTGCTCCTCTACTTTGTCTGGAACCCGGTGGTCGCCAGCGCCCTTTTGGACTTTGGAGCAGCCATGAAGAACGCTCCGCTGCGTTATTTCGCGGTCGAGCACGCGGCGACGATGCTCCTCGCCATCGTCATCGCCCATGTGGGGCGCGCGCGCTCGCGGCGCAAAGAGGGCCGAGCGCGCTACCGCAGCGTGCTCATCACGACGGCCTTGTGGCTGCTGCTGACGCTTTTGGCCATTCCGTGGCCGGTGCTCGACGTGGGGCGCCCGCTGTTTCGTCTTTAGTCGCTGGCACCACGCGGCTCAGAGGGCGCGCGCCATCGCGGCAAGCTTGGCAACCGTGTTGACGTTGCGGGTGGTGCCAACGCCCGCGAGCGGTACTTTCAGCCGCGACCGGCCCATGCCGTTCGGGAAATGCAGGTACAGCTCGCGCCCCTTGAGCACCAGCTCCTCCCCGCCGGGCGGCTCGACGTGGGCCACGCTGCTCTTAGGCGGCGCCTTGTCGAGGAACAAGACGAGCACGCGGTTGGGCGGCGCGCTCTTGAAAGGATTGTTCGCGAGCACGCGGGTAAGCTGGCTGGCGGTACGCACGAGCACCGCGGCCGCTTTGCCGAGCTTGGCCGTCACTGCCTGTTCGAGCACGCGCTTCACGTCCGCTTCGCTGGCGCTGCTTTTGAAGACCACATTGCCGCTCTGGATGTACGTCTTTGCGTCCGAGAAGCCCGCTTGCTCACAGAGCTTCACCAGGTCGGCCATGGCGAGCTTGCCGGTGCCGCCGACGTTGATGGCGCGGAGCAGCACGACGAAGGGTGTCCCGCTCCCTGTGTCGGCCGCAGCCGAGCGGGTCCGCGCCGGGGTGGTCTTCCGCGCCGGTCGCTTCGGTCGTGGTGCTCGCTTCTTGCTCGGCGCCATCCGCGGCCCAGAGTATCAGTTTTCTCATGACGACCAAGGCCATCGCCTTCCTGGCCACCGCACGACCGGCAGAGAGCCGGCGCTTCTACGCCGACGTGCTCGGCCTTCGCTTCGTGGAGGAGCACGTCTTCGCCGTCGTCTTCGACGCGCATGGCACCATGCTCCGCATCCAGAAAGTAGCAGAGGCCGTGGTCGCCCCGTACACCGCGTTCGGGCTCGACGTGGACGACCTCGAGACGGCGGTGGACGATCTGATGAAGAAGGGCGTGACGGCGAAGCGCTACGCGCACTTCAATCAAGACGCCCGCGGCATCTGGACAGCCGACGATGGCACGCGCGTCTTCTGGTTTCAGGATCCGGACGGCAACCTGCTCTCTTTGAGTCAGTTCGCCGCTACGCCGTGAGCGGAGCCGCAGGAGCCATCAGCCTCCTCGTCCGATGCGGTCAGCGCGTCGTGGTAGAGCGCATGCAGGCGCTCCTGCGCGGCGATGCGCGCCGACTTCGGCATCTCGATCTCGTCGATGCCGTAGCTCCGGACCTTGTCGGCGATGCTCTGCTCAAGCCGGTTCTGGTCATCGCGGCTCAGGGTTCCTCCGCGCTCGGGCAAGCCGAAGTCGCTGCGCGACGGCTTTTTCACGGGCGGCTGCAAGAGCCAAGCGCGGTGGGTTCGGATCTTCTTCAGCTGCGCCATGGTTCGAACCGTGACTTCGACGATTGAACGTCGATGCTCATGGCAACCGCTCCAGATGTAGCGCCGATCGCGCGCGCCCGTCCGCAGCTTTCGCTTCTCCAGGCACCAGCGCGAAAGCCATGATGCGCTGGAACGGCGCGGGGTAGAGCGCACGAATTCGGCGCCGCTCGCCGCTGTCCAGCGCCGCCAGATCACCCGGACTGAAATCGAAGTAGTGGCGTGCCAGGCACGTCAGATCACGCGCCAATTGCCGGCGCTCATCGCTGGCCGGGACGCTCACGAGCGCCTCCATGCAGCGCCCGATCGCTATCCAGACGCCCTGCATGCAATGAACCCCGAGCCGGTCGCGCAGCGCGCGGCACGTCCCGGAGCGATTGTGCCACTGGGTTCGCAGCCGTTCGATTCTCTGCACCAGCCAGTCGCGGTCCCAGCCGGCCCATTCGCCCGCCACGTCCCAGAGGTTGAAGGACACCGCGGGCGACACTTCGTACCGCCACACGTCGCTGGCCTCATCCGGTGTCAAGCCGGCTTCGACGCAGCACAGGGCCGTCAGCGCGATGTCCTGTCGCGTCTCCGTGTCCAGGAAGTGATCGGCCATGGCGATCCACACCGCGATACGCCGGGGATGCGTAGGGCAATTCGTCATACCCTCAACCTGCGGCTCATAAATTGGTTATTCAACCAAACTATGGGACGCCCCAGCAATCGCGAGGAACGACGGCGGCAGATCCTGAGCGCATTCGCCCGGGTTCTCTCGGATCACGGCTACGCGGGCGCCACTATCGTATCCATTGCCACCGAGGCCGGCATTGCCCCCGGCTTGCTGCATCACCACTTCGCCAGCAAATCCGAGCTGATGTACGGCCTGCTCCAAGATCTCGTGGCGCGCTTTCGCGCACGTGTCCGGAGCTACGAGCACGATGGCGACCGGCTGGCTGCCTACATCGACGGGGCGCTCCGGCTCGATGAGCGCGCGGACCTGATCGCGGCCCGCTGTTGGGTCGGCGTGTTCGCAGAGGCGGTCCGGCACCCGCCGCTGTTCGCGCAGATGCGCCGGCTGATC
>DATDJP010000144.1:0-7830 GCA_036520475.1 Polyangiaceae bacterium | reverse complement strand
ACCAAGTGTCGAAGACACCAGCGCCGCCGCCAGCGCCGCTCGAGCGATCGATGGCTCTGCAACTGTCCGGCGCCGCGACGCCAGCCGTCGAACAGATACGCGGCTCCGTCGCGCCGCCGGCGCCGCTCGAACCGAGCGCGCCCGTGGTTGACGACTCGGCACGAGCACACGCACGCCCAGCGCTCCCGACAGCCGCCCCGCGACGCAACTCGCCTTCCCAGCTTCGCGCCGAAGCGGAGCTCTTGTCTCGCGCTCGCGCCTACTCACGGACCGATTCGAGTCAGGCGCTCGCGGCGATCGCGGAACACGCGCAGCGCTTCCCGAACGGCGCGCTGCGTGAGGAACGCGAGCTGTTCATGATCCGCCTGTTCGCCGAAAGCGGACGCATCGACAGCGCGCGCGAAAAGCTCCGGCACCTCGAGATCACGTCGCCCAATTCGCCGTACCGGGACGCCGCACGCGCTCACATCGACCGAGCCGTGTCGTCAGAACGACGCTCACCTTCGGACATTCCGTAACATGACCAAGCCGCTTCAACGTTCTTGTTTGCTCGTATCGGCCGCGCTCGTGGGTTGTAGCTCCGACGTCGATCTGGGGGATGTCCAGCAAGGGCAAGACAATCTCCCATCGTCCCCGATCGTGCAGTTTGCCCCGTCGCCCCTGGGCATGTGTGGTTTGCACGCAACCGGGGAAGTCGGCTGCTTTCACGCAGGAAAACCGGCCACGGCGGGCGTGATAGCGAAGTTCGATCGTCCCATGCGACTCGCAGGCGCCGGGAGCCAGGGGCCCATGTGCACCGTAGGCTGGTACGGGCAGCTCTCGTGCAGCGGCTACAGCACCGATGGGCGCGTGGGTTCGCTGAAGACCATGCGCTGGGATAAAAACTTCGTGGACGTCAAACTCGGATTCTTCGGCGGCTGCGTGCTCATCGAGGAAGGCTCCGTAGCGTGCTGGGGAACCGTCTCGCCCAGCGTCGAGTTGCGCGGCGGGTCGATCGATTTCGGTCCGGCGTCGGCGGAGGTCGTCCGGCTACCTCGACCGGCAGTGCAGATCGCCGTGGGCGAGAATCACGCGTGCGCTGTCCTGGATGACGGCACCGTGTACTGCCACGGCAACAACGCTTATGGGCAAGTCAACACCGAGCTCGGGGACGGCCATGACTACGACTTCACGCCTCCCGTCGCGGTGCCCGGAATCATCGATGCCAAACAAGTGGCCGTGACCGCACACGCGACGTGCGTGCTGCACGCTTCCGGCAAAGTGACTTGCTTCGGAGCAGCGGATCAAACCGGGCTCGGTCCGGTCAGCGCGCCGAGCGCCCATGGACAGCCGACGGAGCTCGAGGGGGTCACCGACATCGGCTCCGGCCGTCTCAGCGTGTGCGCGCGCCGCGCGGGCATCACTGGAGGCGACCTGTACTGCTGGGGCTCGAACGACTGCGGCGTGCTGGACGGGAATCCGCTTGCCTGCGACGGCTACGAGCTCCAGCTCCTCGAGCGTCCGACGCTCGTGGGCGGAATGCACAAGGTCCAGACGTTCGGCCTGTCCGATAACATGCTCTGCGCGAACGACGGCATCTTTTCCTGGTGTCTCGGCGGACGCTACGACTACCAGGCGGCTGGCGCGGTCGGCCACTGGGGACCCTATGTCGTCCCCTTTTGAGCGCGACACTTCGTCAGCGCAGGGCGTTCGCCATGAGCTCGTGGCTAGCGGCATCGACGAAGATGTAGACGCCCAGCGCGATCAACACGATCGCCGTCCCGCACACTACCGCTTTCAGCCGGGCGACTCATATTTCGTGCGTGCGCTCGCCCGTGCCGCTGTCAGTGCTCGACTTGTTCCCCGTCTCGACGGAGCTTCCGCCAAGCGCTTCCATCCACGCTTCGCTCGCGCTCGCCAAGCGTGTGGATGAGCTCGGCTATCACCGCTACTGGGTCGCCGAGCATCACAACATCCCGAGTATTGCCAGCTCCGCGCCCGAGATATTGATCGGACACGTCGCGGGCATCACGCGACGCATCCGCGTCGGCGCAGGCGGCATCATGCTGCCCAATCACGCGCCGCTCCACGTGCTCGAAGTGTTCAAGACGCTCGAAGCGCTGTATCCCGGCCGCATCGATCTCGGCATCGGTCGCGCCCCCGGCACCGATCCCGTGACGTCCTCCGCGGTGCGCCGCACCCCGCTCGCCACACAGGACGTGAACGAGCAACTCGCCGAGCTCTTCGCCTTCGCGCGCAACGCGTTTCCCGACGACCACCCCTATCGCCGCATCGAGATCATGCCGAACGACGTGCCGATCCCCGAGCTGTGGATGCTCGGTTCCACGCGCGCCGGCGCGGCGCTCGCGGCGGAGCTCGGTACCGGCTTCGCCTTCGCGGGCCATTTCAGCATGGCGGAAGCAGACGGCGCGGTCACGCTGTACCGCGAGCGCTTTTCCCCGTCCGAGACGCTCGCGGCGCCGCACTTGATCATGGCCGTCAGCGTCGTGTGCGGCGAAACCGACGAGCACGCGCACGCCCTCGCGGCCCCGCTGCGCGTCGCCTACGCGCGTCTGGCCACGGGGCGCACGGGCCCGTTGCCAAGCATCGAAGAAGCGCTCGCCTACCGCTTCAGCCCGCAAGAGCACGCGGTGGTGGAGCGCTTTTCGCTCGGGCTGATCGCCGGCGCTCCCGACAAAGTTCGCGCCGGAATCGAGCAGCTCGTCACGCGCACCCGCGCCGACGAAATCATGATCGCGGGCCTCATTCCCGTCGTCAAAGAACGGGTCGCGTCATACGAGCGCGTCGCGGCGCTCTGGTAGCCGTCGCTCCCTGTCGCTACTCCGCCAGCCATCCCCGGCTCTTCAAGAACGCCGCGAGCTCGGCGTCGTCCCTGGAAATCGGCCTCAGCACAGCCCGAGCGGCCGCCTTCGAACACGATCTCACGCCGCTCGCTGCCGACGCTGCCGAACGCACCGTACGTGTTCACGAAATCGAGCGGGTTGTAACCACGGTTCATCGCCTGATGGCTCGACAGCAAGTTCGTCACGGGGAAAATGCTGAGCACCGCCACGACCAGCACGACCCCCAACGTGGCCCGTCGCCCCGCCACGCTCTCTTCCGCTTCGCGTTCGGCGCGCTCCACGAGCCGACGCGGTACGCCCAGACGTTCACGCCGCCCAGGCGCTAGGCTCCAGCCCCTGGCCGGGAAAATAGTCCGCGCCGGGTGTCCAATCCGCACGCCGTCGGGCGTCGTCGGCATGTCGGGCCAGTGCCCGCAGACGAACCAAAGGAATTGCCATGCCCACTCAGAAATACCTGTGCATCCAGCGAAGCGTTCCCGGGAAGAAGGAGCCGCCAACGAAAGCGCAAATGCAGGAAATGATGGCCTCGTTCAACGCCTGGCGGCAGAAGTTCAGCGCGCAGATCGTGGATCTCGGCGGCAAGCTCGAATCCGGCGGCAAGATCGTGACCGCGACCGGCGTCAGCGATGGCCCCTTCATCGAAGCGAAGGAAATCATCGGCGGCTACATGATCATCGCCGCCGACAGCTTCGAGCAGGCGCTCGAGATCGCGAGGCAGAGCCCGGGCGTGCTGATGCCCGGCTCGAGCGTCGAGGTTCGCAAAATTGCGACCTCCTGAACGCGCCGCGGGTCCTCAGCGCTTCGCGGCTCCACCCGCGAGCTCGATGAGCACCTCGACGGTGCGGTGACGCTCGACCGGGTGACGAAGCGGCTGATTCGGACGCACCCGATACACGTTCCGACGGCCGTCACGCACGTGCGTCAAATAGCCGCCGTCTTCGAGCTCGGTGATGATCTTCTGGATAGCGCGTTCGGTGACGCCAACGCGTTCGGCCAGATCGCGGATGCGGATGTGTGAGTCCTCCGCGATGCAGATCAGCACGTGGGCGTGGTTCGTGAGGAACGTCCACGGCGGGGACGACGCGGGGGCCGGAGCCCTTGAACTGCGGGTTATTCGCTTCGAGCTGGCCATGACTTGACGGAACAAATACACGAATTAGAATTCGTGTATTCAAATGCACGATTTCTTCTACACCATATCCTGCGGCTCTGCCGCCCGCAAGCGACGGGCCGACAAGCGCTCAGAACGGGCGAGATGAGCGCACTGACCGACGGCGCAGGCAGCGCGGTCGCGCTTTCGGCGCTCGCCTCGGAGGGAGCGCCGCTGCCGGCGATCGAGCGCCTGCGGCGCCTGGCTGCGCTCGAACGCGGCGACATCGGCGTGATCGTCGCCTACGCGATCGCGATCGGCCTGGTTTCGCTCGCCGTTCCCATCGCCGCGCAGTCTCTGGTCAACACGGTGGCGTTCACGACGCTGCTCCAACCCATCGTGGTCCTCGCAGTCCTGGTGCTCGTTGGGCTGCTCGCCGCCGGCATGCTGCGTGCGCTGCAATACCAGGTCGTCGAGACGCTGCAGCAACGGTTCTTCGTGCGCGCGACGCACGAGGCCGCCACCCGGCTGTCTCAAGCCGACGTTCGGGCGTTCTCCGAGAAAGCAGCGCCCGAGCTGATGAACCGCTTCTTCGAAGTGGCCCTCGTACAGAAGACTGCGTCCACGCTACTTCTCGACGGCCTATCGGTCGTCCTCCAGGGTGCGGTCTCGCTCGTCCTGCTCGCCTTCTACCACCCGGCCCTGCTGGCCTTCGATGTCGTTCTGATTGCTTTGATCGCGTTCACGCTCTTCGGGCTCGGCCGCGGAGGCGTTGCCTCCGCCATCAAGGAGAGCAAAGCCAAGTACGCCACCGCGTCTTGGCTTCTGGAAGTGGCGACCGCATTTCGAGCGTTCAAATCGAAGGAGAGCGCCGCGTTCGCATTTACACGGAGCGACGAGCTCGCGCGCGCGTACGTCGAGGCGCGCCGCAAGCACTTTCGGATCCTTCTGCGGCAAATCCTTTCGACCTACGTGCTCCAGGCGTTCGCCATGGCGGCTCTCCTCGGCCTCGGCGGCGCACTCGTCATCCAGGGGCAGCTCACGCTTGGACAGCTCGTCGCGGCAGAGCTCATCGTCACCGGCGTGCTCGCCGGCGTCTCCAAGTTCGGCAAGTACCTGGAGAACTTTTACGACCTCGCCGCGTCGATCGACAAGCTCGGTGCGATCGTGGATATCGCTCCGGAACGCGAGGGGGGTATGTCGCGCTCTGAGCCAGAATCTCCCGCACATCTGCGCTTGGAAGAGGTGGGCTACACGTACGATGGCAAGAGCGCGACGCTCTGCGACGTGTCTTTCGAGCTCGCGCCGGGTGCGCGCGTCGCGGTGCTCGGCGGCGACGCGAGCGGCAAGAGCACGCTCGTCGATGTTCTGTACGGGCTACGGCCCCCCTCGCACGGCGCCGTCAAGCTCGACGGGGTAGACATCCGAACGCTGTCTCTCGCGAACCTCCGACGTGAGGTCGTGCTCGTGGGTGAGCCCGAGATCTTCGACGGCACCGTGCTCGACAACGTCTGCTTCGGGCAAGAGAGCATCCATCCCACGGCTGTCGCCCGAGCTCTCGATGCCGTGGCCTTGTCCGACGAAATCCGCCACTTGCCCCAGGGCGCACTCACCGCGCTCGGCCACATGGGGTCGCGGCTCACCTCAAGTCAGGCCTCGCGTCTCATGATCGCGCGCGCGCTCGTGTCGTCCCCGCGCCTGCTCCTCATCGACGAAGCGCTCGACGGCCTTGACGCGAGCACCGCGCGCAAGGTGCTCGCCGGCCTAGTGGCCATTCGACACCGTACCTCTATCCTCGTATTCACGAGCCGCGAAGAGATCGCTCGTGCCGTCGGCGCGGTGCTGAGGCTCGACCGAGGCATCCTGCACGACGAACGCTCACCAGAGCGCGAGGGTGCCCGATGAGCTCCGGCCAATTGGAAGACGTTCCGGCGCCCACGGCGATGGACCTCGTCCGGCCGTCGAATTCGAGCCGTGTCCTGGCACGACTGCTCGTCGCTGCGCTCGCGCTGATCGCAGTCGTGCTGCTTTTGACCCCCTGGCAGCAATCGGCGCCGGGCGCAGGTCGCGTGGTCGCGTACGCGCCCGACGAACGCCGGCAGAATCTCGAAGCGCCGATCGACGGACGGGTGCTCAGGTGGTTCGTGCGCGAAGGGTCGCTGGTCGAGCAAGGGGATCCCATCGTCGGCCTCACGGACAACGATCCCGAGATCCTCGTACGTCTCCGCGCTGAACGAGACGCCTTCACCGAGCGCTTGAACGCCGCCAAAGCGCGCGCATGGTCCCTCGAGTCCCGCATCGATGCGCTCGAAGCTTCGCGAATCAGCGGTATTGCCGCAGCAGAGTCGCGGATACGCATGGCAAATCAGCGGGTGATCGCGAGCGATCAAGCCCTAGCGCTGGCGGTGGCGACGCTGAACGCGGCGAAGCTGAACATCGAACGCCAAACGTCGCTCGCGGAAGAGGGGCTCACCTCGACGAGGCAGCTCGAGCTGACGGAGCTCGAAGCCACGCGCGCGCAGACGGAGGTGGAGCGTGCCAGGGTCGCGCTGGTGGCGGCACAGAGCGAACAGGTGGCGCTCACGTCCGATCGCAAAAAGATCGAGAACGACGCGTCCGCGTCGATCAACGACGCTCGGGCCGCGCAAGCGGCGGCGGAAGCGGAGGTGGCGAGCGCGAGCGCGGAGCTTTCGCGGATGGAGGTGCGCCTCGCACGGCAGTCGGCACAGTCCGTCAGGGCGCCACGCGACGGAACCGTGTTTCGCATCGTGGCCAATGGTCATGCGGGTGAGATCGTGAAAGCGGGAGATGTCTTGGCCGTGCTCGTACCGGACACGAACGACCGCGCCGTGGAGCTCTGGGTGTCGGGCAATGACATGCCGCTCGTGAGCGAGGGCGCTCGCGCTCGCATCCAATTCGAGGGCTGGCCCGCAGTGCAGTTCACGGGCTGGCCGTCGGCAGCAGTCGGGACCTTCCCGGGACGCGTGAAATTCATCGACGCGCACGACGACGGAGCGGGGCAGTTCCGTGTCGTCGTAGTGCCCGAGGCGGGCGCAGCGTGGCCGTCTGCCAGCTATCTGCGCCAAGGCGTCCGCACGCAAGGCTGGATTCAGCTCGGTCGCGTCAGTCTCGGCTACGAGCTGTGGCGTCAATTCAACGGCTTCCCTCCATCGCCGAGCAATGAACCCGAGCTCCGCAAGCGCGATACGAAAGCCGACGCCACAGGAGGCGACACGTGAGGTGGGCGTTCATCCTGGTCGTGCTCGCTATCCTGAGCGTGAGTCGCCCCAGCCGAGCCGAAGAACGCTCCGCATCAGCAAACGAGCTGCGCCTGGATCACGTTCTCGCCTCCGCCGATCGGTCCTTTCCGCTGCTCAAGGCCGCCGAGCTCGAACGCGCCATTGCGTCCGGCGAGCTTCTTTCCGCAGAGGGCGGCTTCGACGTCTCGTGGAAGACGCGCGCGACCGTGACGCCGGTTGGGTACTACGAGTCCGTTCGCATCGAGAGCACGTTGGAGATGCCCACAGCGCTCTGGGGCGCCTCTACCTTCGCGGGCTGGAGACTCGGCAGCGGGGATTTCCCGAACTATGACGGCCGCTACCAGACGCTCGAATACGGTGAGCTCCGCGCCGGCGTGAACGTGCCGCTGTTACGCAACGGTCCGATCGATAGACGCCGCGCCACTCTTGCACGCGCGGAGCTCGGAAGCGACATCGCGAAGTTGTCGGTCAGCGAGCAGCGCATTCAATTTCAACGGGCCGCTGCGCATCGCTACTGGGCGTGGGTCGCATCCGGCAAGCGCCTGCGCATCGCCCAGGCCCTTCTCGAGAACGTGGAGAGTCGCGACACGGCCTTGTCGGTGCGCGTCGAACGTGGCGATCTTCCCCGCGTCGAGCG
>DATDJP010000143.1:0-9262 GCA_036520475.1 Polyangiaceae bacterium | reverse complement strand
GCCACCGGGACAACGGCGTTGTGGCCCGCTTCGCCCTCGCCGGTGTCCAGCACGAAAGCGCGCACGACGCCGCTCGAGTCCGAGGCGCAGCGGAACGGCTGTGGGCGCAGGGGCGCGTCGGGTAGGCGGGCGGGGCAGTCGCTCGGCGCGAGACCGAGCGGCGCGAACACCTTGCCGAAGTCGAAGCTCGTCATGTACTCGCGCGGTGGGCGCGGGCGAAAGCCGGCCGTCTCCACGCTGTACGCGAGCAGGGTGGGGATGCCGGCCTTGCGGAGCGCGCGCACCTCGCTGCGAAAGCCGGCACCGACGCAGGTGTCGAAGAAGCCGACGGCCGCTGGCTCGAGGCGGTGCGCGCCGTTCATGCCGAGCCCGCCGCAGCCGGCAGCGGCGGAGTGTCCGACCACGTAGTACCGCGAGGCCTGTACGCCTTCGGCGGCGAGCTCTCGCTCGAGCTCCTTCTTGAAGAGGACGAGATCGAACGCGGGCCAGTTCGCCCCGGTGAAGCGAAAGGCAGGGAGGGCCAGCACGAACTGCGCTGAGTCTCCGCGGGTCCAGAGCGACTGCGCGACCCGCGTCACGACCTCCGTGAATCGATAGTGGCGAGGGGCTTGCTCGCGTTTGGGCTGTCCGTGGAGTGCGATGACAACTGGGTAAGCGCGACCGCGAGTGGTGCCCGGGGGAAGCACGACGCGGTGGCCGTCGGCGACGTCGAGCGTCTCGTACTCTGCGGCGCTGCCGCCGGGCGGGCGCCAGGCGAAGCGGAGCACGCGGCTCGCGGACACGGCAGCCGCATCCGCCTTGGGCTCTGCAGGTCCCGAACGCGGCGTGGGCTGGGCCGTCGTGGAGCCCGCGGCGTCCCGCTGCGCAGGAGCGGACGCGTTCGAGCGAGCACACCCGACCAGCGTGGCGAGGACCAACAGGACGGCGCCGCTGTTGCCCACAGAGCGGACTCTGGTACCCTATTTAAAGGGCGTCAAACGGTGCGTGTACAAAGCTTCAACCGCTTCGTTCAAGCGCTCGCCGTCGTCGCGATCGCGTGCACTTCGCTCGAGCCGAACGCGAGTCCCGGAGAAAGCTGTGATCGCCTGGGCGCGTCTCGCTGCGGCACGACGCCCGGCCAGGAACTGCTTTTTTGCGACGACGACCGACGTTGGCGGAGCGGGCGCTGCCCGGGCCGGCAAGTGTGCACCTCCGAGAACGGCGGTGAAGCGGCCTGTCGCGATCCCGTGGATGAGTGCTTCAACCAGCCCGGGGGGGCCCGCTTTTGCCGCGGGAACCAAGTACATTCCTGCAGCGTAGATTGGGCGAGTAGCTCCAGGGTGTTGCTCTGCGAGGGAGAGACTCCCGCGTGTCTGGGCGGTGAGTGCGTCATCTGCCAACCCGATAGCCGGCGTTGCGATCGAGACCTCCCACAGCAGTGCTCTGCGCAGGCTGTTTGGGAGAACCAAGCCGCATGTGCTGCGCCGACGACCAAGTGCGTTCTGGGCCGGTGCGAGCGGCCGGACACGATCGGCACCGAATGTCGTACGGCAGGGAATCACGCCCGCTGGGAGGTGCAGTGGCTCGAAAGTACGACTGCCGCGGGTCCGAGTTACCAAGTGCGTTCTGGGCCGGTGCGAGCGGCCGGACACGATCGGCACCGAATGTCGTACGGCAGGGGATCGCGCCCGCCTGGAGGTGCAGTGGCTCGAAACTACGACTGCCGCGGGGCCGAGTTACCAGGTGCGCTCGATCGTGGGTTCACCGTCGGCGAGCGGGTGGCAGCTGCACCATCGGCCGGTACAAGATCCCAGCAACTACTTGGCCGAAGACACGCGCATCACGGACGACGCCATCATCGACTACCCAGTCCCGCGTGCGCTGATTCCAGACGCCAAGCGAGGGTTACCGACGCAGCCAGCGCCGCTCTCGATTCTGACGTGCCCTGACGGGACGTGTGTCGCGTCGCCCGTGTCGAGCGAATGCAAGACCGTTTATGACTACGAGCCAATGCCGGGGGCATTGCCCCCTGTGCGGATCGCCGTGGTGGGTGATGAGCTCGTGCGCGATAGCGAAACCTGCCGCGGCACGCCCGAGGCTCCGGATTACTGTGCGCTCAGCCTCGAACAAACTATGCGGGAATGGGGGTATTCCACGTGGATCAGCTATCACGAGGGGAACGATTCGTACGCCTGGTTGAACGTTGTTCGGGAGAAGGCGACGACGCGACCCGACGTCATGGTCATCGCAGTCGCCGCCCACGAGGCCCGGCGCCTGGCCGCCGTCCCGCTCGATCAGCTTGCTGCCGAACGGGACATCACACGGCAGTCTTTCGATGCGTCGATCAGGGCCACACGCGCCGCGAACCCTGGTGCCGGCATCGTGCTGGTCACGACGACGGAGCGCGGCACGCCCGGCTTTCAAACGGAGGCGACGCTGCTCAACAGAATGATCTGGAAGATTTTCGAGGATTCGAAGGCAAAGGGGAACTTGTTCGTCGCGGGCTGGGAGGCGTTGGTCACCAGCCTCTGTGGCGAGGCGTGGGTCGAGCGGGGCGCTGCGCCGTGCGAATATTTCGATAACGACCAGTTGCACCTGCGCGGCGCGGGCGATGCGCTCCGCAACAGCGTCATCATATGGACCGTCGCCCACACCCTCAAACCGGACAACTAGGGTGCTGTGTCAGAACCGCGCTGAATAAGAGAACCGCACACCCGCGCTGTGGACAGGTGTGCCCACGGGACTCGCCACCGCGAACAAGACGCCTGCCGTGCCGAACGCGACCCCCGCACCGATGTAGCCGGCGATCGCCAACGTTCGCGCGGTCTGTGCCTTGCCCAGGACCTCGCCGCAGCGCTCCCTGCGCGAGAGCTGTCCATGGAGGCATTCGCCGTCGTCGTTGTACTCGCTCGCAAAGCGCTCGCGCAGCACGTGCGCCACCACGGCTTCTCCAAGAAACACGACCCCCGTCGCGACCAACATCCAGGCGGCGGTTCGCGGCGCGCTCGCAGCGGCGGGCGAGGAGGTTTGCGCATCGGCTGCGGCGCGCTCGCGGGCCGAGGCGCGCGCGCCTGTGATGGGCTGTTTGGTTCGCGTGCGAACTTCGACGAAATCCACGTGGACGTGGTGCGTCGCGCCCGCCGCCAGCGTGAGCGCGCGCTCGGTGCGCTCCCCCGAGCTGCGCCGGAGCTCCACGCGCACGTTGCCGGCCAGGACGCGCTGCGGCCCGAGAGGCAGGACGCCAGCGCGCTCGCCGTTGAGCCAGAGCTCCGCGCCTCGCACATTGCTGCTCACGTTCACGGAACCGAGGTGCGCACCGGCGGCGTTCAGCGAGCGTTCCAGCGTCGCCCGATTGCGCCGCACCCAGTCGTCGTCCTTGCCCAGCGCTTCGCGAAGATGCGCTTCTGAAGCGTCGAAGCGACTCAGCGCGAGCTCCGCGAGGCCGATCTGGGCGAGCGCGCGCGCCGAGGGGCTGAGCTCATGAGCGTGCTGGAAGCGCTCGAGGGCTTCCGCGTCGCGCTTTTCGCGGCGGAGCGCGATGCCCTGCTGAATCAGGGCGTCCGCCTTGACTCGGGCCTCGGAGCTGGCGCCCTCCGCGTTTTTTTTCGCAGGCTCGCTCGAATCTCGCGATTGAGCCGAGCTCACGCCGCTGAACAATAACCAGGCCAGAGTCAGGGCACGGAGCCATCGCGACATGTCACTCGAGAATGGGCACACCGTTGGCGCCCACCTCGTAGTCTATATCAGCCGCGGTTCGTGGTTTCGAGCCTACCTTCTTCGGGCGCGCGGGCTGCGCGAGCGTCCGTCCGCGTGCCGCCGCTCGCTTGGGGGCGCGCGCCAGCTGCTCCGCATGTTGGCTGGCACTCGCAGCGGATGGCGAATTGGCTGAAGCCACGGGGGGCAGCGTCGGCTCGGGCGCGCGGTTCACGAGCAGGGGGCTCGCGAGCGTGGTGCGCGCGGAGCTGAGCTTGGCGTCCGGCGTAGCCGCGGCCGGCTTCTCTCGAGCGACGGGAGCGTTGGCCCGTTCACCGTCGGCGGGCGAGGGGATCCACGCGAAGCTGGCTCGGCCCAGCGCTGCGCCGGCCACGACCGCGCTGAGCGCGAGCACAGCGCCACGCGTCTTCGACGTCGGGCGGCGCGGGGCCGAAGGCCGTCGCGAGCGCGCGGTGACGTCGGTCGCGACGCTGCTGTCCTGCACCCCCGTGTACTCCTTGCCCCATATTGACCAGATCCGCCGTCCCGCGAAGGTCAGAAGCGCCGAACCCAGCGCCTTCACGCTCGGGAAGCGCTGGGCGGGATCCCGATGCATGGCACGTGCGATGATCTGCGCGAACTCCGCCGGAATCGCCGGGTTCAGCTCGGAGGGATGCGCGGGCGTCGCCGTCACGATGGCGTGCAGGATCTCGTACGCGCCCTTGCCCGAGAACGGCTGCTGGCCGGTCGCACACTCGTAGAGCATGACGCCGATCGCATACTGATCGCTGGCCGGACTCGCATGCTTGGCGTTGCGCGCCTGCTCTGGCGACAGATAAGCGGCGGTGCCCAGGAATGCGTCGGAATGCGTCGCCCGGTCCTGTTCCGTGAGCACTCGACTGATCCCGAAATCGAGCACGACGGGCAGCAGGGTTTCACTCTGTGTCGACGTGAGCAGGATGTTGCTGGGCTTCAAATCCCGATGGACTACCGATGCGTCGTGCGCTGTCGCGATCGCCGAAGCAATCGGCACGAAGATATCGACGATTCGCGGTACCGAGAGCGGCGCGCGCTCGCGCAAGTAGTCGGCGAGGTTCGGTCCCTCGAGAAAGTCCATCACCAGGTAGCTGACTTCGTCCTCCTGACCCACGTCGAACACCGTAACGACGTTGGGATGCCGGATCTGCGCGGCAGCTTTCGCTTCGCGCAGGAACCGGTTCACGCCGTCGGCATCGCCGGCCCGCGGGTGCAGGACCTTCACGGCGACCCGGCGCCCGAGCTGGCCGTGGATGGCCTCGTAGACAGCGCCCATTCCGCCCGTGCCAACGCAGCGAACCAGCTGATATGCGCCCAACCGGCGCCCCGCCATGGACGACACGACACAATCATACTTGCGGGCCGGACTTCGGCCACGGACAATCCCCGCGGCGGTTGTGCCGAAACTTTGAGCCTCGTTGAAAATACGCCCACCTTGGGCCTGCTGATGATTGAATTGGACGGTCAGACTTGGACAAACCGGTCCGGAAGCGGCCCGGCCGACGTGCCGCTGCCCCGGCCGCACCTGTTTCTCCTGCTCGAGTGTGAGCGCCCGCTCGTCCCGGGGGCCCGCTGGGACCTGACGGACGTGGACGAGGTCGTCGTCGCGCGAGCCGCGCAGCGCAGCTTCGAGCGACGCAGCATGTCCGGCGCCCGTCAGCTCGTGATCGGCCTCCCGGACAAGTGGCTATCGTCCGTGCACGCGCGCGTGCTGGGCAGCGCGGAAGGCTGGACTTTGCAGGACGCCGGCTCGACGAACGGCTGCGCCATCAATGGCAGCCCGGTGAGCCGCGCCTCCCTCTGTGACGGTGACGTCATCGAGCTCGGACATACGCTGTTCGTTTTCCGAGCGGCGATGCCGACGCCCCGCGGCAGCGCGCGCGACAGAGACCTCGAAAGCGCGCGAGACGACGCGGCGCTGCTCACGACGAACCCGCTGTTGGAGCGCGAGTACGAGACGTTGCGACGGCTCGCGCCCGCGGATTTGTCCGTGATCCTGCTGGGTGAAACGGGCACGGGCAAGGAGCTGCTGGCGCGCGCGCTGCACGTGCTCTCGCGGCGCGAAGGGCGCTTCGTCGCCGTCAACTGCGGCGCGCTGCCCCAGAACCTGGTCGAAACCCAGCTCTTCGGCCACACGCGCGGCGCGTTCACCGGCGCTGTTCGCGACGAGCCCGGACTCGTGCGCACGGCGGATCGCGGCACCTTGCTGCTCGACGAGGTCGACGAGCTCGCTCCTGGCGCGCAGGTCGCGCTGCTCCGGTTCTTGCAAGATAAGCAGGTGCTGCCAGTGGGCTCTGCGCGCCCGATTCAGGTCGACGCGCGCGTGATCGCGGCGACGCACGCGGGGCTGCACGAGCTGGCGGAGAAGGGCGACTTCAGGGCGGATCTACTGGCGCGGCTGGACGGCTTTTCGTACACGCTCCCTCCGCTTCGGGAACGCAAAGAGGATCTGGGCACCTGTGTGGCGTCCATCTTACGGAAGCTTGGCGGTCAAAACCGCATCACGCGCTTGTCCGTGGCCGCGGCGCGTGCCCTGGTCGGCTACGAGTGGCCGCGCAACATCCGGGAGCTGGAGCAGTGTCTCACGCGCTGCGCCTCGCTCGTGGAAGATGGCGAGCTGCGCTCGCGCGATTTACCCCCCCCGGTCGCCGCGCCCCGTTCGTCGTTTTCTGCCGCGCCCAAGCAACACTGGTCGCAAAAGGACTCGGAGCTCCGCATGCAGCTCGTGCGCCTGCTGCAGGCTCACGACGGCAACGTGACCGAGGTGGCGCGGGCGCTCGGCAAAGCGCGCATGCAGGTGCACCGCTGGTTGCGTAAGTTCAGCATCGATCCCGATAGTTACCGGCGCTGAACGCCGCTCGGGCTAAGCGCACTGTCGCAAGATTCCGCGGGGTCTGCGCCGCGGGCTGACGCTTGTGTCAGTGCGCTGCCATTCGTGGCAGTGCGCACGGGCCGGATGCCGCTGTTCGCAAGCCGCTTTACCCGTTCCGCGGCCGCGTGACTCGGGTATGGAGTCGCTACGCGCTCCGTTCGGAGTCGCGGAGGAGCGGGCCATGGCAAGTCTCGGGTGGTTGCGAACGACACTGCTGCTCACGGGGTTGATTCTCTTCGTCGGGATTCAAGCTTCGTGTACGACTCCGGGCGACTTCGTGTCCGACAATCCCGCTGTCGGATCCGGCAATCCATTCCCGACCGGCGGCGGGCCCCTGCCTCCCACGGGGGCGGGAGGAGCAGGCGGTACCGGAGGCGCTGGCGGTCTTGGCGGCGCTCCGGGCGGCGGCGACCCGGGACGCGTGATCGCCGAGGCGGACATCGTGCAGGTTGCTGGCGACCGGCTGTACGCCTTGAGTCGTTATGGCGGCCTGAACGTCATCGACATGACGCGCCCGAGCGACCTCCAGCTGCTTGGCCGCTATCGCACGCAAGCCACGCCGTTCGAAATGTACGTGCGCGGCAGCGTCGTGGTCGGCTTGTTCACGAGCTGGGCGACGCACGTGCAGCTCGCAGGAGCGTGGCAATGGGTACAAACGAGCCAGGTGCTCGTGCTGGACAGCGCGAACCCAGCGAGCGTGCGCAAGCTCGCCGAGTTCCAGGTCCCCGGCGAGATCTCGGATTCGCGCATCGTTGGCAACATTCTGTACGTGGTGAGCTACCAGAACGGCTCTTGTTACAACTGTGCGACCGGTCCGCGCACGACGGTGACGAGCCTGGACGTGAGCAATCCCAGCAGCGTGCGCAAAGTCGACGAGCTGGCATTCGACGAAGTGCACGATCAGTGGGGCTGGGGCAGACGCAGCATCACCGTCACCACCTCGCGCCTGTACGTTGCCGGGCGGCAGTACAGCAGCACCGGTGAGCTCGGCTCCGAGATCCAGGTGGTCGATATCGCAGACCCGGCGGGCGACCTCGTGCTGGCGGGGCGCGTCCGCGTCGATGGCCAGATCACCAGCCGCTGGCAAATGGACGAGTATCAGGGCTACCTGCGCGTGGTCAGCCAGCCGTGGCAGTGGGTGCAGGGCACGGTCCCCACCGTGCAGACCTTCCAGATTCGCTCTTCGGCCGAGCTGGTGCCGGCGGGCAGACTGGCGCTGGTGCTGCCGCGCCCCGAGCAGCTTCAGAGTACGCGCTTCGACGGCACGCGCGCCTACGCGATCACGGCCGAGCGTACGGATCCGCTGTTCACGATCGACCTCAGTGATCCGGCAGCGCCCCGCCAGGTCGGCGAGCTCGAAATGCCGGGCTTCATCTACCACATGGAGCCGCGCGGCGATCGGCTGATCGGCCTCGGCTTCGACCAGCAAAATCCGTTGGGCGCGCTCCACGTCAATCTGTTCGACGTCTCGGATTTGAGCGCACCGAGGCTGATCCGGCGCGTCAATTTTGGCGGCTCCTGGGCGAGCTTGCCCGAAGATCAGGATCGCATTCAAAAGGCGTTCAAGGTGCTCGATGACACGGGGCTCATCTTGGTACCTTTCAGCGGTCACACCAACGTGACGAGCGCTGGATGTTGGGGCACGTACACGAGCGGAATTCAGCTCGTGAACTTCACTCGCGATTCGCTGTCGCTCGCCGGGCTGGCGCCGGCATACGGCGAGGCGCGCCGCGGATTGATCCACCGTGAGGCGCTGTTCGCCGTGTCCGACGAGCGTGTGCAAAGCTTCGACATCACGAACCGCAGCGCGCCGCGGCTGCTCGACTCGCTAGCCGTCGCCCGGCAGGTTCAGGCGGCCGTTGGCGTTCAAGACTACGTCGTCCGTCTGGGCACGGACTGGTGGAACAACAGCACGACCTCGCTGGACGTGACGCCGCTCAGTCAACCGGACCTGGCACAAGGCCTCGGTAGCCTCGACTTCACGAGCGCCGTGGAGGGTGGCTGCGGCTCGTACATGAGCTCGGGCCGCTTGTTCGGCCATGGCTCGCGCGCTTACGTGCTCTACCACGACTACGACGCGCGCACTGGCGCTCGCAGCTCGGCCGCGGCCATCGTGGACGTGGCGAACCCTGCCTCGCCGAAGCTGGAAGCAAACCGCGTGCTGGCAGCGCTCGGTCCGTACGACACTGAGGGCGCGTCCGGCAGCAACAACGTGGTGTTCTCGGGGGACGCCGTGGTGCAGATCGGGAGCACCTTCATCAGCTCGCGCGCCCGCATCGAATACGATCCGCTGCTGGGCACGACACGTCCCGGCAAGCAGTGGCTCGAAATTGTTGACGCGGCCACGCCCAGCAACATCGCGGTGCGCGAATTCCAGCTTCCGTTTACGGCTTTCACCAGCGGGCTGCACGTGCACGGTACGACGGTGTTGACGAGCCACTACGAGAGCTCGCTCAGCGACGCCGGCAAGGTCCATTTCTACTTGGATCGCGTCGATCTCTCGAACCCTGCGGCGCCGCGGTATCTCGCCAAGGTGAACGTGCCTGGCTCACTGCTCGCGTGGGATGGCGCGAGCGGGCGGGCCATCACCGTGGATTACCGGCGAGTCGTCCAGACTGGCGTCTCGGCATACGACTGCCTGGGACGGGGCGGCGCCGGGTTCACGCCGGATCCGCTCAACTA
>DATDJP010000142.1:0-4660 GCA_036520475.1 Polyangiaceae bacterium | reverse complement strand
TGCGCGCGGCTTCACGCTCATCGAGCTGATGGTCGTCGTGATCATCATCGCGGTGCTCGCGGTCATCGCCATCCCGCAGATCACCTTCCGGATGCGCGACCGCCGCACCCAGGCCGCGGCGCAGGAAGTGAGCACGCTGTTCCGCAATGCGCGGCTGCGCGCCATGGGTCGCGGCAGCGCGGTGCTCGTTCGCTACACCACCACCGACGCCCGCGGCACTCTCGAAGTGCGCGAGGCGGTGGGCGGTACCGCATTACCGGCGGCCTGCCAGACGCTGCCGTCGGGAAGCTGCCGAGATCCAAACTGGGACGGCGTGGACAGCCGCCTGGTCCGTAGTTTCGGCGCGAGCGTCGCGGGCACGTTCGCCTCCATCAACATCCACATGCGCAATCCGGACAACACGGCGATCTCGGCCATGGACGTGTGTTTCACGCCGCTCGGGCGCACCTTGGTCCGCTTCGGGTCCGGAGGTTGGGGAAATCTCACGAACGTGCCGCGCGCGAACGTGTGGCGCGACGGGGGCAGCGGCACCGCGGTCGGGCTGACGCGTGTCGTGCTGATCCCGCCGAACGGCATGGCGCGGCTGGGGACGGCACCGGTACCGGTGCCACCATGAGGCGCCAGAGCAGAGGCTACACCTTCGTGGAGCTGATGATGGCGCTCACGGTGCTCGGCATCGGGGTGAGCGGCATCATCGCGATGCAAAAGGTGACCGTCACCTCCAACCAGCACTCGAAGAACCTGGCGCTCGCGACGCACATCGCCGAAAGCTGGGCCGAGCAGCTGACCGTCGATTCCACGCGCTGGAATTTCCCGAACGCGACGAACCCCGTCAGCAACCTGGGGACCAACACGTTGTGGCTCGACGCCGTGAACGCCTTCCCGAATCAATGGCGGCTGCCGACGTTTCAGGCGCAACCCGCCTTTGGCCCCGCCTTCGACGCGCTCGGCAACGTGACTCAGGTTGCGGCCCAGACCGTGTTTTGCACGCACATCCGGCTCTCCTGGATTTACCCGCAAACGACGTTGAACGGCCTGATCCGCGCCGACGTACGCGTGTTCTGGCCGCGTGAAGGCCGCGGCGCGATCGAGCCGTGTGCGACCGTCACGCCCGCAAACGTCACCGCTGGCCTCGCGAATTACCACTTCGTTCACCATTCCACCGCTCTCCGCCAGCACACGGCATTTCAATGACCGGTTGGAACGCGCCATCCCGCCTCGAACGCGGCTTCACCCTGGTGGAGCTGATGGTCGCGCTGACAGGCGGTCTGTTCGTCTCGGTGATGGTGTTCACGCTCGCCAAGGACAGCTCGCGCTTTTACATGCGCGAGTCGCGGGTCGCGGACGCCACGTTGGCGGCGGTGTCGGGCTTCGAGCGCTTGCGTACGGATCTGGCGCGCAGCAGCTTCATGGCGTCGCCGAACATTCGCCGCGACGTGCAGAACGCGCGCCTGTGTGGCAACCCCGGCGCCGGGTGGCCGCAGGAGCTCGGGCGGCTCGCGGGCGTGCGCATTCAACCCGACACTCCGGCAGCGAACGCGGCGCTCGCCGCGAATGGTCTGGCTCCCGACGCCATCCAGATCGCCGGCAACTTCAGTGGAAATGATGTATTCGCCATGAGCGGCGTGGTGGCGAACGGTGCGGGCTTCCGGGTGAGTCTTCAGTCGCTCATCGGCCAGCTCGGCCGCCTCGACTATGAAAACCGGCCTGCGGAGAGACAGACGCTGCTCCAGGATGCGTTTCCGGCGGGCCGCGCGCTGCGCATCGTGGATGAAGCGGGCATGATCCAGTACGGCCGAATTACTAACGTCACTACCAACCCCGGCCCCGCGGTGAACTTGGCGCTGGTCCCCGCGCTGCGCATGCGTGGTGCGAACCCCACGCTGTGCGGCCTGCACGCGCAGGCCAAGGGTTACGTCAACGTCGTCAACTTCGTCCGCTACCAGGTGCGCGCGCTGACGAGCGGCGCGGGCGCCGCGGGCGCCACTCCCTGGGACACCAACCGCACCGAGCTCGTGCGCGAGGAAGTGAACGTGGACGGCGCAACCATAGCGGGCACGGAAGAAATCGTCGCGGAGTACGCGGTGGATCTGAGCTTCGGCCTGACGGTGGCGCAAACCATCGTGAATGGCTTGCCCACGCAGCTGCTCACCGTGCCGGCTGGTAACGCCGCGATCGTCAACTGGGCTGGGGACGTGACCACGACCGCCGGCGCCGCCAATCAGGGGCCGCACCGCGTGCGAGCGATCCGCGTCCGTCTCGCCGTCCGTTCACGCGAGCCCGATCGCGACGCGAACATCGTGCCGGGCGGCTCGGTCGCGACCGGGCTCTATCGCTTCAACGTGGCGGCGAATGGGCCGGCACGGTTTGCGCGCGTGCGCACGCTGCAGGCCGACGTTGCCCTGCACAACCAGGCGATGGCGCAATGACCGCGACAGGACAGCTCTCACCGGATCGAGTCCGCCAGCGCCGTGGACGACGCGGCGAGCGCGGGGCCGCGGTGTTCATCGTGGTGATGGTGATCACGCTGCTCACTGCGATCGGCGTCTTCGCCGCGCGCTCGACGAGCCTGGTCGACATCGCGACGGGCTACGAGCGCCAGCTCGTCCAGACGCGCCTGCTCACTGATTATGCCGGCCGGCTCGCTACCGCCGAGCTCGCCACGGGCGACGCTCGCACTTACGTCAATCGCTACGAAACCGCCGGACCCGGCGGCCAAGCCCGCTGCCTTTCGAACCTGAAGGCGCAGCCGCTGATTGAGGGCGGCGTCGTGAAGTGCGAGGTGCTGGCGATGGGCACCCTGAATGCGCTCGTCCAGCAGCGCTCAGCGGGACAGCAGAGCTTTCTCGCGGCGCAGACGGACAGCGCCGCCGGCAGCCTCGGGCCGCAGCTCGCCGCCGGCGCGCTCGGTGCGGCGACCGAAGGCGTGGTGCGCGTGGAGATCATCGACGCCTACGAGACCGAAACCGCGCAAGGTTCGCCCGAAGGCGGCGGCTTCACGGACGTCCAGTTCACGATCACCGCGTACGCCCAGGTGCGCAACGCGGCGGGGAACATGAACTGGTGCGGCAACGCGGCCACGTCTCAAGGCGCCAGCGTGCAGGCCCTGCGCGCACAGATCACGATTCCCAACGTCCCCAAAAACGTTTCAGACTAGCCATGAAGAAAACCTCCTCTCTGCTCCTGGCAATGGCTGCGCTCGGCAGCTCGTGGACGCTGGCGCGCAGTGCGGCGGCCCAGGCGGATGTCAATCCGCCGCTCCCGAACGTGATGCTCGCCGTCGATTCCTCGGGATCGATGGAATACCGCTCCTCCAGCCCGAGCTTTCCGGCGTGCACCGCCGGAAACACGCAAAAAAGCCGCTGGGTCGAGCTGGTCGAGGTGCTCACGGGCAGCATCCAGGACTACAGCTGCCAGGCGGTGAACCGCAGCAGCGGCGCGTTCCGCGACGAGTACTCGCTCTCGGGCACGCCGCCCGCGGACTACCAGTACATCAATCCCTATCACCGCCCCGTGAGCGGAACCTGTACGCCGGGTCCGGGCACGCTGCCCGTCAACGCCTACGATTTTCCGCTGAACGCCATCGCGTTCCACCACATCAACAACCGCACTCAGCCGTGTAATACGTTCAATCAGGCGAGCGACGGCCTGCTCGATACGTTCTTGAACCGCGTGCGCTTCGGTCTGATGACGTTCGATACGCACGTGAACTCCGGAACCGGCGTGGTGGGGACCGCGCCCGCGTACGGGACGGGCGTCAACGGCGCCTGGAGCTACTACCTCGGCAGTCCGCGGCAAGGCCGCCCCGTCGGCTGCGAAGTTCCCTATGACCAGGAAGTGGGCGCGCGCAACGCCGCCGCACCGCCCTGGGAAGGCCGCATGGTCGCGTTCGGTGACCCGAGCGGCGGCAGCAACCTCTTGAACCAGAAGAACGAGCAGATCCAGCAAATCCTGCTGGCGCTTCGCCCCTACGGCGCCACGCCCGTCGCCGGAATGCTGGACGACGCGCGCAACTTCCTGTGGAACGACACGGCGCGCGACCCGCTCAACTCGAATCAGGATTTCGGGCCCTACAACGATCCGTACCTGCGCGGCGGTTGCCGCAAGAATTTCGTAGTGCTGCTGAGCGACGGCGAGCCGAACCTCGACCTTCGCCCGTTCTGCGTCGGCGCGCCCGCGCCCGGCTGCCCGTACGACACACCCGAGCAAATTTCCTACGATCTGGCGCACGCGGCCGACCCGAAGAAGCGCGTCAAAGTCTTCGTGATTGGCTTTGCCGTATCGAATGTGACCTTGCAGAGCGGTCAGAACGTCAACTGCAAGACGCTGAGTCAAGCCGACCTGACGACGCCATCCGGCTTGTGCGCGCAGCGCCCGAACGAGCGCCAATTGCAGGCGTGCTGCACGTTGAATCGCATCGCCTACGAGGGCAGCACCGACCGCGCGCAGTTCGCCGACAACGTCGATGAGCTGCGCTCAGCGATGAGCACGGTGCTGTCGTCGATCGCGGCGAGCACGACCAGCCGCACGGTGCCGGTGTTCGCGTCCGGCGCGGCATCCGGCGGCAGAACTGCCGAGTCTTATCGGTTTTTCACGTCGTTCGAGCCCCAGCAATTCCAGCTCTGGTCCGGCGTCATCGAGCGGCAGCGCTACGTGTGCG
>DATDJP010000141.1:0-6015 GCA_036520475.1 Polyangiaceae bacterium | reverse complement strand
ATTCGGCCACCGCCACGCCGCTTTGCGCGAAGCGGCGGACGCCCTCGTAGAGACGCACGAACCGGAACGCGCGCCCGCCGATGACGCACGCCTCGATCCCGTCCGGAGAAGGTCATCAACTGCGCCGTCTTCGGATCGCCGACCTCGGCGCTCGACTCGCGAAGCGTCCGTACACGTCACTGGTTCCGCACCGAACCTTTCGCGGCTGCGGCCCGCGACTGCGGAGAGCTCACTCGGCGCGTCTGGCGCCGGCGCAGGTTGCTGTCCCGCTTCGACCGGTTCGCGCTCTTGCGAGTCGATTTGCGGGAGGGGCGATTCTTGGCGGAGTCCTCGAGGGAAGCTGTCGTCTTTGCCGTATTCAGTTTGGTATTTCGCGCGGCGGTGGAGCCGCCGCCGGCCCGCCGATCGGTCGCGCTCCACCCGGGTAACGCAGTGTCGACGGGGGTGTCGCGCCGCCGCTTCTCGGGCCGGTCTGCGGCGCGCGCGAGGTTCTTTGCGGCGCGTCCAACGCGTCGGCCAATGATGCTGCCGTCCTCTGGCAGGGGCAACGGTTGTCGCTTTGGACGCCTGCCGGGCTCCCGCATCGGTTCGTCTACATTCGAGGACAGTTGCTTCTTGCCGTTGCCACGCGAGCGTGAGGAGACGAGCCCACGGCCTCGCGAACGGTCAAGTGTGCGGCGCACCGCCCGCTCCACCCTATCGCCCGCGCGATCGAACGCTTCGTTGGGGCTCACGGCGAACTCTTCGACCACGACGCTCGGCAGGCCGCTCAACACGACTTTGACGCGGCAGGCGGTATCGACCCCTCCACGCGGGCCGTTCACGTCCTCGAACCGCACGGTGGCTCGCTCGACGTGACCGGCGAATTTCCCCAGCTTGAAGCCCAGTCGCTCACGCACGTAGGCCCTGAGGTCAGGGTCGACACTGACACCGCTCGTCCGAATGGCAAGCGGTGTCCGGGCGGCGACTGTCCTTCCGCTGTTCCGCTTGCGCGGACGCGGCACCTCGGCGGCGAATGGGGCGCGCTTGCGCGATGTGCCTTTTTTAGACATCAGCGTCGTCCTCTCCGGATGCGGTCTGGATGAGTCTCGAACCTGTATTGCACGACGCTCGTGCCACCGAGCGTCGTCCTCGACGCCCCATCATGTTGGTCATTTCAGCCATACCTTCACCTCGGGTGTCATGTAGAAGATAGGCCCGAAAGCCGCTGGGGCAACCCAGCCGACGACGCCCTGCGCACGCGGGCATCTAGAACCGGGACCACTATCACAAGATCGGATATCTCGTGGCGGTCGGGCAGCGCTTCAGCGACCTCGTCGCGCTCGCGTCCGGTAAGGCGAAGAGCGAGTTCGGCGCACCAGCGCGAAGTCGTCTCACGAGGCCGAGCGGGGCAGGGCGATGCTCACGACGGGTTGCCAAGCCTTTCTCGCCTCCGCAAGCAGGAAGACGAAAAAGCCGATCCCCGTCATGACGCCCCACCACCACAGCTCGATTGGCGCAGTGTGAAAGAGGCGATTCATGATTGGCACGTACGTCAGTGCGAGCTGCACTCCGAGCATTCCCGCTGCGCCGAGCCACACGCTCGGGTTCGTGAAGAAGCCGATTTTCCACGACGGGAGCCTGAGGCTGCGACAGGCGAAGAGGTATCCCACTTCGACCACCACGATCGTGTTGATGGCGATGGTGCGACTGACTTCGTCGGAGAGGCCGTGCCGCTGAGCCCACTCGAAGCAGCCAAACGCGGCAATGCCTACCGCCAGCGACATAACCGCGGTGCGGAGACCGAGAGCGCGGTCGAGGATGGACGCCTTCGCGGGGCGCGGCGGCCGTTGCATGATCCCGGGCTCCCGGGGCTCGAAGATCAGCGTCGTCCCCAGCAGCGCGGTCGCAAGGTTGACCCATAGAAGCTGGACCGGCAAAACCGGCAACGTGGTGCCGAAGACCACGGCTGCAAGCAGCACCAGCCCCTCGCCACCGTTCGTGGGCAAAGTCCACGCTATGAACTTGACCAGGTTGTCGTAGATACCTCGGCCCTCCTCGACCGCGGCTGCGATGGTGGCGAAGTTGTCATCTGTCAGGATCATGGCGGACGCCGAGCGCGCGACGTCGGTGCCGTTCTTTCCCATCGCTATCCCGATGTCCGCCTGCTTGAGCGCCGGGGCGTCGTTGACCCCGTCACCGGTCATCGCCACGGTATGGCCGCGCGACTGAAGCGCGCGCACCAATGAGAGTTTCTGCTCCGGCGCAACGCGTGCGAACACAGCCGCGTCGTCGGCGACATCAGCCAGTTCGTCTGCGGAGCTGACGGCGAGCTCGCGCCCCGTGATCGCGCGCAACCGGCCGGCCTCGTCGCGCGCCCCCTGCAGCCCGAGCTCGTCCGCGATCGCTGCGGCGGTCACGGCGTGATCGCCCGTGATCATCTTTACCTTGATACCCGCGGTCAGGCACGCCGCGACCGCGCGCTTTGCCTCTGCACGCGGAGGGTCGATCATGCCAACCAAGCCGAGGAAGGTGAGCTGTGCCACGTCCTCGTGCGAGGTGTGGCGCGTGCTCGGAGGCAAATTCCGTCGCGCCACCACCAGCACTCGCAGGCCTCGGGCGGCCATGGTTTCGACATCGCGATTCATGGCCGTTGCGTCGAACGGGGCAGTGCTCCCGTCAGCATCGAGGCGTTCGACGCATCGACCCAGAAGCGCGTCGGAGGAACCCTTCACGTAGAGTACCGGGCCTGCGGGCCCGTCGTGAAGTGAGGCCATGTACATGTGCACGGACTCGAAGGGGATGACGTCGAGACGCGCAAAGCGGGCCAGCGCTTGCGCGTCGAGCCCCGCTTTTTGCGCTGCGACCGTGAGCGCCGCTTCGGTCGGGTCACCCTCCACCTTCAGCCCAGTGTCCGTTCGGCTGAGTCGTGTGTCGTTGCAGAGCGCGCCGGCGCGCAGTGACTCTAGCAGAGCACTCGAATGACCGGCAGCCACGCGCGCTCCGTCGAGCTGGAGCTCCCCGGCACCGTCGAATCCCACCCCGGTCAGATGGAACCTCTCGCCGGCTGCGAGCACGGTGGTGACCGTCATCTGGTTCTCCGTCAGTGTGCCCGTCTTGTCCGAGCAGATGACGGTGGTGCTGCCCAGCGTCTCCACCGCGGGCAGTCGCCGGATGAGCGCTCCTCGCTTTGCCATCGAGGAGACGCCGACGGCGAGCAGGATGGTGACCGCGGCCGGCAGTCCTTCGGGGATCGCCCCTACTGCGAGAGCGACAGCTGCGTTGAACGTCTTCGCGAGGTCGGCCCCGCGCAACCATTCGATCCCGAGCAGTGCAGCTGCGAGTCCGAGGATGATCCAGACCAAGAGCCGCGATAGCTGAGCGATGCGTCGAGTCAGTGGTGTCTCGAGCGCAACGGTGGCGGCCATCAGACCCGCGATCCGCCCGGTCTCAGTGGCGTCGCCTGTCGCGACGACCACCCCGCGGGCGACGCCGTAGGTGACCGGCGATCCCGCGAATGCCATGTTCTCCCGGTCACCGACGCCGGTGTCTTTCGGGAGCACCGCCACGCGCTTCTCGGACGGCACGGACTCGCCCGTCAAGGCGGCCTCTTCGACCTTGAGGTCCTTCACCTCGAGGAGACGAAGGTCGGCTGGCACGGTATCGCCTGACTGCAAGGCCACCACGTCACCACGAACCAGGTGCTCACTCGGAACGCGCCGAAGCTGGCCGTCCCGCAGCACGGTTGCTTCCGTGATGAGCGTTTTCGACAGGGCGGAGATGGACTGCTCGGCGCGGTGCTCCTGGAAGAACCCGATGATGCCGTTCAGCAGCACCACTGCGCCGATGACGGCGGCGTCGATGTAGTCCCCAAGAAAGACGGACAGGCCCGCTGCCCCGAGTAGCACCACCACCAGCGGCTGGACGAACTGCTCGGCGAGCTTGCGCACCCACGAAGCCCCCCGACGCTCGGAGAGGACGTTCAAGCCGTCGCGTTCGAGCCGGCGCGAAGCTTCGGCCGCAGCAAGCCCGTCCGCGGAAGCGGACACCGTCGTCAATGTCGCTGCAACATCCAGGGCATGCCAGTGCGTGATCTTCATCCGTTGATCCGTGGGTGCGCGGAGTTTCAAGGTTTCGTCGCTGGCTGCTGCGCAGTCGACCGACACGTCGGCTCTGTGCAAGAGTGCCAGGTCGAGGAGCTTGCAACATGCAGGTGGGCCGCCACGAAGCGGAAAATGCCGAGCGGCTCGTTCGTCTCCTGCTGCGCGTGCTTCCCCCGCCGCGTCCTCGCGTCGAGATGCACGGATCGCAGGAGAATTTGATCGAGTTCGATCCCGAGCGCTACTTCAGGCCGCCGTACGTGGGACATCGCGGCTGGGTCGGTGTAGTGCTCGACACCGACCCGGATTGGAAGATGATCGCGCGCCTGATTCGTGACGCCTATTGCCATGTCGCAAACCGAAAGCTGATTGCGCAGCTTCAGGCGCACGACGGCGGCCTCCGACTCGTCAGCTCTTCGCCTTCGCGATCCGTTCAAGCTCGACTGCGACCGCGGCCTTGTTGATGCGGCTCTCGGCGACGCTCATCGTCAGCTCGTAGAGGGCTTCGGAAGGATGGTCGATGCTGATGCCGTTCACGTCGAGAAAGACCACGGCCGAGAGCAAACCAGCGCGCTTGTTCCCGTCAACGAACGGGTGGTTGCTGACGATGTGGAAGAGGTACGCTGCTGCCATCGCGAACAGCCCCTCATGGGTGAACTCACCGCCGAACGATGCCTGCGGCTGCGCCACCGCCGATTCGAGCAGGCCTCGATCTCGAAGCCCCGCAGACCCGCCGTAGACCTCGAGCTGGGTCGCGTGCAGCTCGACGACGTCCTCGACGTCGAGGAACAGCGGCTCGTCGAAGCTCACTTGGCTAGCTTCCGCAACGTCTCGTCGTGGACGGCCATCATTCGCTTCGTCGACTCACGGATGCGGTCTTTCGCGGTGAGCTTCGCCGGCCGGATGATGAGCGCCTCGCCGTCGGTCTTGATCTCGAGCGGCGTGTCCTTTGTGATGTCGAGCAGCTCCAGGATCGGGCGCTCGATGATGAGCCCGAGGCTGTTGCCGACTGCGGAGAGCTTCTTGATCATGACTACCTCGTTATACGTTCGTACGAACAATAGCATAACGTCAATGCCACGTCACAGCCCAGAGCGGCCGCGCCCCGCCCGCGGCCGGTTCGATCAGGTCTCCGGGGCGCAGCACGACGCTCGCGCCGTCAACTTCGCCGCCCGTAGCGGGACTGACCCGCAGCGAGCGCGGAGGTCATTCCCGCGGCCGCGCGAGCGAGTGTCCCCGCGCCGGCCAGATGGACAAAGTCCCGATGGCCGTAGCCAGCCGATCAGCATCGATCGGCTTCGCGAGGTGCATCTGAAACCCGGCTTGCAGCGCTCGCCTGCGGTCTTCCTCTCCTGCGAGGGCCGTGAGCGCAGCAGCAGGCGTAAGTTCTCCCCGGCTCCCGCTCCGCAGCTTGCGGATGAACGCGTAGCCATCCTCCCCAGGCATCGCGATGTCACAGAGAATCACCGCCGGCCTGAACATCTCGACCGCCGCCAGGCCCTCCGCAACTGACGCGGCCGCTCGCACATCTGCGCCCAGCCCCTCGAGCATGGTCGCGCATGCCTCCCGTGTATCGTCGTCGTCTTCGACCAGCAGCACCTTGATGCCCGCGATGCTGCGCGCCACCGTTCTCCGGCCAACGGAGGCGGGCGGCGCGTCGAGAGCCGCGAGCGGGAGCGTGACCGTGAAGGTTGCGCCTTGTCCCTCTCCGGGACTCTCAGCGCGAACCTCTCCGCCGTGCACGTTGACGAGGTGGCGAACGATGGCCAGGCCCAGGCCGAGACCACCGTGGGCCCGGGTCATCGAGCTTTCGGCTTGGACGAAGCGGTTGAAGAGATGCGGAATGAGCTCGGCTCGGAGTCCCTGCCCCGTGTCGCTGACCGTGATCCGAGCTTGCCCCTCGCTCGCTGCGAGCCTGACCGAAATCTTGCCTCCT
>DATDJP010000140.1:0-12609 GCA_036520475.1 Polyangiaceae bacterium | reverse complement strand
CCGGGCTCGGCGGAACGCGGGCTCCACCACAAGTCCTGGTGACCGTAGCGCTCGAACACGCGTTTGGTCACGCGCACGCGCGGATCGCGGCGCAACCAATCGTACATGCGGTCGATCGAGTCGCGGTGCCAGAGCTGGTTCTCGTTGCCGGTCAACAGCTGCACGCGGAGTCCCGCGAAGCTCTCCGGCGTGTACGAGCCAGGCGGAAACCCGCGCCGCACGCTGCGCGCGCAGTGGCCGAGAAACGACAGCGGCATGGCGCCGAACTGCGACGGCAAACCCCGCTCGTCGTCGTCGTGGAGGTACGCGATGTCGTCGGGTCGATACGGCGCTCCGAGCAGACTCGAGATACGCCGGCAGAAGCTGCGCTCACAGTGCGGGTACGGCGTCTTCGACCAGAGCTCGTACACTTCTTCGTAGTCTTCCGGCCAGCGTTCCGCGCTCGGGGACAGGTACCAGGTCGGCTGGGGCACCGCGTCCAGGCGCTCCTGCGCGCGCAGCCACGTGTCCACGCCGCCTCGAAAAAACAAGCCGATGGTCGCGAGAACCAGCGAGGCGATGCCGGCGCGGGGCTCGCCACCGAAACGGCGCGGGGCGCCGATCGCCCCCTCCGCCGCAGCCAGCGCTGCTGCGGCCGCGCCCATGCAGTGACCGACCACGTGCGGCAGCCGTCCGGTCACTTCCGTGATCTGGGCGGCGGCAGCGGGCAGCTCGAGGCGCGCGACATCCTCGAGGGTCTGCCGCAGGATCGCTTCTGGCACGTGCGCCATGCTCTCCGAGAGCCAGGCATCGGTGATGATCTTGCTGCAGCGCCAGTCCAGCGTCCACACGTCGAAGTCGCGCAGCAAGTGGCGCACGACGCCTCCGTTCGGCAAAAGGAATGTGCCGCTCCAGGCCGAGGCGCCATGCAGCAGCAGCACCGGCTCGCGACCAGCGCTGGGCGCGCTCGTGCCGTACCGGCACAGGAGCGCGACCAGCGGGTCGCCGGTCAGTACCCGGTGTTGCCGTATGGCAAGCTCCTGCCCGCGCTCTGCCCGGCGCCAGGTGATCTCGCGCGCGGATGACTGATAGCCCCGGAGCGCCTCGCGCACGACGGGGCCCGCGCTCACCACCGGCGACGGTTGCATCAGAACCACCTCGCGTACACGTCCTTGATGCCCCAGGACACCGCGCCAAAGAAGCGCAACAGCGCCCAGAGCCGCGCCGACTCCGCGGGCTTGTAGATCGACTGCCACTCGCCGAGCGCGGCGCCGGCCCGCGGATCACGCGCGGGCTCCCCTTCCATGAACGTGTCCATGCTCGGCAGCTGGACCTCCAGAAAATCGCGCAGGCCGACGCGCACGACGCCCGAGCGCGCTCGTGCCGGCTTCGACTCCTGCAGCGTGAAAAAGAGCG
Organism: Polyangiaceae bacterium; assembly: GCA_036520475.1. GTDB lineage: Bacteria > Myxococcota_A > Polyangia > Polyangiales > Polyangiaceae > DATDJP01. Next base: position 11,214 of record DATDJP010000140.1, on the reverse strand, counting down.
TCGTGACGTCGGGCCACACGTCGTGACCGGGATCATCCTGAAATACCTTGCGGCCGTGCAGGATCAGCGCGCCGTCCCCGACGCCGTCGTCCGGATCCAGAGTCAGCGCGTAACGGAGACCCAGCAAATCGCGAGCCCGCTCGCGCTCTTGCGGCTGGGCTTGGGCACCGGACACGCTCTCTATCTCCGCGTTCGGCGCCTGGGCGTCGCCCTGAATGAACTCGAGCAGGCCGTGCTCGGGTCGCACGTGGTACGCGCGCACGCGCCGCGCAACGCCGCGAGAAAATTCAATCGTTACTTTGCCCGAGACACGCGCCTCTACCTTCTGCTTGCCCACACGCGCGCGGAAGGAGCGCAGGAACAGATCGACGTCGTCGATCACGACGGCAAGCTCGGCGACGATGCGCGCGCCCTGCTCGCGTCCGCGCCGCTCGGATGCTTCAAACCCCGTGACGTCCAGCGCGCCGCGGAGCGCGGGACACTCGAGCGCACTGAACGAGCCTTCCATGCGCTCTTTCCACCACAAACCGATCGGCCGCGATAACACGGCGGCGGTCGGCGCGACCCGCAGCGGCGTCGAAAGCGGCCGCTGCGACGTACGCAGGACCGTGGGGGGCGGCGTGACGAGCGGCAGGCGGCGCGGTGTTCCAGCTCTCGGAAAGGCGCGACGCGCCCGGTGCGCACGGACGAACCGCGCTGCCTTGCGCTCGGCGACGGCCACGATCGTCGCGCTCGGGTTGACGCCGACGCTCGCCGGAAACGCCGCTGCGTCCACCACGTACAGGTTCGGAAACCCGTGCACCTGCCCGTCGGGATCAGTCACGGACGCACCCGGCGCGCCCATGCCGCAGCCTCCCTGTGAGTGGACCGAAACGGCCTTGCGACTCAGCGTAAAGGCCGGGTTCGAGCGCAGCTCTCCGCCGAGCTGTACTGCCAGGTCGCGCATCAGCCGCTCTTGCAAGCCGAACAGAGCGAGGTTCGCCCCTTCCTGCCAGACCATCTTGAGCTTGCCCCGTTCGAGGCTGAGCTGGCCCTGCTGGTCCGGCCCCATCGCCAGCAACACCAGCGTGCGCTCGGGTGTCGCGCGCGTGATCAAGAGGTGAGTCAGGAGCGACAACGTCAGCTCGAAGCCGCGCTGCTTTTGGAACAGATGACGGAGCAGCGGATACAGTTCACTCGTCACATCCGCGACCTGCTCCAGGACCTGCTCCGGCTTCACGAGACGCGAGAGGAACAACGTCGCCGGGCCCATCCGCTCGAGGACCCGCGCATCCAGCTCGAGCATGCGGGCGCGCGCCGTGTCACTCGCGCTGGCGAGCCTATCGGCGACCGAGCGCAGCGGCCGCGGCAACAGCGCCGTCCAGGCGCTCGGAAATGCGTGCACGAGCGGCGGCTCGTCGTCCCGCGCGGCCAGATGGCGAGCGAGCCCCGCCGCCGCGAGGGCGAGATCGACCAGCGGAGCGGCGGGCCCGCGAGAAGCGGCGGGCGACGAGCCGCCGGTTCTCGGGCTCGCGGCCGTGAGCCGATTGCGCCCGAGCAAGAGCGGACTGCGAAAGGCGCCGAGCAGCCGCTCGAAGCTCGTCGGAATGCCGCCGTCCTGGATCAGAAACCAGGTGAGCTGGGGGTCCGGCTCCGGGTCCGGAGACGACGCTGCACGCGCCGAGTCCAGGGAGCGCTCGCCGTGCGTCTGTTTGTGCGGCGCCGCTTGACCCCGCGCTTCATGAACCGGCCGGAGGGGCTCGGCGTGCAGCAGGGCCGTGGTGATGGTGGGCCCTTCGCCTGCCTGGGCTGCCTCGGCGCAGTCGAAGACGACGCCCAGACTGTCGCCATTCGCGAAGAAGCGTTCACCCAAACGATCGAGCCCAGTCGGCGCACCCGCCTCGCGCGGCCGGAGGTGGGGCCGGCTGCGGAGCAGCAGCTCGGTGCTGCCCACGGCGCCGGCCGCCAGGAACACGTGGGCCGTGAGGATTCGGCGCGGACGCCCTTCGATGTGGTCGAAGTAGACGACCACGTAGCGCTCGTCGCGCTGCTCGAGATGGAGCACCTCCGAGAGCGTGCGCACTTCGACCCCGCACTGCTCTGCGCAAGCCAGGTAGTTTAGGTCGAGGGTATTTTTCGCGCGCTCCGGGCAACCCGCGATGCAATTGCCGCAGCTGTTGCACGAGCCCTGCTCCCTGCCGAAGCGATTTTTCCCAGCGGGCCCGAAACGAATCGCCAGAGGCGGGTAGAAGAAGTCGCTGTCGTTCTCCTCGCGAAAGCTCCGCCCGAGCTTTTCGGCAGCGGCGCGCATGGCCCTGGCTTTGGGCACCCGCTCTCGTAGCGCCGGCGGTAAGGGCCGAGCCTCGAGATACTGCGCTGCCAACTCGAACTCGGCGCTCAGTGCGTGCTCGCCCTGGTATTCCTTCGGCCAGCTTTCAAACACCGACGCAGGCGGCTGGAGCTGCACGTTGGCGTAGATCAAGGACCCTCCGCCGTAACCTGCCGCCTGCACGCACTGGAGCGCTCCGAGGTTGCGAAAATCGACCAGACCCTGGTCCACGCCCCAGAGTAGACGCGCAGCGTCCGGCACGCGGCGGCTCGTGCGATGCAGCGGATCTTCCGACAAGTAGTCGGGCCAGCGCAGGCGCGGAAAGTCTCCGGGCGCATAGCGCCGGCCGCGCTCCAGCAGACAGATGTCGAAATCCCGGCCCCCGAACGCCTCTCCCAGTCGGCACGCGAACACCGCCCCACCGAAGCCCGACCCGATGATGACCGCGTGCTTCTCTTCGAGCTCCGAGCTCACGCCAGGGAGACTACGCTACCCAGACAGTCTTGACGTTGACAAACTCTCGAATACCAAAGCTGCTGAGCTCGCGCCCGAAGCCCGAGGCTTTGACGCCCCCGAACGGCAAGCGCGGATCCGACTGGACCATGCCGTTCACGAAGACGACCCCGCACTCGAGGCGGGCCGCCAAGCGCTTGGCCAGGCCCCGGTCTGCGGTCCAAACCGAAGCGCCCAGGCCGTAACGGGAAGCGTTGGCCAGCTCGAGAGCATGATCCGGATCCTCCGCGACACACACCGCCGCCACGGGCCCGAACGTCTCTTCATCGAACACGCGCATGCCGGGTTCGACCCGGGCCAGCACACTGGGAGCGTAGAAGTACCCCGGCCGCTTCAGCGGCTCGCCCCCGAGCCGGATCTCCGCCCCCTGCCGGAGCGAGGCTCGAACCTGCTCATGGAGCTCCTGGACCAAGTCTTCACGAGCGAGCGGCCCCACTTGCGTGTCGCGCTCCAGCGGATCGCCCACCTTGAGCCGTTTGACGTGCTCGGTGAAGCGCTCAGTGAAAACATTCAGCACGTCGCGCTCCACGATGAAGCGCTTGGCGGCGATGCAGCTTTGTCCCGAGTTGATCGCGCGCGCCTGTGCCGCCTGCTGCGCAGCCCGCTCCAGATCGGCGTCGGCGAGGACGATGAACGGATCCGAGCCCCCGAGCTCGAGCACCGCCTTCTTGAGGTGCTGGCCCGCTGCGGCCGCGACGGACCTGCCGGCCGCCTCGCTGCCGGTCAGGGTGACGGCGGCGATCGCGGGGTGCGCGATCCAGTGTGCCGTACTCTTGGCGCTCACGAGCAAGCTCGTGAACACTCCAGGCGGACAGTTTGCCTGGGTGAACACGCGTTCGATGGCGAGCGCGCACCCCGGCACGTTCGAGGCGTGTTTCAGAACCCCGACGTTACCTGCCATGAGCGCCGGCGCCGCAAAGCGGAACACCTGCCAAAATGGGAAGTTCCAGGGCATGATCGCCAGCACTGGCCCGAGCGCGTCGAAGCGCACGAAGCTCTCGGTGGCGTCCGTGCCGACGACCTCCGGGCGCAGCATGCTCGCCGCGTGCTCCGCGTAGTACTCGCAAACCCACGCGCACTTCTCGATTTCGGTTTCCCCGGCGGCGATCGGCTTGCCCATTTCGAGCGCCATCAGCCGGGCCAGCTCGGCGCTCTGGCGACGAAGCTCGGCGGCGGTGCGGTTCAGCGCGTCCGCTCGCTCGTTGAACGTCGTCTTGTGCCAGCTTCCAAATGCTTCGCTCGCTCGAGCGAGGGCCCGCTCGACGGCATCCGAGCCGTGCTCCTCGTATTCGCGGACCAGCTCCCCGGTGGCCGGATTGACGGACTTCATTGGAAGGTCTCTACCACGCGGCTGCTTTCAGGCGAGTTCCCCGGCGCGCATGTGTATTCCGCGCGGGAGGCGGCTCCGGTACGCTGTGGCTTCTCGGTGGATGACGGGTCATGAAAGTTCATCACCTCAATTGCGCAACGTTTTGTCCGCGAGGCGGGCGTATCTTCGGCGGCGCTGGGCGCTGGTTCGAGACGGCCAAGCTGGTCTGCCACTGCTTGCTTCTGGAAACCGAGTCCGGCCTGGTGCTGGTCGACACCGGTTTCGGCACGCATGACATCGCTCGCCCGCTGGAGCGGCTCGGCCCAGCATACGGACTGGGTCTGTTCCCGCGTCTTTCCGTGCAGGAGACCGCTTACCACCAATTGCGCGATCTCGGGTTCTCGATCGATGACGTGCAGCACGTCCTGCTCACCCACCTGGACGCGGACCACGCGGGGGGTCTGGCAGACTTTCCGAAGGCGCGCGTGCACCTGCTCGCCGATGAGCACAGCGCCGCGCATAGCCACACGGCCCGGGCACGCCTGCGCTACCGGTCCTCGCAATGGTCGCACGGACCGAAATGGGAATTTTACGCGCCACAGGGCGAGCGCTGGTTCGGGTTCGATTGTGTGCGGCGGCTGCGCGACTTGCCACCGGAGATCCTGTTCGTGCCGCTGCGCGGCCACTCGTTCGGCCACACGGCGGTCGCCGTCTCCGGCAGCCGCGGCTGGCTGCTTCACGCTGGCGATGCGTACTTCCATCACGGCCAGCTCGCGACCCCGGACCATTGCCCGCGCGGTCTGCGCGTTCTGGAGCGCGCGCTCGCGGTGGACGTCCCCGCGTTGCGCGCCAATCAGCAGCGTCTGCGCGACCTCGCACAGGAGCGTGCCAAAGAGGTGAGCGTGTTCTGCGCTCACGATCCCCTCGAGCTCGAGCGGCTGCAGGCTCGCGAGCGCGCGCGCACCACGAATGGCGATCCGCGCCACCCGCTCCGCGCCGATGTCTGAGGCGGTGCGGGCGGCGGCACCCCGAAGACGCGCCTTCGCTCGCGAGCTTTTGGCGTGGTACCAGCGGCACCAGCGCGATCTGCCCTGGCGCAGAACGCGCGACCCCTACGCGATCTGGGTGAGCGAGATCATGCTGCAGCAGACGCAGGTCGCCACCGTCATTCCCTATTTCGAGCGCTGGATGCAGCGTTTTCCGAGCGTGACGGCGCTCGCGGCCGCCGCGGAGGCCGACGTGCTGCACGCCTGGCAAGGCCTGGGTTACTACTCGAGAGCACGCAATTTGCTCGCCGGGGCGCGGCGCGTCGTGACCGATCACGCCGGCGTCGTCCCCGACGACGTCGCTGCGCTGCTGGAGCTGCCCGGCATCGGCCGCTACTCGGCGGGCGCGATCGCGAGCATCGCGTACGGCCGCCCTGCGCCGATCGTCGACGGCAACGTCGTGCGCGTGCTGTGCCGAGTATTCGGGCTTCAGGGCGACCCCGCCCGCGCTCCGCTGAAGTCCGAGCTCTGGCGACTCGCCGCGGATTTGATCCCCGAGGAGCGCGCCGCGGTGTTCAACCAGGCGCTCATGGAGCTCGGCGCCACGGTGTGCACACCGAAGCAGCCGAGCTGCGAGACGTGCCCGCTGCGGGCCGCGTGCGTGGCCAAGCAAAGCGGACTCGTCCTGTCTCTACCCGAACTCGCGAAGCGGCCGGAAATCACGGCCGTCAGCATGGTGGCCGCCCTGGTCTTCCGTCGCGGGCGAGTCCTCGTCACCCAGCTGGCGTCAGATGCTCCACGCTGGGCGGGCATGTGGCAGTTCCCGAACACGGAATGCCGGCCCTCCGAATCGAGCCGCGCGGCGCTCGATCGCGCTCTCTCCGATATCATCGGTGTGGGTCTCGGGTCGGCGCGCACCGTCACCAGCATTCGACACAGCGTGACGCGCTATCGCATCACACTGGACGCCTTCTTGTGCGAGCCGCGAGCGCCACTGCCGACACGACGCACTCGGGCGGGCCTCGCGTGGGTCGCGCCGCACGAGCTCGACGACTTGGCCATGCCGGCGGCGCACCGCCGCCTCGCTCGCTACGCCGCGAAGGTGAACCAGGGCGCCGAATGACGAAGCCGACGCTCCAGATCGCGCTCGCTCTGATCTGGAAGGACGGGTGCCTGCTGATCAGCCGCCGCCCGCACGGCGCGCACCTGGCGGGCTTCTGGGAGTTCCCCGGTGGCAAGTGCCACGCCGATGAAGCCGCCACGGCTTGCGCCGAACGCGAAGCACTGGAGGAGGTCGGTGTCGTCTGTCGCGCGCTCGCGCTGCGTGCGAGTATTCAGCACGAATACGCGGACCGGCGCGTCGTGCTGCTGCCCGTCGACTGCGCCTGGCAGAGCGGCGAGCCGCGGCCGCTCGGCGCTCTGGACTGCGCGTGGGTGCGACCGAGCGAGCTCGCGCGTTACGAGTTTCCGCCCGCCAACGCGACGCTCCTCGCGGAGCTGGTGTCCATCAAATAGACACGGGGTCGAGCTTGTCGGGATCGACGTCGAACTCTTCGAGCGCGCGCTCGACCACGCTGGCCTCGAGCTTGCCCTCATTTCGAAGCGCGTCGAGCGCGGCCAGCGCGATGCTCTCCGCGTCCACTTCGAAGTGCCGGCGCAGCGCCTCGCGCGTGTCGCTCAGGCCGAAGCCATCCGTGCCGAGCGGCACGAACTGCCCTGGAATGAAGCGCGCGACCTGATCCGGGACCGTCTTGATCCAGTCCGACGCCGCGATGAACGGTCCGCTCGCCTCGGAGAGCATGCGAGTGACGTACGGAACCTTGCGCTCCTCGCTAGGATGCAGGCGATTGTAGCGCTCACACGCCAGCGCCTCGCTGCGGAGCTTCTGGTAGCTCGTGACGCTCCAGACATCCGCCGCCACCTCGAACCGCTCCGCGAGCAGGCTCTGCGCGCGCAGTACTTCGTTCAAAATCGAGCCGCTTCCGAAGAGCTGGACGCGCAGCTTGCCCGCCGTCGCCGCAGGGCGCACACGGTAAATTCCGTGCAAGATGCCGTCCCTGGCGCCCTCCGGCATCGCCGGCATCGGGTAGTTCTCGTTCTGCAGGGCGATGTAGAAGATCACGTCCTCGTCTTCGACGAGCATGCGCCGCAGGCCATTTTCGATGATCGTGGCCAGCTCGTACGCATACGCCACGTCGTACGCCTCGATGCACGGGACGGTCGTCGCGAGCAAGAGCGAATGACCGTCCGCGTGCTGCAGCCCCTCGCCGTTCAGCGTGGTGCGCCCTGCCGTTCCTCCGAGCAAGAAGCCGCGCGCGCGCGCGTCCGCGGCCTGCCAGATCTGGTCGCCCGTGCGCTGAAAGCCGAACATCGAGTAAAAGATGTAAAACGGCACCATCGGCTCGCCGTGCGTCGCGTACGAAGTCGACGCCGCGATGAACGACGCGGTGGAGCCGGCTTCGGTGATGCCCTCTTCCAGCACCTGGCCGTCCTTGCTTTCGCGGTAGTAGAGCAGCTTCCCCTTGTCGACCGGCTCGTACAGCTGCCCGAGCGAGGAGTAGATGCCGACCTGGCTGAACAGCGCGTCCATGCCGAACGTGCGCGCTTCATCGGGAACGATCGGCACGACGCGGCGTCCAATGACCGGATCGCGCAGCAGCTTGGATAAGAGGCGCGCGAACACCATCGTGGTCGATGCCTCGCCCTTGCTCATGCCCTCGTAGAACTCGGCGAACATCTCCGGGCGCGGCACTTCCAGTTTCACCGGCACGGTCGTGCGGCGCTTCGGAATGCAGCCGCCGAGCTCGTGACGGCGTTCGATCATGTACTCGACCTCCGGGCTGTTCATGCCCGGGTGATAGAAGGGCGCGTCGTCGAGCTTGTCGTCCGGCACGGGGAGCTCGAGCAAATCGCGAAACGCGCGGAGCTCGCTGCGTTCGAGCTTCTTCTTCTGGTGCGTGACGTTCGAGCCCTCGAAACCTTCACCTAGCGTCCAGCCCTTGACGGTGTGCGCCAGGATCACGGTCGGGCCGCCGCGCGTCTCGCTGGCGCGGTGAAATGCGGCGTAGACCTTGCGGTAGCTGTGACCACCGCGACGCAGGCGGCGAATCTGTTCGTCGGACAGATGGCTCACCAGCTCGAGCAGCCGCGGGTCCACGCCGAAGAAGTGCTTACGCGTGTAGTCTCCGGGCGCCGTCGTGTAGCGCTGCCATTGCCCGTCTATCACCTCGTTCATACGCCGGCGGAGCACGCCATCGCGATCCTTGGCGAGCAGCTCGTCCCATTCCGGTCCCCAGATCACCTTGACGACGTTCCAGCCGGCGCCGCGGAACACGGCTTCTAGCTCCTGAACGATCTTGCCGTTGCCGCGCACCGGACCGTCGAGCCGCTGCAGATTGCAGTTGATCACGAAGACCAGATTGTCGAGCCCTTCGCGCGCCGCGATGCTCAAACTGCCCAGCGATTCCGGCTCGTCGGTCTCGCCGTCCCCCATGAAGCACCAGATCCGCGCCTGCGAGGTGTCGTGGATGCCGCGGGCCTTCAGGTAGCGGTTGAAGCGCGCCTGATAGATCGCAGCGATCGGCCCGAGCCCCATGCTGACCGTGGGAAATTCCCAATAGCTCGGCATGTGACGCGGGTGCGGGTACGACGGGAGCCCCCGCCCGCGCTCCGCCTCGCGGCGGAAGCGCTCCATCATTTCAATCGAGATGCGCCCTTCCAGAAACGAGCGCGCGTACATGCCCGGCGCAGCATGTCCCTGGAAGTAAACTTGATCTCCCGAACCGCCAGCGTCCTTGCCGCGAAAGAAATGGTTGAAACCAACTTCGTAGAGCGTCGCGCTCGAGGCGTACGTGGACAGGTGCCCGCCGATGCCGGAAAAGCGCGTATTCGCGCGGTGCACCATGGCCACCGCGTTCCAGCGGATGATGCGACGGATACGTTTTTCCATCGGCTCGTCACCGGGAAATGGCGGTTCCTCGCTGCGAGTGATGGTGTTGACGTAGTCGGTCGTGAGCGGCCCCGTCGGCAGCACACGATGACGGCGCGCGGATTCCAGGACTCGCTTCAGCAGATAACGTGCGCGATCTCGGCCGGCGGTCTCGACCACCGACTCGAGTGAATCGACCCATTCACGTGTTTCTTCCGGGTCCCTGTCCGACCCCTCGGGCTTGAATGTGTGCACGCCACCACTGTAACAACTCTTTCGGCGACAAGCTCCATCCGTACGCGGCCCTGGCGCATGTAGCGTGGTAGCCCTCCGGCAAGCGAGGACAGGCCCAAAACCCGCATCGTTCGCGGCGGGACGATGTCGGTCGGGGACACGGGCCCTCAGGCCGCCGCGGGTGCGTGGCGCACGGTCACGCCCGTATCGGGCCTGAGCAGCAGGTCCGCCGTCTCCGGCAAGCCGCGCTCCGCGCGGAATTGCTGCCAGTGACCTTGCTCCTGTTCACCGAGCTCGGTGGAGGGAGGATCGCCGTAGATGAATTCGCGGTGGATGCGGTGAAAGTTTTGCTCCGCGCCGAGCTCGGCGAGCACGGAGTACACACCCCACTGCAAGCGATTGGCGAACACGAAGTCGCGCGGCATGTTGAGCTTGGCCTGGATGCCGGCGAACTCCCCTTCCGGTCGGAACACGACGCGCACGCTCTGGGCCGTGTACTTGCGATCGAAGCGAAACACGCGATCACTCTGGAATGGGGCGTAGAAGTAGTCGAAGTACCGGTACAGGAGCTGCGGTGAGATCCCCGCGTCACGCTTGATGAAGCCGAACTCGAGCGTCAGCTCGTAGAAGCGCCGTGCGTCTCCCTCGAGATGCGCTTTGACGAAGCGCTTCCAGCGCTCCAGCATCTCCACGGGGAAATATTTCACGCAGCCGAAGTCCAGGAACACCATCCTGCCCTCGGCGTCGAACAGGTAGTTCCCGGGGTGCGGATCGCCGTTGAACACGCCGAAGCGAAAAATCGAGCCGAACACGAAGCGATAGAGGATTTCGCCGTAACGCGCGCGGACGGCGGCGCCGTCGTGCGCGATCTCGGTGAAGCGTTTGCCGCGCACGAATTCCGACGTCAGCACGCGTGGAGTGGAGTACTCGGCGAGCACGGGCGGGACGCGAATGAACGGGTGCTCGGCGTAGATCAGTTGAAAGGCGCGCTGGTTCGCGGCCTCGCTCGCGTAGTCGAGCTCCTCTCCGATGCGGGCACGCAGCTCCGCGACGACCGGCTTCGGATCGAGCGATGGGTACAGCATGCCGAGCATGGAGTAGAGCAAATCGGCGTTGTTCAGGTCCGCGCGGATGGCGGCGGCGACGCCGGGGTACTGAACCTTCACGGCGACCTCCTCGCCGCTCGGCAGGCGCGCTCGGTGTACCTGCCCGATCGACGCAGCGGCCAGCGGTTTGCTCTCGAACTCCGCGAACGCGCGCTCCAGCGGACGAGCGAGCTCCGTCTCGATCACGTCGCGAATGAGCGCAAAGTCCATGGGCGGCGCCGATGCTTGCAGGGAGCTCAGCGCCGCGCGGTACTCCTCGGGGACCTCGTCGCTCACGAACGACACCATCTGGCCGATCTTCATGAGCGCGCCCTTCATCTGTCCCATCTCGCTGGCGATCAGCGCCGCGTTGGCTCGGCGCTCCTCGCTCGCCAAACGCACGCGGCGCTCCGGGCCGGCGAACGACTGCCGCAGCCGCGCTCCGACCCAGCTCGTGGCCAGCCGCGTCCAGAGCCGCGCGAGGCCCGAGATGCGCCCGACCCGGCTCGTGGCCATGCCCCGGCGCGGCAGCAAAAACAGCACGGCGACGGCGGCGCACAGGAGCACCAGCACGAGCACGAACGCGAGCTCACCGTTCACTAGCAGATTGTTTTACAGCGTGTTGACAGTTTCTGCCAACACCGCCCTTCTCGGGCGTCGGGCGTAAGCCTTCCTGCTTCACAGAGGGTAGTTTCACGCACGATCAGCAGTGATCGTGCGCCAGAGCTTCCCTTGTATCTCTCTTGAGGGAGCGAAGCGAAACCGTCGCAGTAGTAGCGAGGTGGGGGTGCGGGGGAGGAGACTGAAAAGTTGTGAGCCTTGTGGAGAAGTCGCTTCCCGAGGCATAGAAG
>DATDJP010000139.1:0-45395 GCA_036520475.1 Polyangiaceae bacterium | reverse complement strand
GCGGTCGGCCGCGACGGCGCCGGACCTCCTTCTCGATGAGCGCGCTCTGAACCCCCAAAAAATCTGCGGCGAACCTGGCGACTTCTTGGCGCCGTGGCGGCAAAAAATAGTGCGAGCGCGAGGCCCCGCGGCGTTCAGAGTTAACCGCCACGGCGCCAAGTTTCGGCCACGGTCGCCAGTTTTTTGGGGGGCGTTCACTGACACGCACTGCCCTCGCCGCTCAAGACGGCGTAGTATCGGTGCCTCAGAATTCACTTTAGCGGTTCAGGCCGCGTAAAGGACGACCTGGCGCTTCAGCGCGCGCTCGTCTGAAGCTCCGACACTCGCCGCGCAAAGCGCTGCAAGATGGCGGCGCTTTCCGGTGTATCGCGCACGGTTCGGATCAGGTCGTTGGCGTCGACGCCTTCTTCGACCAGGAGCTGCCGGCGCGCGTTCACGTAATGCAGCATGACCTCGGCATCTATCTCCGGGTGAAACTGCACGCCGTAAGCGTTCTCTGCGAAGCGGAGCGCGGCGTACGGTTCCAGCGCGGTGCGCGCCAGCACTTGAGCGCCACGCGGCAATTCGACCACGGAATCCACGTGCGTCGAGTTCGCCATGAATTGCGGCGCGCTTCCCAGTAACCCGTCATCGGCGAGGCGCTCGACCTCGATCGTGCCGATCTCACGGCCCTGCGGATTCTTCGCGACGCGGCCCCCCAGCGCCTGTCCCAGCAGCTGATGGCCGAAACACAGCCCCAAGATCGCCGTGTTTTCGAGCGCAGCGCGGCGCAGATACGCTTCGAGTCGCAGCATCCAGGGCTCGCGCGACGTCACGCTCGAGGCCGAGCCAGTGATGATCAGGCCCGCAACCTGCGCGGGCTCCGGCAGCTCGTCTGCTCCGCGCCCGTCGAGCTGATGCCATGCGCCGGCCCACTCAGCGCCCACCGTTTGCCGGATGAGCGCGAAGAAGCTGCCACGGAGCTCGCGCGTGATCGGCATGGGTTCCCCCGTTACGATGACGCAAATCGGACGCTGCATGGATCTTCGCACTAACATAGCGCCGCCTTCACGCTCCGCCCATCGTCAAAGCTCATGCTCGCCACCGACATCGAATCCGTCGACGCAGAACTCCTCGACATCCCGCTCAGCGAACCGTTCGGCATCGCCGGAGGCGCGCAGCTCACTGCCAAGAACGTGCTGGTCCGCGTGCGGCTGGCGGACGGCAGCGTCGGTCTGGGCGAAGCCGCGCCGTTCCCGGCGGTGAACGGCGAAACCCAGGCGCAAGCTCACGCTGCGGCGCTGAAAGCCGCCGAGCATCTCCGCGCTCGCGACGCGCGGCGCTGGCGCCGGCTCGCCGCCGATCTGAAGGAGCTCATTCCCGACTCGCCGAGCGCCCGCGCCGCGATCGAATGTGGCCTGCTCGATGCAGTGTGCCGGCGCGCCGGCCACTCGCTCTGGCATTTCTTCGGCGGCAAGGAGCCGGAGCTGGTCACCGACATCACCATCCCCACCGGCACTCCGGAGCATGCCAGCGAGTCCGCCCAGCGCGCGTCGGCCCAAGGCTTCACCACATTGAAGGTGAAAGTGGGCGGCGCACCTCTTGAACACGACGTCGCGCGGCTGCGGGCGATCGTGCGCGCCGCGCCGGACGCACGCCTGCTCCTCGACGCCAATGCCAGCCTGACGAGCGCCGCGGCCATCGATTTGATTCGCAGCATGGATCGAGACAAGGCCCGCGTCGTGCTGTTCGAGCAGCCGACGGCAGCGCCGGATCTGAGCGGCCTCTACGACGTACGAAAAGTTACGGGCATCGCGGTCGCCGCGGACGAGAGCGCGCAGAGCGCAGAGGACGTGGCGCGGCTCGCGCTCGCCGGCGCGTGCGACGTCGTCAACATCAAGATCATGAAAACCGGCGTCGTGGAGGCCCTCGACATGGTGGCCACGGCGCGGGCGCACGGGCTCGATTTGATGATCGGTGGCATGGTGGAGTCGAAGCTCGCGATGACCGTCTCTGCATGTCTGGCAGGAGGTCTGGGCGGGTTTCGCTTCGTGGATCTGGACACTCCATTGTTCATGCCGGATTCCCCGCTGATCGGCGGTTTCACGCGATCCGGAGCGCGCCTCCGCGTCGATGCCATCGCAAGAGGCCACGGCGTGGGGGTGCACTGAAGCGCTTGCGAGCGCGATCGCGCGCCTATTTTCAGCCAAATCGAAGAAAGACTGGTTTGGACGCTAGAAGCCAGCAACAATTGTCGTTCGCACTGTCTGTGTCTGACTCGCGTTGGCATTGATGTCCGTTGATCCCCGTCAGCTGATCTTACCCATCCCGGGCGTGAACCTCGACGCCACCAATGGCGGAAGCATTGCGCGATCGCAGCGCGTGTTCGTCAATCGCAATCTGCCCATGTCGATCATCGACTGGGTCGGCTTCGACATGGACTACACGCTGGCGATCTATCGACAGAGCGAGATGGACGGGCTGCAGATCGAGCTCACCGCCGAGCGCATGATCAAGCGCGGCTACCCATCCTCTCTGAAGCACCTCGCGTACGATACGCGATTTCCGATCCGCGGCCTGCTCGTGGACAAGCAACGCGGGCACGTCCTGAAGATGGACCGGCACAAGGTCGTGCACAAGGGCTACCACGGTCTGCAGCGGCTCTCTCGCGACGAGCTGACGGAGCTCTATCACCACAAGCGTATTCGCCCGCACACGCCGCGCTATCACTGGCTCGACACGCTGTTCGCGCTCAGTGAGGTCGCCGCATACGCCGCGATCGTGGACGCGCTCGAGAAGCGCGCCGAACCCATCGACTACGAGCGTCTGTTCGCGGACGTGCGCGCCAGCATCGACGAAGCGCACGCGGACGGCACCGTGTACCGCTACGTCACGGCAGATCTGAGCCGCTACGTGGAGCGCGACCCGGAGCTCGCGCGCACCCTGCACAAGCTGCGTTCCTCGGGCAAAAAGCTGTTTCTTTTGACCAACTCGCCGTGGTCGTACACCGACCAGATGATGAACTACCTGCTCGGAAACGCGATGCCGGAGTACCCGTCCTGGCAGCACTACTTCGACGTGGTCATCACCAGCGCCATGAAGCCGCTCTGGTTCAAGGAGGGGCGCCCGCTCATGGAGCGTGACGGTGAAGTGCGCAAGGCGGTGCGCGGGCCTCTCGAACGAGGCCGCATCTACGAAGGCGGCAACCTGCTGGAATTCGAGCGGCTCGTGGGTCTGCGCGGCTCGAGCGTGCTGTACGTCGGAGACCACATCTTCGGCGACATCCTGCGCTCCAAGAAAGAATCGAGCTGGCGCACCGCGATGATCATTCAGGAGCTCGACGCGGAGATCGAGGCGCACGAAGCCTGTCAGAGCGACCTCTCGCGCCAGCGCGCGCTCGACGAAGGTCGCGATCGTCTCGAAGACGAGCTGCGCTTCTATCAACAACGGTTCAAAGAGCTGTCGCGCACGCCCGAGACCAACGGCACGCAGAACCCGGAGAAGCGTCGCGTCAAGCGCGCGCTGGAACGGCTCCGCGGCGAGCTACGCGCGATCGATCGCGAACACAACGAGATCGGAGAACGGATCGATCGCAGCTTTCATCCGTATTGGGGATCGCTCCTCAAGGAGCAGAACGAGATGAGCATGTTCGGCCTGCAGGTCGAAATCTACTCCGACATCTATACGCGACGGGTCTCGTGCCTACAGGCGTACTCCCCGCAGCAGTTCTTCCGTTCACCCCACGATCTGATGCCCCACGAGCTGTAGGTGCTTCGTCCCGCCAGCGCGTGAACGTGAACGAACATGAACGCGAACGTGAACGTGCGCGTACAGGAGCGTCCCGAAACCCACAAAAGCCGTGGTGCGCGTGCTGGATCGCTGTGTGCTTTCAGGCACGGCCACGTTTACGGGTACGGGCGGCTAAACCCGCGCTATCTAATACATTCCTGCCACAAAAATGCGTCCCGGATAGGCCGGCCCTGCTGATCTGTGCTACGCGATTGCACCCCAGACGCGAAAGCTCCGCCCGAGAAGAGTGTTTTATGACTGTTCGTTGACGCGAGGGCGCGCGTCACGCTGAGAGGTCTTCGGAAATGAACCTGGTTGAGTGGCTCCAGAAGCTGATGACCAACTTCGGAGCTGGTTGGGTGATGTACCTGTTGATCGGGCTGAGCGTCGTCTCGGTTGCCGTGATGCTCGAACGCGGCTGGTTCTATTGGTCTCTGCGAGACGACATCGCGAAGCTCGCCAAGCAGCTCCGAGAGCACCTTCACGTGGGGGATCTGGACGGCGCCGTGAAGCGCATGGAGACATCGCCCAGCGCAGAAGCGGCCGTGGTCGTCGCCGGCTTGCTCGAGGCCGATCGCGGCGCCAAAGCTGCCGAGGAAGCCATGCAGGGCGCCGCCGCTCTTCAGAAGATGAAGCTCGAACGCCGCCTGGCGTTCCTGGGCACGCTCGGCAACAACGCGCCCTTCATCGGGCTGCTCGGCACGGTCATCGGCGTGGTGCAAGCGTTCGAAGCGCTGGGCCGTCAAGCCGAAAGTACACAGGCCGCGTCCAGCGCCATGGCTCCGCAGGTCGTCATGACCGCGATCGCCGAAGCGTTGATCGCGACTGCGGTGGGTCTCGCGGTCGCGATCCCGGCGGTCGTCATGTACAACGTCTTCCAGCGTCACGCGCGCTCGATCTTGGCCAACACGGAGGCCCTGAGCCGCGTGCTCTTGGCGCATCTCGTAGCGGAGCCTCCGACGATGGCGCGATCGCCACGCGCGTATGGGCCGCGAGAGGACTGAACGATGGCGGGCAGCACGAACGACGACGACGACGGCCTGATTACGGCCATCAACGTCACGCCGTTGGTGGACGTGACGCTGGTGCTGCTGATCATCTTCATGGTCACCGCCAAGATCATCGTCGCCCAGGGCATGCCCATGGACCTTCCGAAGGCCGCCAGCGGTGAAATCGTGCAGACGGTCTTTTCCGTCGAGCTCAGCACGGACGGCAAGGCCTACGTGGACTCCAAGCAGGTCGCCAGCGACGATGCCATCGCCCGTCTCGCCAAGGAGGCCAGGACCAAGACCGCCGACCTGCGCGCTGTCATTCGCGCCGACCGCAAGGTCGAGCATGGCCGCGTGATCCACGTGCTCGATTTGTTGAAGCGCGCCGGCGTCGCCAAGATCGCCTTCGCGGTTTCCCCACTGACCGAAGGGGTGCCGGTCGATACAGGGAAGCCTTAGAAAAAGTCACCGCATGGCGGGCATGTACAATTCCGAGCGTCGTATGCCGGACCCCTCCGAGTACCGGCGCGCGCCCACCCAGCAAAGCGCGTCCCGTTCGCGACCACTCGTGCGCTGGCACGACCCGTTCCGCGCCGTACTGGCGCTCGGTCGTCGCGAAGCACGCCGGGGTCTCGTGTTCGGCTTCGCCGGCGCGTTGCTCTTGCACGGCGGGGCGACCGTGCGCGCCTTCCTCAGCCTGGTGGACGTGGGAGAGTTCGCCGCCTCCGTCCAGGGCTACATGGAAGAGCGCCTGAAATCGACCTACGACGTGGAGGTCGAAGACCCGCCCAAGCCGGAGCCCGAGCCGGAGCCCGAGCCCGAGCCCGAGCCGGAGCCCGAGCCGCAGGACGAGCCCCCTCCGCCGAGCCCGACGCCCCGCGCCGAGTCACGCCCTGCGCCCGCCGCAGCTCAGGCAGGCAAACTGCTCACGGCCGAGCCCGACCCGAACGAACCCGTCGATCTGACCGGCGATGGTTTCGTGAGCGGCCAAGGCGAGCGCTACGCGGGCGGGACCACCGCCGCCAAGGGCACCTCCAAGACGGCCGTACGGAATCCGGGCGCCACGGCGACCGGGGTGCCCGGCGGTACGGGCCAGGGCCCGCCTGCTCGCGACATGTCACGCTCCGCGCTGCCGAAGAGCACGAACTGGAACTGCGGCTTTCCCGCGGAAGCCGACATGGAACAGATCAATTCCGCGGTGGTGCGCATCGTGGTGACCGTCAGTCCCGACGGCCGCGCGAAGAGCGTGCAGGTCGTGAAAGACCCCGGCTTCGGCTTCGGCGCGCTGGCCCGTCAGTGCGCGTTCCGCATGCGGTATAACCCCGGATTCGATACGGCCGGCAACGCCGTGATCAAGACGACCCCACCGTTCACCGTCCGTTTCAATCGTTGAGATACGCGCCCACTCCCGGCCGTTTCGCGACTAGAACTGGCGGACATGAGGGATCGCGTCGAGCAACTCTCGAAAGTCGAGCTCTTCGCCGGCCTGAAGCCGGAAGCTCTGGACCTGATCGCAAAAGTCTCGACCGACGAAACGCACGCCCTAGGCAGCAAGATCTTCCAGCACGGTGACGTCGGCGACAAGCTCTACCTCATCTTGGAAGGCCGCGTGCGGATCAGCCGTGAAGTGGCCGGCATGGGCGAAGAGGCCCTCGCCGTGCTCGGCCCGGGCCAGATGTTCGGTGAGATGGCACTGCTCGACGAATCCCCCCGCTCCGCCGACGCGGTCGTCCACGAGCGCTGCCGACTACTCGCCATTCCCAAAGACGGCTTCGACGACCTTCTGTTTTTGCACAAGGACCTGGCTTACGAGGTGCTCTGGAGCATCGTCCGCATGCTCGTCCGCCGCTTGCGGGAGACCACGGACAAGCTCACGTTTCTCTCGATCAGCGGCAAGTTTTGAGGCGGGTGTCCGGGGGCCAAGCCGCGTCGCCGCAGCACTACTCGGCTGAACAGTCGATACAAAGTTGACGTCCTCACACCCGTTCAGTACCCTTGTCGGGCCATGCAGGGTCTCACCAAAAGGCAAGAGCAGACTTTGGACTTCATCCGGAGCTCGATCGAGGAGCGGGGTTACCCCCCTACCCTGCGGGAAATCGGCGAGCACATGGGGATTCGCTCCACGAATGGAGTGAATGATCACCTGCGCGCGCTCGAGCGCAAGGGTTACCTCCGCCGGGAGGACATGAAGAGCCGAGCTCTCAAGCTGGTGGAGGATGCGGCCGAGGTAAAGCCACGGAGCGACGAGGACGACATCGTCGAAATCCAGGTGCTGGGCCGCGTCGCGGCCGGCTTGCCGATTCTGGCTGAAGAAAATGTGGTCGATACGGTGCGTGTGGACCGCATGCTTGTTCGCGGCGGGCGCGAGGTCTTCGGCCTGCGCGTGAGCGGCGATTCGATGATTGAAGCCGGCATTCTGAGCGGCGACTACATCTTCGTGCGCAAGCAGGCCAGCGCGGACCGCGGGGACATCGTGGTAGCGCTGATCGGCGACGAGGCGACCGTAAAATACTACTTCCCCGAACGGGACTACGTTCGTTTCCAGCCGGCCAACGCGCAAATGGCGCCAATCCTGGTGCGCGCCAGCGACTTTCGCTCGACCATGCTGCTCGGCAAAGTGGTCGGCGTCTACAGGCGCATCTAGCGGCCATTTCGCTCCGGTTGTCGAGTATAGGCTTGGCGCCCCGCTTGATCCTGTCGTTGACGGGGTTGGGACCGGGTTGCTAGCGTCCTTGAGCCAAGGTCTCACGAATGCGCGATGTTGCAAGCCAGCGTCCATCGTGGGCGCGTCGAGTGTGGCGTCGTCCAGTTTGCCTACTGGTTTTGCTGAACGCGACGGCGTGCGGCAACACCCTGTACGCGATTCAGGCGAACGCGGCGTCGAGCAAGCTCGAGGAAGCGCGAGAGCTCGAGGCCGAGAAGTTTGCGCCCTACGAGTATTACTTCGCCAAAGAGCACCTGCTCAAAGCGCAGCAGGAAGCCGCTGAAGCGGACTACAGCGACGCCGCGGACTTGGCCGAGGTCAGCGAAACCTATGCCGAGAAGGCGATCCGCCTGGCGCGGGATGCGCACCGCGGAGCGGGCCGATGAAGCCGCTGACACGCCTGCTCGCGGCGCTCGCGCTTTCGCTCACGGCATGCACGCAAGGACCTCAGCTGCGCGGCAAGATCGCCGGGCTCGAAAAGCTGACCGAGCAAGCCGAGCGCAACGGAGCAGTCCATTGCGCTCCCCGCGAGCTCGCTGAAGCGCAAAGCCACTTGAA
Source organism: Polyangiaceae bacterium (assembly GCA_036520475.1). GTDB lineage: Bacteria > Myxococcota_A > Polyangia > Polyangiales > Polyangiaceae > DATDJP01. Next base: position 37,376 of record DATDJP010000139.1, on the reverse strand, counting down.
GTTCGCGCGCATCGAGCTCGAGCAGGGTTTCGTCTCCAAGGCGAAGCATCACTTGTGGGTTGCCGAGCCGAACGCGCACGCCGCCAATTTTCTGTCTCCGCCTCAGTACTGCGCGCAGCGCGGTTTCGTGGAGGTTGGGCCGAAGCCCGGAGACCGCGACGGTGATGGTTACCTCGATCCGCAGGACGGCTGCCCCGACGAACCCGAAAATTATCAAGGGTTCAAGGACGAAGACGGCTGTCCGGATGATCCGGACACGGATGGGGACAGCGTCGTCGATAGCAGCGATGCGTGCGTCCTGGATCCGGAAGACAAAGACAGCTACTTGGATGCGGACGGCTGTCCGGAGCTAGACAACGATCTGGATGGGCTGCTGGACGCATCCGACAAATGCCCGAACGAGGCCGAAGATCCGGACGGCTACCAGGATGACGACGGCTGCCCGGATCCGGACAACGACAAGGACACGGTTCTCGACGTCACCGATCAGTGCCCGAACGAGGTGGGCTCGCCGACGCAGGAGCCGCTGGGTTGCCCGGCCAAGCCGGCGCTTGCGCTCGTGACCGACTGTGAAGTGAAGATCACTCAGCAGATCCACTTCGAATTCGACAAGGACAAGATCCGACCCGAAAGCTACCCGGTGCTGGACGCAGTTGCCGACGTGCTCTCCAAGAATCCGGAGATCAAGATCGAGGTACAAGGCCATACCGACAACAAAGGCTCTGCGCGTTACAACCAAAGCCTGAGCGAGCGCCGCGCGGCGTCGGTGAGTAAGTACCTCGCTTCACGAGGCATCGGCGCCGGCCGCTTGACGTCCCACGGTTACGGCTTCGATCGGCCGCTCGTGTCGAACACGACTGCGCAAAACAGGGCGTTGAACCGGCGCGTGCAATTCATTCGCACGGAGGGCACCAAAGAAGGCTGCCCCAAGACTCACAATCCTTAACGACAAACAGCAGATTTGGGCACGCGCAGATCACGAACGAAGGTCGGAGCCGTGAGGTTCCTCGCCGCTTGCGCTGCGCTCCTGTGGGCGACCTCGGCGTTGGCGCAGGGGCCTCGTGACAAGGCGGCGAACAAGAAGATCGACGAGGCCATCAACCAGCAATACCTCGCCACGAACTTCGACAAGGCCGAGGGCATTCTGATCGGCACGATCAACGCATGCGACGACAAGTGCAGCGCGCCAGTGCTCGCGCGAGCCTGGATGTATCTCGGCATCGTGCGCGGTAGCGGTAAAAATGACGTCCCGGGCGCGCAAGAGGCGTTCGCTCAAGCCGTCGCGCTCGACCCGGCCGTCAAGTTGGACGCCGAGCTCGCGACCTCGAAAACCGCACGCGCCTTCGAAGCAGCCGGCGGTCGGACCACGCGTACGCCAGCGGGCAAGGAAGTCACGTCGGGAGGCAAGCAGCCGGCAGCGCCCACGGGTAGCGCTGAACTGTCGTGTAACCCTGCAGCGCGAGAAATCGCCACGCGTTTCCCGGTGCCCGTGTCGTGCTCCTTCACGGGCACCGCGGACAAGCTCCAGCTGTACTTCGCGGGTTCCGCGGGCGAGTGGAAGCGTCTCACCATGAGCGAGCAGAATGGGCGCTACCAGGCGCAGGTCCCCTGTTCGGCGACCCAGAGCCCCGGCACCTTGCGGGTCTACGTCCGCGCGCGCACGGCTCAGGGCAAAACGGCGGCGCATTGGGGCACGCGCGAGCAGCCGATCGAATTTACGCTCGTGACGGAGAGCGACGAAGCTCCGGTCTCATTTCCGGGACAGGAGCCTCCAGCGCGCTGCGAAGAGAGTGAAGAGTGCCCGCCCGATTTCCCGGGCTGTAAGGGCGAGGTCGAACCCTCCGGCTGCGAAAGCGATCAGGATTGCGGGGAGGGCAGCTGTGTCGATGGGGCGTGCCGCGAGCGTGCCACCACGAGCGCGGCGTCCTTCAAGAGAAACTGGCTCGGCATTCACGTCGCGCAGGACTTTGCCTTCGTGGGCGGCAGCGACGTGTGCTCGCCAAAGAGCCAGTCGGAGAATGGGTTCGCGTGTTACTGGCAAGGCAAGGAGGATTCCTACGCCGGCATCCCGCAGCCCGGCCGCGCCAACAACATCGAGAGCGGCTTCGTGCTCGCCACGACGCGCTTTCTCCTTTCCTACGATCGCGCGTTCAGTCCGCAGTTCACGCTCGGAGCGCGCGCCGGTTACGCGATGCGGGGAGGCCCGCCGTCCTCGACTGGCACCGACTTCTTGCCAGCGCATGCCGAGATACGCGGCACCTTCTATCCGCTCAAGAATTCGCTCACGCGGCAGGGCTTGCGTCCTTACGTGCACATCGGCGGCGGGATGGCGCAAGTCGACGCCAAGATGGACGCGATCGTGATCGACTGCTCCACGCTCAAGAACGGGGACCCAAGTGAGCCCGTCGATCGAGACGCGTGCGCGGCGGGTTCGCCCAGCGTCGACCACCCCACGGTCGATCTCGACGCCTACAAGAAGCTCGGACAAGGTTTCGTCACGTTCGGGCTCGGCGCCGTGTATGCGCTCACGGTCGGCTTCGGCGTGCAGCTGAACTTGAACGGCATGTTCTTCCTGCCGACCTCCGGCGCCGTGATCGAGCCGTCACTCGGTCTCGTCTTCGGATTGTAGACGGCGACCGATCCAGCGTGTGTGCTGCGTGTCAAGCCCGGCGCTGGGCCCGGCTTCCGCGCGCACGCCGGCAGAGAGATGCACGCGCCTTCGCGAGCTTGGATGGGTCGCGAGAAATTCGAACGCTTGCAGTTGACGTCGTCGGTTTTCGGCAAATACTCTGAGCATGGCTCCCTCTGTGGAGTTCGAGAGGCGCTAGTAACGAATCCCTTACAAGCATTTGAACCAGGAAGGCGGATCGACGGCTGAGAGCTAGGCCCGGAAACCTTCACCGGGAAGCCGGACGTCGCCGTGAGTCTTCCACCTAGCGAAGCTAGGGGTTCTTGCTACGCACCACCTCACGACTCTTGCGGTAAGGAGCCCATGAACGGGCTGACGCGACAACGTCGGCCCGTTCGCCTTTTTGTGCCGCGCACACGTGGATGGTGCCCGAGTACGCGGCGCGTCGCGGGACTTCCCGTTGAGGGCCCGGTCGGCTACCGTTCGCTGTTACCATGAGAGGTTCTGCGCAGTTGCCGACATCGCCACCGGCCAATGCCGGACGCCTGCCCGTGCGCGCGACGACCGCGCGCCGTCGTGCGCGCTGGGCAGGGACCGTGTGTGCGGTCGTGGCAGTGAACTGGTTCTCCTTGCAGATGGCGAACGCCGCGAAGATCCGCGGGCGTGTGGAGAACTGGCGCCTGCTGACCAATCCAGTGTGGGCGGACGCGAGAAATCCGAAACGTCATGGCTTCTCGTTTCGAGAGCCGGTGCCCACCGTGCGCGCCGAATTTCGGCATCTATTCCCGCACATCCCCAAGGAGCTGTGCGTCGCCGCGATTTCGACGCAGAAGCAGAAGCCGCCAACGCCGATTCTGATTCGCGTGGGCGGCGGTCGTACGACGCCGGTCACGATCGTCGTGCCGCCGGGCACACAGCTGAGCTTTCAGAACACCGACCCTTTCAAGCACCGCTTGTACGGCGTCGGCATCAAATCGTTCGCGCCCGCGGACACGATCCGCGGCGCGTTGCGCGAATGGACGGTACCGGCGGAGGGCACGTTCGAGATTCGGGACGAGCTGGCGCCGAGCTTGCGCATGTGGATCGTGGGTGAGCCACACGTCGCGGCGATCGCCTATCCCTCGTTGAAAGGCGAGTTCGTGTTGAGTCCGCCAGCTGCGGGTGAGTACACCATCGCGGCTTACTTCGCCGGCAAGAAGGTCGGCAAAGAACGCGTCGTCAAGCTGGAAGCGCGCGACCTGGACGTCTCGAAGGATCCGATCCGGGTCGCCGAGCAAAGCAAACGAACTTCCGACGGCGATGGCCCGAGCACTCAGAAGAAGAGCGAATAGATGCTTCTGTCCCGCTTCTGGTTCGTGCTGCTCGGTTTGGTGATCGGCGGTGCGGTGTTCGTCCTCTCACTGGCCGTGAGCATGTACAACCGCAGCGGCGCGCGGTTCATGGGCGAAGCGCTGTCGTCGGACAGCCAAGTCGTGTCCTGGTACCTGCGCGACGACGCGCGTCAGCGTTCCGCACAGCTCATTCAGTTCGCGCTGAACCAGGACATCGCCAAGCTCTTGATGGATTCGAGCGAATCCGAGAGCCGTGTTCCGGACAAGACGCGCGACCGGCTCTCCACGGCGCTCCGGCAAGTCGCCGGACGAATTCCGCCCGAAGCGGCCTTCGACGCCCTGTTCGCGGTCGACCAGCACGGCAGGGTGGTTGCGCACCTCGGCTACGAGCAAGCGAGCGGCATGCAAGACTTCGAGCTCGGCGGCTATCCGGTCGTGGCGGACGCTCTGCACGGCTACATTCGCGACGACACGCTCGTGCTCGATCGCGTCTACCGCGTCGTGGCTCGGCCGGTGGAATACGATCTGGGGCAGCTGCCAGCCGGCGCCGTGATCGGCGCCCGCATCATCGACGATCGTTTTGCGCGCGAATTGTCCAGTCGCACGGGCGCCGCGGTGGCCTTTTATTCGGCGGGGCAGCGGGTCGCGTCGGGCGCTCCCGAGGGCTTCGACAAGAGCCAGCTCGATCAGATCGCCGCGGACCTGGGCAGCCTCCGAGGCGACAAGGAGTACGAGGAGAACGGGCGCAGCCAGATGCGCACGCTCGGACCGTTCCTCGGCATCCAGTACTCCCGATTGCCCGGTGAAGCCTGGGACCTCGGCGCGGGGTATGCCGTGGCGCGGGTTCCGGCTCGCGTCGATGGCCCGCTCGCCTTTCTCGACAAGGCAGACGACAAAGACAAGGCCGAAGCCAACGCGCTGTTCGCGCTGATCGCCGCGCTGATCGGCGCCGGCGTCGGCCTCATTTTCAGCCTGCTCGAGCACACGCGGCCGCTGATGTCGTTTCGCAGCGAAGCCGGACGACTGGCCAAGGGAGAGACGGACCAGCTGCAGCCCAGCCGCTTTCGCGGCGTGTACCGCAAGATTGCGGCCGATCTCAACGACGGCATCGAGAAGGTGGCGGCGAAGGGCGGCGTACCGCGCCGCGCCGCGGATCTGTCGCAGGTGCTCGGCGACCTCCCGGATCAGCCGCAGATGAGCGCCTTCAATTTCCCGGGCGAGACGACGGCGCAGACGTCTCAAGCCGGGAGCCGGCCGATTCCCGTGCCTCAGAGCGCGCCGCAGCCCGCGCTGCCGGCGGCGCCGGCGCGTGGGGCACCCTTTCCCGAGCCCGTGACGAGCGCGGCGGCCGGCGCCGCCCGCGGCGCTGGTGCGCCCGCGCCGCCGCCACCGCCGCGCAGACCGGCAGCGCCGGACCCGAGCGCCCTATCTTCCGTGGCGTCGACCCCAGTGGGAGGAGAGCAGCTCGAGTGGCGTCAGGTGTTCGAGGAGTTCGTCGCCACCAAACACCAGTGTGGCGAAAACATCGACGGCTTCACCTTCGAGAAATTCGAGCAGACGCTCAAGAAGAACCGCGAAGCCTTGATCAAGCGGCACGGCGCAAAACAGGTGAAGTTCAGCGTTTACGTCAAGGACGGCAAAGCCGCGCTGAAGGCCAGCCCCATCAAGGAGTAGCGCACGGGCCGGCATGGGCACGGGCACGTTTACGGAGCGTGCTTGGGGCACTATGTGTTTCTTGCTAGAGCGAGAAACACATGACCGAACCCAGGCTACACAAAGTCCTCATCATCGGCTCGGGCCCAGCGGGCCTGACTGCCGCGATCTATGCCGCGCGCGCCAACCTCGAACCCGTGTGTATCGAGGGGTTCAATGCCGGCGGGCTGATCCCCGGCGGACAGCTCATGTTCACGACGGACGTCGAGAACTACCCGGGCTTCCCCAAGGGCGTGACGGGCCAAGAGATGATGATGGCGTTCCGCGAGCAGGCCGAACACCAGGGCACCGAGATCATCACCGCAGACGTGCAGAAGGTCGATTTGTCCGCGCGCCCGTTCAAAGTTTGGGTGGGCGAAGACGAGAACGTCCTGCACCTCGCGCAGACCGTGATCATCGCGACCGGCGCCCGCGCGAACTACCTGGGTCTCCCGAGCGAAGAGAAGCTCAAGAACAAGGGCGTAAGCGCGTGTGCCGTGTGTGACGGCGCGCTGTTCCGCGGTCGAGACGTGGTGGTGGTCGGCGGTGGCGACACGGCCATGGAGGAAGCGGCTTACCTCTCGGGCCTGTGCAGCCGCGTGACGCTCCTGCACCGGCGTGACGAGTTCCGCGCGTCCAAGGTGATGCAGGAGCGCGTGCTCAAGAACGACAAGATTCGCGTGCTCCTCAATCACGTCGTCGAAGAGGTGCTGGACGTCGAGAAAGACCACGTGACCGGCGTCCGCGTGAAGAACCTCGCGACCGGCGACGTCAAAACCTTGGACTGTGCCGCCTTGTTCGTCGCCATCGGTCACACGCCGATGACGGAGCTGTTCAAGGGACAACTCGCGACGCATCCGAACGGCTACTTGAAGGTGACCCCCGGCAGCACTTACACGAGCGTGCCCGGCGTCTTCGCTGCCGGAGACGTGGCAGATTGGGTCTACCGTCAGGCGGTCACGGCTGCCGGCACGGGCTGCATGGCGGCGCTGGACGCGGAACGCTGGCTGGCGGCGAGCGAGCATTGATTGGCGACGGTTCAGACGCTGGCGGAGTGGACGCCGAAGCCGATGCGCGCAAAGAACTGCTGGAGCTGAGCACGGCGCTGCGCGCTCAGCTCAGCTGGATGGCGAGCACCGGCGCGAGCGGCTTGCCGCGAGGCGTTGGCGCACCGGCAGCAGCCCCCGTCAGCGTGCCCGAGCCGAGCACAGCGCCCGCCGTGGCGCCCGCAGCACGGCCTGCCGCGCCCCGGAGCGCGCTGTCGAGCGAAGGCGCCGCCGCGAGACCCAAAGTCACAGCGGCGGACCTCGAAGCCCGGCTGGTGCGGCTCGGCGTGCTCCAGAACGAGATCAAGAGCTGCACACGGTGCGCATTGCACCCAGGGCGCACCCAGACCGTGTTCGCGCGCGGCACGCCCACTTCCGGGCTGTGCTTCGTCGGTGAGGGGCCGGGCGCCGACGAAGACGCGCAGGGGTTCCCGTTCGTCGGCAAGGCCGGACAGCTCCTCGATCGCATGATCGGAGCGATGGGCTTCGAACGCGAAGACGTGTACGTCGCGAATATCGTGAAGTGCCGGCCACCGAACAATCGCAAGCCGGAGCCCGAAGAAATGGCGGCGTGTCTGCCCTACCTCGCGGAGCAGCTCGAGCTCGTCGCGCCGCAGGTGATCGTGGCGCTCGGCGCGACGGCGGTGCAGGGCCTGTTCGGAACGACGGACGGCATCACTCGCCTGCGCGGCCGCTGGAAGCTCTACCGGGGGCAAATCGCGGTCATGCCCACGTTTCATCCGGCGTATCTGCTGCGCAATCCGGCCGCCAAGCGCGAAGTCTGGGACGATCTCCAGGCCGTGCTCAAGCAGATGGGACGCACGCCGCCCGCGCGGCAATGAACGCGCCGGCACGGCCTGCGTCGCGCTGGCTCGCCCCAGCGCTGCGCGTCGCGCTGGTCGTGATCGGCAGTGCGCCGTTCTGGGTTCCGCCCTTGCAGCAGGTCGCGGGCTTGTCCGCTTTGGCGCGGCTGTTCGACGCGTGGTTCGCGCTGCACTGTCATCGCGAAGCGGACCGGAGCTGGTTGCCCTTCGGCGTTGGACTCGCGGTATGCGTGCGCTGCACCGGTATTTACGTCGGCCTCGCCCTCGGCGCGCTGATCGAAAAGCCGCTGCTGAGCCCCGTACACGTGCGCTTGTGGGTCGGCATCGCGGCGCTGATCATGATCCTGGACGTCGTGACGGAGATGCTCCACATGCGCCCGGCGTGGGGCCCGCTGCGCGCGTTCAGCGGATTCTTTCTCGCGTATCCGGTGGGCGTGGCGCTCGTCAACGCTGCCCGTTCACGAACAGCTGCAGCTCCGCCTTGAATCCACCCATGTCGACGCGCCGGCGCGTCTTCGTTTGCAGACCGAGGCGCTCCGCGAGCCGGACGGTGACCTCGAACAGTGGCGAGATCCACACCACGAGACCGCCGGGCGCGAGCACGGCCCGCGCGTTCTCGAGTAAAGCGCCGTAGAACGACTCGACTTCACCGGCGGTGTGCGCGCGCCGTCCGAATGGCGGATTCGTGATCAGCAGATCGACCGGGCGGGGCGGTCTGAAGTGGCGCGCGTCGGCGCGCACGAGCTGTACGCCGGACAGTCGCGCCGCGTCCAGGTTGCGGCGCGCAGCGTCCAGAGCGCCAGGCGCGAGATCGGTGCCCCAGAGCGCCGCGTACGGTCCGAGCAGCCCGCGTTCGGCGAGCTCGAGGCCCGAGCCGACACACGGATCCCAGACAAAATCGTGTGGCCTCACGCCGGCGCTGCTGGCGAGCGCGGCGGCGATGGTGGGATGTGATGCCGCCGGCACGTCGGCAACGCGGTACCAGAAGCGCGGGTCCTCGAGCCGGCGCGGACACAGCTCCACGCGCACGCTCTGGTGCGACACGCTCACGCGCGCTTCCCACGGGCTCTGCTGCGGATCATTGACCAGCTCCGGGCGTCGCGCGCTCACCGCGCTCGCGACGCGATAGGTCAAACCACGGCGGTGCCCGGCGTCGTGCCAGTGCAGTCGATAGCGAATCGGGCCTCGGGTGAACGTCCGAAGCACCTCCACTGCGTAGTCCGACGTCAGAGCGTGCACGACGGCGTCCTCCATTGCGTCCGGCCCCGGCGCTGCCACTTCCGGCAAGGGGAAGCCCACGTGTGTCGCCACACGCGAACGGAACACGTCCGACAAGCGCCGGGCGAGGCGCGCGGAGACAAGCGCCGGACCCAGGGCACGCGCCTGAAACTCCGCCGGAAGCTCGCGTTCGACGAGCGCTTCCAGGCCTGCGCGGCAATGAAAGTGAATCGGAAGCGGCTGCGGGGGCTCACGTTCGGCGTCGATGCACGTCTGATCGCCGCGCGACAGATCGCGCCCGAGCTTCATGCGCGCCTCGGTGAGCACGCGCGCCGTCTCCGGATCGGCGGCGACGAACCGCGCGAGCGGCTCGAGGCTCCGCGCCCCTCCGAGCTTGCCGAGGCTCTGCAGCAAGGCTCGCGTCGTGGCGCGGTCCTGCTCGACAGCGAGCGCATCGAGCAGCGGCCCCTCGCTGTCCGGCGCCCGCATCCTGCCGAGCGCGCTAGCGGCGGTGCGCCGCGTGCGAGCGTCGCTGTCCTTCAGGGCTTCGAGCAGGAAACCGAGCGCGCGCGCGTCCTCCGTGCGCGCGATGTGCGCGATCAGGGCGCACCAGCGCGCGCGCAGCGGCGGCTCGGCGTGGGCGAGCTGCTCCGAAGCGTACTTCGCCATCGAAAAGCCTCGTCGCGAAAGGTCGCGGAGCGCGCGCTCGAACGCTCGCTCGTCTGCGCCACTGAAGGCGCGGCGCAGTTCCGCGGAAATGTCAGGAGGCTCGGGCAAGCGTCGGGTGAATAGCACCGTTCTCGCGCCCGATTTGCCGTCGACTTCCGCCGTGCACCGAAAACTGGGCCATCCCGGGGCGGATCGAGCAAGTTGGCCGGTGATGACCTGGGCAGGATTGTCGGCCGGAGAGGCGAACAGCGACCGCGGCGAAGTGTTTCTCGCAGAGCCGGTACAGAAGGTGAACCTCGCGGCGAGCGCGCTCTCGGCCGCTTGGCTGTTTGCGGAGATCCCGGCACCGAGCCCTGCCAGTCGTGGACGGCTGGCGCTGCTCATCGAGTCGGCAATCGAAGACGCGCTCCAGCAGCGCGGCTCGGCGCCACCCGGCGTCGGGGCATCGAGCGACCTGGACGCGTCGCTCAGCGACCAACTGTATCGAGCGCGTCAGGTCGGGGCACGCGGGCTGGCCCTCGCGCTGGGTTCGCTGGAAGGCATCGCCAACCTGGCGGGGGCTCTCGACGCAGAGGACAGCGCGGTGCTCAGGTGGTGGTTTCACGCCGCGGAAGAGCGCCCGATTCGCATCGCGCTCGACACGCGCGACCGCTTCCTCGGCGTTTACTCCGCACCCACGACGCTGGCTGCCTTGCTCGACGGCAGGCAACACCCGCGCATGGCGACTACGGACCAGAACGACACCGATCTTCGCCCGCCCAGCCCGTCGCCGGAAGTGGTCGCCAGTGTGCAAGCGATGGACCTATCGGCGCCCGCGCCGGCCGTCGCCGAATGGGATCCGACGCCGAGCCACATTCCCCCAGCCCTGCTCTCGGAGTGCCAGACGGACGTGGACGATACGCCGGCCGATCGCGAGCTGTCGGTGCACGAGGTGGAAACCGCCACCCCCGCGGACGTCGAAATGCGGGGACTGGCAGCGAGCGACGCTGCCGCGACGGACGCCGCGTCCGAAGAGTGTGCGCCCGAGAGCGACGTGCGAAATGCGGCCGTCGCGGAAGTCGCTCCCGTAGAAGCGGGCGAGGCCCAGGGCGAACGACCCGAGAACGAACCCGCGCCGCCAGCGCGCCGCGACGCACCCGGGTACGAACCGGCGGACGTGCACCGCTTCATCCGCGAGCTGACCCTGGCGCGCGGACCGAAGCCGCTGGCGACCATCGAACGCATGTTCGTCTCGGCGTACGTTCCGCTCTCCGACGCCGTGCTCCGTCGCGCCGCCGATGAACGCGCGCAGGATGCGCTGACCCAGTGGGCGACCAGCTTCGAGCGCAGTTATCGCGACGCCTTCGAGGCGCTCAAGCTGCGCGGCAAACGTCCGTTGATGGTGCTCGACCTACCCGACGCGGCGCTGCGCATCGGGCGTCTGCACGGGGCGCGCACGGTTCAGCTGCTGCTCGTCGATGGCATGCGCTTCGATCTGGGACTCCGAATTCAGGAGCACTTGCGACCGTTGCTCGGCCAGCGCGCTGCCCTGACCGAGCGGCTCCTGATGTGGTCGGCGCTACCGGCCACGACGGCCGTGCAACTCGAGCTGATCGGCCGCGGCCCCGAGGGCTTGCGCGAGCCCAGCAGCGCCAGCCCGGAGTCTGAATACCCGGTCGCGCGCGGACGCAGCGCGGCCACCGTGCGTCGGGTGCGAGCCGGCGCGCGCGAAGTCATGAAGCTCGACGTCGTCGAAGCGCGCCTCGGTGAGGCGGGTGGTCCCTGGCTCGCTCGTCTCGACGAGATCGCGCAAGAGACGGCGGAAGCGCTGGCCAATCACTTTCTACGGTTGCCGCCGCGCACGCTGGTCATGGTCTTTGGCGACCACGGATTTTGCATCGACGCGGCCGAGCAAGTTTCGACGGCAGCGCGCCAGGGCGGCGCTTCGCCCGAAGAAGTGCTGGTGCCGGCGTTTGCCTGGCTGGTCGGCGACGTGCACTGAGTCCTATCGGCTCTGGTCGCTCGGCACGACGTTGCCGTATAGTCCGCCCATGGCTCAGGTTCATGGCGGCCGCCTGGTCGCGCAAGCGCTCAAGCGTCACGGTATCTCTCACGTTTTCACGCTGTGCGGTGGCCACATTCAGGCCATTTACGACGGCTGCATCGACGAAAACATCCGCGTCATCGACACCCGACACGAGCAGACCGCAGGTCACGCCGCCGACGGCTATGCGCGGGTGAGCGGCGTTCCCGGCGTGTGCCTGGTGACCGCCGGACCAGGCATTACGGACGTGGTGACCGCCGTGGCAAACGCGCAACGCGCCGGCGTGCCCATGATCTGCATCGGGGGGGCCGGACCGAAACTGCTGTGCGACATGGGATCGCTCCAGGACATGGATTCGGTGACCTTGATGCGCCCCATCTCCAAGTGGAGCGTGCAGATCCCCGACGTCGCGCGCATCAAGGAGTACATCGACTCTGCGTTTCGCATCGCGCAGGCGAACCTGCCGGGGCCCGTGTACCTCGAGATGCCGCTGGACCTGCTGATGAACTATGCGGACGACGCGGAGCCGCTCACGGGCCCCGTGCGTCCGGTGCCGCGGCCTGCGGGGGACCCGAACAGCATCGATCGCGCGGCCGAGATCCTGAAAAAGGCAGAGCGCCCTGCGTTCATCATCGGCGCGCAAATTCGCTGGTCGGAGCGTCGCGACATCGTGCGCGAGTTCGCGGACGCCGTTCAGGCCCCGTTCTTCTTGAACGGCATGGCGCGCGGCGCCCTGCCCTACGCACACGCGAGCTCGTTCACGCGCTCTCGCCGCCTGGCGCTCCTCGAGAGCGACGCCGTGTTCGTGTTCGGCACGCCGTTCGACTTCCGCGTCGACTACGGCCGCCCCGGCACCTGGAACCCATCCGCAAAGATCGTGCAAGTCGATCTGGACGGCAACGAGCTCGGGAGGAACCGCGCCGTGGACGTCGCGATCCACGGTGACAGCGGGCTCGTGCTCACGCAGCTGCTCGGCGCGGTCGGCAAAAAGCAGTGCCCCGCCTGGCTGTCCGGGCTTCGCGAAAAAGAGACTCAGCAGCGCGCCAAGATGAGCGCCGAGATCCAGAGCGACGCCAACCCGCCGAACCCACTCCGCGTCTGCCACGAGGTCGGCAAGCGCCTCGGCAAACACGACGTGGTGGTCGGCGACGGCGGCGACTTCGTGGCGACGGCCGCCTACGTGTTACCGCTCGAGTGGCCGCAGCTGTGGATGGACCCGGGCCCGCTCGGAACGCTCGGCATCGGTCCGGGTTACGCCATGGCCGCCCAGCTGCTGCGCCCGGACGCCCGCACCGTCATCATGTACGGTGACGGCTCCTTCGGCCTGAACGGCATGGAGTTCGAAGCCATGGTGCGGCAACGAATTCCTGTCATCGCCGTGATCGGCAACGACGCAGGCTGGACGCAAATTCGCCGCGGCCAGGTCGCCATGTACGGCGAGGAACGCGCGGTCGCGACGGCGCTCGCGCACACCCGCTACGACAAGGTCGTGGAGGCGCTGGGCGGTCGCGGCTACAACGTGGAAACCCTCGCCGAGCTCGGACCGGCGCTGGATGCGGCGTTCGCGGCCGGCGAGCCGGCGTGCGTGAACGTGAAGATCGCGACCAGCGAGTTTCGCAAGAACGCCATCAGCGTTTGATAGCAATTTCCATGACTTGCGACGTTCGAGGCGCCTCCGGCGCCGCGAGGCCCCGCGCGATCAAACGGGCCAGGCGCGGCAGCGCGCCGGCCACGTCGAGCTCCGGCTCGATCAGCACGACCTCGGTCAAACCGCGCAGCACGGCCGAGAGCAGCAGCGCGGCCGTCTCCGGCTCGAGCTCGTCGGTCGCGCGGCCGGCCGCTTGCAATGCTCCGACCATTTCGACGAGCAGATCGCGCCGCAGGCGCAGCGCGGAGGCCACGTCCGGTCCGAAGCTCGGATCGCGCCCGGCCGCGACGAACTCGACAGGCAGGCGGGCCCACTCCGGTGCCTCCGCGACGCGCCTGAGCTCCGCCTCGAGCACGGACAGTACCGCCTGCTCCGCTTCCGTGGTGCCTGCAACGAGTTGCGCCTGTTCTGCGCCGAACTCTTGCTCTCGGTGCTCGTACTCGCGCAGCAGGGCGCGGAACAGGTCGCATTTGCTCTCGAAGTGCCAGTAAACGGCGCCCTTGGTCAGGCCAGCCTCGCTGGCCACCGCGTCGAGCGTCGCGCTCTCGTAACCCTGCTGCGCAAAGACGCGCGCCGCCGCGTCGAGCAACTTGGTTTTCGTGTCCCGCACGCTGCGGACGAGATCCGGCTGCTCGTCCACCAGCCGCGCCTTGAGCGCCTCCTTGCTCCCCACGTGGCGCTTCACGGTCGGCCAGCTCACGCCGGAGCGCCGAGCGATTTCACTCAACCCGATATGGTCGAGCGGTTTGTCGCGAGCCAGGTCGCGCGCGGCGGACATGATCCGCTCGTCCAGGTTCGCTGCCCGATTCTTCGCGAGTGTCATGGCGTTAGCAGTGAAGCCACCGGCCGTTGGTAGAGAGAAGATCACGAGCGCGGAAGACGCGGCTTACCCCGCTCGTTCCGCAATATGGCGCCGCTTTAGCGAAGATCAACCGGAGCTACTCACGAATGTCGGGATCGAGCCCTCACTCGGAGTCGATGGAGCTGCCCGGCGCGCCGCTCGGGATCGGATTCTGCTCGCGCTCCAGGTACCGGAAGATCGTGCGAGGATCGACGCCCAGGTCGCGCGCCGTCTGGGTGCGGTTACCGTTGTTCCGCTCGAGAACGTCGAGCACGTAGCGCCGCTGAAAATCCTCTTTCGCCTTCTCGAGAGGCAGGATCGGCTGCTGTGCCTCCGGCCCGAGATCCATGTCTTCGGGAGCGAGCAGGGTCTGATCGCAGAGCACCAGCGCCTTCTTGATGCGATTCTCGAGCTGCCGAATGTTCCCCGGCCAAGCGAACTTCTTGATGGCCGCCAGCGCTTGCGGGGAGAAACCCCGTACGGAGCTGTTGAGCTCGTCCGCGTACTTGCTGAGCAGCGCCTTGGCGATGATGAACACGTCATCCCCGCGATCGCGCAGCGGGGGTAGCCACAAATTCACCACGTTGAGCCGGTAGTACAGGTCCTCCCGGAACTCGCCGGTACGGATCATGTCTTCGAGGTTGCGATTCGTCGCGGCCACGATGCGGATGTCGCACTTTTCCGGCCTGCTATCGCCGACGCGGTAGACGACGCGTTCCTGAATGGCGCGCAGCAGCTTGACCTGAAGCTGCGGCGTCAGCTCTCCGATCTCGTCAAGGAACAGCGTCCCCGCATCCGCAGACTGAAACTTGCCGGCACGGCTGGCCACGGCGCCGGTAAACGCGCCTTTGACGTGCCCGAACATCTCACTTTCCATGAGATTTTCCGGGATCGCGCCACAGTTGACGGTGATGAACGGCCCGGCATGGCGGTTCGAGCGCCGGTGCAACTCGCGCGCGATCAACTCCTTGCCCGTGCCGGTTTCCCCCGTGATCAGCACGTTGATGTCGGTGGTCGCGACTTTCTGCAGCTTGCGAAACACCTCCATCATCGACGCGCAAGCGCCGATGATCTCTCCGAAGCGCTTGTCGTGGAGCTCCGCCGAGAGCTTCTCCTTGTCGGCGCGGAGCGCGCTCAGCAGCATGGCGTTTTGAAGAATCAGCGACGCCTGACCCGCGAAGATCGTGAGCAGGTCGAGCTGCTGGCGGTCGAACAGATGCTTGACCTCGTCGTTGCCCACGTACAAGGCGCCGATCACGTCTCCCTGGCTGACGAGCGGCACGCACATCACGCTCGACAGCTTGAGCGCGATCACGCTCTCGCTCTTGCCGAAGGTGGTGTCCGTCAAGGCGTCGCTGACGATCACGGGGCGCTTGCTCTCGATGACCTGACGCACGATGCTGTCGCTGATCGCGCCAGAAGCGTCGGCGATGGCCTCGTGACGCACGTTGCGTGAAGCGCGCACCCGCGGCGCCGAGCGCTCGCCGTCGCCGGGGCTGATGAGCAGCACGACGCCGCGCGCGGCACCGGTGAGCTCGATCACGTCGTCCAGTAGCTGTTCGAGCAACTCGTCCACGGAACGGCTCGTCATCAGCCGTTCGCTGAAGCGATGCAGGCGCCGGAGGCCGGCGATTTCGCTGCCCACGGCGCCGGCGCTCGCGCCGTCCGTCTCGTGCAGCGTCGTGAGCTCGCTGAACAAGGTGAAGCCGAGCTGCGCGCGCCCGAGCACCACGCGGTCACCGTTCACGAGCCGCGCGCGTCGCTTTTTCTTGCCGTTGATCAGGATGCTGGCGTCGCGGTCGAGCTCCTCGAGCTGAAAATCGCGGCCGTTGAAGATGATCTGTGCGTGGTGTTCCGTCACGCTGGTATCCGGCACACAGATGTCGTTGCCGAGCACGCGGCCGATGGTCGTGACCGGCTTGTGCACGGCGTGTAAAACCGGCGCGCCATCCGACGGATAGTACCGAACCATTGCCATGCGTCACCCGCAGCGTAGCACGGTGCCCTCAGAACAGGGTGCCGCTCACCTGGACCCCCGCGCCACCGTCGAGCGCCATCGGCCCGAAGCTCGTGACGGCAGCCCAGCGGCTCGCGAGCGGATTACCATCGCCCGCACCGATCTCGTACTCATCCATTTCGTCTGATCCGAAGATGCCGCCCGCTACGATACCGAGCGTCGTGGTCGTGGCAGTGAACAGAAAACCGCGCTTCGCGGGCGGGCCTTCGTCACCCGCGTAGAACAGGAAGATCGGCAACGAGACGGCTGCACCGATGCCGCCACCGAGCCACATCCACGCCAGCTGATCCCAGGACGGCACGTACACCGTGCTGAGCGCAGCGCTCGCCACCAGCCCGACGTTGTAGCCGACCAGCCCTCCCAGGCCCGCGCTGTCGTTGGCCAGCCCGTAGCCCACGCCAGCTTCGGAAGCTCCGTAGCCATACAGAGCGCCAATCGTCGTCCCCCACAAAACGCTGCTCGTCATGAGCACGCTGCTCTTCGGCGAAGGCTCCAAGTAATAGCCGAGCGCGTAGCCGGCGACGCCGCCCGCAGTCGCACCCAGCGCCGTGGCGCGCGACAGACCCTTGAAGCCCCACTCGTCGTCTTCGTCGGCCGTCACGAACTGATAGCTCGCGATGCCGATCCCCTCGCCTGCGCCGATCAGCATGCCGCTGGCGATCGCCGCAGGCATGCCGCGTGGCATCGACGGCTCGTCCAAAAACCAGACCCCGACTGGCGCCGCAACGCCCAGCACCACCGGCGGGATCAAGAACACGCCCGGATCCTCGATGTCGAGCTCGGATGAGAACCACACGCCGATGCCCACGCCGTAGGCGGCCGACACTCCGTAGAGTGAGAAGATCTCGAGATCGGTCCGGTCGTTGGATCTCGAGGGACGCTGGTACGCGGGCGCCGGCGCGGGCCCGGGAGGAGGCCAGGGCTGGTTCGGATACGGGCCGCCGTACTGCGCGCTGCTGGTGGCTGCCAGCAGCGTCACGGCGGCGAACGCGCGACTCCCGACCTTCACGAAAATTCCTTCTTCAATGGGCGGGTGAGCACGTCCTTCACCGCCTGGAGGGGCGACTTGTTCTCGTACAGAACGCGGTACACCTCGTTGCAGATCGGCAACTCGACGCCCAACTTCTGAGCGAGCTCGTAGGCGCTTTTGGCGGTCTTCACGCCTTCTGCCACGGCGCCGAGCTGACTCAAGACCTCGTCGAGCTGTTTGCCGCGACCCATCTCGAAACCCACCGTGCGATTGCGGGACAGCTCCGCAGTGCAGGTGAGCACCAGATCGCCCATACCGGCGAGGCCCGCCAACGTCAGGACGTTCCCGCCCTTCGCGACGGCGAGGCGCGTGAGCTCGGCCAGGCCGCGCGTGATCAGCGCAGCGCGCGTGTTGTGGCCGAAACCGAGGCCGTCGCACGCTCCAGCCGCGATCGCGATCACGTTCTTGAGCGCGCCCCCGACCTCGACCCCGACGGGATCGTCGCTCGAATACACGCGCAGCCGATCGGTCGCGAAGATCTGCTGAACGCGCGCGGCGAGCTCCTCGTTCGTGGAAGCCACGACGATGTTCGTCGGGCTGCCGCTGGCCACTTCCTTCGCGAAGCTCGGTCCGGACAGGTACGCCGCGCGCCCGCAAGCGCTCGCGCCGAGCACGTCGTCGATGACTTCGCTCATCAGCATCAGCGAGTCGTTTTCGATACCCTTGCTGGCGCTGACGATCAGCGTCTTCTCCGACAACAGGCCCTTGGCGAGCACGAGCGTGTCGCGATAGGCATGCGACGGCACCACCAACACCACGAGCTCGGCCCCGCCCAGCGCTCGAGCCAGGTCCGACGTGGGCGTGAGGCCGTCAGGAAACGGGAAGCCGCGGAAGAACTCACGGTTCTCGCGATCCGCTTGCATCGCGCGCGCGTGCTCTTCCTGCCACGTCCAGAGAAAAACGTGGTTCCCTTGCTCGGCCAGCACCATGCCGAGCGCCGTACCCCACGCTCCCGCACCAAGGATTGCCAGATGGCCCATGCCGCAACCACTTTTCGCCCATGGGGGCGCGCTGTCAACAGCGGCCTGGCAGCGCCCGCGAAATCCGGAAGCGTAGCGGCGGGGGTGGTACTTTTCGCAAGAATTGACGGCTATGCTGCGCGCCCATGTTCCGACCGAGCCGGCTCGCGCCCTGGTTGCTCAGTATCCCGCTGCTCATCGCCTGCGCTTCGCGTGAGGAATTGGGGCGCGGCGCGCTGACCATTCTCGGCGAAGGCGTCGTCAACAACCCGGCAAACAAATCGCTGCGCTTCGACGTCCTGAAGTTCGGCCTGGATCGCTTCTGCTTCGAGATGACTCGCCGCGGAGCGCCGCTCAAGCTGAGCGACGATCAGCCGGTGATCGGGCGATTTTTCGCGGAGACATGCCAATCCCAGGTGCTGGACGACGAGAGCCGCAAATCGTTCGTGATCCAGTATTCAGGTATTGGGTACGGCTGGACGAACCTGAGCGGGCGCCTGGGATTTTCGAGCGCGGGTCTCGTCGAATACGCGCCCGACTTTCAGATGCACGAGGGCGCGATGTACATCTACTTTCGCCCGCGCAACGTCGACGCCACGCGCTTTTCGACCTTGATGGTCGAGTCGAGCTTCGCGCGCGCGGGCATGGCGGTAACGGGCCTCAATCCCGACCAGCTCGGCAAGAACCTCGTACAAGGGCAGCTGCAGCGCGGGTTTACCGTGATTCGTTACTCAGCCAGCGGCGAGACGGATTTCGGTCTCGGCTACGTACAAAAGGGCAAGAAGCCGTTCAAGCCGTTCACGGTTCAACATTCCGAGAAGCTGACCCTGGCCAACGACCGCACCGAGGTGCACACCGGACAACAGGACTTCATCGGCGGCTTCGACGTCTCCGATGACGACCAGGCGCTGTATCTGACGCTGAGCGCCGACGGAGCACCGGCGGTCGACGTGCTCCTGCTCAACAAGGGGACCGGAGACTTGATGATCGACCAGTACGTGAAGAATCCTGGCCCATCCAGCACCACGTTCACGCCTCTGCTCGACGAGCCGTTGCCCTCGGGCCAGCTCTGGAAGCGCTACGTGCGCGTGCCAAAGGGCGTGTACTACGTGCTCATCGACCATTCGAACCGCGTCGGACGCACGTCACCGAGTACTCCCGCGACCGACGATCGCGCCGCGAAGGTGGACTACCTCGTACAGCTCGGCCCGGCGCCGTAGCCCCCCTCAGAACCAATCTCATAGCGGCGCCGACGACAAGTCGTTCTGAGGTTGGTTCTTAATGGTGACAGGACTCCCGACGTGGCATACACGAGCCGATACCGAGCGTGACCCCCGCACTCAAAAAAGCCAGCGCAGGCCGGCCAGCGCCCGCCCCGCCCCATTCGAAGCTCACGCGCTACGCTTTCTGGGCATTTTGGTTCTTCCTGGTACCGCTCGGCCTCGCGGTGCTCAGCGTGAAGCTCCTCAAACCGAGTGAGATGCTCGTGCCCACGGGCGTCGTCGAGCGCATCCGCTGGCTCGTCCAGGATCAGCAGGTGCCGGCGGCCATCGTGCTGTTCACTGCGTTCGAGATGCTCTTGTATCACTACCGGCACTATCTGCCGCTGTCGGGCAAGATCGGCACGAGTGGCAGGAGCGATTTGCCGCGCGAGCTACGGCGCGACTTCGAGCAGGCGCTGCAGCTGCTCGAAGAAGCCGAGCGCATCACCAACAAGAACCGCAAGAACATCGAGCGCGACGTCGCACGCCCCGCACGCGAAGACCTGTCCGACAGCCTGGACGAGCTGCGCGCGTCCATGGAGGACGAGCGCTTCGACGCCGATCGCTTCGACGCGGCGCACGCCCGAGCGGCCGAGCTCGTGCAACGACACCTCGGCCGCTGGCAGAAGGGGGAGCTGCGCGAGTACGCCGAATCCATCGGCATCGCCGTGGGCGTGGCGCTCTTGCTGCGCGCGTTCGTCGTCGAGGCGTTCAAGATCCCGAGCGGATCAATGCTGCCGACGCTGCAGATTCAAGATCACATCTTCGTGAACAAGTTCGCGTACGGCCCGAGCGTGCCGCTCAGCCAATCGCGCCTGTTCAGCAACTTGCCGCCCAAACGCGGAGACGTCATGGTCTTCGAATTTCCGGATCCGGTCCCGAGCAATCCGCGGCAAGATTTCATCAAGCGCGTGATCGCGCTCGAGGGTGATACGCTGGAAGTCGAGTCCGGCCATCCGATCATCAACGGCTGGCGCGTACCGAACTGCCGCGTGGGCGACTACGAATTTTACGAGGGCGACGACGTGTCGCTCAAGCGCGGCGAGCTGTACGTCGAATTCATCGGCGATTATTCGTATCTGACCCTGTTCGAAGAAGGGCATTCCGAGAGCAAACAGGGACCCTACCAGGTCAAGCCGGGCGAGGTGTGGGTGCTCGGTGACAACCGCAACAACTCGAGCGACTCGCGCGCGTGGTACGGTGGTAGAGGCGGCGGGGTTCCCTACCCCAACATCAAAGGTCGCGCGATGTTCGTGTGGTGGGGAGTCACGGCTGATCGACTGCTCGTGCACGTCCTCGGCAAGCCGAAGCTGCCGAAAGGCGCGCCCGACGAGCTGTTGCAAGCCATTGAAAAATGCCTGGCAGAGCGCCCGCCCGTCGAACAGACGACGCCTCCCGCCGCGCGCGCCTCGCATTGACGACGCGCGCACGGCGAGACGTGGCGTCCATGCTGTAAAGCCCGCAGCAGGTGGTGTAGAAACATTCGTGAGGCGAGTCCGTCATCTCGCGCATGTTTGCGACGGGCAGATGACGAATCGAGAGCTTTCTATGGTCGAAATTCAGGAGGGTCCGCATGCGAAGCAAGCTGGATAGGTGGAGTACGGTCGCGAGCGCAGCGCTGGTCGTGGGTGCGCTGCTCGCCTGCAAGAAGAAGAGCACCGACGCCACCCCCGTGGCCGTGGAAGCCGCCGCCGCCCCCATAGCCGTGGTGGAGCCACCCAAGCCGGCTGAGCCGGTCAAAGAGGAAGTGAAGCGCTACGGCGCGGACGAAATCGCCGAGACCGGCACGGTGAAGGTGAACGCGACGGCAAAGGTCCATCGCGAGGCGGACACGGCGAGTGAAGGCATCATCTCGCTCGCCAAAGGCACGCTCGTGAATCGTCTGGCACGCAAGGACAAGTTCGTACTCATCGAGTACCCATTGGGCGCCGGTGAGTTGTCACCGGGTTGGGTCGAGACCCGCTTCCTCGGAGCAACGGCGCTGAACTTGAAGGTGGAAGACGTGCGCAAGCAAGACGCCGCCGTCACGATCAAGCCGAAGGCGGACGCCGCGGCGCCGAAAGCCGACGCCAGCACGGCGGTGACTGGGACCGGAGGAGCGACGGGAGCCGGCGGCGCGCCAGCCGCAGGAGGCGCTGGCGGTACTCCAGCCGCTGCAGGCGCTGGCGGTACTCCAGCCGCTGCAGGCGCTGGCGGCACCGCACCCGTCCGGCGGCGTATTCCTAGACGCATCGGGCAGTAACCTTCAGGGCGGCTGGCGGTCCGGCCTGCACGATTCCAGTGGTGACAGCGCAAACCTGCGCCTGGCTGGGCTACGCGTGCGCATTTGTGGTCAAGTCAACCCCTGGTGGTGGCGCGAACGGGCATTAAACTTGTTTCAGTGCCTTCTTTGCACTGACAGCCCCGAGAGCCATGTCGAGTCCCCTGGAAATGGACGTCGCGGACAGCAAGCCGCACATCTCGCTCCGAGAACGCAAGTTCGCGAAGACCAAGTTGGCCCTCCTGCAGGCTGCCTTGAAGCGGCTCACCACCAAGAGCCTGTCCGACGTGACCGTGAAGGAGCTGTGCGAAGACGTGCAGGTCTCCGAGGCGACCTTCTTCAACTACTTCCCGAAGAAGGACGATCTGCTGCACTACTTCATCCAGATCTGGACGCTGGAGGTGCTGCACTCCGCGCGCGAAGCGACGGGGCCCGAAGGAGGCCTTCAGTTCGTGGAGCACGTGTTCGACTTCACGGGACGGAAGCTCGCAGAGCACCCGCGCTTGATGCTCGAGATCATCAGCCACATGGCGCTCGATCCTCCCCCCTCGCGGTGTGAAGCCGGCAGCCGGAAGTTGTCGCTGGCTGAGCGCCAGCAGGCGTTGCCCGACTGCGAAGATTTCGAGTGCTTGAACGATATGAAGCTCCCTGACCTGTTCCACCCGCCCCTCGAGCGCGCCGTCGAGCGCGGCGAGCTACCCGCGTCGATGGACGTGGAAGCGGCGGTGTTCGGCTTGCTGAGCATCTTCTTCGGAGTGCCGCTCTTGCTCGGCTGTCGCGAGCCGAAGCGCATCCCGGCCATGTACCAGCAGCAGCTGAAGCTCCTCTGGGCCGGTCTCCGCGCGACGTAGCGCGAGCCAGCACGGCTCGACGGCAAAGCTTGGCAAGCTTTCTTGCTCCCTCCGCGATGTTCAACGCGAGCGACAACGACGCCCGTGTGAAGTGATCGGCCAGTCCCACGCGTTCCAGCGCATTTGGCCACGCGGGGCAGGCTGCCACTGTGTTCGTCGCGGCGTTCACACGGGGGAGAAACGCGCAGGCAATCTACGACTGTCAGGATCGTGCCTGGCGGAGGAGAGCCATCATGCACGAGACCTTTCACGACTACTTGAGCAAGTTCGTGGCGTCGATGCCACTCGAATATCGAGAGCGTTACGACGCACGCGCGATCGCGGAACACGCCGGTTTCGCGCGCGCGCGCACCGGCCGCGTGGGCGTCGGCACGTTCCAATCCCCGGCGCACAAGGGCCTGCCTCTGTGCGTCGTCGCCGACGACGCGCCCGGGCTCTTGTCGCGCATCAGCGCGGCGCTGGTCCTGAGCAAGCTGGACGTGATGCACGCAGAGGCCTATTGCCGCGAGCTCGATACCGGCATCGACGAGGCCGTCGACCTGTTCTGGGTCCGCCGTTTCGACGACCACCGAGAGCCGGCGCGGCTCGGACCGGAAACGGTCGCCAGCTTCCGCAGCGTGCTCGTCGTGCTCATGGACGGCACGTTCGCACGCGACGCGCTCGTCGAGCACATGCTGGACGCCCCAGAGAGCTTTGGTTTCTCCGGGACGCGCTTGCGCTTCGTCTACGACGACCGCGGGTTCATCGCCGCGCTCGACGTGGAGACCGCCGATCGCCCGGGCCTGCTCTTCGCGCTCAGCGACGCGCTCTTCGCCCAGCGGCTCATGATCGTCCGCTCCGAGATTCGTACGGTCGGCGCGCGCGTCTTCGATCGCTTCTATTTTCGCGAGCTCGGCGGCGGTCCCGTCAGCCAGGAGCGTCAGGCCGCGATTCAGGCGGAAGTGCAGGCGGCGCTGCGCCCGCCGCCGCGCGCTGGCACGGGCGCGGACAACGGATCCGCGGAGTTCGACACCGGCTTGCCGAGGATCACGGTGAGCTCGTTCAAGAACACATCTTGAGCGCGCACGTCAGCTCGGCGAGGGGCGAGTCGACAGGTCGATACCGAGGCTCTCACGCAGCTTGCGGGCGCGACTGCCACGCACCAATCCGAGCACCACGCCGATGACCCATCCCGCGAAAATACTGCCGCCGATGATGCGGATGAAGAACGGCTCGAGCTGGGCCCGCTGCGCGATGTACATGAAGGCGTAATCGCAGAGAACCTTCGCGAAACAGGCCACGCTGATTAGCGAGTAAGCGCCCGCCTCCTGGGCTCGCCAGCGCTCGAAATCAGCCCGGGATACAGCAGGGAACTGCTCGGGTTCGCGCTTGCGTATCTCGAGTTTGCGCACCGTGTACAGGACACCGAGAATCAACGGGATAATGATGTCGGGCCGCATCGCGGGGCCTGACTAGCACCGCTCGGGCGGCCCCGGTACCCGCGCCTTCCCTGCTCCGGCCCCGGACGTTCGACTCCCGGCCGGATCCGTGTCAAATCGTGGGCCCCGAGGCACCTAGAACACCGATCAGTTTAGACACTAGGTGTTCTAGGCCTTTTTCCATCGGGGCGGCACGCGCCGCCCCGCCCCGCTGGAGTGAATCCAGCGGGGCCCCACCCCACGCGGCACCGATCTCGTCCCTGTCGCTGCGTGTTCCTTCGAGTTCCCAAACCGTTTGTCGCTCTAGCGCATGACTCCCAGCCAGGTCAGAAGCCATCACCCGCTCGCCGAGGGCCCTGCCCGGGGCTCGGTCCGCGGCGATCCCGCGCAGCGCACGGCGCGTTTTGCCTGGAAGACGCTGCTCTTCGTGCTGTTCGTCATTCTGTTTGGGGCCGTCGTCCGCATCACCGGCTCGGGCGCCGGCTGTGGTCAGCATTGGCCGACGTGCAACGGCGAGATCGCGCATCTGCCGCGCACTACCAAGACGCTGATCGAGTTCACCCACCGGGTGACCTCCGGGGCGAGCCTGTTCCCGGTACTCGCGCTTGTGGTGTTCGCCTTCCGCGGCTTCAATAAGGGACACCTCGTACGCCGCACGGCCAGTTGGTCCCTCTTCTTCTTGCTCGTCGAAGCGCTGATTGGCGCGCTGCTGGTGCGACGGGGGCTGGTCGAAAACGACGCCTCACTGCTGCGGGCGATCGTGATGCCGCTGCACCTCGTGAACACGTCCGCCCTGACGGCGGCGCTGGTGCTGACCGCCTGGGCGAGCCGTGAGCCGAGCCCGCGGCTGGGCCTGCCCCGGAATCGCGACGGGTGGCTGCTCACGTGCGGGCTTGCACTGGTGCTCGCGGTATCCGTCACGGGAGCCGTCACGGCGCTCGGAGACACGCTGTTTCCCGTCAGCGAGACGCACACGCTGCGCGCCGGCTTGGCGCACGATCAGGCGAGCGGGAGCCACTTCTTGCAGCAGCTGCGCGCTCTTCACCCGGTGCTCGCGCTCGCGACCGGCGCGCTCCTCCTGTACCTGCCGTTCCGGATCCGCGAGGGCGGAAGCTCAGCCGACCTCGCGCTCGGAGCGCGTGCCTTGTTTTTCTGCACGCTCCTGCAGCTCGCGGCGGGCATCGTCAACATTTGGCTGTCCGCGCCAGGCTACATGCAGGTGCTGCACCTCGCGCTCGCGACAACGCTGTGGATCGTCTTGGTGTGGACCTGGGCTACGCACCAAATTGAAACCCGATCGTGAACCGGTACTGCGGGTAGACGTAGGGCACGCCCGTCGTCTGCGGAATGGGCAAGGCCACGTGCGCAGGGTCAACCACCACGTACAGCGAGCGTGACAGCTCCACGTCGATACCAAGCAAGTTGAAGCCGACGAACGGCCCCATGCTGCCCTTCGGCACACCGTACAGGTCGAAGTTCATGCGCGACACGCCGAGCTGCAGCGTGCTGCGCAGGTTCAACCGCTGAAAGCGCAGCGGGAAGCGCAGAATGCCGACGGCGTACACGTTCGTGGAGCCGGATCTAATGTCCCACGTGTGCATCGAGAACCACGGGTTGTATTCGCCGTCGAGGCCGATCACCCAGCTCGAGCTCAGGCGGTAACGCAGCCCCGCCGAGGCGGCGAACGCGCCGTTCAAGATCGAACCGCCCGCCGCCAAGTAGCCACCGAGCGGGAATGGTTTGCGTCCTTCGGTCACCGGTGAGGCGTCAACCACGCCGGGCGTCGCATCGCTGCCATCCACCACCGCGACCTTTTCCGTGGGCGCGCCCGGCGGCGGGCTCGGAGGCAGCTCTTGTGCACTGGCGTCCGGAGCGAGGAGCAGGAACAGCGGAAGCAGCGCCGCCGCGGCTGCGCCGGAGCGACGTTGACCGCGTCGGCTGCGCCTGCGGCGGGCGCCCAAGACGAGCGCCAGAGCGCCCATCGACGCCAGGCCGAGCTGAAGCGGAGCACCGGCCCCGACGTGCGAGCACACGCAGCCTTTCTCCGAGACGTAGTCGGGTTCCGGCGCGTCGCACCAGCCGTTTTCGGCGGTGCACCCCGCCGCGGCGTCCAAAGTGAAATACTCGGCCAGCACCCGGTCGACGGCCGCAAGCTTCAGCTCTCGGCTGGGCTGGGGCTCGAGCGCGGCCTTCATGATTTCGTAGGAGGCCTGCGTCGCCAGATCGAGGCGTTCGCGGCGGAACGCATCGAGCCCTTCGCAGCGATCGAGCTCCGAGTTGTGCGGCGGCCCATCGCGACTTTCGACGTGGTCGTTCACGACGTCGATGTAGTTGAGGACGGCGACGACTTTCCGTTGATCGTCCGGACTGCGATACGTGTGGCTGAAGCCATCCTGCACCGCGTGCAGCGCGCGTCCCATCTCCGCCCAGAACAGCGGCAGGTCCGCGTCGACGGAGCGCCGGAGCGCGAGAAAGACGCGTATCTCCAGGCGCTTCGCGGGATCTGCCGGTCCTTGAAGGTCCAGCAAGCCGTCGAGAGCCGCGTCCACGCGCTCGCGGATGTACGCTCTGCAATTGGCCAGCGCCTGCTCCGAGCCACCCGGCTCGTCCTGATCGGGACCGCGCAAACAATGATGCACCTGCTGGTTGGGATTGCCGTGCACCGTCGCCAGCTCATCCAGATCTTCCGGAGCGCGACCCTTCAAGTCGACCTCGCGATTGGCGAGGATCAACGTGACGGCGGCCAGGTCGCGCATGTCGGATCGCAGGTCGAACGGCACGTCGTCGATCAACGCGCGTTCGTTACGATTCGGCGCGATCGGCTCGGCGAGTGGCACGTCCTTTCGCAACGCCACCAGCGCATTCATGGTCATGCGCTCGTGACACGGGTCCGAGACGACGCTGTCTGTGCTGTATGCCGCCGCTTCTCGAGCTTCGAGAAGCAGCAAGCTGCCCGCGGACAATCCGAGCGCTAGCGCGCCCAGCAAAGAATAAGCCATTTGCGATTAGTGTGTCGGCTCACAGGCTCCGCAAGTGTGCCGCTCCGACACAGGAACACGGACCGAGCCGCGGCCACGAGCGCCCCTGACGCGCAATCCCCACGCGACCAGTCATCAGCCGGCGCTTAACATGGCATATTGCAGGGATGCGCATCATCAACCCCGCCACGGACCAGCTGCTTCGCGAGCTCGAGGACGATGAAATAAGTACTGTCCGCGAAAAATTTGCGCGCGCCAAAGCTGCGCAACGCGGGTGGGCAGCGACACCGCTCGAGCAACGCTTGTCCCTCCTGCGCCGCTTCCGGGAGCTCGTGATCAGCCGCGGCGCGGCATTGGCGGAGGTATTGACGGCGGAGGTCGGCAAACCCATTCGCCAGGCCCAAAACGAGCTCAATGGCCTGCTTGGCCGCATCGACTTCTTCCTCGAGCACGTCCCCGCCGAGCTCGCCGACGAGCAGGTCCTCGACGCTTCTGGGATAGAGGAACGCATCGCGCACGAGCCGCTCGGCGTGATCGCCAATGTCTCTGCGTGGAATTACCCATACTTCGTGGGAGCAAACGTGTTCGTGCCCGCGCTCCTGACCGGCAACGCCGTGCTCTACAAGCCGTCGGAGTTCGCGACCTTGACGGGGCTCGAAATTAGCGCCGCGCTCCACGAAGCGGGCGTCCCGAAAGACGTTTTCATACCGGTGGTGGGTGGCGGCAGCGTGGGTGCACTCCTCCTCGAAGAGCCCGTCGACGGCGTGTTCTTCACGGGTTCAGCGAGCACGGGACGCAAAATAGCGAGCGCGGTCGCTGCGCGGTTGATCCGGTTGCAGCTCGAGCTCGGCGGCAAGGACCCGGCCTACGTCAGCGACGACGTCGACGTGGAGGCCGCCGCCGCGGGCGTCGCGGACGGCGCGTTCTACAACGCTGGCCAGAGTTGCTGCGCGGTGGAACGCATCTACGTGCACGCCGCGATCTGGGATGCGTTCGTCGAACGCTTCGGCGCCGAGGTGCGCGGGTTCGTGCTCGGCGATCCGCGCGACGAGAATACCTACATAGGTCCGCTCACTCGGCGTCGGGCGCAGCTCGAGCTTCTCGAAGACCAGGTGCGCGACGCGCTGAGCAAGGGCGCGCGGCTGCTCACCGGTGGAAAGCGCGCGGATCGCGCCGGGTACTTCTTCGAACCCACGGTGCTCGTGGACGTCGATCACACGATGGACGTGATGCGCGAGGAGAGCTTCGGACCGATCATCGGGCTCATGAAGGTCGCTGGCGACGAACAGGCCGTGGAGCTGATGAACGACACACAGTACGGTCTCACCGCCGCCGTCTACAGCAAGCAGCGCGATCGAGCCGAACGCGTGCTCCGGCAGCTCGACGTCGGCAGCGCCTACTGGAACTGTTGCGACCGAGTGAGCCCGCGCTTGCCGTGGAGTGGGCGGCGCAGCTCGGGCGTCGGCTGCACGCTGTCCACCTACGGCATCGAGGCGTTTCTGCGGCCCAAAGCCTGGCACCTGCGGCAGCCGTGAGCGTCAGGCTGGCGTGCTCTCGCGCCAACGGTAGAGCGCCCGATCGACGTCGGCCCAGGCAACCGTGCGTGTCATGCGCGTCTGATCCAAATCGAGGTCGGCGGCGCGCCGGCCCCCGACCCACAGCTCTACACCCTGCGGCAAGCGGGCGTGCACGAGCTCGAGCAGCCGCAGCGTTTCTACCGGATCGGAGGCGCACGAGAGGGACAGACCCACGACGTCGGCGCGCAGGCCGCGAGCCGCAGCGGCTATCTGGGGCAACGGCGTATCGACGCCGAGCAAGCGCACGACGGCGCCTTCGAGCGCGAGATACAATGCCGCCAGCTCCAGACCGAGACCGTGCTGCTCGCCGGGGAGCGTCGTGAGCACGACGGTGGGCGCGGCGCGCGAGTCTTCGTACGCGGACGAAAGGACACGCAGCTGCGTGGAGAGTACGCTGCTGAAGAGGTGCTCATGGCGCACCTCCACGACGCCGTCGTGCCACGCATCGCCTACCCTCTCGACGAGCGGTCCGGCCAGCTCCGTGATGAAGCGACGCACGCCCAGCACCGCCACCGCCTTGCGCAGCTCGGCTCTCAGTAGCTCGGGATCGTCGGCGCGCAGCGCCTGCAGGATCGTTTCAACTCCGAGCGGCGCCTCACCTGCTGTCGCGGCGGGCGCAGGCGTCGCTCTGGCCAGGAGCTCGCGCAGCTCTTCCGGCGTGCTCGTGATCGCTTCGCGAACGCGACACCCCGCTTGCATGGCGCGCGAGATCAGCATCAAACGCTCGATGTCCTGCTCCGAATACGCGCGGACCTGGTTGGTGTTACGCGCCGGCTTGGGGAAGCCGTAGCGGCGTTCCCACATGCGAAGCTTGTCGGCGGAAATGCCGGTCAGTCGCGCAGCCACTCGGATCGAGTACCCGCGTTCATACATGAACGAGCGTTTCTCCAACGCCGGGGTACCCCTGGTAGAACCACACCCACCAGCCCAGCATCATGCTGCCGTGGCCGATCAGAATCCCGACGTGGCTCCACATTTCCACGCGGTCGGAGCCCCGGGTGACGTAGCGCCGCCAGTGGAACGCCTCATCCACCAGGCTGTAGACGAAGGACAGCACGGTGAGCACGAGCGCCGGAATCCAGAGCTCGTCCCGATATGTGTAGGCAGCACACAGGAGCACGCAGCTGCCGATGCCGCACAGGATGGTGATCCCGTGCACCAGTGACTCGCCGCCGCTGATGACTTCTTTGTAGACGGTACGGTGTCCGATGGTATCGACGGCGATGCTGCCGGTGAAGAGCGCCGCACCCAGGGGCACGAGCCACGCCTCTCCCGGAAAGCGCACGCCGTGCAGATGGCCGATCAGCAAGAAGCCGCCCGTCGCGCACACGAGTCCGATCATCAGGCCCACCCACGACACGTACGCGGCCCAGTCTCGCCGGTCGAAGTCGCGCACCCGCCCGACGTAAACCCCGAGCTCAGAGGCGAATGACATGGTCTACCTCGAGGGGTGGTCCTAGCTCCGCCGCACGGAACGGACGGAACGCGGCGAGCGGCAAGCGAAAGAGCGCGCTCGCGACCCGCGCCATGGCGAGCAGCACCTTGAGCCACGTCGGCACGATCGCGCGACCGGCGCACACATCGTAGCCGCGGCGCGCCAGCTGGGTGCCGATGGCTGCGTACACGGAACGCGCGGTGCCGACGGCGAGAGCAGCCCTCAGCGGCAGGAAGCCGAGGCCCCTATCAGCGGAGCGGTAATAGCGGTCCGCGCAGGCGAGCAGCTCCCGCACCGCGCGGCCGAGCACCGGACGCGCTCGAACCGGCAGCCCTGCGTCCCAAGCCGAGCCCGGGTTCGGAGCGCCGAGCCCCGGAACCCAGGCAGAAGGCAAATAGAGTCGGCCACGCTGCCAGTCCTCCTGCACGTCGCGGCAGATGTTCGTCAGCTGCATGGCGATACCGAGGTGAGCTGCGTGCGGCAGGGCGCGCGCATTGCTGACCCCGAGCACGTGACACATCATCAGGCCCACGGTTCCGGCGACACGATAGCAGTACACGATCAGCTCTTCGAGCGTCGCATACTGGGCCCCCAGCACGTCCATTTCCATGCCCCGCAGGAGCTCCGCCGGATAGAGCGCGGGGATGCCGTACGTCTGCACCACGCGCTGAAACGCGGCCAGGGTCGGCTCGGACTGCGCCTCACCCGCGTAAACCGAGGCGAGCTCGGCCCGCAAACGGATCAGCGCCTGCCGCTGCACTTCGCCCCTCGCGAAGTCGATCGCGTCGTCGGCGCGCCGGCACCATGCATACAGGACGGCCACGGCTTCGCGCCGCGCGCGCGGCAAGAGCTTGCAAGCCAGCGCAAAGCTCTTGCTGTTTTCGCTCAGGATGCGCTGAAAGTCGCGCTCCGGTGCGCGCTCTTCGACCAGAGCCAACGCCGCTGACGTCACGCGAGCACCTCGGCGAAGTCATCGAGCACGACCTGTGCCGTCGCTTTGGCCGAGTTGACCACTCCGGGCAAACCCGCGCCCGGGTGCGTCCCCGCGCCGACCAGGTACAAGCCCTTGACGTGCGGGTCGCGGTTGTGCGGGCGGAACCAGGCGCTCTGCGTGAGCGTGGGCGCGAGCGAGAAGGCCGAGCCGAGGTGCGCGCTGAGCTCGCTCTGAAAATCGGCAGGCGTGAACCAGCGACGCGTCACGACGTGCCGCTCGAGGTCCGGCATGTGCCGTCCGAGGTAGCGCAAGATGCGATCGGCGTACGCCGGGCCCACGCTGTTCCAATCGAGCGGCGCGTTACCCAGGTGCGGCACGGGGCTCAGCACGTAGTACGTGGCGCAGCCCGGCGGGCTCAACGACGGATCGGTCACGCTGGGCGCGTGCAGATACAGGCTAAAATCATCGGGCAAACGCGAGCCGCCAAAGATCTCTGCCAGGAGCTCGCGATAGCGCGGGCCGAACAGCACCGTGTGATGGGCGAGATCGTACGGGCGATCCGTACCGAAATAGAGCACGAACAGCGACATGGACCATTCGCGACGCTCGAGCCGTGCGCGCATGCGATCGGCCGCGGGGATGCCCGAGTACAGCCGAGCATAGGTGTGGTGGACGTCCGCGTTCGACACCACGAGATCGAACGGCTCGCTGCCTGCGTCGGTGCGCACGTGGTGGAGGGTGCCGGCAGCCTGCTCGGTGACGCCGATGTCGCGCACGGGTGCCTGCAGGCGGATCTCGCCACCGAGCTCCGTGAACAGGCGCACCAGCGCTCGCACGAGCGCGCCGGTACCCCCGCGCGGAAAGAACACGCCCCACTTGCGCTCCAGCGCGTGAATCAGCGTGTAGATCGCGCTCGTGTCGAACGGGTTGCCGCCCACGAGCAGCGAATGGAAGCTGAGCGCTTGCCGCACGTGCTCGTCCTCGATGAAGCGCGAAACGGCGCCGTACACCGAGCGATCGGCGCGCAAGCGCATCAGGTCCGGTGCGACGCGCAACATGTCCCTGAAGCGCAGGAAGGGGTAAGCCGCGAGCTCTTCGTAGCCCTTGGCAAACACCTTCTCCACGTAGCTGAGAAAGCGCAGGTACCCCTCGCCGTCCGGAGGGTTGCGCGCTGCAATTTGCCGGCTCATCACCTCGGCGTCGCCCACGTAGTCGAACGCGTCGCCGTCTTCCCAGATCAGCCGATAGAACGGCGTGACCGGCAAGAGCTCGACGTAGTCGGCGAGCCGTCGTCCCGTGAGCTCGAACAACTCTTCGAGGCAGTGGGGCGCCGTGATCACGGTGGGCCCGGCGTCGAACACGAAGCCCCGATCCTCGTAGACGTACGCGCGGCCACCGGGTTTGTCGCGTGCCTCGAAGATGACCGTCGAGATGCCCGCTGCTTGCAGGCGAATCGCGGCCGCCAAGCCGCCGAACCCGCTGCCGACGACGGCGGCGCGCACGGCTCTGGGAGCGCTGCCAGCACGCTCGGAGCTCGCGCCTCGGCCCATGACGCGATCATTCATAACTACCTACCAAACGCTGGATTTCGCTCACCAGCCCCGCGAACGCGGGCGAGCGCTCGAAGCTCGGACGGAGCGCGTCGAGAGCGCTCTCGAGCTCGCTCTCGACGCGTGTGCGGTACGACAGGAGCCGTCCACGCAGCGCTGCGGCGAGCTCTTCGGGGTGCGCACGCCGGCTCTCCACGGCGCGCGCTTGCTGCTGCAGAGCTGCGAATTCACCGGCATCCAGCGTGTCTGCCAACCACGCCCAGGGCCAGCTCGGCCGGCACTGCATCAGGTCCTCGTAGCCTTTGTGTCGGCGGCGCGCGCTCGCTATTCCGCCCAGGTCGTCGAGCATTTGCAGAGCCGTGCCGAGCTCGGCGCCGAACTGCGCCAGAGTCTCTTGCTCCTCGCGGCCGGCGCCTGCGACCAGAGCGCCAGCCCTCGTTGCCAGCGCCATCAAGCTGCCCGTCTTGAGGCGCGCGGTGGCTGCCACCACCTTGGGCACGTGCGCCTGCTCGAGATCCGCCACGCGCGCCGACAGATC
Source organism: Polyangiaceae bacterium (assembly GCA_036520475.1). Classification (GTDB taxonomy): domain Bacteria; phylum Myxococcota_A; class Polyangia; order Polyangiales; family Polyangiaceae; genus DATDJP01. The sequence continues at coordinate 4,646 of DATDJP010000139.1, read as the reverse complement.
GAGCGCTTGCCCGCGGTGGCAGTCGAACAGGGCGCTCGTGATCGCGCGCTGCAGCTCCAGCTCTACTAGCGGCGCCAAGGCCAGCCGCTGCACGAGCACGAACGGCCAGAAGTACAGCCAGTTGCCGGCGTTCAGCGCGCGCGGCAGGCCATAGCGCACGTGCAGCGCGGCCGCGCCGCGTCGTTCGCTCGAATTGTCCTCGATGTCGTCGACGATCAAGGACCCCGCATGCAGGATCTCCAGGAGGAGCGGCAGCTCACGCGGCACCGTCCCGCCCCCGCACAGCTCGAAGCTGAGCTCGCACAACCGCGCGCGGAACTGTTTACCCGGACGCGCCAGAAAATCGCCGAGCGGCTGGTAGAGCGCGCGCTCCCAAATCTCCCACGGGAGATCGTGGTCCGCATAGCGTGCCGCGCGGTCGGCACCGAGCTCTCTCTCGAGCAATTCGAGCAGCGGAGTCGGCCCTGCCTCGTCGGACTCCGGCTCGAGCGACGCCGTGTCCGAAGCGCTGTCCAGCGGCTTGGTCAGTCGAGGGATGAGAGCGACGGTCATGCGTGGATTCCTTTGGAAAAGGCGACCTTGAGCGACAACCCGCGCGGCGGACGCCCGCACAGAATGCGCGCGCGATCGCCGGCGGTCGTGGTGAGCGCGTAGAAACGGCGGATGGTGGGTTCGGGCAGGCGGTAAAACCGCTCCAGCACGTGCCTGCGTTGGTCCGGCGCGAACGCACCGTACAGGAGACGATTCAGCCAGAGCGCGAACCGCGCCTGCCGCCAGTGTTCCCGCGAAAGCGCCCGGAACTCTGGACCGAAGACACGCTCGGGAGGCAAGCTGGCGACGTGTAAGGCCAGCCGCAGCGCCACCGGAAACGAGTAGCCTGTCGTCGGGTGAAACCAACCGCCCTGCACGCCGGCTTCGAGCGGCGCGTGGGCCGCAGGCGCGCCCGGCAAACGCAACGGCAGCGGTAGCACGCCGCGCTCTTCGCGCACGACGCGTTCGAGCTCGCAGCCGGCGCTCTTCGCGTAGGCCAGCACTTCGCGCCTCAGCGCCGGTATGTCGAGCGCGGCGTGGTCGGAAAAATACGTGTCCTCGACGAGCACGCGATCCGGCGAAAACGGCAGCACGTACACGAAACGAAAGCCGTCGCGCTGTGGCACGGTCGCGTCCATCAGCACGGGCTCGGTCCACGGCCCTGGTCGCGCGAGAGCGAGCTCCAGCCCGACGAACTTCTGGTACGCGGGCGCGACGCTGCTTTCGAACTGCGACGGGCCGCGCGCATCGACGACCAGCGCCGCCGTGAGCACTTCACCCGTCGCCAACCGGACGTGTTTGGGGCCGAGCTCCAGGGCAGCGGTTCCGGTCCAGATTCGGCACCCCGTACGGTCGAGCTGTCCCTGCAGCTCGGCGCGCAGCCGCTGCGAGCTGACCGAGGAGTACGGCACGTTCAGGCGCCGCTCGAAGCCTGGAAAGCGCACGCGCTGCGCAGACCAGCGCGCGACCACCAGACGGTCCACGAACCGCTCTGCTCCTGGCGGCACGTCGTCGGCATGGAACGACCAGGTGTGATTGCCGCCCAGGGCCGGCCCGGCCTCGATCAGCGCGATGCGCGCCGAAGGGCGGACGTCGAGGACCGCGAGCGCGATCAGCGCGTTCTGGAGGCCGCCCCCGACCAGCGCGTAGTCGAAATCGGGGGAAGCCGCGGGATCGGGCGTCTGGTCTGAGCTGGGAGCAGGAGCGTTGGTTGACAAGTGTTGTCCTAGACAATAGTTATACAAACCAGATGCGTCAAGCCAGCGCCCTCCCGCCTCCCGACGAAACGCCACTGCGCATCGCCAGGCGTGGGCATGCAGGGGCAAATTCCGTGACAGCGGCGGCTACGGCGGGGTCGGATGCACCCCTTCATCGAAGTGGGCATGCCTTGAACAGTCTCGCCGTGCGCTCGACCGGCTTCAGTCTACGCGCCAACAACCTGCGCAAGGCGTACGCAGGGCGCGTAGCCGTCGCGGGAGTCAGCTTCGAAGTGTTCCCCGGTGAGACGCTCGGCTTCTTGGGTCCGAACGGTGCCGGCAAGACGACGACGCTCTTGATCGTGGCGGGAGCGCTGCGCGCGGACGGCGGCACTGTCGAAATCGCCCCGCAGCATTTCGCAACGTCGCCGCAGAAGCGCGCGAACCCCCGCGCATTGATCGGCCTCGCGCCTCAGGCCTGCGCGCTCTACGCCGACCTCGACGCCGAGGAGAACGTGCGTTTCTTCGGACGCCTCTACGGCCTCTCGGGTACGCACCTCGACGAGCGCGTGGAAGCGGTGCTGGACCTTGCAGCGCTGAGCTCACGGCGCCGCGATCGGGTGCGCACTTTTTCGGGAGGCATGCAGCGCCGCTTGAACATCGCCTGCGCGCTCGTGCACGCACCCAAAGTCTTGCTGCTCGACGAGCCCACCGCCGGCGTCGATCCTCAATCACGCAACCACATCTTCGATTGCCTGGCAGCGCTGAAGAAGAGCGGCCTGACCCTCGTCTACTGCACGCATCACACGGCCGAGGCCGAAGAGCTCTGCGATCGAGTCGCGATCTTCGACCACGGCCGCATCCTCGCGCAGGACACCGTGGCCGCGCTGATCGCGCGCCACGCGCCGACGGAAATCAGCAAGCTCGAAGCCGTGCTGCTCAACTTGACGGGAACCTCACTTCGGGACTGATGCGCGCCGTCGTTTACATCGCCCTCAAGGACTTGCGCATTCTCGGCCGGGACCGTGGCGCTCTGTTCTGGGTCCTGGCTTTCCCGGTGCTGTTTTCTCTATTTTTCGGCGCCGTGCTGCGCGCCGGGCAGGAGGGCAGCATGTCTCCCCTGCCCGTCGTCGTCGTGAGCGAAGCCCGGACGGAAGCGGGGGCCCGCCTGCTGCGCGCACTGGAAAGCTCGCAGGGTCTGCAAGTGATAGTTGGCTCGCTCGACGAGGCACGGGCGGCAGTGCGTCGCGCCGAGGCCATCGCCTGGCTCCGCATCCACCCGAATTTCGGAGGCGGCCCCGCCCAGCTCGACTCCGCGCCAATCACGTTGGCGATCGATCCCAGTCGGCGCACCGAAGCCGCGTTTCTCGAGCCCATGATTTCGGAGGTCGCCGCTCGCGCGCTCGCGCCCCGTGCGGCCGCGAGCCCGCAGACCCAGCGCCTCGTGAGCAGCGCGTTTGCCGAGAAAGGCGCGCCGCGTTCGGCGTATCAGGTCGTGCTGCCCGCAGCCATCCTGTGGGGCCTCATGGGTTGTGCCGCGGCGTTCGCCATTTCACTCGTGAGCGAGCGCACGGCCGGGACGCTGCTCCGTCTACGTGCCGCCCCGGTGAGCCGCACAGCGCTGCTCGGAGGCAAGGCGCTGGCCTGCTTTCTCGCGTGCGCGCTCGACGCGCTGCTCTTGGTGTGCCTCGCGCACTTCGTACTCGCCGTCCCGATCGCGAGCGTGACGAGTCTGCTCGTCGCCGTGCTGTGCGCGTGCGCTTGCTTCTCTGGCATCACGCTGGCGCTCAGCGTGCTCGGGCGAACGGAACAGTCCGTTGCCGGTGCCGGCTGGGCCACGTTGATCGTCATGGCCATGCTCGGCGGCGCGATGGTGCCGCTGTCGCTGATGCCCGAGTGGCTGCAGGCCGTCAGCCAGATCAGCCCGGTGAGATGGGGGATCCTCGCGCTCGAGGGCGCCACGTGGCGTGAGTTCGGCAGCACGGAGCTCCTGAAGCCCTGTGCCATCCTGCTCTCTGTCGGTATCGTGGCGTTCGTGGGCGGAGTGAGCTGGATGTCGAAGGCCGAGGCATGACGCGCGACCGGCGGCGTGTCTTGTTCGTGTCCGAGAACGTCACGCTGGCTCAGGTCGTGCGTCTGGTGACGCTGGCGCGCGCGCTCGATCCGAACCAGTTCGAGATCCACTTCGCCTGCTCCGAATTCAGCCCGCTGTGCTTCGCGGGCACGGACTTTCAAGAGCACGCGCTCTACACGATCGCGCCTCGGGTCATCGACAAGGCGCTGCGCTCGGGCCGGCGGCTGTACGAAAAGTCCACCATGAAGCGCTACGTCGAGGCGGACCTGTCGCTGCTGGATCGCGTGCGACCGGAGCTCGTAGTGTCCGACTTGCGGCTGTCGCTGACCATCAGCGCTCCGCTCCGCAACGTGAAGCACGCCGCGCTCATCAACGCCTACTGGAGCCCGAACGCCGTGCGCGACGGCTTCCCATTGCCCGAGCATCCGATCGTACGGCTCCTGGGCGAGAAGCTGGCCGCGCGCTACTTTCCGAAGGCCTTGCCCGCGGTGTTCCGCTACTTCGCAGAGCCGGTGAACGCGCTGCGACGTCAGCATGGCCTGGCGCCCATCGGCGATCTCCTGGCGGTGCTCGATCACGCGGACTTCATCCTGTACCCGGACGTGCCCGAGCTCACGCCCGTCGCTGGCGCGAGCGAGCGCCACGTATTTCTTGGTCCCGTGCTCTGGTCCCCCGCCGCCGAGCTACCGAGCGCCTGGCTCGATTCGGCCCTGCGCGGAGAGCGCGCGCCGGTGTACGTGACCCTGGGGTCTTCGGGCGACGTCAACGTCCTCCCGAACGTCGTGCGCGCGCTCGGGCGTTTACCGGTGTGGGTACTCCTGGCCACGGCGGAGCGCGCCGAGCTC
>DATDJP010000138.1:0-6453 GCA_036520475.1 Polyangiaceae bacterium | reverse complement strand
AGCTCGACCTTGAACTTGCTGGCGCAAGCGTCACAGGTCACGGTGCCGTCGATGCGCTGCCGGTGACTGGCCTCCAGGCAGCGCTGCGAGCAATAGTGAGCAACCGCGATCCGCGACTGCCCGGGGCCCATGTGTTCGATGCGCTCTTCTCGCTGATAGCGGAAGTGGAGCTCGAACTCCGTCTTACATATCGAGCAGGATTGTATGTGCATGCCGACCACCTGCACGCTCCGGACAATTATCGAAGCGCCAGGGTCGTCGATGTCATGGGTTGCACTGCAGGGCCAAGTTTGTATCGCCTCGATTTTCGTGGCCCCGGCGCACAAAAGGCGCCGCATGTGGCGTGAAATGGCGGCGATCCCCGCCTGTGCCGAAGTGTGAGCCGAGCTGTGCGTTTCTGCGTGCCGTGCTCACGGTGACGCGCGCGCCGCCCACGGATAAAATCGACTGCCGGGGCCACAACCAGGAGCGTTTGCGATGGGGATAGCAAGGCGGCAGGTTCTCAAGGCATTGGCATCGTCGGCGGCTGCGGCGCTGACGATGAAGGTCGCGCCGAGAAGCGCACAGGCGCTGGGCAACGCGGTTCAGCGTGACGTGTGCATCATCGGCGGCGGCAGCGCAGGCACGTACGCCGCCATTCGCCTGCGCGATCTTGGGCGGAGCGTGGTGGTGCTCGAACGCTCCGAACGACTGGGCGGCCACGCCGAGACGTTCCGCGCGTCCCCGAGCGACCCGCCGATCGACATCGGCGTGATCATCTTCCCGGACAACCCGCTGGTGCGCGGGTACTTCGGTCGTTTCAGCGTCGCGCTGGCCGCGAGCCCGGTGGGAGGCGGTGGCACCAGTCAGTTCGTGGACTTTCGCTCAGGCCAGCCGGTGGCGGCGTTCAACCCATCGCCGCAGGAGGTGGGAGCGGGACTAGTTGCTTACTTGCAGCTTCTGACGACCCGTTACGGATTCCTGGAGCAGAACGGCTACCGCTTGCCGGGCCCGGGTCCCGTGCTCGAAGAGTTGCTGTTGCCGTTCCGGCAATTCACCGAGCAGTTCGGGCTCACGGCGATTTTGCCGCGCTTCTTCCAGTTCGAGCAGGGCTTCGGATCGCTACTCGACGTTCAGTCATTGTACATTCTGAAAAATATGAGCGCGGAGGTCGTGCGCGCGGCGCTCACGGGAGGGTTCCTGAGAGTGCCGCAAGGCGTGGGCGCGCTGTACGACGCAGCCACCGCGGAGCTCGCGGACGACTTGATGTTCGGCGCCAGCGTGCGGCTCGTACGCCGTGATCGAGAGGGTGTTCGGCTGCTCGTGCAGACGCCGGAAGGTCTGCGCGTCGTGCACTGTAAGAAGCTCGTTGTCACGGCGCCGCCGACGCTCGAGAACTTCGCCGGCTTCGACCTCGACTTGACCGAGCTAGCGACCTTCGCGCGCTTTCGCCGTAACCACTACTGGACTGCCGTGGCGCGTGTGAACGGCGCGCCGCCGGGCATGTCATTCACCAACGCAGCGCCCGAGACCCCGTACAACATCGCGCCGCTGCCCGGCATCTACTCGGTCGGTCCGAGCCCCACGCCCGGGCTAATGAACGTCAAGTACGGCAGCGAACAGCACCTGTTCGACACGCAGGTGCGTACCAACATCCGTCGCGACATCGAACGCGTGAACGTTTCCGGCGTCGGCCCGCTCCGCTTCGACGGCTTCGCGACGTTCAAGAACCACAGCCCGTACGCGCTGATGGCGAGCCGCGACGACATCCGCCGCGGCTTCTATGCGCGTCTCGAAGGGCTGCAGGGCCGGAGCCGCACGTACTACGCGAGCGCTGCCTTCCAAACGCATAACTCCGCGGCAATCTGGGCCTATATCGAAGAGCTCTTGCCGCGTCTGACCGCCGTCTAGTCTCACGTGCGCGCGCCGGTGCGCCGCCCATGTGCGCACCTCTCGACGACTTATGCAGAGTCCTTCCTTTCTGCGCGGTCGCCGTGTCACACTCGTGCCGTTCGTCCTCTGCCATTGGGCGGCGAGGATATTGCGGGGAAGTAAGGTGCATAATGAAGCCATTGATGTTCACTAGGGGTGTTGTCTATCGAATCGGTCGGGGCGCGTGCTGGCTCGCGATCTCGGGGGCTGTGGTTGCCTGCAATGGGAGCGAAAGCTCGGATCCAGCGAGCGCCGCTGACACCGTCGGTGTAGGCGAAGGATCTCCGGAAGCGGCCTTGAAGGAGCGCCGCAAACGCAAACTGCGGAGCTGGCTCGACACGCTGCCGCCGCGGCCGCCGGCACAGCCGCTTGGGGCCACGTTGGGCCCGAGCGCTGGGGTCGCGGTCGCCACTTGCGAAGGAGACGGCGTCATCGTCACCGGTCCCGGTCCACTCGCCATGCCATCGTCGTCGGTCGCGCACAGCGGCGGTCGCTGGTACTTCGAAGCAACAGTCGAGCAGTACGAAGCGGGTTGGTCGTCCGTGGGCGTATTCGCACCACCGACCGGTCTCATCGACATCGTCGCGAGCTCGCATTTCGACGCGGGCTCGGCCGCGGGCTTCTCTCCGACCGGGCTGTCTACGGTGAGCGTGGCAGTCGATCTCGAAGCGGGCCGCGTGTACTTCTACGTGGATGGAGTGCTCACGAGCGAACGCTCTCTGACGCTCCTGCCCGGGGTGGGTGCGTTCCGGGCCGCTGGCGTGGCGATGACCGGCAACAGTATCCGCTTCAATTTTGGGAGTGAACCGTTCGAGCACGGCGTGCCGGCAGGTTACGAGCCGTGGTCCGGCGGCGATGAAGACGCAAACGGCGCGTGCATCTCGGATTCCAATGGGTCAGCGCCTCCCGCGCCGGTCACCGTGATTTGCGAGCAAGGCGAAGAGTGCGCGCCAACGACCTTCGAAGCGGAGACGCGCGCGCCGACCGATCTGGTCGTGCTCGGTGTGTACGACTCGGGAGGCGTTTCTAGCTGGCGCTGGGGAACGGATGACAACGGCAACCCGATACAGGTGCCGACGGGTGAGGGCCGCAATGGCTCCATCGTCGTGGACGTGAACCGCCCCGGACGCGTCGCGCTCGTGCTGACCGCCTACGAACCGACGGACTGGACGATCCGCACGGGATCGCGCACCCAGCTCGCGTCCGTTTCCGCGTACGGAATGCACCAGCAAACGGTGACCGGTCTTCACGCCGGCGTTCCGCTCGATATCCACACGATCTGCGCGGACGGCAATGGTGGCAGCTGCAGCGTGCGCACGGATGAGTGGTTTCCGATAGGCGCCTATCAGTGGCCGTACAGTAGCGGTGGCGGCGACACCCAAGGCTTCGTCCGGCACGTGGAAGAACGGCTGGGTTTGCCGCTGAAGCTGTTCGCGGCCGCGTACAAGGCGCGAGGCTTCGTCGTGGAGTGATCGCTGCCCGGTGAGGTGCGAGCTTCGCTCGCGACGTCACATCCCGCCGACCGCGGCATGGTAGCTTGCGGCAGGGGCGCGTTTGGCATGATCTTCCGGTTCGGCGAGCACGAGTGGGACGAGGAGCTGTTCGAGCTGCGCTGCGGCGATCAGCTGGTTACCGCTCCCCGTCGCGTGCTTCAAACCATCGGCTATCTGATCCGTCACCGGGCCCGCGCCGTATCCAGAGAGGAGCTCCGGCAAAACGTCTGGAAAGGCACCCAGGTCGTCGATGGCGCGCTGAATCAGACGATCATGCTGGCGCGCAAGGCTCTCGGGGACGAAGGCGAGCGCCAGCGTTTCATCAAGACCGTGCGCGGCGTCGGCTTCCGCTTCGTGGCCGTCGCTGTCGAACGCGCGACGGATACTCGGCCGCGGACCGCTGACGGAACGCCCGAGCTTCCGAGTGTCGAAGAGCGGCACTTGATTGGGCGTGAGCCAGAGCTGTCGCACCTCTGCAGGCGGCTCGCGCGCGCGGCAGAAGGCCGTGGCGGTCTAGCGCTGCTCGAAGGTGAGCCGGGTATCGGTAAAACGAGCCTGGTCAGCGCGCTCGCGAAGCACGCGGAGCAGGGCGGTGCGCACGTCTTCTGGGGGCGCGCCTGGGACGAGGGCGGGGCTCCCGCGTTCTGGCCATGGTCGCAGGTCCTGCGCGCCATGGTCCGGCGTTACGGCAGTGAGCATCTGCGGAGCGCGGACGGTCCTGCAGACGGCATGCTCGTGGCGCTGATTTCCGAGTCGGCAGGGCTCCCCGTCGAACCGCCCGCGGCCCGATCGCCGGAGGCAAGTGACGCGGCGGAGCGATTCCGTCTGTTCGACTCCCTGCTCGGCGTGTTGCGCCGTGCGGCGCGATGCGCGGCTGGGAACGGCAACGGAACGCGTCCGCCGCTACTGCTCGTTCTCGAAGACCTGCACGCCGCCGACGAGCCCACGGTCCAGCTATTGCGATTCGTGGCGCCCGAGCTGGGCGACATGCCGCTGCTCTTGGTCGCGACGTTGCGCGACCTCGAAGTCAGCCCGGACGGCGCGCTCAGCGCGCTGCGCGCCAAGTTGCCACCGGGTGCTGAGCGTGTTGCCGTGCGCGGCCTCGGCGCCGACTCCGTCAAACAGCTGCTCGGGCGAGAGGTCGGAGAACGGGTACCCGAGCGCGTCGCGGAGCAGGTGAACGAGCTCTCGCTCGGCAACCCCCTGATGATCGAGGAGCTGGCACGCCAGTGTCGCGCGCGCGGGGGCGGCGTCGATTTGGTGCAGTCTTTGAGCGTGCCTGTCCCGGAGCGCGTCAAGCGCTCGGTACAGAAGCGCGTACAGCAGCTGCCGCCAGCGACGCAGAAACACCTGAGCGTGGCGTGTGCGCTGGGACGGGACTTCTCCGTCGAAGCATTGAGCGGCCTGGCCGGCGTCGACGAGACTCGGCTCCTGGGCGATCTCGGCCCGGCCCTGACGCAGGGAATGCTGCACGAGGTGCCCGCGAGCGCCGGCCGCCGTCTCGGTTTCGCGCACTCGCTCGTGCGTGAGGCTCTCTACGCTGCGCTGAGCGCAGTGGAGCGCGTAGCGCTGCACCGCCGTATCGGCGAACGGCTGGAAGAGCGCGCGGGGGCGGGGGAGGTCCCTCTGTTCGAGCTGGCTCATCATTTCTATCTGGCGTCTCCGGCAGGCGGCGCGGAAAAGGCGAGGGAGTATTCGCTCAAAGCCGCGCAGCGGGCGGAGGGCATGCTCGCTCACGCGACCGCAGCCGTCCTGTACGATCAGACCGTAGCTCTGACCGATGGCGCCGCTTCGGAGCGCGCGCTGTATGAACGGCTGCTGGAGGCGGGCGATGCCTGGTACCGCTCCGGTGAGCCTCGAGCGGCACGGGATCGTTATGCGCAGGCAGCGCACGTCGCCAGAGCAGCTGCAGATTCGGAGGGACTCGGCTGGGCAGTCGTATGGTACACGCGCGCGTCTTTCGCCAGCGCCTGGATCGACGCTCGGCTCGTCGAGCTCGTTCAGGATGCGCTGCGTCGTCTGCCGCCGGGCGACAGCGCGCTCAAGGCGATGCTTCTGGCCTGGGCTCCCGTGCGTGTGAATGCAATGGGCCCGAAAGAGCTGAGGAAGAACATTGCTCGAGAGAGTCTGGAGATGGCCCGTCGAGTCGGCGACCCGTTTGCGCTCGGCAGCACGCTGGGCATCGTGTGCTGGCTGCTCGCCGGCGTGGTTCCTCGAGAAGAAACCCGTGCGCTGGCGACCGAGCTGATCGACGTCGGTCGCGCCGCGGGCAACGACCTGTTCGTGCTCACCGGCCTACAGCGACGCATGACCGATCACGTCGGCTTGGGTGACTTCGCATCTGCTCAGGGAGAATTTGCGGAGTACTGCGCCCTGGCAGAAGCGGGTCACCACGCTGCGCCCCTGTATTGGGCTCTCGTGATGCGCGCATACGAAGCGGAGCGGCTCGGGCAATTCCAGATCGCAGAGGAGCGGGCTCTGCAGGCCTTCCGCTGGGGGGAACGCATTCAGGAGACCTGGGCCGAACCCATCCATGCACTGCAGACGATGCAGCTTCGTTTGAACCGCGGATTGCCCGTCGAGCCGTCCGAGGGGCTGGCGGCGGCGTTCCCGGCGGATGCGCCGCGCAGCCGTGCGGGTCGTCTGCTGGTCGCGATGGGAACAGGCGATTTCGAGAGCGCTCATCGCTTGTACTCGGAGCTCGCCGCCGAAGGTTTCGAGCAGCTCTCCGAGGACTGGTACCTGCTACCGAACGCGAGCATCGTCGTGCACTACGCCTACCGAATCGGAGACCGCGCGCACGCCCAGCAGCTGTGCGATCTGCTGTTGCCGTTCGAAACCTGGGAGATCGTGGTTCACGGGACCATGTCTTACGGGGGCCCCGTCAGCCGCCTGCTGGCGTTGTTGTGCGTGTGTTTGGGCGACACGGAGCGCGCGGCCGAATACTTCGACCGGGCGATCGAGCAGTGCACGCACGCGCGTGCCCGTCCGCGGCTCGCCGAGACGCTTCTGGAGTATGCCAAGCTGCTCTTGGGGTTTGCCCGCGCCG
>DATDJP010000137.1:0-14315 GCA_036520475.1 Polyangiaceae bacterium | reverse complement strand
AGTACCTCGATTCACTCGAATCGAGGTACGTCACGACAGTTGGTGCTCGAGTCAGATGAGCCCATGGCGCAGGAATTTCGAGGCCCTTGCCCCGTCAGGGGCCTCGAAATTCCCATCGCTTCGATGGACTCGAGGCACTAGCGACGGCGCTCGGCGATCTCCGTGGCGAGCTGCGCGATGAACTCGGCGCGCGGCAGGACCTGCTGATCGGGGGAGCCGTGACGTCGCAGGCTGACGCTGTCGCTCTGCCGTTCGCGTTCGCCCACCACGACGAGATTCGGAATCTTGCGCAGGCTCGCGGCGCGCAGCTTCTTGCGGAGGCCGTCGCTCCCGTCGTCGAGCTCGGCGCGGATGGCGCGCGCGCGGAGCTCCAGAGAGAGGGCGCGCGCGTGCTCGTCGAACTCGTGCGCGACGGGGATGACGCACACCTGTACCGGCGCGAGCCACGTCGGAAACGCGCCGCCGTAGTGCTCGATCAAGAGCGCCACGAAGCGTTCGTGCGTGCCGAGCGGGGCGCGATGCAGGATGAACGGGCGATGCTCGGCGCCGTCTCTGCCCGTGTAGTGAAGACCGAGCCGCTCGGCCATGGCGAAGTCGAGCTGGAGCGTGCTCGCCGTCTCTTCGCGGCCCGTGACACCGCGAAACTGGAAGTCGATTTTCGGGCCATAGAAGGCGGCTTCTCCGGGGCCCTCCTCGTAGTCGAGGCCGCTCCGCGAGAGCACCTCACGCAGCAAACCCTCGGCCTTCGCCCAGCCCTCGTCGTCCTCCACGAACTTGTCTTTCGCACCTGGGCCGCCCTCGCGGAGCGACAGACGCACGCGCCAGTTGCAGAGGCCGAGCAAGTCATACACCCGACGGTGCATTTCGAGCACGGCCAGGCACTCGGGAACGACTTGCTCTTCCGTGCAGTAGATGTGCCCGTCGTTCATGTTCATGGCGCGCACCCGGAGCAGGCCCGAGACCGCGCCGGAGTCCTCGTAGCGATACGTCTGCCCGTATTCGGCGAGGCGCAGCGGAAGCTCGCGGTAACTGCGCTTGCGGAGCGCGAACACCTTGTGGTGGTGCGGGCAGTTCATGGGTCTGAGGCAATACACTTCGGGCTCTGACGGAGCTGCCGCCGCGTCTTCGCCCACGCCTTCACGAGCGCGGTCGTCACATTCCATGAACGGAAACATGTGGACGGCGTAGTAGGGCAGGTGCCCCGTACGGTAGTAGAGGCTCCGCTTCGCCAGTGACGGCGTGGCCACGCGCTGAAAGCCGGCCTGGAACTCGAGCTCCTTCATCAACCTCTCGAGCTCGTCGCGGATCACCGTCCCATTCGGCAACCACAGCGGCAGGCCCTTGCCGATGTCGTCGTCGAAGGCGAACAGCTCGAGCTCGCGGCCGAGCTTCTTGTGGTCACGCGCGAGCGCCGCCGCGTGAGCTGCGACCTTCGCCGACAGCTCGTCCGCCGTCTCGACTCGCTCCGATTGATTTGAGCTCGTTGATTCCATTGTCGTCTCCGTGTGCATGGTTCCAGGGTTGTCCGCGTTTCCCGCGACCTGGACGGAGCCGAAAATGAAAGCGAGCCCCGGCCAGTTTCGGCGGGGGCTGCGTCGTGCCGATGTTCGGTTCAGCGCGAAGAGCGCGCACGACTTGCCAGCCCGCCGCGTGGGCGAGTGGTAGTCGTGGTGGTCGCTGCTCTCGGGCGCATAGCCAAGAACCTATAACAAGCTCCAAGCGTTCCGCAAGGTGCATACTGGGCGCTCGCGGCGCGTAAGAGAGGTGGCTACATTGGGCCCCGTGCTTGCACGGGTTCTTGGCATTCGGCAGACCGAACGGCGCGACGCCGCGGTCGGTTTCGCCATGTTGTTCGCGCTCATGGGCGGACACGCCATCCTAGAAACCGCGCGCGACACGCTGTTTCTGGCGACCTTGCCGGCGAGCTTCTTACCCTGGGCATACCTCGCGATGGCGCTCCTGACGCTGCTCGCGGCGGCGCTGAATCGCGGCGCCCTCCGGCGTTTTTCTCGGCGCCGTGCGTTATCGCTGTCGCTGCTGTTAGGCGTTGGCGTAAACCTCGCGTTTTTCGTGCTCAGCTCGCTCGCGGGTTCGGCGAGCAGTCTCCTGCTGTTTTACGTGTGGACCGGCCTGTTCGCGACGCTCGTGGTCGTGCAGTTCTGGCTGCTCCTGGGCGACGTGCTCGATCTCGCGCAGGCCAAGCGCGTCTTTGCCTGGATCGGCGCGGGAGGTCTGGTCGGAGCGACCGTGGGCTCGGCCGCCTCCGGGCTCATCCTGATGTGGTTTCCCGCTCAGTCGTTGCTGGTGGCGGCCTCGATCGCGTTCGGCGTGGCCGCGCTGATGCCGCCGCTGTTCAGCCGAGCGCGCAAGGTGCCCGCTTCCACCGCGTCGCCTGCCGCACAGGCGAACGCGGAGAGCGCCGCGCTGCTCAGCACCGACGCTTACCTGCTGCGCCTGCTCGGGTTCGTGCTGCTCGGCACGCTAATGGTCACCGGCGTAGACTACGTGTTCAAGGCGGTCGTCTCGGAGGCGGTGCCAAAAGCCGAGCTCGGCGACTTCTTCGCGCGCTACTACGCCGTATTGAACGGCTGCGCACTGCTCGTGCAGATCCTGCTCGCGCCGCAGCTTTTGCGGGTCGCCGGTGTGAACCGCACGCTGCTCGTGACGCCGGTGCTGCTGCTGGTTACGTCGCTGGGTTTCGGCCTGTGGGCAGGACTCGCCAGCGCGCTCGTGCTCAGAGGCGTGGACGGATCGCTGCGTCACTCGCTGAATCGCACGGCGACGGAGATCCTCTATCTGCCGCTCTCTCCGGCGATTCGCGATCGCTACAAGGCTTTGATCGAGGCGCTCGGGCAGCGCGGCGGTCAGGCGCTCGCGTCGCTGGCGATCCTCGGTGCGCTCTCGGCCGGCATAGCGCCGCAGCAGATGGCGTGGGCGCTGGTCGTGCTGTGCGCCGGATGGCTCTTCTGCATCGTCGGCCTCAAGCCCCACTACCTGGAGCTGTTTCGCACACAGCTCCGCCAGGGAACCATCGAAACGCGCGTGGACGTCGCGGAGCTCGATCTGCACGCGCTCGAAGCGCTGGTCTCCGCGCTGAGCTCCGAAGACGACATCGAGGTGATCGCCGCGCTCGAGATGTTCGCGACGTACAACAAGCTGCACCTCGTGCCCGCGTTGATCCTGTTTCATCCCTCGCCCGCGGTGGTGCTGCGCGCCTTCGAGCTGTTTTCGGATTCGAGCCGGCGCGACGTGCTCCGTCTGAGCGGGCGGCTTTTGCGTCACCCCGATCACGCAGTGCGCGGCGCGGCGCTGCGGCACTTCTCCGCTCATGAAAAGGCCATGGGGCCGTTGCAGCGTTGCCTTGCTGACCAGAGCCCAGCCGTCCGGGCAACCGCGGTCGTGGGCCTGATTTCGGCGGGTGCCATGGAGGGAGAGGAGCCGGAACGTGCCTTGTCTTCGATCATCGATGGCGACTCCCCCGAAGCCCGGCACGCGCTGGCGTTGTCGCTGCGCCAGCTGCCCGCCGAGCGTTACGCGTGGGTGGCGCTCGCGCTCGCCAGGCTGAAGCAGCCAGGCCTCGCCGCCGCGGTGGCGCGCGCGCTGGCCGTGGCCCCCGCGCCCGAGCACCTGCCGGCGTTGGTGCTGCTCCTGGCGCAGCGCGAGGGGCGAGGCGAAGCACGCGAGGCGCTGCGCAAGCTCGGGGACGAGGGCCTCGCGTGTCTGGAACGCGCGCTCGCCGACACGGAGCTGCCGCGCGTGGTGCGGCGCCACATTCCACGCGCGATCAGCTATTTCGGAACGGCGCAGGCCGCCGCCGTGCTGACCGAGTATCTGCCGCGCGAGCGCGACGACGCAGTGACGTACAAGATCCTGCGCGGCCTGGGGCGTCTCTGTGCCGACAATCCCGAGACCCCGATCGAACGCGAGGCGCTCCTCGACTGCGCGCGGGCGACGCTGGAAAAATCCATCACTCTGCTCTCCTGGCACCTGATCGTCGATCGCGGTCGGGCGACGAACGCGCGCTACGACAGCGGCGCGAGCGAGCTCTTGAGCGCGCTCCTGCGCGACTACGAGCGCAGCGCGCTCGAGCGCGTGTTCCGGCTCTTGCACATCATGCGTCCGAGCGAGGAGTTTGGGATGATCTACGACGGCCTGCGCAGCGCCGATCCGGCGGTTCGGGCAGGCAGCCTCGAGCTGATCGAACACGTCGTGCCCGACGCCATTCGCGACGGCATCGTCGCCACGGTCGACGACGCGCCGGCAGCGGAGCGTCTGGCGAACGCCAGCCGTTTCTACGATGCGCCGATGCGCGCGCGCGTCGTTGCGATTGACGCGCTGCTCGCCGGTGATGCGGAGGACATCCAACGCGCGCAAGCGCTCCTCGAAGCCGCCTACGCCGAAGCGCTCGCGGAAATGCTGGGCGATCGCAGCGAGGTGCTCAAGAGCGTGGCTTCGTATCACGCGAGCGAGCTCGGCCTGCAGGGTCTGAACCCGAAGCTCTTCAGCACCGCGCCGACGGAGCAGCGAAGTAGCCTGAGCGAATTGAACGATCGCGAGCTCGACGTGCTCGCCGAACGCGCGCGCCTGGAGCTAGGACGTGTCTGAGCAAGCCGTCACGCAGGTGGAGCGCGTGCTCGCGCTGAAGACGTTCGACGTCTTCGGGAGCTTGGCACCGCAGGAGCTCGCCGTGCTGGCCGAGTACACACGGCCGCGTCGCTACAACGCCGGCGACACGCTGCAGCGCGCGGGTGTCAAGGCGCGCACGCTGCAGTTCATTTTACAAGGTGGAGTCGAGCTCGTGCAGAACGGCAGCGCGCCGGTGCGGCTCGGGCCGCAGGACGTGCTCGGCGGACTTTCGGCGTTGAGCGGAGACGTGCAGGTGAAAGCGGCGCGAGCCGTGGTCGAGACCACGACCTTGCAGCTCGATCGCGAGGACTTGCTGGATGTGTTCGAGGACAATTTCTCGGTGCTGCTCGGCGTGCTCCGGACACTTGCCAAAACCCAGCTCA
Source organism: Polyangiaceae bacterium (assembly GCA_036520475.1). Lineage (GTDB taxonomy): Bacteria > Myxococcota_A > Polyangia > Polyangiales > Polyangiaceae > DATDJP01. The sequence goes on along the minus strand of DATDJP010000137.1, from coordinate 9,306 downwards.
GCGCGCGCCGGCAGCTCGGGCAGCACGCGGGCTTCTCGGCGTCCGAGAGCGGCACTCCGCCGCGGCCCGTGGCCGAGCTGGGCCTGGTCGAGCGGCTGTTCCATCTGCGCGGAGCGCTCGATTTCGCGGAAAGCCGCGTGGAAGCGCTCGCCGATCTGGCCCAGGACGCGAAGGTCGCGCGCCACGCCGCTGGCGAGGTGCTGTGGGAGGTGGGCGATCTTTCGGAGCACAACGTGCTGCTGCTGGAAGGCGTCATTGCGGGCAAAAACCAGAATCCGGCGCAGTATTTCGAATTTGGCCCCGGAGCACTGGTCGGGGGTATCGATTCGCTGGCCGGAGAGCCACGCTGGTATCAAGCGGTCGCAAAAACGGCCGTCACCTCGCTCTACATCCGCACGCAGCACCTGCTCGACGTGATCGAGGACGACGTCGAATTCGCGATGGATACCTTGCGCGTGTTCGCGCGTACGCTGCGAAGTTTGCACGAGGAGCTCCCCGGAGTTCCGGAAAACCAGGCGCTGTTGTAAGTAGCGAGTGGTCCAAAACATGTCCGACTCGCACGCACCGCCCATCCTGAACTTTGCCGCGGTGACCGAAGAGGCGCTGGGCCACTTCAAGACGCTGCTCCGCTTCGACACCGTCAACCCCCCGGGCAACGAACGGCCCGCGGCTGAGTACATCGCCGGCGTGCTCGATCGAGAGGGTATCGCGTACGAGCTCGTCGAGTCGCAACCAGGGCGCGCCAGCATCGTGGCCAGGCTCAAGGGGTCGGGGCGACACGGACCGCTCTTGTTGAACGGTCACCTGGACGTCGTGCCCGTGGAGCGCGCGCAGTGGAAGTACGATCCGTTCGGCGCCGAGGAAGCGGAAGGCTGCATCTGGGGCCGTGGCGCCATCGACATGAAGAACATGGTGGCGATGAGCCTCATGACGCTGCTGCTCTTGAAACGGCAGAATATACCTCTCGAACGCGACGTGATCTTCGCTGCGGTCGCCGACGAAGAGGCCGGCTCGCTACATGGCTCGGTCCATCTCGTCGAAAATCACCCCGAGCTGGTGCGGGCCGAGTTCGTGTTGAACGAGGTGGGCGGGCACACGCTGTACATGGGAGACGCGCGCTTTTATCCGATCCAGGTCGCCGAAAAGGGCATCTGCTGGTTCGAAATTTCTACGCACGGGCCGCCGGGGCACGGCTCCATGCCGCGGCCAGGCATGGCAGTGACGCGCCTGGCACGCGCGCTGGTTGCTTTGTCCGACACGCGCTTGCCGCAGCACAAAGTCGAGGTCGTCGAGAACTTCATCCGAGCCCTGGCCGAACATGCGCCGTTCGCTCAGGGCAGCGCGCTCAAGCTGCTCTTGAACCCGCGCATCGCCGGGCAGCTGCTCGGCGTGCTCGAGCGCCAGAACCCGGAGCAAGCCGTCGCGCTGAACGCGCTGCTCCGCAACACGGTCAGCCCTACCGTGCTCGCCGCCGGTCAGAAGGTGAACGTCATCCCATCGCGGGCGAGCGCGCAGGTCGACGGCAGGATCTTACCGGGCCAGAGCGTCGAACAGTTCCTGGACGAGGTGCGAAAGGTCGTCGGTAAGGACGTCGACGTCAACGTGCTGCTTCACCACGATCCGGTGACCTTCGAGGCAGACACGCCCTTGTACGCGACCATCTGCCGCACGCTCGAGCGGCACGACCCGGGGGGGATACCCGTGCCGTACATGATCCCCGGCTTCACCGACGCCTTCGCCTACGCGCGGCTGGGTGCGATTTGTTACGGCTTTGCCCCGGTTCGGCTCGGCCCCGAGCTCAACTTCAGCCAGATGTACCACGGCCACAACGAGCGCATTCCGCGCGCCGGTTTCGCGTGGGGTTTGCGCGTGCTGTACGAGCTCGTCCGCGATTTCTGCCGGGCGCAGGCCTGAGGAGGTAGTACGCTTCCGGTCATGCACTCGGAGCCAGAACCACGGGAGGCCGGACGCCGGCAGGGGCCCGTCATTGCGTGGTACTGGGCCATGTTGATCGTGCTGACTGGCACTCTCGCCATGGGCCTCGGAATTCGTGCGCTGTTTCCATGACGATCGCGGGTAGGCCACGCATCGCCGTCGTGGGAGGCGGCATCACCGGGCTGAGCGCGGCGTACCACGTGATCCGGCAGCGACCCGACGCAGACCTGGTCGTGCTCGAGAGCCGCGACCGTCTCGGCGGGAACATCGTGACCCAGCGCGAGCAGGGTTTCGTGGTCGACGGCGGACCCGACTCCTTCGTCACCACCAAACCCGACGGAATACTGCTGTGCTCCGAGCTGGGCCTGGAGCACGAGCTGATCGCGCCCGAGAGCGAAGCGGCGAAAGTCTACATGGTGCACGACGGACACCTCGAACGCCTGCCTGCGGGCATGGTGCTGGCCGTGCCGACGCGTGTCGGGCCCATGCTCAAGACCCCAATCCTGAGCCCTGCCGCCAAGCTGCGCGTGCTCGGAGATTTGTTGATGCGTGGCGGTGCGTCGGCCCCTCCGCCAGCAGCAGCCGATGAATCGATCAGCTCGTTCATCACGCGTCACTTCGGTGCGGAGGCCGCCGAACGCATCGCAGCGCCCCTGCTCGGCGGCATCTACGCCGGTGACATCGCCGAGCTCAGCATCGCCGCTACCTTTCCACAGCTCGTGCGCCTGGAGCAGCAGCACGGCAGCGTCATTCGCGGCTTTTTCCACATGCAGATGGCGGCGGGCGGCGTAAAATCCAACGGCTCAGCGCGGGGCAACCGCTTCGGCGAGTTGGTGCAGCTGGCCGGCTGGCTCCGTCGCGACGAGGCGCACCGGCAGAGCCCGTTCCGATCGCTGAGGAACGGCATGGGTACGCTCATCGACGCGCTGGCCAAGCGCTTGCCACCGGGCTGCATTCAGCTGAGCGAGCCGGTTCTCCGGATCGCACCCGCGGCGGCAGGGGGGCTTCGCATCCAGACCGAGCGCGGGGTTCGCGAGGTCGACGCGGTCATTCTCGCAGCGCCGGCTCACGCCGCAGCGTCCATGTTCGACGACGCAGAGCTCCGCGCCGAGCTCGCCGGCATTCGCTACGAATCGACGGCCACGATATTTTTCGCGCTGCCGCGCGCGACCGTCGCGCACTCACTGGATGGCGCCGGGTTCATCGTGCCTCGCCGACAAGCGTGCATATTGGCGGCCACGTGGGTGTCGAGCAAGTGGGCGAATCGTGCCCCCGAGGGCCATGTGCTCCTGCGCGCGTTCGTCGGGGGCAGCCTCGATCCCGAACGCGTCACGGCGTCGAGCGACGAGGAGCTCGTCGAGGTCGCCCGCGCCGAGCTCGAGCGATTCATGGGTCCGCTCGGAGAGCCCGCCTGGACGCGCGTCTTCCGCTACGTGAATTCGAACCCGCAGCCTGTCGTGGGTCACTGCGAACGCCTCCGGCGCATCGAGCGGCACCTGGAGCGCATGCCTTCCGTGCATCTGGCGGGCGCAGCGTACGACGGCGTCGGGATTCCCGATTGTATCCGCCAGGGTCGAGCAGCCGCGGAGCGTGCGCTGCGCGCGCGAGCGGCCGCGGCGTAATCCGGCGTCCTGCTCCGGGACACTGCGCTACACTGCGCGGCGTGTCGAACCGCACGATTCCCGTCACCGATCAGCTTTACGACTACCTGGTGCGGGTCACCGTGCGTGAGTCCGAACTGCTCGCCCGGCTCAGGAGCGAGACCCGCGGCATGCGTGGCTCGGGCATGCAGATCGCCCCTGAACAGGGCCAGTTCATGACCCTGCTCGTGGAGCTGCTCGGTGCGCGCCGTGCGCTCGAGATCGGCACTTACACCGGCTACAGCTCGCTGTGTGTCGCGGCGGCTCTGCCTGAAGATGGGAAGCTCATCGCCTGCGACGTGAGCGAAGAGTTCACACGAGTCGCGCGCCGCTACTGGCAAGAGGCGAAGCTTTCACACAAGATCGAGCTCCGGCTCGCGCCCGCCCTTTCGACGCTCGATGCGCTGCTCGCGGACGGCTCCGCCGAGAGCTTCGACTTCGCGTTCATCGACGCGGACAAAGAGGGATATGACGCCTACTACGAGCGCTGTTTGCGGCTGCTACGGCGCGGCGGTCTGATCGCCGTCGATAACGCGCTCTGGGACGGCTCCGTCGCGGATCCGTCGCGCGACGATGAGGACACCCGCGCCATTCGCGCGCTCAATCAAAAGGTGGCCGGCGACGCACGGGTCACGATGAGTCTCGTGCCCATCGGCGACGGCCTGCTGCTCGCCCGCAAACGTTAGTTGGTCATGTCAGCGAGCGCGCTGTCATCCGAAGCTTGAAGGATTGAGGGCGATAGCCGTACTTTGCGAACGCGGTTTGTTGGGAGGAAGTGACGGGTTTTATGGGTCGGTTTCGTGCGAACCCGCCGGGGCGTAGGCGACGCGTGGGGGTAGGCGGACGCGCGAGCGTAAGCGAAGGCGGACGCGCGGGCGCAAGCGTAGGCGGACGCGCGGGCGTAAGCGAAGGCGGATGCGCGGGCGTAAGCGTAAGCGTAAGCGTAGGCGTAAGCGTAGGCGGACGCGCGGGCGTAGGGGCACCGCAGTTCTGGGACGGAAGCTGGATACTTCGGGCGGCTTGATTTTTGGGGCTAGCGCGGGGCGACGCGAGCGTCAGGGGGTCGAACTTTCGCGGACCGACGGCAATCGGGACTGTCGCTCGGGCTTTTTGATTTTGCACTCGTGCTCGGCCGCTTCAAGGGGCTTCGCCCGCGCTGCGCGCGGCGCCTGCGGCGCCCTTGACCCGGCCTGCGACGCGAGAGCGTGGGGGGCCGCCTGAATCGCGCCAGCAGGCGCAAGAAAGGCAGAACCTCATGGCTTCGGATCTATGCCATCGCTCTTCAATGGCTTTCGGCAGTGCGTCCTTTGATCGCTCAGATTGCTCGGTACGACGGCGATCTGGCTAAGCAGCTTCGGAGGTCGAGCTCCTCGGTGATTCTCAACCTCGGTGAAGGCATGTACTCGCGCGGGGGACACCGCACGAATGCGTATGGCGTGGCGCTGCGCGAGATGGGCGAAAGCTACTCGGCGCTGCAAGCAGCGCAGGTGCACGGGTACGTCTCAGCGCTCGAGCCGGCCTTTGAAGCGCAGTGTCGAAGGATTCTGGGCACGCTGGTGAAGCTCGCGTTGCCGGCCAAGTGACCGAACGTTGGGCGGTGTCGAGGGGGACACCGCCCAACCCAGGCCCCGGTCAGCAACGGACGGCGCGGGGACGCAACCCCGAGACGATTAGTTGATCATGTCGGCGAGAGCCCAGACGATGAACTCGTCGAAGTAGGCGCGTTGGGCGTCGCTGTACTGGCGCCAGTACGCGCCGAGGAACTCGTGGAACAGCATGACGGCGAGAGCGCCGGCGGTGTGGCCCTCCGGCGCGCCTTCGCGTTCGCTCTCCCACTCAGCCTGTTCACACGCATTGGCGCGCGTGTCGCTTGCCCGCGCGGGTCCGAGCCCGGTGGCCTGGTATGCCATCGCGCCGGCAACGTCTTGGGGTACGCGCGCGGCTTTGGCGGGTTCATCGACGGCGTCGCACGTCAAGAGCGCCGCGCCGTAGGCGAAGTTTGCGGCGAGGCCGGCGTAACGGATCACCGTCGTGTCCGCGTGCGCGTCGATTTGCGTCTTCTTCTTGCGGGGTATCACTTGCAGCGACGCGCGGACGGCGTCCGTCGCGCGGCGCTCGGCGGCGATCACGGCGTTGAAGGCGTCGCTGCGCGCTTTCCGTACTGCGTGCGCGTCGACGCTGTCGCGCGCCCAAGCCTCGGCCTTGTCGAGCGCGGTCAAGGCAGGGTCAATCGAGCCCGGTGGGCAGCACGCGCGCACGCCGTGACGCGCGAGAGTCGCGCACACGAAGATCAGAGCGCGATGCGCGCGGTCGCCCACGGCGGCGAGCTTCGCCGCGCGCTCCATGACGGCGGGAGCCACGCCCAGGAGCTGTGCGGCGGGGTCGATTATTTTTAGCGAGAACGGGCGACTTTGAGCCATGGGGGTGCGCGCGATACCTCAGGGTAGACCGCGCAGATCGCGCGCGTTGAAGCCCATGAGATAGAGCAGCGTGTCGAGCCGCTCGTTGTGGTTCAAGCTCATGTCCGCCACTTCTTGGAGCTTTTGCTTGGCGCGGAACGCGATGCCCAGCCCCGCCGTCTGCAGCATCAGCACGTCGTTGGCGCCGTCCCCGACGGCGACGGTCTGCTCGAGCCGCAGGTTGTAGACCTTGGCCATGTCGCGCAGCACCTGAGCCTTGCGTTCGCCGTCGACGATCGTGCCGCGCACGTTACCCGTGATGACGCCGTCCTTGACCTCGAGCTCGTTGGAAAACGCAAAATCGAGCCCGAAGCGCCGCTTCAAGTCGTCCACGAAGAAATCGAAGCCACCGCTGACGAGCCCCACGCGGAAGCCGAGGCTCTGCAGGGTGCGCACGAAATCTTGGGCGCCCGGCGTCAGCTCCGATTTCTCCGCGAGCGCTCGTGCTTCCGACATGGGCAGCCCCGCGAGCAGCTTGACGCGCTCGGCCAGTGCTTGCTTGAACTCGATCTCGCCGCGCATGGCGCGCGCCGTGATCTGGGCGACTTGATCCTTGCAGCCGACCAGGCCCGCCAGCTCGTCGATCAGCTCACCTTTCACGAACGTCGAGTCGACGTCCATGCACACCAGGCGCTTGCAGCGTCGAAAGATGTCGTCCTTCTGGATGGCGAGATCGACTCCGAGCTGCATACCGAGGCGCAAGAATTCACCGCGCAGTACCGGGAGCTCGCTGTCGCTGATCGCCTTGGGCAATATGTCCGCGATCAGCTCGAGGCCGCTCAGCTCTTCTTCGGAGAGCGAGCGGATGTCGCGGATGTTCATGGATCGTGCCGCCATGAAGCTCGTGATCGCGGCGGTGGCCGCGCTCTGCCCGAGCGGTCCCAGGACGGTGACGCACAGGCTCGATGTATCGAGCGGGCGGGCCGGCGTCTGAGCGTCGAAGGCGCTCACGTCGAGTCGCAACCCGAGGTTCGATACTGCGAACAGGATCTTGCGCAGGGCGTTCGAGCTCGGCGGAATGTCGACGATGGCCGACAGCATCAGGTAACCGTGGAGCACGGACTGCCCGATGTTGACGAGCTCGGCGTTCTCTTCGGCGATGATCTGCGTTAGGCGTGCGGTGATGCCCGGTCGATCGGCGCCCGCGACGTGTAAAACGATGCGATTGGGATGTTCCACGGTCATGGAAGGGGCGGAACCTTAGCTCAGGGCAGGGTGCTTGTCGCGGGCGCCCCGCGACTTTGCCATGGTCGCGATTTTCCTGGGCTTTACGTCAGGTGCCGTGCGCGTTGGCGTAGTTGTCCGGACAGCTGCTCTGCTTGCGCAACACATAGGCCTGTACCTGCCGCCCTTCCCGACCCTCGAGCGTCGGACCGGGACAATACAGGTCCTGCAAGACACTGTTAACGACGGGCACACTTCGCACGGAGACGCCGCCCAGTCGCTGTGGCGCGTCGAGTATCACGGGCGGCAGTCCGGCACGCAGCTCCGCGGCCAGTCGTTCCGGCGCGCCGGGCACCACGCGCTTCTCCCGGCGCTCACCCCAGAACGGCGGCACGAGACCTGCCACGAACGTGAGATAAGTGAACGACGTCGCAGGTCGTCGCTTGCACGTCACGTACAGGTCGCCGTCGAAACCCCAGATGAAGATCTTGTCAGTGGCGGTGCTGTGTCGCCGGACGAAATCGCAGATCGGCTCGGGTTCGGCAGCGGCCCACTCGCCGCTCTGGCGCTCGAGGAGCATCGCGGTAGAACGGCTCAATACCCCGACTGCCGCCACTCCGACCAGCGTCACGGCCGTGACCAGCAGCGCGACGAGCCTCCGTGCGCGAGAGCGCGTGCGCAGGAGCGCATCGATCGACAGACCCAGCGTCAGGCCGACGTAGGTCAGTACTGCGATGAAATAGTGCGGCCAGTAGCGGAGGGCTGCGGCGGAGGACACCAAGCCGGCGAGAGTCGACGCCGCTGTCCAGAATTCGAAGCCGGGCGCCGACCACCATGGCACGCTCTGGCGACGCGCGTTCACGAGCCGCCTGAGGCCGCGCGCGATCAGCGTTACGACGAGCGTGGCTGCTATCAACCACGCCCAGCGGTTCCCATTCCACCAAATCGCCGTCAAAGGGACGATCGCGCTCGCCGGGTAGGGCTCCATGTAAATTCGGGCGTTGTATTCGAAGAACCAGTAGCGAAAGGCCGCGAGGTTTCCAGAGACTGCATAGGGAAGCAGGGCCAGAGTGCACGCAACCGTCCAGCCAGCCGGGATTGCGCACGCTTCGAGCCAACGCTGGCGTGCGCTGCTTCCGTGTCGATCGAACGCTGCCAGGGCGCTCCAGAGCGCGATCGGAAGTACCAGGACCAGAGCAGTCTGTTTCGCCAGGCCCGCCAACGCTGAGCTGACGCCTGCGAGGCCCAAGGTGAGGACACGGCTCCGCGTGCTGCGCGCGCGCACTACCCCCAGTGCGGCCAGTGTCAGGCTGGCCATGCAGAACGGGGCGGAGACCTTTTCCCCCGTGAGCGAAAGCGCATCGTAAGGATGTAGCGCGACGCAGATCGCAAACACGTAGAACAACGCAGCGAGGGCGCCGGCGATGGGTCTGCGCGCTGCTGCGCCGGCCGTGAAGCAGCCAGTGGCCGCTACGAAGAAGCAAATGATCGTCAGCGCGCGCGGCCCGGTCCAGCTCAGGGGCTCCGTAAGGACCAGGGAGACAGCCGTGGCCCAGTACAGGAGGGGTCCGCGATGACTCAAGCCGTCCACGTACGGTAGCCAGCGGCCATCGATCACGCGTTGAGCGAGTGCAATCGTGTAGCCGTCGTCGAAGCCAATTGCGTTGTGGACGCCCCACGCGAAGTAGTGGATGGGTATCGCGAGGCCCAGCGCAACGGCCGCGATCAGAGCGCCGATGACGTATTCTCGCTGATCCGGCGATGTGCCCGGATCAGGTCGAGTTTCGCCTACTGCGTCAGCGCGCTTCATGCTCATGTTCACGGAAGCGCCGCGATAGCGAGCCAGTCGGCGTAGACAGAAGCGTCATCCCCCGCGGTGCATAGAAATACGTCACCCTCGAGGTGCTCTATCGACACCTGGAACTCGATGGGAGCCGACCTGACGCTCAGCTCCGGGCTCTGCCAGAGTTTTCGGCGCCGGGCGTCCATGACGCGGAAAACGGCCACGCCGCCGCCAAGTGTTCCTTCGTTGACGCCGACCCAACCGGTGAGTTTGCGGACACCCGGGTTTGGGCGCAGCTGCAGAATCGAAGGTACCCGCACACCTA
>DATDJP010000136.1:0-43072 GCA_036520475.1 Polyangiaceae bacterium | reverse complement strand
TCGGCCCGGCGCGCCGCGCGGCCCCGCCCCGGACCGTCGCGCCCGACGATCGGATTCAGGGCGTCGAAGGAGACGTTGACGGTGACCGGACCGCGTCCGAGAGCGCCGGGAAGCGGGCCATAGGGGCCGGCGCGCTCGAGCGCGGCGATCAAGTTGCGATCGAAGTCCATGACGCCGCTGCCGCGCACGACGCGCAGGCTCACCACGCGCCCGTCCTGCTGCAAGGTCATGCCGATGATCGCGATGCCGCCGCGCCCCTCCGCGATCGCCCAGTACGGGAATGCGTCCTTCCAGTAGGGATCCACGCGCCGCACGATGCTGCGGAAGTAGCCGAGCAGCGCCGGGTCGAGGCCCGTGGAGCGCGCGGGACCCGGGCCGTCGCCGCTCGCCAGAGAGCGCGAGCCGGGACCCAGGGTGCCGCCGCTTGCTGGACGGCCGGGCCCAGGCTCTCCACCGGGACCGTTGCCTGCGATGCGCCCGCCTGCGCTGCTCGCGTGAATCAAGGACGCCACGGCGCTCGCCACTTCCTGAGAGCTGTCGAGCGTGTCGTGCGGGCGCCCGCGCGCTCCCGCGGGCACGGCAGCGCGCGCTTGCGGCACCCACGGTCGCGCGAGCGCCACCGCCGCGTCGCGCTGGTAGCGCGATCCAGGAGCGGCGAAGGGGCTACCCTGTCCCGAGCGATTCACGTCACCGCCCTCGGTGGCCGCCCCTTCCGGCGCCTCTGGCCCGAGGCCCGGTTCGACGACGGGACCGCCGAGCACGCCGCCTTTGAGCGATGGAAGAGCGCCGGCGAACGAGCCATTCGCTGGCTGCGCCAGGGAGGGCGTGCGCCGCTCCGGCAATCTGCCGGAACCGCTGGCCAGGAACGACAGCTCCATGGGCTGGGGCGTCGCGCGGCGATCGTCGAGCGAGCGACGCTCCGAGTCTGTCTGCAACCGTTGCACCTGGCTGCGATCGAGCCGATTGAGTGGGTCTCGATCGAGTGTGAGCTCGTCGTTGCTGTCAGCCAGGTTCAGCGCGTGCTGCGCCACATCGCGCGTGCCGCCACGGCCCGCGCGCCGCTGGTCTGGGCGTGGCAGGCGCTCTCCACCGCCTGGCACGACGCGGGATGGGCGCGGCCGCGCCTCGGGATCCGCTTTCCGACTGGTGCCCTGGCGCGACATGACAGGGAGGTCGACGGCGGGCGGTGTGTCCACGGTCACCTCCACTTCGTGCGGAGGCGGGACGTCGCGCGGCGCCGGCCCGCTCAGAGAGCGTGACAGCAGCCAGGCGCCTGTCCCGAGACCGAGGGCGTGCAGCACGACAGACGTCGCAAACGCCGAAGGTGCCGTGAGCCGCGGGCGCATCAGCTCGTATTCTGAACGCTCGCGACGGCCTGAGCCAGCCGCGGGCCAAAACGCCGGCAGGCGTTCTGAGTCGTGAGCTCGGCGAGCTCGCCGACCGAGGTCTTGCGCAGCTCGGCGACGAACGCCGCCGTGTGAACCACGAAGGCGGGCTCGCAGCGCCGGCCACGCTTCGGAATGGGCGCGAGGTAGGGGCTGTCGGTCTCGAGCAGCACGCGCGCGCCCGGCGCCCAGGCGGCAACCTCGCGGATCTGCTCGGCGTTCTTGAAGGTTACGATACCCGAAAAAGATAGATCGAAGTCCAGGTCGAGCGCCGCTTTTGCGAACGGGAGATCTTCACTGAAGCAGTGGATCACGCCGCCCACGTCGCGGGCGCTTTCCTGCTGCAAGATGTCGAGCGTCTCGCGCGCGGCGCTCCGGGTATGAACGACGATGGGTTTGCGGAGCTCACGCGCGAGCGCGATGAAGCGCCGGAACACTTCGGCCTGAACGGCGCGAGGCGAGTGATCGTAATGGAAGTCCAGGCCGATTTCGCCAACAGCCACGACCCCGTCGTCGCGCGTCAACAGAGCGATTGCCGCCTCTGTCGCCGCATCGTTCGCTGCGGCGTCGTGTGGGTGGACACCGACAGTCGCCACGACATCCGCGCGACGGCCTGCGAGCGCCAGCGCCTGCTGCGCAGACGGCAAACCTCCGACACCCACGCACACGAAGGCGCCGACGCCGGCGCTGCGGGCTCGAGTCAAGAGCTCGTCGGGCTCTGGGGTGTGGGACTCGTCGAGGTGGCAATGCGTGTCGATTAACATGCGGTTCATTCGGGTGAAGGAGTCGGATCGTGGCGCGCGCGCCGTCGCAAGAACAATAGCCCGAGCCCGAGCCCGAGCACGCCGCCCGCGACCAGGAGCTCGCTCGACGTAGCCCCCTGCGCAATCAGCACGATAGCCAGAAGCGCGAGCGGCGCGGGGAGCATGTGCCAGCGCGTCAGCCCGCGCACGCGCCGCGCGGCAAGGACGAGCAGCGCGGCGGCCGTGACGCCGTACTGAGCCAGGACCGCGACGCTCGACAGCGCCAGGAGCTCGCCGAGCGCGCCGAGCTGCGCGAGGACCGCCACAGCGAGCACTGTGATCCAGAGCGCCCGCTGCGGCACGCGACGGCTGTCCTCGCGACCGAGCCAGGCGCCGAACGCGTCCCGGGTGCCGAGCGCTGTCAGGTAGCGCGGGCTCATCGCGACCATGCCGAGACAGATCCCGAAGGCGGACACATTGGTGCCGATCTCCATGAGCCACGCAAGGTTCTGACCGCCCAGCGCACGCCCCGCATCCACGAGCGGCGCGTCGGCATGCGCGAGCCCGGGCAACGACCAGACGCACGCGGCGTGAATGAGCCCGTAAATCACGGCAGCACCGAGTGGCGCGGCCAACGTCGCGACGGGCACGGCGACGCGTGCGTTTTTCACGTGCCCCGCCGGCACGGGCACGATCTCGAAGCCTTGCAGCGCGAACAGCACCACGAGCATCGCGCGTTGAAAGGGATCGAAGCGGAGCGGCGGCGTCGCGACCGCCGGGGCGCTGGGCGCGACCCACAGGAACGCCAAGATCAGGGCGAGCAGCGGCAAGAGCTTCAACACCGTAACCGCGTCCCAAGCCGCAGCGCTCGGCCGCAAGCCGGCAGCATTCACGCCGGTGACCAGCGCCAGCACGAGCAGTCCGAAGACCTGCACCCCCGCGTTACTCGTGAAACCGAGCGGCGGTCCGGCGTGCTGCGCCAGGCCCACCACGACCGCGGACGTACTGAACAGCGCCGAGACGTAGGCGATCCAACCCACCGCGAAGGCGACCTTGAGTCCGAACGCCTCGCGCGCCCAAACGTACGGACCGCCGTCGCGGTCGAAGCGCCCACCGAGTGCCGCATACGTGAGCGCAATCGGCAACAAGGCCAGCGCCGTCAGTGCGTACACGGCGAGACCGGGCGGGCCCGGGACGCGTGCGGCGACCTCCGCAGGTGCGAAAAAAATTCCAACTCCGACGATGCCATTCAAACCCAGCGCCAGCAGTGAGCCGAGCCCGAGTTGGCGCGGGGAGTTGGCATCCGCCATGACGGCGCTCGTCAGTTCAAGACGTCGGCGAACCGTTCGCGGACCAGGGCGATCGCGGCGTCCGTCGCCGAGCCCTGCTGGTAGCCGTAGCGCCGGCCGAGCTCTTCGAGCAGCTCGCGAGCGGCCTTTCTTTGTGGTTCGTCGAGCCCACTCCCCTCCTCCTTGACGAGCACCACCATGTCCCGACACAGCCGGGCGACCGCCACGCGGCGCTCGGCGAACACGGCCTCGCGCAGCTTGCGCATGTACGCCGGGAAGACCCGGGTGTTGTCGACGCGCTCACCGGGATGATCGATGGCCCACGCGGCGATCGTATTGATGAGCCCGTGCCGGAACGGCTCGGGCTTGTCGGGGCTCCCGAGCAGCTGCTCCACTTCGCGCATCAGGCGCTCGTCGGGATCTTCGTGCTGGCCGGTCACTGGATTTCTGAGCTTCTCGTTCTTGATCCAGAAGTTGACGTGCATGACGTAGCGATCGAAGAGCTCGTTGTAACGGGTCTCGTCGACCAGGCCGCTCGCCATGCGAAACTCTTCTTCGAAGCTGTCGAGCAGGCGCTTGCGCAGCGTCTCGCGAAACAGCGCATGATCGTGATATCCGCCAGGCAAGCGCTCCTCCTGGAGCCACGCGTATTCGCTCGCGCGCTCGCACAGCTCGTCGAGCCCGTCCAGCACCGCTAGCGGTGAGAGGCAATCGTAGTGGGGGTTTTGCGCAGCGTCGAGGAGCACCGTGCGCATCTCGCGCGGGCTCGCGCCGACGCTGCCTTCGTAGATCGGATACGTGTCGCTCTCCTCGTAAATGGCCGGGACCGCTGCCCGGAGCAGCTTGGCCGACTCCTCATCCAGGCGCGTCGGCGCAGTTCCGGTCGCGAACAGATCGAGCTTCTCGACCGCCGTCAGGTCGCTCACGATGTTGCGAAGCGGCTTCGTGTACTTGTCCGCGTTCGGCCGGCGCATGCGCGTCAGCACCGCGAACATGGCGGCCATACGCGTCGAGTGCGGCGCGACGTGGCGCCTCACCTGCGGGGCGATCTGCGCGTCGTAGATGCGCTGTTCGTCGATCCAGCTCCGCAGGTACGGCATGCGCACGAGCTCGAGCCGACCGCGGAAACTCTCGAACTCGGGGTGCTCGCGGAACGCCGCCAAATGCACTTCGTTGCCGCTGGCGAGCATCACGCAGTTCACCTGCACGCTCTGCGAACGCAGCATGACCTCGCCCGTCTCGGCGGTGATCTGCAGGTATTTGAACGCATCCAGCGGTCGCTTGAGCAGATCCGAAAATTCCAGGACGCCGCCCGCTGCATCGACGAGCTCTCCGAACGCCTCGAACAGGGTGACCGCCTGGAGCGAGGATGGTAGCGCCGCGAGGCTGCGATCGGCGGTGATTTGTCGCTCCCCGGCGTCGACCGACAGTTGTGGCCCGAGCGTCACGGCCCCCACTCGGTAGCGGCGGGAAATGAAGTAGCGCTCCACTTGCACGTGGCGCAGCACCTCGTCGAGCGAGCCCTGATAGCTCGTGAGGAGCGCGTCGAAGACCTGCCGGCTCTTGTGCGACAGGCTACCGCGCAGTACCCAGCCCGGTGGCGGCTCGTTCGCGCCGGCGTCTTTGTACAGCTTGTGCAGGAGCTCACTACGCGCCGCTTCCGGGATCAGGAACAAGGGATGATCGCGAACCTCGATGAACAGGCGGGCGTCGATCTGCTCTTCCGGCAAGTGCGCGTAGCTCGACTCGTCCACCGCGCCGGTGCGGCGGCCAGCGAAGCCGATCGAGCCCTTCAACAGATTCTGACTCGGGAACACCCAGTGGAAGCGGTACAGCGCGCCTTCATCGCGCTGCGAGTAGTCTTCGAGCCCGCGCATCACGCACGCGGCAGCCGTGCTCTTGGCGGATCCGTTCGGGCCGTGCAGGAGGGTGAGCCGGTTCGGTCGTCCCTCGCGCGCGAAGTTGCTGAGGATGCGGTAGAGCTCGCCCTGGATCGCTTCCTGCCCGACCAGCGCCTCGCGCTGCGCGTCCCCCTCGTTCGTGAACGGCAAGTCGAACAGCCGGAAACGCGTGAGCGTTCCCCAGGGGCGCTGCGTGGTCTCACGCCCGTAGTAGTCGAACATGTCGCGCACGTAGCGCGATGCATCGCGCGAGTAGCGCACGGGCTCCGACGCGAACAGCTCGAGATATTCCTGGAAAGACAGGAGTCGGCGTCCCTCCTCGAAATCGCGCTGTACCTGGCGTGCGATGTTCGAGAGCTCGTCCGAGATGCGTTTCGCACCCATGACGGGAGCCTACCACAGCCGCGTGGACCGGCGGCTGCGCTGGCGCCGGCGAGATCAGCCGCGAACGAGCGCGCTCGCGCGCATCACAGCACGTTCATGTCCAGCGACAAGTTGCGTTTTTCGATCAGGCATTTGTCGTCCGTGCACACGGAGAACGAAAATTGGCCCTGAAGCCGACCTTTACCGGGCTTGTCGGCGGTGAAACCGACATTCATCACGGCGCGCTTGTCCTCGAGCTTCAACGCTTCGGAGCTGGTCACCGGTTTCTCCGCCTTCACGCCCTCGGTTTGCCCGACCTTGAATTTGTACGGGTAGCTCTTGTTGACATGGAACGGTCCCTTGGCCACCAGCGTGATTTCCGCCTGACTGGCCTGCCCCGCTTTCACATCTCCCGAGGGCACGATGCGAAGCTCGAAGTTCGCTTCGTCGTACTGACTCTGCGCGGCTGCGGCTGCGGCTGGCTCGGCTTCGGCGTTCTGCGCGGCTGCTGCCGGACCCGGGTCGGGCTTGGCCACGGTCGCCGCCGCCTGTTCCGCAGCAGGCTTGGTGTCTTTGCTACACCCAGAAGCGGCAAGGAGCAGGCACACGAGGCTCGACAGCGACTTCATGCCGACGCAAATACCACACGCCGGCCCGTGGCGCAGGCCCATGGCCTCCCCCGGCCGAAGGCGTCAGCCGAGCGCGATCAAAGCAACGATGATGCCGATCACCAGCGCTACGCCGCCAATGATCACGGGCACGAGCCAGCCCACGGTCGACTTCGGCACCCCCACGGGGCCGTCCGAATACTCGACGTTGGAATATGGCGCGGCACCGGCGACGGGCGCCGCCGGATAAGGAACCTGCGCCATCGGATAGGTCGGGGCGAGGCCCATGTTCGGCGCATTCTGCATGGGGGCTGCTGCTGCGGCCACTGGCGCAGGCGCGCCGGCCGCGAACGGATCGCCGAGCGTACCGAGGCTCTCGCCTTCGCCGAAGAAGTGGTCCGCGGCATCGCCTCCCGCGCGCGTCGGCCGCCCTTCGGCCTCGAGCAGTTGCGGCAGACCCGCGGCGATCTGCGCCGCGATCTCGACTTGCGGCATGGCGGCCCATTGCCTGTGATCCCCGCTCAGTCCGTAGGCGGCGCCGAACGCATCTGCCAAAGCTCCGACGCTCGGGATGCGCAGGTTCGGATTCTTCTTGAACGCGTGGAGCATCACGCGATCGAGCGTGGTCGGGACTGGGTACTTCTGGCCCTTGGCGAGGTTCGAAACCGGCAGCGGCTCCTTCGTCAGAATCGCCAGCAAGATGCTCGGGCCGTTGTTCCCAGCGAACGGAACCTTTCCGCCCACGCACTCGTACGCGATCGCCGCGAGCGCCCACACGTCCGCACGGTGATCGAGAGTCTCGAGGCCCTGTGCCTGCTCCGGCGCCATGTAGAACGGAGACCCGATGGTCGTGCCCATAACGGTGAGCTTCTTGGCCTGGTCGCCCTTGTCTTTGACCGAGCCGAAGTCGAGGATCTTGGCGATGTCTCCCTCGCGCGTCTGGCACAGGAATATGTTGTCCGGCTTCAGATCGCGGTGCACGAGCTTGTTCGCGTGCGCCCCGTCGAGCGCGAGCGCCGCCTGACTCAACATGCGCACCACGCGCTCCGGCGGAATGACGCCCTCGCGCTTCAGCGTGTTCCTGAGCTCCTCGCCGTAGAGAAACTCCATGACCAGCGCGTAGCTGCCATCGTGGGTGGGCTGGAAATCCAGGACTTCGACGATGTGCAGGTGCGGCAGCTGCGTCGAAACCGCAAACTCCCGCTTGAAGCGCTCCACCGCGACTTCGTCCTGAGCGACGTCGGGGTGCAGGATCTTGAGCGCGACGTTGCGCTTCTCGACCATGTCCAGCGCTTCGTAGACCCGACCCATACCGCCGTCGGCGACGACGCGCCGCATCTGGTAGCGCCCGCACATGATCTGACCAATGCGGGCGTCCTGGCTGTCGTCGGCGGGCGGAGCCTGAGTCGCGCTCGCCAGCTGAGATCCGTCAACCGGGCAGAACCCCGCGTCTTCCGGATAAAGTCGCCCACACGTCCCGCACGCTTTCATGCAGCTGGTTCCCCCATCCGGCAGCGCCCCTCGCGGCCGCGTCTCACGCTTCGCTCGACTGACTATCCGCTGCTGACCGTTCTGGGCGGAAGTACAGAATGCGATTGCAGCTCGGGCACTGACCGAAGTCGTCCTTGCGCATGAGCTGCTGGAAGAGCATGGGCGGGAGCCGCATGTGACAGGCGCTGCAGGTGCCTTCCACGGTGTGCGCCAGCGCCGTCCCCCGGCGTTTGCGAATCAGCTCGTAGCGCCGGTAGAGCAGCGGCGACACCCGCGCCGCCGCCTCCTGTCGAGCGCTGTCCTTGCTTGCGGTCTGCTGCTCGAGATCCGCGAGCTTGCTGGCCACGTCGCTTTGATTGGCGCCGAGCTCTCCGGCCAGCGTCTCGCGCTCGCTCGTGACTTTGTCGATTTCGCCGCGGGCGTTCTCGACCAACGCCACGAGCTTGTCGATCTCGAGCTCGCGATCGCGGTACAGCTTTCTGAGCTCTTCGACCTCGCGCTGCCCCGCGTTCGCCTCGCGCTCCGTGCGGCAGCGCGCGAGCTTCTCGCGCGATTTCTCGACCTGCGCGCTCATCTGACGGACTTCCGTCAGTAGCTCGCTGCGCATCCGCTCCATGTCCTCGACGCTCTTTTGATCGCGCGACAAGCGCACGTCGAGCTCAGCGAGGTGTTGTTGTTTGGTATTCAGCGCTAGGCGCTCGCTGCCGAGCTCTTCGCGCAAGTCTTTCAGCTCGGCATCCAATACTGCCAAGCTTTCCAAGGCATCGATCTGGGCTTCGATGGTCACGTTTGAAGCTGACTCCTCCGCGTAGCTCTACCCATGCCACGCCACGGTGGAAAGTGGGCCCACCTGGGTTCGAACCAGGAACAACCCGGTTATGAGCCGGGGGCTCTGACCGATTGAGCTATGGGCCCGGGTTCGATGTGATACGCGGCCGCACCGAGCGCTCACGCATGCAAACTCCACGCCCGCAAACCTAGTCGAACGCGCTGTCCTGGGCAACAGGCACACGCGCTCGAACGACGTGAGTGTCGCATTTTGCCGTGAATGGGGTGGCGTCAAACTTCAGAAATTGGTCAGGGCCGCTCGGAGCTGCCGATTTCTCCGCGCGCGGGCTCCCGCAGCGGAGCGGCACAGCAGCGAAAACCGACCTGATAGAAGCGAAACCAACGATTGTGCGAGGTGGTCATCGGCCGGCAGCGCGCACGGATCGGGCCGAAGTAGCCACCCTTCAGGCCGGAGATGTCGGCTTCGGAGTCGGGGGGTCGCGTCTCGTTGACCACCCATTCGTCGACATTTCCGGTCATGTCGTACACGCCAAAGGGGCTCTTACAGCGCGCCATCGATCCACTCTGTACCCGTTGGTCGAGGCGCGCGACCTCGGCCGCCACCTTGCTCTCGTGGCTGAAGGCTTCCATGTCCGGCAGGCGGTGCGTCCGGTCGATGTTGCAGGCCGTAGGATCGCGCTCGTAGCCATAGGGATAAGGCAAGCGCTCCTTCCCCTCGCAGGCCAGCGTCCACTCGCTCTCGGTACAAAGCCGCTTGTTCTCCTTTTCACAGGCCGCGGCGGCTTCGAGGAAGTTCGTCATCACGACGGGATACGCGCCGGCCTGGTTCGGGTACTCGTAGTGGTCCACGCACACGCTCAGCGGGCGTTCCTTGCCGTCACAAATTGGGGGCGGCGCGAAGCGCTGGCAGCGGTCCTGCTTTTCGTTCAGCCACTCGACGCAGCGATGCCCCATGAAAGGGCAGAACATGCCTTCCACGAGCGCCATGCCCGCTGGGCAAAACGGCGAGCTTTCCGGGCGGTCCACGTCGGTCGCGGCATCGGCCGACGCCAGCGCCGCGTCGCGATCGACCGCGGCGGTGGCAGAGTCCATCGTCACGACCGGCGTCGTGGCGACCGGAGCCGTGGCATCGCTCGTCTGCGGCTCTGACGTACGCTCCACGGGCTGACAGGCGAGCGCCGTAGTCAAAAGTCCAAATACGACGTAGCGTCCGCGGGAAACGCGGCGCTCTGCCCTGGGGGCGTCCGAAAATCGAATTCGTGCAGCCTGCTGGGTTAGCATGGGCGTGAGGTCCCGAGCGAAGTAAGACCTCTTACGGACGCTTCGCGAACGATCTCCGCCGCCCGCGCACTTATCTGCACCTTGCCCATCGGCGCTACGCCATTACCGGCTTTCTGGCCAAGTTTCTGGCGTCCGGGGCTAACCGCGCGTGAGCAGGCGCTGCCGTGCCCTCCCTCGAGCTTCTGTGCTAAAACCGCGCGTTCTCACCATGGAGCGCCTCGTAGTTCGAGGAGCTTCGCAGCACAATCTGAAGGACGTCAGCTGCGAGCTCCCCCGTAATCGCCTCGTCGTCATCACGGGGCCGAGCGGCTCCGGCAAGTCGTCGCTGGCGTTCGACACGATCTACGCCGAAGGGCAGCGCCGTTATGTCGAGTCCCTCTCGGCGTATGCCCGCCAGTTCCTCGATCAACTGCCGAAGCCGCACGTCGAGAGCATCGAGGGCCTGAGCCCCGCGATCGCCATCGAGCAGCGCGCGCTCGGCAAGAGCCCGCGTTCCACGGTCGGGACCGTCACGGAAATCGCCGACTACTTGCGCCTGCTGTACGCGCGCATCGGCGTCCCTCACTGTCCGCGCTCGGGCAAGGTCTTGCATGCGTACACCGTTCAGGAAATCGTGGACGCCATCCTGGAGCGCGAGCAGGGCCAGAGGCTGGTGCTGCTCGCGCCCATCGTCCGGCAGAAAAAGGGCGAGCTGCGCGCGGATCTCGAGCAATTGCGCCGCGAAGGGTTCGTCCGTGCGCGCGTGGACGGCGTGCAGATCGACCTCGGCGAAGACGTCAGCCTGGACCGCGGCAAGCCGCACGACCTCGATGTCGTCGTCGATCGCATCGTGGTCAAGGAAGGCACCAAGGGACGCGTCACCGACTCCGTGGAGCTCGCGCTGAAGCTCGGCGACGGCACCATGCTCATCGACGACGCGGACGGTGCGGGTGAGCCGGTGGTCATGAGCGAGCGGCTCGTGAGCTGGGAATTCGGCATCACCTTGCCGCCCCTGGAGCCGCGCCTGTTCTCCTTCAACAGTCCCCACGGAGCCTGCCCCACGTGCGACGGGCTCGGGGTACGCTCCGCGATCGATCCCGGGCGCGTCGTTCCGGACAGCGCGCGCACCCTGCGCGAGGGTGCCGTGCTCGCCTTCGGCCGCCGCGGATCCGTGGCCACGGCCGCTGCCGTCTCGGAAGCCGTCCGCGTCTTGAACATCGACCCTGACAAGGCCTGGCGCGACCTGCCCGAAGAGCAACGCCAAGCCTTGCTGTACGGCACCGGCGCCGGCGGAAAACGCCGCAAAGCATCGAGCTCGTACGAGGGCGTCGTCACACGTTTGAAGCGCCTTCTGGAGGACGGAGAAGTCGCCGAAGGCGAGGACCACGAGGACGACGACGGCGCCATCGGTCCCGAGGACGTCGGGCGCTTCGTGGTCACGCAGACCTGCGAAGTATGTCAGGGCCGAAGGCTGCGCGCCGAAGCGCTGGCCGTGAAACTGGACGGCAAGGACATCGCTGAGCTGTCGGCGCTCCCTTTGCGGACCCTCCGCCAGGTGCTCGCCGAGCTGGCCAAGAGCACCAACTTCGGCGGTCGCGAGGCCGCCATCGCCGTGCCGTTGATCCGCGCCGTCACGGAGCGGCTCGGGTTCCTGATCGACGTCGGCCTCGATTATTTGTCGCTGGATCGCGCCGCGCACACGCTCTCCGGCGGCGAAGGCCAGCGCATCCGGTTGGCGACACAGATTGGCGCGTCGCTCGTGGGGGTACTCTACGTACTCGACGAGCCCAGCGTCGGTCTGCACGCGCGCGACAACGAACGACTGCTCGAGGCGCTGCGACGTCTCGTGGACAAGGGCAACAGCGTGCTCGTCGTCGAGCACGACCGCGACGCCATTCTCGCGGCGGACTGGGTCGTGGACATGGGGCCTGGCGCAGGCGCGCTCGGCGGCAACATCGTGGCTCAAGGCACTCCGGAGGAGCTCGTCGCCCACCCGGATTCCGTGACCGGCCCGTATCTGTCGGGCAAGCGACGCCTGCCCATCCCCGCGCGCCGCCAGATTCCGAGCGACAAACAGCTCTGTGTCGTGGGCGCCACGGCTCACAATCTGAGAAACATCACCGTCAAGGTGCCGCTCGGCCTGATCACCGCCGTCACCGGCGTGAGCGGCTCCGGCAAGAGCAGCCTGATCGTCGACACGTTACTGAGCGCCGCGCGCGCCGAGCTCTACGGCGCGACCGGCTGGGTCGGCCCCTGCCAGCGCATCGAGGGCCTGGAACACATCGACAAGGTGATCAGCATCGATCAAGCGCCGATTGGCCGTACCCCGCGCTCGAACCCCGCCACTTATACCGGCATCTTCACGCACCTGCGCGAGCTCTACTCGGGCCTGCCCGATGCCCGCGCCCGGGGCTACAAACCCGGGCGCTTCAGCTTCAACGTCAAAGGCGGGCGCTGTGAGGCCTGCCAGGGCGACGGGGTGCTACGCGTCGAGATGCACTTCTTGCCCGATGTCTACGTCGAGTGTGATGCCTGCGGCGGGCGGCGCTACAACCGTGAAACGCTGGAGATCCGCTACCGCGGTCTGTCGATCGCGGATGCGCTCGACCTCACGGTGGAGGAGGCATTCGATCTGTTCGAGTCGATCCCGCGCATCCGCCAGAAACTGACGGCGCTGCGCGAAGTCGGGCTCGGCTACATCCAGCTCGGACAACCCGCGACCACGCTCTCGGGCGGAGAAGCCCAGCGTGTGAAGCTCGCGAGCGAGCTTTCTCGAAAAGCTACCGGTCGCACCCTGTACGTCCTCGACGAGCCGACCACCGGCCTGCATTTTTCGGACATCGAGCTCTTGACCGTGGCGTTGTTCGGCCTGCGCGACGCGGGCAACTCGATCCTCATCATCGAGCACAACATCGACTTGATCGCCTGCTCGGACTGGGTCATCGACCTCGGTCCGGAAGGCGGCGAGAACGGCGGCACCATCGTCGTTGAAGGCACCCCGGAGCACGTCGCCGCCACCCCCGCGAGCCACACCGGCCGCTACCTGGCGCAAGTCCTGGAACAGGCGAAGAAACCGCCTCAGGTGCGCGAGGCCGCAGCCAGCAAACGCCGCAACGCGCGCACTTGAAGCTGAAGCCGCTCAGCTAAAGTCTTTTTCGACGCGCTCTTGATCCTCTTTGCAGCGAATGCAGAGCGTGGTCTCCGGACGCGCTTCGAGGCGCTTGATCGAGATCTTCTCGCTGCAGTCGTCGCAAACGCCGAAGGTGCCGGCGTCGATCTTCTCGAGCGCCTTCTGAATCTTGTCGAGAAAGACCTTCTCGCGGCCGCGCAGGCGGAAGGTGAACGACTGCAGGTACTCGCTCGAAGCCAGGTCCATTTCATCTGGCAAGTCGTTCGCGTCGAGGGCCATGTCCTCGTCCAAGGTTTGCTGGGCGCGCTTGATAATCTCGGCGCGTTTCGACTCCAGCAAGTCGCGAAACTTCTTCAGCTGTACCTTGTTCATCGTTGAAGTCACGATATTTTCCCTGCTTTTGGCTCACGCCCCCGTTTTCGGGAGCCCACAAAGATAGGAAGGGTTCGGCGGGTCGTCAATCAAGGTTATACTGCCCGCCCTCCGAAAACGCCCCGCCGCCCGGATTCGTGCCCGACTCGGGTACACGGGAGCGGCCGTCCTTCCACTGCCTCGGGCCTCGCGCCGCGTCAGAGCCATGCTCGAACCGAATGAAGCCGCCGACCACGCCGCGGAAACGCCGCGTGACTCGGCCACGATCGTGGTCTTGCGCCAGGCTGAACGAACGGTCGAGTTGTTCTGCGTCGAGCGCCATCCGCGCTCCCAGGTGCTCGGCGGCGCAATCGTCTTTCCTGGCGGAAAGGTCGATGCCGCGGATTGGCAGGATTGCTGGGGTGAGCTCACGACATCTTTGCAGCCTCGTGCTCGGGCTTTCGGGGAGGAGCGCGCGGCTCGTGCTTTCGCCGTCGCTGCGCTGCGCGAGCTCCTGGAAGAAGCGGCCATCCTTCCCGTCACCGGCGCCGGCGTGAGTCATCATACTGCGCTCGAGCTCCAGAGCCTGCTCGCGAGCGTGCCTGGGACGGAGCACGAAGAGTCGCTCGCGTTCGCCGAGCTCCTCAGAGCTCGCGGGAACCGGCTCGCGACCGATCGTCTCGAAGCGATCTGGCGCTGGATCACCCCGCAGGTGGAGGCGCGGCGGTACGACACGCGCTTTTACCTGCTGGCGCTCCCCGAGGGACAGCTCGGGCGGCACGACGAGCGCGAAACGACGCGTAGCTTCTGGGCCACTCCGGAACAACTGCTCGAGCGCTGGGGAAACTCCGAAATCGTGCTGGCTCCGCCGACGTTCTGCACCATCGCGCTCTTGCGCGCGGCGCGCTCCGTGGACGAGGCGTTCACGATCGCGCGCCGCCAGTCCCTGCAGCCGATTTGCCCGGTAGCCTGTTTCGAAGGCGGCCAGATGGTGATCGCGTTGCCCGGCGACCCGCTGCACCCGGATGACGCGCTCGAGGGCAGCGCTGACGCGAGCGCTCCCACGCGCTTCGTGGTCGAAGATGGGCGCCTCGTGGCGCAGCGCGTTCAGCGGCCTTCCCGGTAGGCGCGCACGGCGTTCACGATGCCGTCGGCCAAGCGCTGGCGATAGTCGCCGGTATTCAGGCGCAGCTCACTCGCGGGGTTCGAAATGAAGGACGTTTCGAAGAGCACGGACGGCATGCGCGCGCCGGCCAGCACGTAAAAGCCCGCCCGGCGGATCCCCTGATCGGGCACGCCGGGATAGTGACCTGCGAGCGAAGCCATGGTCGCGCGCTGCAGAAGCTCCGCGAAATGTAGGGAACGCGCCCGGCCGCCCACGTCCACGACTCGACTCATCGCGCCCGCGAGCTCCGCCGCAGCCGCGGGCGACGCCGCGTTTTCGCGCGCCGCGATGCGCGCAGCCAGCGCGTCGCGCGATTCGTCGAGCACGAACGTCATGACCCCGCCCGCGCGGCCATCTTCGCTGGCGTTGCAGTGAACCGATACGAACAGGTCGGCGTGAAACGCATTGGCGCGTGCGGCGCGTTCGTCGAGCGGCACGAACTCGTCGCCATCACGCGTGAGCAACGTGACGATGCCGAGCTCCCGCGCCAGGAGCGGCGCGGCGCGGTGCGCGACATCGAGCGTGACGTCCTTTTCGCGCAGGCCGCCGGGGCCCGTCGCTCCCGGATCGTGACCGCCGTGCCCCGGGTCGAGCACGATGCGCCGCACCACCAGGGGCTGACCGCGCCCCGTTTTTTCGTCCGGTGGCGGCTCCTTGGAGACGTCGATCACGAGTCGAAACGGCTCCGGTAGGTAGAACACCTTGCGGTACGCGGTAGACTCGAGGTCCAAAACGACGCGCGTTCCGCGCTTCTGTTTCCCGAGTCGCACCTGCTGAACGATACCGCCGACCTCGAAGCTCTCTGCCCCCTCGTAACTCGCGCGCTCGATGTCCACGAACAAGCGGGGGCCGCGCGTCGCGTCTGCCTCGAGCGCGCCGACCTCGAACAGGGTGGGGTGCGTGACGAAGACGACGACCCGCGCCGCGTCCCTCGAGCCGTAGCGTTCGATCTTCGTGATGCGGGCGGGCGCTCGGCTATCTCGCTGCGAAAGCACGGGGACGACCACCGATCCGCTGGGGTCGAGCCGGGCGGACGGGTGCGACGGCGCGCGGGCGCGGCCTGCGTCGGGGGTCGCTTTGCGCTCGAGCTCTGCGAGCACGTCCGGAAGCGGCTTCCACGCAGCCAGACTTTGCAGGACGGCCTCGCTCCGCGCAGCGCAGCGCGGCTCGGGCGATCCTCTGCGCAGCACGTACACGCCGCGGAAGGTCTCGCTGGCATCGCCTAGCAGCTCTCCCTCCAGGAGCAGCGCGTCGAGCGCCGCCTCGCAGGCTCCCGGCCAAAGAGCGCGACTGGCGGCACGATACAGCTCGACGCCTTCGCGCGCATCCGTTTCCCGCCGTTCCAGACGCCAGATGCGGCTGCGGAGATCGGCGGCCCGGCGCGTCAGGCGCGCGCCTTCGTCGCCGCCTGCCCGTTCGCCTTGCACCGCAAGCTCGTCTGCGCGCGCCACGACTTCCACACGCGACGGAAGGGCGCCGCGCTCGTCGAACGCCGTTGCGGCGTCGGCTGTGGGAACAGGCCCGGGGTCCTTCTGGGCGCACGACCAGGCGAGCATCGACCACGCCAGAATCCGGGTCCACGGACCCGACTCATGCTCGCGCCACTCACGACTCATCGGAAACCACCGTGTAGCGGGGACGGCGTCGTGGAGAAAGTTACGAGTGTCGCGGTGTTGTACCCGGCTAGGGAAACGCATGCGTCCGGCCGATTGCGCAGCGCGGCGCGCCGAGTTAGCCTGGCCAATTGATTGTCGGAACCGGATGACGCAAGAGTCCGATCTTCAGGCCCCTCCTGCGGCACGCGATCGTGCCGCCCAAGAGCCCACTGACGACGAGGCGGAAAGGGCCGCGGCGCAGTTTCGTGCGGCGTGGCAGACGCAAATTCCGCCTCCGAGCGCCCCTGCATCTCCCGAGGTGTCGGCCAGCGACGGTGTGTCGAGCCTCGTAGAAACGACCGGCGACGTCGCCGCGCATCCCATCGTGGCCATCGCGCCCGAGGAGGGCTCTCCGCCGGCGCCCGCAGTCCATTCGGCTTCTCTACTCGGACGCACCATGGTCGGTGTGCCGCCCCCTGCTTCCGAGCTCGTCGCAGCGGCGCTCGAGCCGGCCGCCCCGCAGGCCCCTGCCCGTGGCTTGAATCGCACCATGATTGGGCTCGCGATGCCCGCGCCCGCCGCCGGGCCCGAACCGGGCGGTGCGCCCCATGCCGCGCCGCACTCCGCGGGCCCAGCTCCGCCGTCCGTAGCGCCACCCCCCCACGCACCAACAGCACGGCACCCGCTCGCCGGTGCCTGGCAGAACCCGCCCGCGCCTGCGCCGAGCACTCCGCGGCGCGCCGCCTCCTTCCCGCCCCCGGCGGCCGATGCCGGCTTCGACCCCGAGCCTCGACCGGGGCGGATCAGCGTGCGACCCCACGTGATCTCCGCCTGGGACCTCGGGGATCGACCGGAGAAATCGCGCCGGAAAGCAAGCCCGGCGCTGATCGTGCTCGTGGTGGCGTCGCTGGCGCTGCTGATTCTGGTCGCGACGCGTTTCTTGGGATCGGATTCCGAGAGCACGACGACGGGCGCGCCCAGCCGCACGGAAGCCGTGCTCGCCGAAGATGAAGCCGCAGAAACGACGCGCACACCGAACACGCGGGTGCAGTCGGCAAAGCCCGGCAGCAGCGTAGAACCCGACTAGTACCTTCCGCTATCTGGCGCCGCTCGCTCCACAGCGGGGTCCGAGCTCGAACGACCCAGCCACGCGCGGAACGTGCTTCGAGCGACCCGCGCTGCGCGCGCCGCCGCGCTCACGTTGTTGCCGCAGCGGGCCAAGAGCTCGCGCGCTTCGTCGGCGCTGAGAGACATCGCTTTTTCCGAGATGCGCGTGCAACCTTGAAATTCGAGGTGATGCGCCGCGATTTCGACCTCCGCGCTCGCAACGGCCGCGCGGTAGAGCACGCTCATCAGCTCTCGCACGTTACCGGGCCACTCGTGCACGACGAGCCGCGCCAGCGCCGAGCTCGACAGCCGCCTCGGCCCGACGTCGGTGCGCATGCGAGCCAGCAGCACCTCTGAAATGGCCGGGATGTCGCTCTTCCGCTCACGCAGCGGCGGCAGCCGAATCACGACCGTGGCCAGGCGGTGATACAGATCCGCGCGAAACCGTCCTTCCGCCACGCGCTCGGGCAGAGACGCCCAGCTCGCGGAGATGATGCGCACATCGACCTGAATCGGCTCGACGGCTCCGACGGGACGCACCTGACCGTCTTCCACGACGCGCAGCAACTTGATCTGCACGGCCGGCGGCAAGTCGGCGATCTCGTCCAGGAACAAAGTGCCTTTGTGCGCCTGCTCGAACGCCCCCGAGCGGCTCGCTATCGCCCCCGTGAACGCTCCACGCCGGTGACCGAATAACTCCGCGTCCGACAGCGACTCGGGTAGCGCGCCGACATTCAATGGCAGATAAGCACCGGAGCGCCGCGCGAGCGTGTGCAGCGCGCGGGCCACGACGTCCTTCCCCGTGCCCGATTCACCCTCGAGCAGCACGGGCACACGCTTGCTCGCGTGCAGCCGCACCTGAGTGGCGACGCGGCGCATCGGCGCGGAATTGCCGATCAACCCCGGCAAGCTCTCTTCGAGCAGCAACGTGTCGTCGGCGCATTCGGCGCGCACGTTCACGACCGAGCGCCCAATCACGAAGTAATTGACGCGACCGTGCAGCATCGCGGACGGGACCCGGGCACCGCCGACGAATACGCCGTTACGCGAGTCCAGGTCTTCGACGGTGACGCCGTACTCGTTTGCGGTCACGGTACAGTGCGCGCGGCTCACCGCACGATCCTCCAGGCGAACGCACGCTGCAATGCCTGAGCCGAGCGTCAGACGCTGTCCGCTCTTGATCGGCACGGGCATCAGGCCGTGCGCCGTGCCGAGCTCGAGCATCCAGCGGCCGCGTACGGGCTCGCGCGGTAGCTCGAGAGTATCCAGCGTGACTTCGCCTCCCGAAGCCCGCAAGAGGTCCGACGGCGTCCGGTACCCTGCCGACGCGGAGTCCGAAACTGTGCTTGCGTGAGGCCGTATCTGTGTAGGTTCCGCCATTGCTCGCGTTACATCGGGCGCGACGCCCCGCGAGTTTCCTGATGCATGTTCCGTCAGGGCTCCCCGAAGCGGGGCTCCGGTGCTAACAACGTCGCCCATGCGTGCTTTGCCCGTCTTTGTCAGCGCTTTTTCCGTGCTTTTGCTCGGCGCACCCCCTTCCCTCGCACAGGAAGCCGAACGGCCGCCCGCCCGAACGCAACCGCTGGACGAAGAGGAGGCTTCCGCCGAAGACCTCGACGCTGAAGCCGGCGAAGCAGAAGAGGCTCCCGCGAAGCCGAAGACGCCATTGCCGGGGGATGACGTGGACGAGGACGAGCCCGAACCCCCACTCATTCCGGCCGCTCCGGACTCGCTTGGCGGGCACCTGCAGCTCTCACCGGGGGCGATGGTGATGGTGCCGTTCGGCGAGCTGGCTGACGGCGTTTCGCAGAGCAGCGCGCTCGCCGCGGGTCTCGGCTTGTCGCTCGACGCCGGCATCGGCGTGAGCCGAAGCCTGGTGCTCGGCGTCTGGGGTCAGTTCGTCCGTTTCGGCGATAACGGCGATTGCTCGGACTGCTCGCCCACGAGCCTCGCTGCCGGCGCGTTCATCCGCTACCACCTCGTGCAGGGCGTCCGCTTCGACCCGTGGCTGTCCGCCGGCGTCGGGTTTCGCACGCTCGGTGCGGGGAGCCCCGACTTCGGCACCCCGGACGAGACGGTCAGCGGAAACGACGATGACGCCCGCTTTTCCGGCTTGGATTTCATGCGCTTCCAGATCGGCGGCGACTGGTACCCCACCCGCTTTCTCGGCTTCGGGCCGTTCGTGGAGCTCGACTCCGGCACGTACCTCAGCCGCCCCGAAGGCGCGGGCGACGGTGCCGTGTACTTTCACTTCGCGGCTGGCCTACGCCTCACGCTGGACATCCCCGGCAAGTTAACCGGAACACGCTGAGTGAGCGGCATGCAACGCGTCGCTGGCCCGCGTCGCACTGATTCGGCGATGCGCGCTAGCGTCCTGTCTCCGCAGATCGCGACAGAAATCGGGCGCTACGAGCGGAGACAGGACACGTCAGGAACAAGAAATGTGTGGTGAATAGAGTAGCCCAGAGCGGAATTTCGAGCCGCCCGCACCCGTGGGGGCGGCTCGAAATTCTGATGCGGTGCTCTGATTCACCACACTAACCGATGGCGATGCCGAGCGCTTTGCGCAGCTGAGCGTAGTGTTCGCTCACGCTGAACAAGAGCAGCTCCTTCATCTTCTCCGCAGGAGTCAGATCGCCGGGGAGCTGCGGCTCTGCCGCGATGATCTTCTTGGCGATGTCCAGATCCCCGCAGACGACCAAGCCGGCGCGGCACGCCGTCAGCTCGACGGCCTGGTTCCAGCGCTTGATGTTGGCTTTGGCGCCCTCTTCGATCCACTTCTTCACGACCGAGCGCAGGTGCTCGAGTTGCACGGGCTGCACGAACTTGGCGAGCTGCTGCGCCGTCGCACGAATTTGCGGAGCCATCTCCGGCGGCATCGGCGTGCTCGGCGCCGCGATCATCACGCCCGCGAAGAGCATGATCGTCAGCTCGCTGACCGTCGGGAACAGCGTGCGGATGTAATGCTCGCCCCGGTAGTACGAGAGGTGCTTGCCGCAGATGAACGTCAGCTCCTGCGGTGAAAAGCCGGTGAGCACGGTCTGCCCGGCGACGGACGCCGGCGGAACGGCCGGCACCGCGACGATCGAGCCCGGCACGTCGTTCCGGACGTACAGTTCCGGAACCTGGATACCGAGCACCTGAGCGGCCCAGCCGAACGTCTTCGCGAACGTGACCGTGGACGTGGCGGGATCCTGCTTGAAGCGCTTGTCCAGGACGGGCGCTTTACCCTGCGCCTGCAGCTGCGCGATCTTCGCCTGAAGCGCGGCCGGCGCGATCATCTCGAAGATCTTCGAGATGAACAGGCTCTCGTCGGGATGGAACAGATGGCGCAGCCAGAGCTCGCCGCCGACGCGACCCTTCACCTGCAGCATGCCCTGCGGGCGATAGTCGTCGAAGAACTTCTTCTCTTCCTCGTCCGCCTTGTTCATGAAGGCGATCGCGGCAGCCTGCAGCCAGGCTTCGTCGTAAGAGTGCTTCTGCAGGTGCAGCCGGTAGAGCGCGCGGTAGGCGTTGATGTTCAACGCGTCGCTCTCGAGGATCTTGCGCTGCTCACCGATCGCCTCGTCCCAGCGCTCCGTCGTCTCGTAGAGCTCGGCCAGGATCTGGTGCTCGAGCACCACGTCCGGCTTGTTGCTCGACGCCATCTTGAACGCCTCGATCGCCTCTTCCGTCTGCTGCAGGCGGTCGCGGTAGATGATGCCGAGCTGGTGCCACAGCGTGTGCTCGAGCTCCGCGTTGCCCTTGCCGGCGATGCGGTGAATCATCTTTCGGTACGAGCGCTCGAGCTGCTTCCAGTTCTTCTGCTGCGTCAGGACCTTGTTGATGCGCTCGAAGGCTTCCAGGTAGCTGGGGTTCAGGTCCAGCGCTTCATTGAAGAGCTCGACGGCGCGATCCATGTCGTCGAGCTTGTCGCGGTAGAGCTGCGCCTGCGTGTACACGTAGCGCGCTTTGATCTCGGGCTTCTCCTCGAGGTCCGCGATGGCCTGCAGGGTGTCCACCATCTTCTGCCAGTCGGCGGCCTGCTGATAGAGCTGCAGGAGCTTGTGCAAAAGGACGTGGTCTTGCGGTTTGAGCTCGAGCGCCTCTTCGAGAGCTTCGATGGCCTTGCCGGCGTTCTTCTCCTTCTCTGACCAGATCTCTCCGATCTCGTTCAGGATCTTGAAGCGCTCGTCGCCTTCGTAAACACCGTCGAGGATCTGGCGCTTGTACGCGGCGACCTGTTTCCAGTCGTTGCTGGCCGCGTACATCGAGACCAGCGCCTCGAGCGTGAGCCGGTGCTCGCTATTGAGCGCGAGCGCCTTCTCGAAATTGTTGATGGCCTGCTTGGCCTGGCCCTGCTCGCGTTTGATGCAGCCGAGCCGATAGTAGACGTCGGTGCGCTCCTCGACGTCCGACTCGCCGAGGGACGTGAGCACCTTCTGGTAATTGGTGAGCGCGCTCGGCCAATCCGCGAGCCGGAACGCGACGTCGGCGATGCCGCGAATCGTCTCTTGATCCGTTAGATCGAGCTGATTTGCCGTCTGGTACGCCTTGAGCGCCTTCTCGTTGTTGCCGAGCGCCGCGTGCACCTTGCCGAGCAGCTTGAACAGCATCTGCTGTTCACCGCGGTCGCGGTTCTTGCTCTTGCGTACCAGCATTTCCGCGAGCGGTTCGGCTTCCTGCCAGCGCTCGGTGCGCGCGTACTCCTCGACCAGAGGCAGCGCCGCTTCTTCGCAGTCGTCGTCGCACTGGATGGCCAGCTCGTACGACTGAACGGCGAGGTCGTGCTCATTGAGCATCTCGTCGCGCAGGCGGCCGAGCTCGACGAGCAACTTGGCGCGGGCGCGCGGCGCCTGCGTGTTCATCTGCTCCTGCTCGAGGTAGCGAGCAGCGCGATCCCAATCCGCCTCGTCGATGGCGATCGTACGGAGCGCCGCCAGGGACGGCAGGTGCGCCGGGTCGAGATCGAGCGCCATTTCGAAGCGCTCTTGAGCCTGCACGCGGTCGCCGAGCTTCTCTTCCAGCGCGCGGCCGATGCGGTAATACATCTCGACGCGCTGGTTACCGTCGCTCGTGAGATCGGCCACCCGCGTCATCGACTCGATGGCTCGCGCCGCGTCGCCCTGCTTTTCGTACAGCTTGCTGAGCGCGTCCAGCGCCGGGACATTCGAGTCGTCGAGATCGACGATGTTCTGGTGTGCGTCGATGGCCCGATCGATGTCGCCGACTTCTTCGCTGTAGACCTGCGCGATCAGCGCATAGAGCTCGACCTTCGTCGGATGATCGGCGGCCTCGCTGATGTGCCGCTCGTAAGTGCTGATCAGGTCGAGCCACTGCTTGAGGCGGCGATAGCAGCGCGCCAGAGCGATGTAGGCGCGCTCCTCGGCGGGGAAGATCTCCAGCGCCTGTTCGAGCCGCTGCGCCGCGTTCTCGAACTTGAGGAAGTGCTCCTCCTGGATGTGCGCGAGCTTGATCAAGACCTCCACGCGCTCGCGCTCCGTCTCGACCACGTCGAGCTGCCGCTCCAGGACCTGTACGAGATCCGGCCAGTCGTGGAGCGACTCGTAGATGCGCTCGAGACCACGCAGCGCGACGATGTTACCGCCGTCGAGCTCCAGCACTTCGCGGTACATGCGCCCCGAACGCTCCAGGTCGCTCAGCGACGTCTCGTAGAGCGAAGCGATTCTGAGCTTGTGCTGCGCGACTTGTTCGCCCTCACCGAGCGAACGCACCTTGCTGTTCAAAATATCGACGAGCTGAACGTGATCCGCGCGCTGGTCGTAGATGCGCTCGAGTGCCTCGAGAGCCGGCAAGAACAGCGAGTCGACCTCCAGAGCACGGCGGTAAAACACGATGCCCTGCTCGACGTTGCCCATGTGCTTCTCGAGCAGCTCACCGAGATCCACGAGGATCGCCTTGCGGTCTTCGTTCGCGATCGCGACTTCCAGGGCGCGCGTCAGCGTTTCGCCCATCTTCTGCCATTGCCCGCCCAAGCGATGAATGGCCGCGATTTGCCGGAGGACCTGAACGTTGTTCGGGTCCAGGGCCATGATCTGGTGGTAGTACGGCTGCGCGTACTCGGGATGGCCGAGGTCTTCGCCGTACCACTTGCCGAGACGCAGGCAGAGCTGAATCTTGGCGCGATCGTCCGTCTGCTCGCCGAGCCAGGCGTTCGCCGTATTGATGAGCTCACCCCAGCGGCCCGTGGCCTGCGCCATGCGCTCGAGGTAGCGCGAGGTTTCGTCGTCGCCGAAATCGTCGCTGAATGCGTTGACCAGCGCGTCGAATGCCTGATTCGGATCGTCGAGTTGTTCCTCGAAAACGCGCGCTATGCGCCGCAGCAGGTCGCTCCGCTCCTGGACGTCTTCGCGCGTCTCGAGGCGGTTCAGGTACAGCTCGATCAGGGGCTCCCAGCGCGCGGCTGCCGTGTGCAGACGCTCGAGCGCTTCGAACGCATCCTGATGGGTCGGCGCGATCTGCAGGACCTTCTCGAACGCCGGCGTGGCCTGATCGTAGTCGTTGACTTCGCGCTTCCAGAGCTCCGTGACCTCGAGCAACTCGCGGACCTTCTCTTCGGGCTCCTGCAGCGCTTCCGCGCGCTGCATCTTCACGCCGATCACCTCGACCCAGCGCTCGTCGCCGCGATAGATGCGCTCGAGCTCGGCCATGGCCTCGAAATCGCCAGGCGCCACTTCGAGCAGGTGCGTCCAGGCGTCCGCGGCGTCGTAGTTCTGGTTCAGGACCGAACCGTAGGTCTTGCCGAGCTCGCGGTAGATGTCGACCAGCTCGTCGGGGTCGAGCAGCGCCGCGGCCCGATCGATGGTGGCGTGTAGTGAGCCCACGAGCTCGGTCGCGTCTTGCCGAGCGCGCCACACGTGGGCGATCGCGCGCAGCGCGGCGATGTTCGAAAAATCGATATCGAGAACGCGCTGCCAGGTCTCGAGCGCCTCGTCGTCGCGATGCAGCTGCTCGGAGAACAGACGCGCGCGCCGGGTGAGAATGTTCACGCGATCTTCGTCGCTGTCGGCGATGTCGAAGTGGCGCTCGAGCACGTCGGTGAGCTCTCCCCAACGGCTCTGTCGCTCGTAGAGGCCAGCCAATGCCCAGAGCGCCTCCGGATCCTCACCGCGCAGATCGAGGACGCGCTTCCAGCCGTCGATGGCGCCCTCGACGTTAGCGAGTCGATCCGCGGCGAGCGTCGCCATCTTCGCGCGGATCTCCGCCTCCTGCACGTCTCCCGCGGCGTTGTCGAGCTCGCGCTGGTAGACGGTGTTCAGGTCCTGCCACTGCTCGGTTTGTTCGTAAATTCGCCCGAGCGCGGCGATGGCGGGCTCGTTTTCCGCCTCGAGCTCGTCGAAGATCTTCCGGTACGCGCGGATCGCCTCGGGAATCTGCCCAAGGTGCTCTTCGCACACTTGCCCTAGCCGGCCGTAGAGCTCGACCCGGTCACGGTCGTCGCTTACGGAAGCGGCTCGCTGTTCGAGCACGCCAGCGAGCTCCGGCCACTGCTCCAGCGAGCTGTAGATGCGATCGAGGTTGGCGAGCGCGTCGGGCTCCTGCGGAGCCACGGTCAGAACGTAGCGGTACGTTTCCTCCGCCTTGGCCACGTCTGCCAGCTCTTCCTCGAACACGCGCGCGAGCCGCTTGCCGATCAAGGCCTGGGTCGCGGAGCTGACGTCCTCCAGCGAGAGCACGTCGGCGTACGCATTCGCGAGCTGCTCCCAGCCGCCGTCGATCATGCCGGCGAGTCGCTCGATTTCTTCGCCCGTGCGCTCGTCGAGCGGGCTCTCCTTGACGGCGCGGACGTACACGCTGAACGCAAACGTCGGATCGGACAGGCGCTCCTCGGCGTCCTCCGCGATGCGGTGGTAGAGCGCCAGGCGATCTTCCGGAACCTCCGTGTTGCTCAGCTGCGCTTCACGAACCCGAATCAGTTTTTCCCACTCGCCGCTCGATTGATAGAGCGGTTCGAGGACCTGACCTATCACGAGCTGCTTCGTGCCGGCGTCGAACAGCCCCTCGAGCGCCGCGAGCGTGTCCCCGTGCTCCGGCGCCGCGTTGATGACTTCTCGATACGCCTCGATCGCGCGATCAATCTGGTGCAAGCGCAGCTCGTACACCTGGCCGAGCCGGTACTTGAACTCGAGGATCTCCTCGGGGCTCTGGCCGATTTCGGCTTCGCGCGCGAGGATATCCGCCAGATCGGGCCAGCGTTCGGTCTGCGTGAACAGGCGATCGAGCGAGCGCACGGCGCTCTGATTCTCCGGGTCGGCTTCGATCACGCGCCGATAGCGAGCCACGGCGTTGTCCACGTCCTCGAGCTGGACTTCGTAGACCTGGGCACAACGCAGGCCGAGCTCCACGAGCAGCTCGGGCTCGCCTTCCAGTTTGTCGAGCTCGGTGTCGTAGATCGACGCGACTTGCGGCCAGCGCTCGATCATCATCGCGAGGCGCTCGAGCGACGCCAGACTATCCTCGTTCTGGCTGTCCACCGCCACGGCGCGCGCGAACGTGTCGAACGCCTTCCCGTGCTCACCGAGGCTCTCCTCGTAGAGCCGGGCGATGCGGTGGAGCAGGTCGACCTTGGTGAAGTTGTCGGCCGCAAAGCGCACCTGAACCTCGAGCACGCTGATCAGGCGCTGCCACTCGCCGATCGCCTCGTACACTGGCTCGAGTACGCTGGCAGCGGCGAGCGGCGCGCGCTCTCCGTTCTTGATGCCCTCGAGTGCCTGCAAGGTCGGCTTGTGGTCGGGCTCCTGGTTCAGGATGTCGCGGTACAGCTCGACGGCGCGCTCCACGTCTTCGAGGTGCCGCTCGTAGAGCTCCGCGATGCGGTACTGGAAGCTGACGGCTTCGGAGGCGTCCGCGGTGAGCTCTGCCTCGTGCGTCAGGACGCTCAACAAGTCCTGCCAATTCCCGGCGGTCTGGTAGAGCACGTCGAGGCGGCTGAGCGCCGTCAGGTCGTCCGGATCAATCTCGAGGACGCGCTGATAAGTGTCGATCGCGCGACGCACGTCGTTGAGCTCACGCTCGTGGACCGCGCCCACCTGATACAGGATGAGCTTCTTTTCTTCGGTCGATACGACCAGATCCGCTTTTCGCGCATACACGCCGAGCAGCTCTTCCCAGCGCGACAACATCAAGTACAGATTGATGAGGGCATCGACGCTGCGCAGATCCTCCGCGTCCGTCTCGAGGATCTTCTGGTACACACCGATCGCGTTCTCGCTCCGCTCGAGCACTTCCTCTTCGAGTGACGCGGCCTGATACAGCGCGGCCTTCTGCGCCTCGACGTCGTCGAGGATCTCGGCTTTGCGCTGCAGGATCAGCGACATGTCCGCGTAGCGTTCGGTCTGCTGGAACAACGTCTGCAGCGATTCGGCCGCAGGCAGGTTCGTCGGATCGATCGACAACACCCTTCGGTACAGCTCGATGGCACGATCCAGATCGCCCACGTCGTTCTCGAAGACGCGCGCCGCGAACGTGTACAGCTGGCTGCCGAGCTCGGGGTCTTCCTGCTCGGCTGCGAGCCGCTCGAAAACACCGGCGAGGTCGTGAAAGCGCGAGGTGACGCGCGCTAACCGATCAAGACCTTGCTGGGTGGGCTCGTGCGCCGGATCCACCGCCAGCGCGCGCGCCAGCGTGTCGAAGGCGCGGTTGATGTCGCCGGCGGCGTCTTCGTAGAGCTCTGCTATCTGGTGGAGCAGATCGACCTTGCGGCTCGGGTCGTCCGCACGGCGCACCTGCACCTCGTGCACGTCGATGAGCTTCTGGTAGTCGCCCTGCTGGCGATACAGCGGCTCGAGGATTTCGGCGATGGTGAGCTCGTGCGCCGCTACCTGCCCGAGGCGTTCGAGCGCGCGCAGCGCGGCCGCGTTCTGGGCGTCGCGTTCGAGCACCTGACGGTAGCCCTCGATCGCCTGTTCGACCTGATTCATCTGCTGCTCGCGCAGCGCTGCGAGACGCAGCATCAGCTCGAGCTGCTCCTCCTCGCTCTGGGCGAGCCCGAGCTGCGTTTCCAGGTTTTCGGCGAGCTCCGCCCACAAGCCCTGGCGCGTGAAGAGCGCATCCAGTGCGCCGAGCGCTACCTGGCTCGTCGGGTCGATGCCGAGCACTTCGCGGTAGGCCGCGATCGCCTCGTCCGGCTTGCCGAGCTTCTCTTCGTAAACGTTCGCCATCTGCGCGTAGAGCGCCTCGCGCGCGTCCGCGTCATTCGTCAGATCGATGCGGCGCCGGAATACGCTGATCAGCTCTTCCCAGTGGCCAGTGCCGCGATAGAGCGCGTCCATCGCCTGCAGCGCCTCGGCATCCGACGGATCGAGCGCCAGCACCTTGTCGTAGCTGGCTGCGGCCTCGTTCACCTTGCCGAGCCGCTCCTCGATGGCCGCCAAACGCATCCAGTATTCACGGGCGAGCTCCGGATCCGACAGACCCGCGGCGATGTCGTTGTAAATCGCGATCAGCTGATCCCAGGCGCTGGCACGCTCGGCCAGCTCTTCGAGCTCGAAACGAGAGTCGGCGAGGGTCGGGTCCTCTTTGACGGCGCGCGCCTGCGCGTCGAGGGCCCGTTCGACGGCGCCGAGCTGGCGGGCCGCGACGGCTGCGATCTTACGAAGCAGCACCACCCGCCGTCCACGCTCGGCGTCGGTGACCGCCAGAATTTCGAGAGCGCCGATGAGCTTCTCCCAATCCTCGCGCGACTCGTAGATCGTTTCGAGGATTGCGGCGGCCTCGCCGCGCAGACGCGCGTGGGAGAGCAGCCCCTCGAGGGCCAAGCGCGCGCCGTCGTGATCCGGATCGAGGAACAGGATCTCGCGGTAATTCTCGAGCGCCCCGGCGTCGTCACCGAGGTGTCCGCGCTCGGTCTCCGCGAGCCGGTACTTCAAGTCGATGAGCTCGCCCTCGTTGACGTCGAGCTCGATGCGGCGCCGGAGCACGTCGGCGTACTCCTGATACGCCTCCGTCTCGCGGTAGAGCCGATCTAGCGCGGCCAGCGCCGGCGCATCCGCTGGATCGTCTTCCAGCACCGCGCGGTAAGTTTCGATCGCGGAGTTGGCATCGCCAATCTGCTCTTCGTAGAGCTTCGCGATTTCGTAGAGGATGACCTTCTTCTGCTCGAAATCTTCGACCAGATCGCGCTTGCGGCCGTACACCTCGAGGAGCTCACGCCAGCGTTCCGTCTCCCGGTACAGGTGTTCGAGCGCTTCCAACGCGACCGCGTTGTCCGGCTCGCTCTCGTAGACGGCGCGGTACTCGATGAGCGCCTGGTCCACGTGCTGCACCTCCTCGACGAGCACGCGACCGAGCCGCAGGCGCAGCGCGTTGGCACTGAGCTGATCCCCGACTTGCTCGGCCTCGTCGATGGCCAGGCGATACGCGCCGACGAGGTCGTCCCAGCGACCGGTCTGCGCGGCTGCGCGCTCCACGTCTACCTGGCTGCGTTCGTCCGACGGAGCCAGCTGGAACGCCGCCAGATAGCGATCGAACGCGCGCGGCTTGTCGTTGATGCGCCCTTCGTACAGCCCGGCGACTTCACGCAGGAGCTGGAGGCGCTCGTCCGCGTCTTCGATGTGGCGCAGCTTGACTTCGATGGCGCCGGACAATCCCTTCGGATTGTTGCTCTGGGCGTAGAGCGGGATCAGCCGCTCCGCAGCCATCAGGCTATTTTCGTCGAGCGAGAGGATCTTTTCGTAGGCACGCGCCGCGCGATCGGGCTTGCCCTTCTGCGTCATCCACAGCTCGGCGATCTTGCGCAGCATACCGATGCGCTGCTCGTTGTCGCTGGCGCGTGTCTCGTTCGATTCGAGCACGCGGATGAACTCGTCCCACTTACCGGTCTCGGCGTAGAACACCTCGAGATCGTCCCAGCGTCCGAGCGTCACGTAGCGCTTCTTGAGCTGCTCCTGCGCGCGCCGATCGTCGGGCTGCAAGGTGAGCAGCGTGCGGTACGCTTCGACCGCGCGCGCGTCGTCCTTCAAGCGGTCGCCGGCGACTTGCCCGAGCTTGTTCAGGATTTCGATCTTCTGGCGATCGTCGTAGGTCAGCTGGGCGAGTTGCTCGAGCACGCCCGCGAGCTTTTCGTAGTCGCGGGCGCGTTCGTACAGCTGAGAGAGCGCATTCAGCGCGTCGAGGTCGTCCGCATCGTTCTCGAGCACGACTGCCCAGAGATCGACGCAAACCTCCGGCTTCTTCACGCGCTCGGTGGCGAGCTGCGCGATCTCCTTGTAAGCGCGCGTACGCTCGGTCCCGAGCTCCATGCGCGACGCTTCACCGATGCTGAGCTGGATCAGCTTCTCCCAGTCGCGCCGCTTCTCGTACATCTGGCGCAGGTAGCCGAGCGCGCTCGGATTCGTGGGATCGGCTTCCAGCACCTTCTCGTAGGCTTTGACGGCTTCGGCTTGATTGGCGAACTTGCCGACGTAGAGCTCCGCGGCCTTCAGGTAGAGATCCGTGCGCTCGCTGGGATCCGCGAGCTCGTCTCCAAGCTGAATGAGGGTCTTGACGTACTCGTGATAGCGCTTCGCGGCCTCCTGCTGCGCCAGGCGCTCTCGGAGCTCGGCAATGACGCCTTCCTTGCCCGTCGGCGCCGCAGCCACCGGCTGCAGCTCCTCGCCGTCGACGTCCGCATACTCGCTCTGCAGCGCGGCCATCGCCGGCGGAGGCAAGCTGCCGTTCGACGCGTGCGGCCGTTCGCTGCGGCCTGGAGCTTCCGAGGCACGCCGGCCGAGTTGCTCGCCGATTTGCATCTCGAACGCCTTCACGCTCGGATGCTCGGAGTCGATGCGCGCCAGGCGCTCGAAGAAACGGCGCGCCTTGATCAGATCACCCTGCTGACGCCAGGCCACGAGGCCCGCGTTGGCAAGCAAATAGGCAGTCCCGGCGTTGCCTCCCGCGCGATCGGCGAGCTCGTCCGCCAGGCGAACCACGCGCTCCCAGTCTCCACCACGC
The DNA here is from genome assembly GCA_036520475.1 of Polyangiaceae bacterium. Taxonomy (GTDB): domain Bacteria; phylum Myxococcota_A; class Polyangia; order Polyangiales; family Polyangiaceae; genus DATDJP01. The sequence goes on along the minus strand of DATDJP010000136.1, from coordinate 12,965 downwards.
GTGCCGTACGTCTCACGCAGGTAGGTGAACGCCGCTTCGCGACTGGGATCGAGCCGCAGCGCCTCTTCCAGCAGCTTGGAACCCACCTCCGGGTTCTGGTGACGTAGCGCCCAGCGCGTACCGAAACGGAACGCGGCCTCGGCCTTGGTGTACGGATCGCTGGTGCGTTCGAGCACCTGGCGCTGAACGTCCAGGATCGCGTCGGTGCGCTCTTCTTCGACGAGCAAGCTCTCGTACAGCGCTGCGGTGACCACGCTGCTCGGATCGGCGCCGTACGCCTGAGCAAGGATATTTTCGAACTCGTTCGGCGCGTAGCGACGCGCAATCCGCGCCGCGCGCAAGAACGCCTTCGACATCTCGAGCGATGAGCCCGCTTCGTGTCCCGCGCGCAAGAGCGAGCCGATGCGGTCCTGCCAGTCGGTGTCGCCGACCTGCACGTCCTGGAGCAGCTGACTGACCTCGTCGGCTCGGCCGTCCGAGCTCTGCAGAGCCTTGGCATACGCCTCGGTCGCGCGCTCGTACTCGCCCTGGTCACAGAGCACGTCGCCCAGCTCGTGGTACAGCCCGCTCGCCTGCACCGGATCGGTCGTGCCCTTCAGCTGCAGCTCGAGCAGCTTCTGCACCATGTTGAGCTTGCCGAGCTCCCAGTAAATTCCACGAGCCTCGACGAGCGCCTCGAGCAAGACCGGGTTCAGCTTGAATGCGTCCTGGAAGTGCTTCAGCGCTTTGACGCCCTGCAAGAAGCGAGTGTGGAGCAGCCTGCCAAGACGTAGATGCAGCGCCGCCTTGGCGGTCGCGTCCGGCGCGCTGGTTATCCCCTGCTCCAGCGCTTCGACGCTCCCATACCAGTCGTGGTGGCGTTCCAAATTATTCAGACGCTGCTCTAGATCCATGCTCCCTCGGGCATCTGGAGGACTCTCGGAATGGACGAGCCGCGATCAAACATCGCAGTCGACCGAAACGATTTCAAGAAGCGCATGGCGCGCTGAAGCTGCGCTGAAACGACGCGGCGTGCGCGCCGCGCGCGGGCAGAGCCAGAACGCGTTCGGCCGGTCACTGCCCCAGCTTCTGGATGAGCGCCGAGCTGGTCTCGCACTGTTCTTTGAAGTTGGCCGCATTCGAGCCACGACACGCGCGCTTCGAGAACGAGTTCAACAGCCGGAGCGCCTTCTCTTTCTGAGGAGGCTCCATCACGGCGTAAGTGCTTCCCAAGTTGAACGCGATTTCCGGATGGTCATCCCCGGCGACTTCCTGAGCGCGTTCCATCGCCGAAACCATGCTGGCCTTGTCATCACGAGCCTGAGCGGTCTGGAACAGGAGCACGTACATGCCGTAGAGGTGGTTGTTGTTCTTCTCTCCGGGAGGGATGAGACGCGTCCCCTCTTTGAGAACTTGCTCCGCTTCCTTGTAGAGCTTCAGGTTGATGTAAGCTTCTGCGAGCGGCGGGTAGAAGTACGGAAAGCTCGGGCCGTGCTCGATGGCCTTCGAATAGTTGTCGAGCGCGTTCTGCTCGTCCTTCGTCCAAAGATAGGACTCACCGAGGAAGTGGTAGCACTCCGCGAGGTTCGGGTCCTTCTCGATACATTTTTTCAGAGGCTCTTTTGCTTCTTCGTACTTGTCCGGATCGCCAGCTGCGCCAAGTTGCACCAGCGCATAGCCACGCTTGAACCAGTAGTTCGCGTGGTCAGGCGCGACGTTCGCGGCTTTGGCCAAGGTACCGGCAAGTTTGTCCCAGTCCTCCTTGCGCTCGTGGGCCGTGCCGAGCTTCCAGAGAATCCGATGGTTCGTCGGATCGAGCTGCATGGCTTGCTCGTACTTCTGAATCGCGCCTTCGACGTTGACCTTCACCATCTGGTCGCCTTCGTTCGCCAGATTGATGGCCTCGATGTGGTTCCGGCTGCACGAAAGCGTGCTCGCCGCGACGACCAGCCCGGCAGCCCAAACAGCGACCTTGTGACCCATGCGCGTTTTCATCGCGATATTCCCTCTTCCCAGCATCCCGTGGAGGGAGTTCACCGGCAGATTCGGATTGGAATTGGAGCGTATCTGAGTGAGCTCGAAATGGCGTACTTCGGCACGAACGCGAGCCTCACCGAACATGCCTCGACCTCAAGCGACTTTCGAGCATAGGCGGACGAGCCTCACGAAGTAAAGGCGGTTCGTCGCCTCTTCACGCTCAAAATTGCTTCGATTTCTGGCCGTCACCGCTGCCGGTGACGCGCGCACCGCAAACCACTTCTGCCGACAGGTAGGTTCCACAAAACACGTCGAGCGCGCGACCCCGTGTTGGGCGGTCGCACGCTCGACGTGCTCTGTCGCTCTCGTCCGTCAGCCGGGCGCGAACATGATCGGGTACACGACCGTCACGATGCCGCCTTCGGGCTGCGGAAAACTCAGGCCGTAGAAGGCGCTGACGACGCAGCTCACGACACCGCTGTCGGGCAGGTCCGATCCACCGTTGCCCACGTTGGACACGGCGCCGTCTCGGCCAATCACGAAACGAACCGCCACGCGACCTTCCAGGTTCGGGTTTCTGCCGAGGCCCTGCTCGTAACACATACGGAAGCGACCGAAGTTCTGGCGCACGATGCGCTGAATGACCTCCGGAGGCAGACGCCCACTCACGCTCGTGGCACCCATGCGCACCTTGGGAGCGCTGGTCTTGTGTGACCCGCCGAGGCGACCGTGCCCTGAACCGAAACCCTGGCCGGTGCCGATGCCAGCGCCGTGGCCGAGGGTGCCAATGTTGCCGAGACCGATGCCTTCACCTCGGCCGCCGCCGCCTTCGCCAATGCCGGACAGGCCGAGACCGCCTGCACCGAAGGCATCACCGATCTCGTCGCCCCACATATTGCCGCGAGCGCTGATTTCGTCTGTTCCGAGCGACGTGTCGCGTCCCCAGGGCGCCGTCGGCGCGTTCGGATCACCAGCCGCGCCCGTATTGAGCAGGCCGATCATGCCGAATTCCTGAGCCTCGCGCAGCGCCGCCTGGCGCGCGATGTGCGGATCCGGATTGTCTTTGGGGCCCTGCACCGCGTAGCGCTTGTTGGTCGCCTTGCTCGTCGGGTTACCCATCGAGCCTTCCTCGCCCTTGGCGCGCGTACCCGTACCGCCTTCCTTGTTGTCGGCGTTTTCCTCGACGACTTCGGCTTCCTTCTCCTCCTGCTCTCGCTCAGCCGCACTGTCGAGGTACTGCTGAATGAGATAGAGCTGGTCCTTGTCGATACCTTCGTCGTCCGTCAGGCCAAGCGGCGGGACGAAGAACGCCATCGCAGCGATCACGCCCGCGTGCGCGAGCAGCGACAATCCGAAGTACATGAAAACGTTCCAGTCGACCCCGGCAGCGACGCCGTGCTTGAGCGGCTTGCCGGCGTTCACGGCAGCTACCTGAAACACGAAATCGCCGAGCTCGACGCGCGCTCGGGCTCCTCCCGGAAGTGGCAGCTGATGGCCGCCGCTCACTTCGGCGCTGGGGCTGGCCTTCTGGCGCGCCTCATCGAGAGTCATGCGCCCCTGGCCGGGGATTTCCACGTGCCCCTTGGCACCAGGCGGAATCACGAGGCTCACTGAGGCGCGGTCACCCAGGACTACGGGCATGCGCGTCGTACCCAGGCGCTCGGCCGGGATGAAGAAGTCGCAGGCGAAATTTTTGCCCTGCTCTTCGCCGACATAAAAGTTGCGCGGCGGCGTGAGGTGCGAAACGTGAAGCACGTTGGTGCCCCAGAGGACCATCACCTCGACGGCCTGCACGTGGAGCAACTCCACTTCGTCTGCGCTCACGTCCGGGCCCGATTTGACGAGCCGATAGGTGTACGTGCCAGGCAGCGCGTCGTCCGGCACTCGCAGCGAGTCGTGCATGGCCGACTGAGCCGCGCCGGATGCAAACGGGTTCAGCGCCGAGACCTCGAACGGGTTGCTGGATGCCGCGAACGGGCTGGCTCCCGTCGGAGCGCCGAACGGATTGGCCGGAGGACTGGCAAAAGCGGCCGCCGCCGGCGCAGCTGCGGCCGCGGCGCGCGGAACCGGGGGTGGTCCAGCCGGCACCGCGGGGGCCGCCACGGCGTCCGTCGCCAGATCCGCCTTCTCGAGAATGATGCGCGTCGTTCCGATCTGGATTTGATCGCCGACATGCAGCTTGCACTTATTGACGCGCGCTCCATTCACGAGCGTCCCCGGGTCGTTGCCCAGGTCGATCAGCGTGATGTCCTGCGGACCCGAAACCTCTATGACGGCGTGCATCCGCGACGCGAGCTCGTCGTCGACTCGGAGGTGGCTCTTGGGATCTTTGCCGACCTTGACGATGTCCTGAGTCACCGTTTCGCGGCGCTGCGCCCCGTCGGCCTGGTAGATCGCGAAAGTGAGAGCAGCCTTTGCCATACTTGTGTTCCTTGAATGCTCCGAGGGGCGCAAGGGGCGCACGGCGCGGATCCCTCGCTACTCGATGGGCGCCGCCCGTTCCGGCTGCGCCGCGGAATTCAGATATTCTCGACCGACTTCAGCATCTCCGGCACGAACGAGGTGCGCGGGCGAATCAACGTCGTCCGCGCGGCGCGCGGGCGCACGCGGATGGTCGCGTCGTTTGGACCGAAGCCACCCGCATTCAGCGGATCGTCTTCGAATTCGTAACCGTACCCTTCGTCTTGAGACTTCTCTTTGACGGCAGGTTTGCCGGCGCCTTGCGCCCACACGCTCGGAGCAGCAACGACTACCGAAAGCCCGAACGCCAGTGCAGCCAACGCGATCTTCGAGCGAGCCATTTCACCCTCCGCGAAATGTTGCCATACGATTACAGTGAAATTGTACTTTGTCCACGCTTTTTCGTCAATGAAGTTCTTGAGATTCACTCATTGCCGCGAGCTCATCTGAACGACACCGACGTCACGACCCGACACCCGGCTCGACAAAAGGTTCCCAGGAATTAGACCCCACTGCCAAAAAGATTGTTGGCGGCAAACCGAAGATATCAACCCGCTCCGGTTCACTTCACTGGCGGCGCTGTACGCGCAGGGCGCGAAACGACGCAGCCCATGCGCGAAAGACGAGCGGCGGTTCTGCCAAAGGGGCCGCGACGCCGCTCAGCCGGGTGCGATGAGGTGTGATGAGGTCCGACGTCTCGAACGCCACGTAGAAGAGTGTCTACTTCGCCGGCGGCGGAGCGGCGGGGGGTTCTTTGGCCGCTTGCTCACCCTCGCGGATGAACTTGATGGTGTCGTCGATGTCTTCCGTACGCTCCTTGGAGCGCTTGACGGCATCCGCAAACGCCGGGTCCCCGCCGGCTTTCGCGATGAACTCACGATACTGCTGCGCCGCCTTCTCGAGGCTCGTCACGGCGTTGCCGCGTTTGGCGCGGAACTCCTGCGTCAAAATCGCCTCGTTGTAGTAGCTCTCGGGCCGCTGCGGATCGAGCTTTTTGGCCTGATCGAGCTCCTTCTGCGCTTCGGCGACGTAGCGATCGAAGTTGCCGTCGTTGATCTGGCCGCGGATTGCCAGCGCCAGGCCCAGGTGCGCCTCGTACTCGCTGGGACGGAGCTTCAATGCATCGCGGTACGCGCGTTCCGCTTCTTGAAAGCCGCGGAACGACAGGTTCACCGCCGCATAGTTCATGTGCGCTTCGAAAAATTTGGGATCGAGGCGGCGGGCGTTGGCAAAGCTCTTCACCGCGCCGTTGAAATTGCGCAGCTCGACCAGAATCAAGCCGGTCGTGTTGTGAATCGGCGCGTAGTTCGGGTTTTTGCGCTGCGCCTGTGAAGCGACCAGCGCGGCGAGATCGAGCTGCTGCTCGTTCACCGCGGCCTTCTTCGCGCCGGCGACGACCAGACCGCGGCGACCGCGCTTGCCTTTCGGCGCCGTGCTGACCTGTCCAGCTTTCAGCTTCGCTTGCTCGAGATAGTAAATGGCCAGCTGGTTGAAGGCCGGCATGTAGCTGTCGTCGATGGCGAGCGCGCGCTGCAGGTTGCGCTGCGCGCGCTCGAGATCGTTCTTTCCATCCTGATCCGCGTTGTCCGCGCCGCGCTCCATCTGCAGAGCGGCCAGCGCCACCAACGCCTCCGCGTTCTGAAACTTCGCGTCGCGAATGATCTGATCGAGCGAGCGGATCGCGCCGTCGAGATCGTTCGAGCGCTGGTACTCGTACAGCGCGACCTGGGCGCGGGCGCGGTGCATCCCCGGATCGATCTTCGCCGCGCTCTCGAACTGAGCCTTCGCATCAGCGTCCTTGCCGCAGCGCTGGTACGCGAGACCCGCGTTGTACACCGCCTCCGCGAGCGGCTTACCGCCGGCCGACTGCTGTTCCTTCGAGGCGTTCAGAAACGCCTCCGCGACGGAGTTGCAGACGCTCTCCTGCCAGTCCTGCTTCTTGTCATGCGCCGCAAACTCGTCGATCGCGCGATCGAAATTCTGCGCCGCCTCCTTGCTGACGGGCTGATTGCCGACAGCGGTGCGCCCGCTCGCGTCCTTGGGTGAAACACCCGCGCCAGCGCCACCGCCGCAAGCGCCCGCCGCAAGCGCGAAGCCCGAGAGCAAAACCGCACTGACCCAATTCATACGCCTCATTTGTCTGCCTCGGCTTTGTCCGTCTTCTTCTGGGTGTCCGGCTTGAGCGACTCGGTCGACTGCTGCGTCACCAGCGGCTCACCGCCCAGCCGCAGCGGATAACCCTGCTCGCGGAGCACCGAGTTGACGCGGCTCGGTGCGCCGCGAAACTCGTCGATCAGGTGGTAGTCGGCCTTGTAGTTCTGGGCGAGCCACTCCTCGCACGAACGGCTGAACTCGTCGAAGTACTGGTACTTCACCGAGTAACCCAGGCAGACCTCGTACGCGCCCTTGGCCTGCTGCTTCTGCGGCTCGGAGGCGTCGTCGAGCGCGCCGTAGTACGCGGTCCGGAGCTCGAAGTCGTTCTTGATGAAGTTCGGGATGGGTGCCGCGCGGAACTCTTTGACGAACGTGCCCCACATTTCACCGACGCGCGAGCCGGCCGCGATGACCCAGCGCGGCGGGGGCACCGGCTGCAGATCGACGACCTTCTTGTACTCGGCCGTGGCGGCGTCGATCAGCGGACGCTTCTTGCCGATCCAGCCCTTCACCTTGACGTTGATGTGCTGGAGGACTTCGTTCTTGTTGCCGCCGCCTTTGTACTCGGGGAACTCGACCTTATCGACGGCCCTCTTCTTCTGTTCGGCGAAGTAGAACATGCCTTCGCCGACCGCCTCGAGCGCACGGCCAAGGCGCCGCTGCTTCGCGTTCGCGTCTTCGCCTTCGATACCTTCGATCTCGGTGGTGCCCTTCTTGGGATCCGCCCAGAGCCGGACGACGGTGCCGTATTCGGTGTTGGCGTTCCGGCCGGCGTTCATCTGCACGTACGCGCGGCCGAGCAGCGCGTGCGCCTGGAGCCGCACGTCGAGCGTCGCTTTGGTATCGATGAGACGCATCGCGCCGGCCAGCCGCTTGCGCACGCCCTCCCAGTCCTTCTTTTCGCCGTAATGAGCCGCGACGGCGAAGGCGATCTGCGCCGTCTGCGAGCCTTTGCGCGCCCCGAAGTACTTGTTGAAGGCGTTCGCGTCGTCGATGGCGGCGTCTTCCTGACCGAGACCGAGCCGGAGCACGACCGCGTCACTCAGCGCCTGATCGGCGAACTCACCCTTGTAGTTGGTGGCCTTCGCGTAGCGTTCGAAGAACTCGGCCGCGCGATCGTAGACCGCGATTGCCTGGTAGTTGCCGCCGATCTCGTACGTGGCCTTCATGGCCAGATCGCTCTTGTCCATCCCGTACTTGGGATTGAGCAAGATCAGACGCGCCTGGATCGATTTCGCGAGCAGACGCCCGGCCTGGTAGGCGCGCGCCATGTTGTACACGGTTTGATCGGCGTTCTCGCACTGCTTGGTCTTCTTGCCCTCGCCGAGCGGCCCTTCGCAGTACTTGCGCCAGAGCTCGAGGTACGAGTCGCCGCCCTTCTTGTAGTTGTCGAGCGCCTCGCGGTTGTTGCCCTTCTCGGCCTGACTGTCCGCCAGATCGACGATCTTTTGCGCGCGCAGGCGGATGACGTCGAACTGGATGCGATAGAGGAGCTCGCACTGTTCCTTGTTGTCTTCGGCCTTGCTGCCCTTGCAGTAGAGGTCGATGAACGCAGGAACGTCTTTGGCCATGTCCTCGAAGCAGGACGGGCGAGGCGGCTCACTGCGCGAGCCGAGCACGTTCTGCGCTTCGAGGTAGAGCTGCGCCGCAAAGATGCCGGCGTCCTTGTCCGAGTGATTGAGCGCGACGTCTCGGAAGCCGAGCGCGGCTTCCTCCCAGTGCTGCGCTTCGAAGTACGTACGCGCACGGGCGTACTTCACCTCGACGTACTGCTCTTCCGCTTCCGTGTCGCCCTTGGGCGGCTTGATGTAGCAAATGTAGCGATTGAAGGCGGTGATCATGCCCTTCTGCATGTCCGTGAAGGGCTTGGGCTTGAGCTTTTCCCACTCGCCTTTCTTGGCTGCCTGATCCTTCTCCTCGGCGCCCGACGGTCCGAGCCCCTTGCCCTTGCGATCCGCTTCACCCTTGTAAAGCTGGTCGTACATCTTCTGGTAGCAGAGCACCGAAGCGTACGCGGCTTCGGCGGCCTGAGCTCCGCGCGGGTCTTCGGCCACCACCGCGTCGAAGGCCGGGCCGCAGTCCTCCCAGCGCTGCTGGAAGTAGAGCAAGTCCGCCATCGCGTACTTGATCTTGTACATCGTCGGCCAGTCTTCCTTGACGATGCGCGGGAACTTGAACTTCGCAAAATCTTGCGCCGTGAAGCTCTCGCCGACCTTCTTGTAGAGGTAGGCGGCCAGATCCATCGTCTTCTTGTCGCCCGTGCCGCGCACGCCGCCCGAGCCCACGGCTTCGAGGTGCCAGCTCATGGCGGATTCGGCCAGGAGCTCCGCGGTGCGGTTCGAACAGTCGAGCTTGTCCTTCTCGGGGTGCGCCGCCTTCACGTAGGCGTTGCGCGCGCGGATCTGACTCTCGAGCTCCTTCCTGATGGCTTCCTTGTTGCCGGAGCTCAGCGCCTGAATCGCGACCGTGATCTGGCTCTGGTAGAAGCACTCGCGCCGGCCCGGATCGCGACTCATGAGGTCGCGGTACAGCGTGATGCCTTCCTTGTAGTGACCGGTATCGATGTAGGCGAGCCCGAGCTCGTTCAACATGTCGATGGTCTTGGTCTGCTCGCCGCCCTTGTCGCCGGAAAGCGGCTTGAAGAAGTTGTACGCCTTCTCGGGCGCACCGCTCGCGGCGTACACCGGGATCAAGTCGCGGCGCGCGGCCTTGGCGAGCTGCGTCGCGTTCGGGATCTGCGGATTCTGATCGCCGTACTCGATGACCTTCTTGAACTCGTTCAGCGCCTCGGGGTGCTCGGCCTTGTTCCAGTGCACGTAGCCGAGCTTGTAGCGCGCGTAGCCGTACACCTTGTTTTCCGGCGCCGGATACTTGATCACCTCGCGGTAGGCCGCGGCGGCCAGGTCCCACTTGCTCGGATCCCCCTGGGCTTCGAGGAAGAAGAGCTCGCCGAACGCCAGATACGCATTCGGGATGTAAGGGGACTTCGGCGCTTTCTCGATGAGCTCGTAGTAAACGGCGCGCGCGTTCTTCAGGTCACCCGCCTGCTCGTACTCGTACGCGAGGTAATAGAGCACCTCGTCGAGCTTCGAGTAGTTCGGGTACTGGTTCTTCATCAGCGTGTAGTACGCGATGGCTTTCGAGCGCGCGGCCTTCACGATCTGCACGGCCTGCGCGGCGTCGCGCTTGGCCTTGTCGCCCTCGGCAGCGCCGCCCTTCTTCTTCTTGGCGTCCTGCGCCTTGATCTCGGAGGCGATCTTGTCGCGCGTGGCAGCGCTCTCCAGCTCCACGTAGCCTTCCGCGAGACGACGGATCAGCTGCGGGCGATCCGGTGAACGCTTCGGAGTTACCTTGAACAGGCGCTCCAGGCCGCCGATCTCCGTGATCAAGAGCGCACGCGCGCGCGCCTGCAGGCGTCCGCGGCGCGTATCGCGCTGCCCTGCCGCCATCTCCTCGGTGGGATTGGTCGGCTTCATGTCGCTCGCGCCTTTGCGCTCGCGCGGCGGGGGCGCGCTCTTGAAAGCCGCGCCGCGCTTCTGCTTCACCTCGAACTTGCCAGGACCGCCCGGGCACTCCTGCAGATTCTTGTGCGCTTGCGGACTGATGCACTGGTTGCCGAGCTCCGGGGCCTTGGTCGTGGCGCCTTGCGCCGCCGGCAAGCACAAGAGCCAGCCGAAGAGAAATGCCAGAACGGGGTACGCGCGGGCACCCGAGACTTGCTTGAACGATTGGGCACGCGCCCGCTTGGAGCTCATTCGCATTACCTTCCACACGCTGACTCGACCACCTGTCGGTAGAAGCCGAGCTCATCACGCCAGTACTCGCCGTCGAACGGCCAGAGCACGTGTTCTTCATCCGGTTTCACGACACCGTAGATCCGAGATTCCGCCTTCGAGACCTGACCCTTCGTGAGTTTCTCGTCGAGCAAGTTGCGCTGCGCGGCGGTGATATCGATCAGGATCTTCTCGCCGTTGCGCAGGTGTTCGTTCAGCTCGTCGACGTTGCGCTGATAGCGCGAGAGCCCGAGCTCGCCGGTCTGACGCACCGCGAGATCCCGCGCGAGCTTCAGCGAATCGTCCACTTCCTGTCCGAGCGCGGAGCTACGGAACTCCCCGGGCGACTTGCTGAAGCGCTTGTTCTCCTCGTCGAGGAGCCGCACGTACTCGAGGTTTCTGAGGAGCTGGCGATCACTCAGCGCGTTCTCGACGATGGGTTCGATGCGCGGATCGAGGTTGGTCTTGCCTTCCCTCACCTGCGTTAGAAACTGGTAGAAGGCATCTTCTTGGTTCGCACCCTTGTAGCGGGCGAGCGTCTTCTCGAGCTCGTCGCGGATCGGGATGTACTTCTGGTTGAAGCGCGCCACGACGATCGTGGCCGCGTCGTAGTTGCAGTTCGAGAAGTAGATGACAGCCTTGAGGATTTCCGCCTCGGGATAAAACGAGTTCGGGAAGTACGGCGACTGAATCGTATGGATGTTGCCGAGCGCGTGCGGGTAGTCGCCCGCCATGAAGTACGCCCAGGACTGCTCGAACAGCGCGTCGAGCCAGTATTCGCTCGAGGCTTCCACCTGGTTCCAGTACTTGACGGCGGCGCTGAGCTTCTGCGCATCCACACTGGGAGCGTTCGTCTCCGGGTCCAGCCGAATCGATGCCGAGTAGTAGGTCCGAGCCATCGAGAGGTACGCCAGGTCGCGCATGCGATCCTCGTCCTCGACGCCCTCGACGCCCTCTTCGAGAGCCTTGTCGATGCGCTGGAACGACTGCACCGCGGGCACCGACTTGCGGAGCTGGACGTAGCTGATGCCCGTGAAGAACTGGGACCGGACGTAGTAGGCGCTCTTGCGATCGACCTTCTGGAACAGACGCACCGCATCCTGGTACTGCCGATTGCGGTAGCGGTAGCGGCCCAGCATGTGGTTCAGCTGCCAGTACAGGTCGCGCTGCTGTTCGTTGTTGAAGCGCGCGACCTCGTCATCGCTGTACTTGCCGACGCGTTCGATGATGTCCGCGGGCTCCGGAAGTTGCGTCGCCAGCTTCGCGAGCCAGAGCAGGGTTTCTCTGAATTTCAGGTGATTGCGGTTTTCGGCAATCACACTGAAAATCGAGTAGCTCGCCTGATAGAACTTCAGCCGATAGAGACTGATGGCCAGGTAGTACTGCGCGAGCTGCTTGTTGCCGGGATCGTCTCCCGTCTCGCCGCTCACCACGCGGTGCAAGGCGAGCGCGGCTTCGCTCCAGCGCTCCTTGTCGAAGAGCTTTTTCGCGCTCTCCGCGGCGGGCGTCATCTTGCCGGCAACGACGGCCGCCTGTTCTGCGGGCGCGTCCTCGTCGAGGTCGATCGCCTCCGCTTGCGGCTTGCCCGGTTTCTCGGCAGCCGGCGCAGCCTCCGCCTTCGCCGGTGCTTTCTTCCTGGGCGCCGCCTTCGGCTTGCCTGCAGGCTTACCCGGTTTGGGTGGCGCCTCTTCGTCGAGATCGATCACCTCTTGGGCTACGGCGTGCGATGCCGTAACGGCGCCAGCGAAAACACCAGCCAGAATGCAGACTGCGGCAAGGCGCTTGCGAAACATTGGGTTCCTCTCGTTCGATTGGGCGACACTGCTCGCGCTCACCCCGACGTCCGTACGGCGGGAGAATTACGGAAATGGGCAATGAGAACCGGCAGATACCACCCGTCGCCGGCACGATGTTAGATATCCGCGAGCAATATTGTCAAGCAGAGCATTCAGGTTTTGCCCGAGGGCGATTCAGGCCTGTTCGAGCTCACCTTGTGAGCAAACGTAAGTGCGTTCATCGCGCTTCTCACGGTTCACGAGCGTGGAGCGCCGCGAGCGCGCTGCGGCTCAGAGGAGAAACGCGCGGCTCCGCGCGGTGCAGTCCTCGTTTTCTGATTTCGTGAACCGAAGTCGCTGCCGGCAGGCACTTCTATATGAGCTTCATGCATGCGCTGCGTGCGGGAGCGCTTCACGAGGTAATGAGGATGACAAACGTCGCGCGAGAGCCGTGGCCGTCTTGCATGCCGCAAAGCACGCCTACATCTGCGTGCTAGAGAGCGCGACGAAGTGTGCGGCAAGGCGGCGTTACTCGAGTGCTTTCGCGTTGACGTCGTTCACTCTTTCCGAGTAGCGTTCGTAGCGTCGCGCGCCTGGCGCTCACTGTCCATCACGCTAGAGTTGACGAGCACGCAATGACACGAGGCATTCGGGGCTACTCGCACTGGTTTGGGGCGGGTTGTGCGCTGCTGGCGCTCGGCTGTGAGGCCGGCGGCGTCGGGGATCCCTGCATCCCTGAAGCAGAGTACGATCTGTACTTCAATAACTTCAGCCAAGCAGACGTGTTCGCCGAAACGCGCTCGTTTCAGTGCGAGACGCGCATCTGCCTGGTGAATCACTTCCAGGG
>DATDJP010000135.1:0-4216 GCA_036520475.1 Polyangiaceae bacterium | reverse complement strand
GCGCGCGGACGTATGCGTTCATCGCAAGTCGCTTGCGCGTGCGCAGGCATGAAACATTGATTGTCGTGACGATATTCGGACCTAGCGCATGCATTCCGGCGGACCCATTGTGTGGCCCGCATGGAAACTTCCGCTGAGTCTCAGCGCCATTCGGCGGTGCGCGTGCCTGCTCCTCGAGCAAGGCGCTCGCCCATATCTGAAAAGGGCCCGATGAGACAACCCTCGTGTAACGCTTCGTATCGCAAACCTTTGATCTCGCTGCCGGCTTTGGACGGCATCGTGCCTACCCGGCGGGATTGGCCGTGGATGGTGGGAATTGGCATCACCGTTGTGACCCTGTTGAGCTTGCCCATACTGACCGATTCGGTGAGCTCGTTCGGCGACGCGCGCGAATGGTTCGCCTCGCTGAGCGCGCACGGCTTGTGGTCGCTGCTCGGCGCCTGCGCGCTCGCGTACTTCGCCTTCATCGCGTTCCACGCCGTTCGCTACAAGCCTGTGCCCGTGACGAACGACGACGAGGATCTGCCGACCGTCACCGTGATCGTACCCGCTTACAACGAAGGCGGCATGGTCCGAAATGCGCTCCTCAGCTCGGTCGAGAGCAACTATCCCGAGCATAAGCTCGAGGTCATCGCCGTGGACGACGGCTCGCTCGACGACACCTGGGATCACATCGAGCGCGTCGCTGATGCGTACCCGGCGCGAATCACGACCGTGAAGCTGCTGGAGAACGGCGGCAAGCGCGAGGCGCTCCGTGCCGGCATCGAACGCGCCCAGGGCGACGTGATCGTGACGGTGGATTCGGACTCGCGGCTCGACCCCGGCGCACTGCGCGCCATCGTGGCTCCCTTCGCGGACGAGCGCGTGGCGGCGGTCGCCGGCAAGGTGCTCGTGCTCAATCGTTACCAGAGCCTGCTCACGCGCCTGCTCGCGGCGCGCTTCTTCATCACGTTCGATCTCGTGCGCGGGGCGCAGTCGCGGTTCGGCGCAGTGCTCTGCTGCCCGGGTGCGCTGACCGCCTATCGCCGAACAGCCGTGCTCTCGGTGCTGAAAGAGTGGGCGACGCAGACGTTCATGGGCTCCCCGTGCACCATCGGCGAAGATCGCGCGCTCACGAGCTGGCTGCTCCGACGCGGTCACCGCACCGTTTACCAGAGCTCCGCCATCGTGCGCACGCTCGTGCCGGCGGCTTTCCAGGGCGTCGCGCGCATGCTGATTCGCTGGGAACGCGGCAACGTCCGCGAGAGCCTTGCGATGCTCCCGACGCTGTTCACGCGCTGGCGCACCAAGGACCGCTGGTGGCCAACGTTCGAAATCATCACGGACCTGCTGCAGTACCCCGCGGCCTATCTCGCCCTCGGTTTGCTCGTGAAGCACGCCGTGCGCGAGCCGGGTTACCTGCTCAGCATCTTGCCGTTCGTTGCTGGCATCGCGCTCCTCCAGTCGCTCTATTGCCTGCGCGCCGAGCGCCGCTCGGACTTCGTGTACAACATCGGCTACTCGCTGTTCGCCTTCATCGGCCTGCAGTGGATCGTGCCGTACTCCTGCCTCACGCTGCGCGACGGCCGCTGGCTCACGCGCTGAGCGTCTCTCTCTGGTCTTTTGGCGCGCGCGGCGGTTCGTCCCCGCGCGCGCCCTTTTTTTGTCCCCGCCTGCCGCGCCCTTGAGGGCGGCACGCGCTGCTAACGCTTGCGCCGCACGACGGCTTTGACTGTGCTTGCGTCGGCGCCCGTGAGCTCGCGCGTGAGCAGCAGAACGGCCACGTAAACGACTGCCACGACGGCTGCATACGCCAGGGTCATGACCTTGCCTTGATACGGCAGCAGGCGGCCGACCGTTATCGCCACGGTCATCGCCACGAGCACGCGCGCCAGGCTGCTCGGCGCGACCACGGCCCCCGCGGTGCGTTTGACCAGCATGGCAGCCCCGAGCGTCGCGAGCACCAGGCCCGACGACGTGGCTATCGCCGTGTTCCAGAGCAGCTCCTCACCGAACGGCCCACCCCGCACCCGCAGAAAGCACAAAAGCACGACCAGCGCGAACGCGCTCGCCGTGATGGCGGCGCTCGCGCGTTCACGGCCCAGGCTGTTCAGCACCGTGGTCAGGATGCCCAGGATCGCGAAGGCACCGAACCCGAGCGTCGCCAGCTGCATGGTGCGCGTGCCGAGATCGGCCGCCTCTGCAGGAAAAACCAGCCGGAGCAGCGGCCCGGCCAGGCCGCTCGTCACGCTCACCATCAAGCCCGCTATCACCAGCGCCAGTCGCACGCCCGTTTTCACGTAGCGGGCCACTGCGGCCTTGTCGCCCGAGCGATGCGCGCTCGCCAGCAGCGGAAAGAGGATGAACGTGATGGCGATCAGCATCTGGTACGGCAGAAATGAGAACAGCTGCGTCGCGCGGTAAGCACCCACCAGCGGATCTGCCGCACGCAGCGGCAGCTGTGCCCGCTCCGCAGCGTCGGCGGCGAAACTGCGCAAGAGCGTGAGGTCCGCCTGAAGCAGCAAGTTCAGCACCACTTGTCCGAGGAGCAGCGGCAAGATGAACGTCACGTGCTGCTTCAAGGTGAGGGAAGGCACGCCCGACTTGCCCCGGCCCACCAGCGCGAACGCCACGAACAGCACGATGGCCGCAGCGCACACGAAGCCCACGGCCGCGCCTTCCACGCCGAGATCGAAACGCCGGGCGAACCAGTACGCCCCAGCGACCAGTCCGATTGTGCGCAGCGTGGCCGTGAGGATGTCGAGCCCAGCTTGGTGCAAGAACTTCTTCTGCCCGTTCAGCACACCCACCAGCGGCGTGTAGAACCCGTACAGCAGCATCACGCCGCTCAAAATCCGTAGCCCGTTCACCACGTGCGGCGCGCCCACCCAGTGCCCCAGCGGCGCCGCCATGAAGAAGAACAGCGCCGCCAAAAATACCGCGATTACCGCATGAATCGAGAGCGTCCGCCGGATCGTCGCGGCCTCGGCGTCTGGCCCCGACTGAGCCACCGCGCGACTCACACCCTGAATCGACGTCGTCGTCACCGGGTTGTACGCGATGCTCGCGATCGAGAGCACGCTCGACAGCGCGCCGTAGCCATCGAGCCCCAGCACGCGCGGCAACGCCACCTGCTGAATCAGCCCCTGCAGGATGAAGTAGACCTTGGCAAACGCGACCGCGAGCCCCCCGCGTCCCGCCGCGCGTGTCACGTCCGCCGCCGTGTTCGGCGGCGGCGGCGGAGCCGAAGCCAGACTCGTTCTCACCTCCGCTTCCGGCGGCTCGCTGCTCGAGCTCAACATCCTATTGCCTGCTGCTCCCAGTTGACGTGTGACGACCGAGCCCGGCTATCGCACTCGACGGCCGACCCCGTCAATCAAACGCCCGCACCGCGCCCGCGCGACCGCCCTGAATCGCCGCACAACACGCCCCTCTTCAGCTTTTCCTTGACCAGACGAGGTGCCCGACTAGTCTGCGCCTTCCGCAAATTCCAGCGTAGCTCAGTTGGTAGAGCAGGCGGCTGTTAACCGCCGGGTCCCTGGTTCGAGTCCAGGCGCTGGAGCCGTATGAACGGATGCTGCATCCGTTCCATAGAGCGCCAGGACACCGTCATGGTCGCTCCGCTTCGCTCCGCTCCTGCGGCGCTGGGCCTGGCGACCTGGTGGGTTGGGGTGGCTGAGGCGAGCGCTCTGCGACGCAAACGTCGGTGACGTATTTCGCGTTTACGGAGCTCACTCCGCGAGCGCTGAGCGGATGAGCTCGACAGCGGCGTGGACGTCAGAGCTGACCAGCGCTGCGGACAGCCGCAGTACACGATAGCCGAGCCGCTGGAGCTTGCTGTCCCTGCGTGGGTCAGCGGAGCGGCGCTGCGAGTGATAGCCGCCATCCACCTCGACGATGAGCCGAGCACTGGGAGCCAAGAAGTCCACGATGAAGTGGCCGATGACGACCTGACGGCGGAAGTACACGCCGAGCCGATGACCGCGAATGTGCTGCCAGAGAAGTTCTTCGCTGGCGGTGAGTGCAGAGCGGTGCTGCCGAGCGCGAAGCTGGATGAGCGTTGAGGGTTGAGAGCGACGGACCATGCGACCTCCTCGGCCCGAGAAGAGCGGCTCGGGCTTCGCCCTGACTGGCGCAGGATGCGTGACGCGCCCCCGTCGCGACGCGTGGCCGCCGCGACGTTGCTAGTGCACGGTGTGCTGCACGCCAGGCGCGGCGCGCAGCGTGCGCCGCTGGG